>CAZSQK010000007.1:0-145565 GCA_964608645.1 uncultured Solibacteraceae bacterium | reverse complement strand
CGGTTACGAGATAACTGTTGCCGATCACGATGAGGAATGGCTTGGCTTTGCCTTCCGCGATCAGGTTGTCCATGATCCTACCAGCGTGACCCTGCGCGCCCCAGCCGTGGTCATCTTCACCGGCGCCGTGTTGCAGATAGAGAACCGGATAGCGCTTGGTTCCCTTCTCGTAATCGGGTGGGGTGTAGACAAAGCATTGCAGAGTGGCGTTGGCAACCTTGGAAAAGAAATGCACTTCGCGCAATTGACCATGCGGCACGTCCTTCATGGCATAGAAGTCCTGGTCATGTGCGGGGATTTCGACGCCGCTGCCCCAGCGGTTCGCCCCATAGAACATCTGGGCGCCGGGGTCTGGAACGGAGACTCCATCGACATTGAGTTGGTAGTAGTGGAAGCCTTCATCCTGAGCGTTCGAGACGCCTTTCCATACGCCGTCCTCACCCTTGGTCATGGGATAGCGGACGCCGCCGATATCGAGCAGTACATTCTGGGCGTTCGGCGCCCTGAGGATGGTGCGCACGCGCCTTTGAGAGTTGACCTCCGGATATTGTTTGCCCGGCTGGTTCAGCGCGGAGGGTTTAAAGTCCTCAACTGGTGGAGTTTTGTCGATCTCTACCGGAGGCTGTCCGCCCCGGCCGCCCTGCGGTGCTTGGGCCGGCTGGGCGATTGCCACGATAACCGGGAAGACAGTGACAAGAGCGAGACTCAGAATCGTATTTTTCATTAGAAGCTCCCGACTATTCAGATACCACTCCGCGACCGAGCCGTCCGTGTGGAACACTCTCCCCCAGGGGCCGCGTTCCAGCGAACGGGTATCCCAGACCAGGCTTCTCGGGCAATGGATCCTTGCCATTCACTGCCTGGCCGCAGCATTCGTGAATCAGGAAGGTGGGAATCGACGCATCTACATGCAGCGAGGCGAGCATGCCGATGGGTCCCTCGCAGGCAGGCGGCGCCATCGAGATGGAGGGGATGTTCGGCGCCAGCGTCTGATTGCGAGCGGTGGCATCCTTGCCTTGAATGGCCCCACGCAGCGTGATGAGGTGCGGCGCCGCGATGCGCGGACCTTCTCCGTAACCTGTAGCTCCCGACCGCGAGCGCAGCCGGAGGCACGTGTACGTACGCTTCGAAATCGGCGCCCGTAACGGGAACGCGTCGAGCGCGACCATTTCGAGTTGTGGATTCAGAGTAGCCGCCATCCCTCGAAGTAGAGCGAGCATCGAGACACAACTCCGCTCTGACTTGGAGTTACGCTACCACGCGCCGACCGGCGGAACTAGGTTTGGTACGGTTAGGAATGCCTCTTAACCCCACGCTATCAGCGGGGGAAGAGCATCATCTCGCGTCTTCGACGATTTCAATGCCGTTCACGCAGGCCATTCCCGCGGTCGGAACGAAAGTGAGGAGAATCTTGCCTTGTGCGTTGGGGCGGATACCGGAAAATGTGCGGTCGATGGGCCGGCCTTCACCGCCAGCCTCCTTCATGATGTCGAAGCTCCGCATTAGGGCGACGCCGTTGCAATAGACGTCGAAAATGCGACTCCCAACGCCGCCCGCGCCGGTGTTATGTGGTCCGTAGTGGCCTTCGCAGAACTTCAAGGTCACGCGATACCGGCCATCGGCGACGGGCAGGGCGTACGAAAAATGCCCCCAGCGCTCGCTGGTGTAAAGCGCCCTCTCGGGCGAAATCGAATTTGCCCCCTGAGCTGGATTTGAACTGCGCACCAACGCGTTGCCACCGATAAAATAGGAGTCGCCGTGCCATTGTTGCCCGGTAGCGTCTTGCCAAGCCATAGTCCAGCCTGCCCTGATTCGGACGGGTCTTGTTTTCCCTCCAACGATCGGTAGCAACTCGATTCCATTCAGTATGGCCGTACTTCTCACCGCGTTGAAACTAAGGTGCAGAAAGCCATCTTCGGCTGGCGAAATGTCTCTGAAGACACGCTCATCAGCGATATTCGAGCCGGCGGCGTCAGCTACGACGTCAAACGCACTCAGAATGCGATTTCCATTGGCGAGAACACGGAAAAGGCGCTGGCCTTCACCACTGGACTCAGTGCTGATGAAATCGGCCAATCCCGTTTCGGCAAAATGAAGATGCAACTCGTACTTGCCGGGCGCCAGCGGGATGTCGTACCGAAAGTCACCGCTCCGCAGGTGCCGGTAAATATCGGGTTCCAGCGTCCGCAGGATTCTCTCGGCTGGACGGACGATGACGTCGCCTCCGGAAAAGAACCGGTCCGGCCCCCACGTTCGCCCGCTGCGGTCCTGGTAGGCATTGGTTGCGCCCGCGATCATCCGAAGGTCTCCGCTGACCGGCGCTCCCGAGCCGGCAGAGGCAACAATGGTAGGCGATTTGGCATCGACGGTCACCGCCTTGCCCACTTGGGACCGCCACGCCACCACCGCCACTGCGATCAGTAAGACAGCAGTGCTGCAAGCAATCACTGGACCGCTGAACCAGCGTGCGCGAGTTGGGGGTGGCGCCGGAGTCAGTACAGGGACCGGAGCCTCCGCCGGGGGTGGTGGCGCCTGCCACTGGAATTCGGCGCTGTAGGATCCGGGCGGCAGGTTAATCTTGACCGAATGGTAGGAACCGTTTTCGGCGAGGTAGTGCTGGGCAAGCTTCTTACGGACTTCATTCGCAGTCACACGGACGATGGTGTGCTGGCCTGTGTCGAAATCCTGCGGAAGCCGGAACAACTCGACGCCGATCGAGCGTTCTTTCAGCGTGCCGCCGGGCCCATTCATCGTGTGCTCGACGATGTGTTCTAGGAATTCCCTACATCGCTTGCTTCCGCGAAAGGCCGCGCTCTCGAGGAGACGATTGAGTTCGGTCCGTACCTCGTGAATCTGGGACTCACCCAGTCCCTTCGCGCCGCTTTCGCACATCCTGAAGCCCCGGGCTGCATCATAACACAACACCCCTGTCGTATTCCGAGGGGTATCTAACGCCTGCAGCTAACGGTTAGCCGCCCGCGCAGTCGTCTACCCAAGCTCAACATTCCATTACGTTTGGTGTGCGCATACTGTACCAAACCTAGTTCGTGCGCAGAGGCCATGATAGGGTATCCAACAACTAGAGTGGGATTCGATGTTCATCAAACGGTCATCCGATGGGATGACCAGCATCCTGCCGAAAAACCACGGTGACAATGATAATGAGCGTCTGTTTTTTGCTGCGGGGGTCGGGACAGCGCTGTTTGGTCAGACGTTTCGCACAATCAACTGGGATGCCCAGCCTGAACATCCTCTCCGGAGCGGAAAGGCCCGGTTTGTCCGGTATGGCGGCGTCGTCCGCAGCACAGCCGCGCTTTGCGGCAGTTCCAGGTGGGCTTGAAGTACTCATTCTAAGGGTACGATCGCTTCGAACGTGCGTTTGACGAAATGATGGTTGCGCAAATTGAAATCTGCTACATTTTTGATGTTCATACAAGGCAGCCAGGAGGCTCTCAATGGGCGATGGTAAATTTTCAAGGCGGTATTTCTTTTATGGCACGCTGCTCGCGGGGGCTGTCCCGTCGCGCGGTTTCGGCAGCACGGCATCTTTGACCGCGCTGGGCTTCAAGTCGCCGAACGAGAAGCTGAACATCGGGGCCGTCGGCATGGGAACGCGCGGTCCCGCAATTCTGGTGGGCGCGGCGGCGACCGAGAACATCGTCGCGGTGTGCGATGTCGATGAGGAGCGCTCGGCGCGCGGCTACGCGCAGTATCCGAAGGCGAACAAGTACAAGGACTACCGCAAGCTGTTCGAAGCTGAGGGCAAGAGCCTCGACGCGGTGATGATAGCGACGCCCGACCACATGCACACGCCCATCGCGCTGACTGCCATGCAGCACGGCAAGCACGTCTACTGCGAGAAACCGCTGACGCGGACGCCGTGGGAAGCGCAACTTCTGGCCGACGCCGCCGTGAAGTACAAGGTCGCGACCCAGATGGGCAATCAGGGATGGAACCACGAGGGCACCAAGACCGCCTGCGAGATCTTCTGGTCGGGCGAAATCGGTGATGTGAAGGAAGTACATTCGTTCACCGGCGGCATCTATGGCGGGCAACCCAACATCCCGGCCACCGGGCCCGAGCCGACTCCGGCACCGGCGACGCTCGACTGGGACCTCTGGCTCGGCTGCGCCGATACGCGCGCGTTCAATCCGCTAATGACGAATCAGTGGCGTGCGTTCATCGACTTTTCGACGGGCGGCTCGTTGGGCGACTGGCTGGTACACAATCTGGGACCGGCACATCTGGCGCTGCAGCTCGATAAAGCGAGCCCGACGAGCATCGAGTGCGTGTTCGTCGAGGGCCAGAACAATTGGGTGTGGCCGCTGCGCGCGCACATCGTATTCGAGTTCCCGGCACGCGGCAACTTCCCGCCGGTCACGGTGCACACGTACCAGAATATGCGCGGCGATTTCCAGGATCCTCCGGACATGAAAGAGGGCGAACGTCTCTTCCCGGCGATGAATAATTTGACGGAGAAGGGTCGCCCATTCGTGCAGGGCGGGGACGGCATGATGCTAGTGAGCACACAACTCACGGCGGATGGCAAGCCGATGGGTCGCGGCGGCGCTGCTCTGGCCGGACCTCCTCCGGGCGCGGGACGCGGACCGGGCGGCGGTCGAGGACCGGGTGGGGCGGGCTTTCCGGGCGGCGGCCGCGGACTGCCTCCGGGCATGTCGAGCGATCCGAAGATGCGCGCGCCGGGCAACGGAGCAGTGTTCGTCGGATCGAAAGGCTACATGGCGACGACGTCGCGCGGCGAAGGTGTCTGGCTGTTGCCGGCGTCGCGATGGGCGGATTACAAGTTGCCGCCTCAACTGTTACAGCGCGGCATCAATCATCAGCAGGATTGGATTCGCGCCTGCAAGGGCGGCGCGCCGGGCGTGTCGGACTTCGCGGTGGCGACGAAGTATATCGAGTGGCTATCGCTGGGCGCGATCGCGCTGCGCGTTCCTGGAAAGCTGATGTGGGACGCGAACAAGCGCCGCTTCAGCAATAGCGATGAAGCCAACAAGCTGCTGAAGCCGTTCCTGCGTAAGGGTTGGGATCTGAAGGTGTAGCCATGAGAATTTTCCGATGGCGGACAAGATCAGCACCCGAAAGGAGTACGATCCGCCGACAGGGTGGACGTCGCCCGGCGGGAGGCCTCGACCGCAATCGAAGTGACATATGAAATACGCTCTCCTGGCAGTTGCTCTTGTGGTGGGGTCGATTGCGTTGGCTGTGGACGGCCAACCCGGCATCCACGACCCCTCCACCATCGCCATGTGCAACGGGAAGTTCTACACCTATGGCACCGGCGGCAATGCTCTGGTCTCGGATGACGGCTGGACCTGGCGTCGGGGGACGACACTCCCCCGCCGCGGGTTGGCGCCCGACGTGATACACATCGGCGACCGGTACTACGTCTACGTGGCCGCGAATATTGGCGCGCAGCCGAAAGCCGCGATCAACATGATCTCGAGCAAGAGCCTCGATCCGGAATCGCCAGACTATAAGTGGGAGGAAGGCGGGGTGGTGGCGTCATCGGATGGCATCGAGGATTGCAATGCCATCGATCCGGGCGTGTTTCTCGATCCCGCCGACGGCAAGCTCTGGCTAACCTACGGCTCGTACTTCGGCTATATCCGACAGGTGGAGCTCGATCCCAAGACGGGCAAGCGCAAGGACCCGAACGACCAGCCGCGAGACCTCGCCATCAACTGCGAAGCTTCCGACATGATGTATCACGACGGCTGGTATTATCTGCTGGCGACCCACGGAAGCTGCTGCCGCGGCGCGGATTCGGGGTACAACATTCGGTGCGGGCGGTCGCGGAAGGTCACCGGACCGTTCCTGGACGCCGAAGGCATCGACATGATTCAGGGCGGCGGCAAGCTGCTGATCGGGTCGGGCGGCCGCGTGGTCGGCGCAGGACATTTCGGCCTGCTGGATCTCGGCGATGGCGTGCAGAAGTTCTCACTGCACTGGGAGGCCGATCTGGACCGCGGCGGCGCGAGCGTGCTCGATATCCGGCCGCTGCTGTGGAAGGACGGCTGGCCGGTGGCGGGCGAGAACATGAAGGAAGGCACGTACGAGCTCGAATCGGTGCGCACGGGAACGGCCCTGGAGATGGCGGTGGAAGGCATGCCGGTGGGCGGACGTCGCGCGCGGGGAGGTGGTCGCGGTGCACCGGGGGGACCGGGCGGGGGACGTGGCGCGCCGGGCGCGGCGCCCGCAACAGGCGGTCCTCCCGCGGGCGGCATGTTCGCGGGCACGGGGTCGCCGATTCCGGCGCAGGATGTCGCCGAGGTATCGAAGAACTGGCCGGCCGGCAAGGTCGATGCGCGCATGGCGACTTATCTTTGCCAATCTCAGCAAAAGTGGACGATCGCGCCAGCGCCGAACGCGGGCGGTTATCCCGGCGCGCCCTACTTCAAAATCACGATCGCGGGCACGGACCGGGCGTTGGCCGCGACTGCCGATGACGAGCTGGTCGTGTTGCCCGCGTTTACGGGCGCGCCCGAGCAGCTCTGGCGAATCGAGCAGCTTCCTGATGGCGCGTGGCGCATCATGTCGAAGGCCAAGCCGCTGGCGCTTTCGGCGATAGGCAGCAGTTCCGCCACCTTATCGAAGTTCGATCCAAAGAGCGACAAACATCGCTGGTTGATCAAGACACCATGAGACTCCATCGACAATTTGTTGCTGCCCTGCTGGCGGTGGCCGCAACCGCCGCGGCTCAGACCGCGCCCGTCACGCTGACGCCTCCCGCTTCGCCGGAGAAGGCGCCCGACGCCGCGGGCTTCCTACAGCGCTGGGTGCTGCTGGAACCGATCGAAGCCAACGGGCTCACGGACAGCGCGGTGCAGGCAATCGTGAAGAAGGAGTACTTTCCGAATCAGTTCACCGTGGCGCCGAAGGATGGCGATAAGGTGACGGTGAGCGACGCGCAACTCACCTGGCACGCCGTCGACACCAAGTTGTACAACGTCAACCTCTATCACTTCGCTCACGCGCTGGCCAAGCCGACGACCAACGTCCTGTTCTGGGCAGTGACCGTAGTGAACGCGCCTCAAGAGATGGCCGGCGTGCGGCTGGCAATTGGGTCGAACGCCGCGTCAGTGTGGTGGGTGAATGGGCAGGAAGTCATCGGGATTTACGGCGACCGGCAAACGGTGATCGATGATGGTGTTTCGAAACGGCTCACGCTGAAGCGCGGGCCGAATCTCATCCGCGCGGCGATCGTCAACGGCGGTGGCGCGACGGATTTCTGCGCGCGCTTCCTGGATGCCGAAGATCGGCCGATCAAGAACATCACCGTGCGACTCGGCGGAGCCGCGACCGGCGGGCCGCCGGGCTCTCCCGGTCGCGCCCCGATCCCGGAGCAGCTTACGTTCCAGCCGTATCACGCTAACGGCATCTACGACGTCAGAGAGACGGTCGGGTGGACGGTCACGCCCGGTCCGGTTACGCCCACTTACTCCTATAAGTGGACCGTTCGTCGCAACAACGCAGTGGTCTTGAAGGAAGGCAAACTCGATCTGTCTTCGGGCAAGGACAAGATCGAGATCACCGGCGATCAGCCCGAGATGATCTACGTCGCGGTAGAGCCGTACGGACCCGCCGCGGACAGTTACACGGGCGGCAACACCGGGCGCAATAACGGACTCTACGCCGTGGGCGCAGCGGTTGCGCCTCAGCAGCTCGGGCTCTCAACGCCGCGGCCCGCCGACTTCGACGCGTTTTGGGACGGCAAACTGGCCGCGCAAGCAAGAGTCCCGATCAACACGCAGCTCACGCGGATCGAGACCGACGTGCCGGGGGTCGAGCTGAGCATGTTCGTGATGGATGCGCTCGGGTCGAAGGCGCACGGGTATGTGGCCAAGCCTGCAAAGGAAGGCAAGTTCCCAGCGCTGATCCAACTTCAATATGCGGGTGTTTACGCGCTGAACGCGCGTGCCGCGGCGCAACGCGCGGCCGATGGTTGGCTGTTCCTCAACGTCGATTCGCACGACAAGCTGCCGAGCGATCCCTCGGGCAATATTCCGCGCGCTTATCAGGCGGTGGGCAACACCGATCGCGAGAAGTCGTATTTCCTGAATATGTATTTGCGCGATTCGCGCGTGCTGGATTACCTGCTGACGCGGCCCGATTGGGACGGCAAAACGATCGTGCTCACGGGGGGCAGCATGGGCGGTCAGCAGAGCCTTATGCTCGCGGGATTGCGGCCGGAGAAGATCACGGCGGTGCTGGTGTGCGTGCCCGCCGGCGCCGACTCGAACGGCGATCTACATGGGCGGAAGGCGGGATATCCCAATTGGCCGTCCGATAATCCCGAGGTGATGAAGACGGCGCTGTACTTCGACACGGTCAATTTCGCGTCGCGGATCAAGGCTCCAGTGATGGCGGGCATGGGCTTTATCGATACGATTTCGCCGCCGGCCGGAGTGTGGACGGCGTTGAACCAGATCCGCGGCCCCTTCGAGCCGCTGCCGATGAGCGAATCGGAGCATGACAACCTGACCCCGCAGAAGGGACGCGCGTGCCCGGCTAGAACGAGAGAACTGCTCGACGTTCTGGTGAAGGGCGGTGAGTTTCATCCGAATTCCACGACGGCAATGAAGTAAAGGAGATGCCTTATGCGATTGCTTTTCGCCGCCGCGCTCGCTGCTTGCGTGGTGTTTGGCCAGCGAGGTCCGGCGCCTTATTACGAGGACACTAACAACATTCCGATCTCGCCCGAAATCCACGGCGATAAGACGGTGACCTTCCGCCTCTTTGCTCCCAAGGCAAGCGACGTGATGCTGATGGGATCTCCGGGCATCCTGGAGTTCACCAAAAAGCCCATGCCGCTTGCGAAGGACGACAAGGGCGTCTGGAGCCTGACCGTCGGCCCTCTGCCTCCAGGCTTCTACACGTACGGCTACGCGATCGACGCCGGCCTCCGCATGCCGGATCCATCTAACCCGAATCTCGAGTTGCGGCGATGGGGGCCAACCAGCTCTTTCATCGTGCCCGGCGGACAGAACTCCGTGATCGAAGAGCGGCGCGTGCCCCATGGGACCATCCACGTCGAGTTCTACGATTCCAAGAACCTCGACAGCGAGCGCATGGTTTATGTGTACACACCGCCTGGGTATGAGACCGGCAAGCTGAAGTATCCGGTCCTTTATCTACTGCACGGCAACGGGCAGATTGAATCTTCCTGGACCTGGACCGGCCGTGCCAACGTGATTCTGGACAATCTGATCGCCGACAACAAGGCGAAGCCGATGATCGTAGTGATGCCGTACGGCCACGTGCCGCGCGAGATCAAGACCGTGTCGCCCGCGCCGCAGAATGACCCTGGCGCCATCGAGAAGGAGCTTCTCACAGCGGTGAAGCCACTGATTGAGAGCAAGTATCGCGTGCTGGCCGATCGCACTCACCGCGCCATCGGCGGCCTGTCGATGGGCGCCGGCCAGTCGATGTCGATCGGGCTGCACAACCTGGATCAGTTTGCGTACGTCGCGGCCTTCAGCGGGGGCGGCAATCGGACGGAATGGGAGAAGGCCGACTCCGCAATGCTCAATCAGAAGCTGAAAGTGCTGTGGATCGGCTGCGGCACCGAGGACCCCGGCTTCAACGGCGTCAAAGGAATGGATGATTTGCTGACGAAGAAGAACGTGAAGCATGTGTGGAACCAGTCGGGCGGCGGACATAGCTGGCCGAACTGGCAAGTGTACCTTTCGAAATATGCTCCGCTTCTTTTCCAGTAGCCTGATTCCGCTCGCGACCGCTTGGGCCCTCCATGCGCAATCGCGCCCGGCCGTGGGTAAATCGAAGCGCTACTGCAATCCGCTTCCCCTCAAGGCCTCGTCGCGCGACGGCTCGCCGCAAGGGGTCAGCCTCGACGACGTCACCGTGGTGCGCGAGGGCGATCTCTATTATCGGTTCGGAACGGGCGGCGGCGCGTGGGTGTCGCGCGATTTCATCGATTGGAAATATCAACCCGTGGAGGTGAAGGGCGGACGTCTGCCGGTCGCGCCGCACGTCGCGAAGCACAACGGCGTCCCGGAACAGGGCGACTGGTACGCGCGGAACATGTACATCCAGGGTTCGGCCCAGAACAAGTTCCACGTCGCGACCCATGGGCACCCATCGAAATTCGGCTTCATGGAGATCGACAACCTTTGGAAGGCGGAGCAGTGGGAGCCCGAGGTCCTGATGAGCCGTTATGTTAAGGCGGGCGCGAAGTACTTCGTCGCGCTGGCGAACCATCACGACAACTTCGACTGCCACAATTCGTCGCATCATGCGTGGAACTCGGCGCGTGTCGGACCCAGGAAGGACATCGGAGGCACGTGGCGGGCTGATCGTTACCCCGCCAAACGCAAGCCGAATGATTACGCCTGCGTGTTGAAGATCCGGCCGGCGTAGGGAGAACAGAATGGATACACCGAACATTCTCATCATTACGGGTGACGGCGGCGAATCGTATGAGGCACTCTACGCGGTTCATCGCTTCGAGGAGGAAGGCTGGACGACAGTCGTCGCTGCGCCATCGAGACGCAAGCTCAACCTGGTAATGCACGATTTTAAGCCGGGCTGGGACACGTATATCGAGAGGCGCGGCTACAGCCTGGAGGCGGGCTTGACCTTTGACGACGTCAAGGTGGACGACTACGCCGGGGTGCTCGTCCTGGGTGGCCGTGCGCCTGAGTATCTTCGCAATAGCGGCAAAGTCATCGAGATTCTGCGCGAGTTCGATCGGCAAGAGAAATGGATCTTCGGCATCTGTCACGGCGTGCAAGTTCTGGCAGCGGCCGGACTCGCGCGCGGAAAACGGCTGACCTGCTACGAGCACGTTCGCTGGGAAGCCGAGCAGGCCGGCGGCATCTTCGTCGATGAACAGGCCGTGCGTGACGGACGCATGATCACCGCGCAAACGTGGCAATCGCACCCATCTTTCTACAGGGAGATATTTGCGCAGTTTTCGGGGAAATCGAACGCGGCGCATCCTGCCGGAATCCGGGCAGAATCGGCGAAAGGTCATCCATGAAGAAACGCTTGGCAGCCGCACCCCTAATGGCGGCCCTCACTGTGTCTGCCCTCCACGCGCAGGCCACGATCAATCTCGATTTGAAAAAGCCGAAAGCGCCAGTCAGCCCGACACTCTACGGGCTCATGACCGAAGAGATCAACTACTCCTACGACGGCGGATTGTATGCAGAGTTGATTCGCAACCGCACCTTCAGGTCCGATTGGTCGGGAGTGCTGAATTGGTTTCTCGTAGAAAAGGGCGCTGCATCGGCCAAAATCTCCGTCGATAACAAGACTGGGCCCTCGACTGCCCTCACTACGAGTGTGAAGCTGGAAGTGTCGAAGGCGGACGCCAACAGCCCGGCCGGGGTTCTCAATGAGGGGTACTGGGGAATTGCTGTGCGGCCCAACACCCGCTACACCGGATCGTTCTACGCCAAGGCCGACAGCCCTGATGCCTTGCCGGTGCAGATTGCGCTCGTGGCCGACCAGTCCGGTCAGGTGCTGGCCCGCACCTCGGTATCGGTGAGCGGCCGCGAATGGATACAGTACAAATTTCAGATGCAGTCCGGGAGCGTCGCGGCGGGTTCCGAGAATCATTTCGAAATGGTGGTCACTCGTCCCGCGACACTGTGGCTGCAACTAGTGTCCCTCTTCCCTCCGACGTATCACAGCAGGGCCAATGGCAATCGCGTCGATATCATGGAGAAGCTCGCCGCGATGCGGCCAACGTTCCTGCGCTTTCCCGGCGGGAATTATCTCGAAGGCAATCGCATCGAGACGCGGTTCGATTGGAAGAAGATGATCGGGCCGCTCGTCGAGCGTCCCACTCATCCCACCACTTGGAGTTATCACTCGTCGGACGGTATGGGGCTGTTGGAATTCCTGGGGTGGTGCGAGGACCTGAAAATGCAGCCGGTGCTGGGCATCTACGCCGGATACTCTTTGGGTGGACAGGTGGTGAAGCCCGGGCCCGATCTCGAGCCGTACGTGCAGGAGGGGCTCGATGAGATCGAATATGTCACCGGTGGAACTGAGACGAAGTGGGGCGCGGTGCGAGCGGCCGATGGGCATCCCGCTCCGTTCCCGCTGAAATACGTCGAGATCGGCAATGAAGATAACTTCGATCGGGCGCGCACCTACGATGGGCGGTTCGCCCAGTTCTATAAAGCAATCAAGACAAAGTACCCGAACCTTCAGGTGATCGCGACCATCCCGGTGAAGGGTGTCACGCCCGATGTAGTCGACGATCACTACTACAAACGCGAGCAGGGCATGTTCGAGGAGGCTCGTCACTATGACAACGCCGATCGCAGCGGCCCGAAAATCTTCGTCGGGGAGTGGGCGACGCGCGAAGGCTCGCCGACGCCGAATTTCGGCGCGGCCCTGGGCGATGCCGCATTCCTCACCGGGCTCGAGCGCAATAGCGACGTGGTCATCATGGCCGCTTATGCGCCTCTCTTCGTAAATGTCAACCCCGGCGGAATGCAGTGGAGCTCAGACCTGATCGGCTATGACGCCCTCAATAGCTACGGCTCGCCGAGCTACTCCACGCAGGTGATGTTCGCATCGTGCCTGGGCGATCATACGTTGAGTTCCTCCGTGTCTGGCGCCGGCGACCGATTCTTCTACTCGGCGACGTCCACTCCGAATAAGCTCTGCCTGAAGTTGGTCAACGCCAGTTCCACCGAGCAAGCGCTCACCATCAATCTGACCGGCGCCGGCGCGGGAGCGCATGCCGCCCGCATCGAAACCCTGAAGGCGAACACCACTTGGGCAACCAACACGATTACGCATCCCGAGCGCATCGTGCCTATGAAGTCGACCGCGAGCATCAAGGGTGAGCGCATGCAGCACACCATGCCCGGATACAGCATTCAAGTGCTGGAAATCGAGATCAAATGATGACTCGTGTTGTGCTGATTCTCGCCGCGGTGACCGTCGCGTATACAGCAGACCATCCCAGGTCCTGGGCCTCCGACAACGGCAACGGCACATACTCTAACCCGCTGTTCTACGACGAATTTTCCGACCCGGACATGATCCGCGTCGGCGCTGACTACTACCTGACCGGCACCACCATGCACGCCATGCCCGGCCTGCCGATCTTGCATTCGCGCGATCTGGTCAACTGGCGCTGGATCGCCTACGCCTTTGACCGCCTGGATCTCGGCCCCGATTTCCGTCTCGAAGGCGGCAAGGAAATCTACGGCCAAGGCGTCTGGGCGCCGAGTCTTCGATATCACGATGGAACGTACTACATCTTCGCCAACGTGAATCGTTTCGGTCTTCAGGTGTTCCGTGCGACTGACCCACGCGGCCCCTGGAAGCATAACCGCATCGAGAAGGGGCTACACGATCTCTCGGTGTTGTTCGATGACGACGGGAAGATCTACGCCGTCTATGGTGCGCGCACCATCCGCATTGTGGAGCTGAACGGCGATCTCACCGCACTCGTCCCCGACACTGACCGCGTACTGATCACACCTGACGTCGGCATGGGCGAGGGATCGCACTTTTACAAGCTCAACGGCCGCTACTACATCGTGAGCGCGATCCCGGGCGCGCACGTGCCGATGAAGTGTGCCCGTGCCGACCGTATCGCAGGGCCGTGGGAAGTCAAGACTATCAGCGAGGGCGAGAGCCTGGGCATCGGACAGAGTTATCGCTTGCGGGGGCGTCCCACTGCACCGCCGTTTGAGATCACGCCCCCGAATCCCGCCGAGCGCGCGAGTCTCACGCTGCATCAAGGGGGCATCATCGACACGATCACTGGAGAATGGTGGGGCTTCTCGATGCAGGATCACAACAGCGTCGGCCGCAACACATCGCTCTCGCCGGTGACGTGGCAGGATGGCTGGCCTTATTTCGGGCTGCCCGGGAATCTTACCCGCACGCCATCGACATGGGTGAAGCCCAACACGGGGCACGTCGAGCCGGTAACTTCACCCTACGACCGCAGCGACGATTTCTCCCAACAGAATCTCCAGCCCGTATGGCAGTGGAATCATCTGCCGGACGATTCCAAATGGTCGCTCACGGAGCGCCCTGGCTTTCTACGCTTGCATTCGCTCCCCGCGGCTGATTTCTGGTGGGCGCGGAATTCGCTGACCCAGCGCGCCATCGGCCCCGAGTCCACCGCCACCGCGGAGCTCGATACGGCGGGAATGAAGCCCGGTGACGTCGCCGGGTTGGCGCTGCTGAATCTGCCGTACGCCTGGATCGGCATCAAGCGCGATGCGGATGGGCTGAAGCTCGAGCAATACGATCAAGCGACAGGCAAGTCCGTTCCCGAGGCGATTCAAGGGGCTCGCGTGAAACTTCGCGTGCACTGCGATTTTGACACTGACACCGCCCGATTCAGTTTCAGCGCGGACACACCCGGCTTCAAGCCCGTGGGCGAGGAGTTGAAGCTGCCGTTCCAACTCAAAACGTTCCAAGGCGTGCGCTATGCGCTGTTTCACTACAACAGCGGTGGCGCCGCCGGAGGGCACGCGGATTTCGATAGCTTCACCGTAGACGAGCCGCGCCCTCGCGGCCTAAGCAGGCCGATCCCGATCGGCCAGCGCATCGCGTTTGAGGATCTCAGCACCGGCAACGCTCTCGCGCTTGTTGATGGAAGCTTGCAGTCGGCCATCGGCTCTCCAACCGCCTTCAGGGTCGTGGACCGCGGACAGGGACGCGTCGCGCTACAGGCCAGATCCGGTCAATATCTCTCGGTCAGAGAACGCGGTGTCGGCTTGACCTCCACCAAGCCCGCCGATCCGGAAACATTCCAATGGGTCGATCTGCAACGCGGGGATACGCTTCTCCTGTCTCTGAAGACGCATCGCTACCTCGTCGTCCCCAAGGCGCCCGGAGCAGTCACTGCCGATCATCCCGGCCCTGCGCCCGATCGCAAAGAAGGCTCCTGTCTGAAATGGAAGGTCGTGAAATGAACCAATACGCAATCCTGACCCTGGTGCTTGCGCTCCCAGCAGCGGCCCAGGTGAAAACCGAAGTGCCGTCGGTAGTCGCTGGCGCAAAGCCCATGGCGGTCGAGCAAATCAAGATTCACGGCGCCGCGCTCGAGGGTAATTTGGAGAACGACGCTGTCGATCGGGATGCCATCGTCTTCCTGCCGCCCAGCTACGCAACCCAAAAGTCGCGCCGCTATCCGGTCGTTTACGCACTGCACGGCTACTCGATCGGCGCCGAGCAATGGTCGAAGGAGATCCACGTGCCTCAGACGATCGAGGGAGCGCTCGCCCAAGGCGCGCAAGACATGATCGTGGTGTTGCCCGATTCCAAGACCGTACACAACGGATCGATGTACTCAAGCTCCGTGACCACGGGCGACTTCGAACGCTACATCGCGCATGACGTGGTCGCCTATATGGACGCGCATTACCGTACCATCCCCAAACACACCAGCCGTGGTCTGGTTGGACATTCGATGGGCGGTTACGGCGCGAGCCGCATCGGTATGAAGCACTCCGATGTTTTCGGCAGTCTCTATATCATGAGCCCGTGCTGCATGTCTGCGCGCAGCGCGGGGCCATCGAACCCGGAAAATGAAAAGGCGCTGGAAGCGGTGAAGACGCCCGCCGATTCCGCCAAGCTGCCGTTCGGGCTGCGGACTCAGCTTGCGTCGGCCGCGGCATGGTCGCCCAATCCGAAGAATCCGCCGCTGTACCTTGACCTGCCGATCGGAGCGGCGCAGCAGGAAGTGCTCGCAAAATGGGCGGCGAACGCGCCGCTGGCGTTGGTGGATCAATACATCGGCAATTTGAAGCAGTACAAAGCGATCGCGATTGATGTCGGCGATCAGGACGGTTTGCGGGCTGGCGCGGCCAAGCTGCACGAGATTCTCGACAGCTACGGCGTCGCCAACAGTTTCGAGATTTATCCAGGCACGCACACCAGTGCTGTCGCCATCCGTTTCCAGAACTTCGTGATGCCTTTCTTCGGCAAGAACCTGTGTTCGGAGAAAACGTGCATGTGATCTACCGGGCCGGGAGAAAAGCAGCTAAAGGTTAACGGGAGGGATTGGGGTCTGCCCCCGTTCTTGGCGTACAGCCCGTACAGCCTGTCCGGAACCGGTTGAAAAGATGGAGCGGGAGACGGGACTCGAACCCGCGACGTCCAGCTTGGGAAGCTGGCATTCTACCACTGAATTACTCCCGCATACCTCTGCTTTCCGCTAATTAACTGTCCTGCAAGGGTTTAGCTGGTTCCCAGCTAGTCCATACGGTCTCGCAAATCCATTTCCAACCAGGGGTCTGATCGTAAAACGGACAGAAGACGCTGCCGAAGCTGACGCTCGCACGTCGTCCCCGACCAGGGTTCATCTGTTTCCTGCCACTTCACGACATCATCAACATATCATAATGAGCCCGGCTCGGCACCCGTGGAGTCTGCTAAGGCCGATTTCGCAATCGATTGCACTAGGCCTCGGGTGCTGCTCCGCGCAATGATGCACCCTTCAGCCGTACGTATCTGCCGCAATGCGCCGTCCAGGCAGTTGCTCGACCTTCTGTCTGGCGCCACCCTCCGTCGGATGCTTGCATCATGACGCACTGTACGCCTGCCGGGATTTGCCGGCTTGCGGCCGGCCTCGTCAGTCCGTCGAGGATGCCCGGGGAAACACCGCGGATTCAATGTGAAATCAATACGTTGGCACGCGGTGCTAAACTGATCCATAATGTACAGCCATATCCTCTTTGACATGGAGGACCACGGGATCGCGCGCATCACCGTGAACCGGCCCGACAAGCTCAACGCCTTGTCCGGCGCGGTGATTGTGGAATTACAGGACGCTTTTGAGCGCGTCGGCGCGGACGCTGAAATTCGCGCGGCGATTGTCACCGGCACGGGCGAAAAAGCCTTCGTAGCCGGGGCCGATATCAACGAATTGGCCGTGCTCTCGCCCTTCGAAGCGCGCGATTACGCCCTGCGCGGGCAAAAGGTCTTCCGTCTTCTCGAAACTTGCCGTAAGCCGTCCGTCGCCGCGGTGAACGGCTTTGCTCTCGGCGGAGGCCTCGAGTTGGCCATGGCCTGCACCGTCCGCTTCGCGTCGGACAATGCCAAACTTGGCCAGCCCGAAGTGAAACTCGGCATCGTCCCCGGATATGGCGGCACGCAGCGCCTGCCCCGCCTGGTAGGCCGCGGCCGCGCGCTCGAATTGCTGCTCGCGGGCGACCCGGTCTCCGCCGCCGAAGCCCACCGCATCGGGCTCGTCAACGCCGTCGTCCCGCAGCCCGAACTCCTCGATTTCAGCCGCGCGTGGCTGGCCAAGGTTCTCGCCAATGGACCGCTGGCGGTCGGACTGGTGATGGAAGCCGTCGACCTGGGGCTTGATGCGGGCCTGGAAACCGGTATTCGCTTCGAGGCGGCCGTGTTCGGCGTCAGCGCCGCCACCGAAGACCGCCGTGAAGGAACACGCGCATTTCTCGAGAAAAGGAAGCCCGCTTTCGCGGGAAAGTGAACTATGGGACGGGTATTGGAAGGACAGCTCTCCGCCTCCGGTCTGCGGTTTGCCATCATCGTCAGCCGGTTCAATAGCTTTATCACCGAGCGTCTACTCGGCGGCGCCATGGACGCGCTGACGCGCACCGGCGCCGACCCCGGCCAGATCGACCTGGTGAAAGTCCCGGGATCGTGGGAAGTGCCGATCGTCGCGGCAGAGCTTGCCCGCCAGAAGCGGTACGACGCGATCGTCTGCCTCGCCGCCGTCATCCGCGGCGACACGCCCCACTTCGACTACGTAGCAGCCGAAGCCGCCAAAGGGATCGCCCATGCCTCGGCCGACACCGGCGTGCCGGTCGCCTTCGGCGTGCTCACCACCAACACGCTGGAGCAGGCCATCGATCGGGCCGGAGCCAAAGGCGGCAATAAGGGGTTCGACGCCGCCATGACCGCCATCGAGATGGCGAATTTGATGAAAACCCTCCGGCAGGCCACGTAAATGCCTTCCCGCCGCAGATCCCGCCAGCGTGCCTTGCAGATTCTCTTCCTGTGGGATGCGCGCCGGCAACCCGTCGACGACGCCATAAACGCTTACTACGACACGCTCTATTCCGAGGAGCATCCGGAGCGCGATCCCTTCGTCGCCGAGCTGGTCCGCGGCGCGGTCGAACACGTCGCCGAGGTGGACGAGCAGATCACCAAACACGCCGAGCACTGGCGCATGGAGCGCATGCCTTCCGTGGACCGCAACATCCTGCGGCTGGCCGTCTATGAGATGGCGCACGGCGGCACGCCCGCCGCCGTCACCATCGATGAAGCCCTGGAGCTCGCGCGCAAGTTCTCCAACGAAGAGTCGGTGCAGTTCGTGAATGGGGTCCTCGACGCCGTCAACCGTGATCTCCAACGCGGCCGCGCCGGCGCCTGACGCCGCTTACTCCGGACTCCGCTGCCCGTCTATCCTCCGCCGCAGTTCCTTCACCTTGACCGCCAGCGCCCGCGACATATATGGCTTCTGAATGAAGCCCGCTGTCCGCGAAGTGTTCGCAACCGGACGAACCACGTCCGCTTTCGTGCACTCCGGGGGCTTGCGTTATTGTGTAATATGTGTCATGTTACACCTGTGGTCCCCTTCCGCTGCGTGCTGGTCGCCGGCGCTCCCGTTCACGAGCAGGTGGGCTTCGCCGCCCGCAAAGCCATCGTCTCGAGCAAGCTCCGCCCGGGCGACCCGTTCCCCTCCGTCCGCGCCCTCAGCAAGGCCATGAAGATTCACGCCAACACCGCGCAAAAGGTCATTGGACAACTCATCGCCGAAGGTCTCCTCGAGGTCCGCCCCGGCATCGGAACCGTGGTCCGCCAGCCGCCCACCGGGGCCCGCCCCGATCGTGTCCGGCTCCTCGGCCGCGACATCGAGCAACTCACGGTCGAAGCCATGCAACTGGGACTCACGCTCGAAGAACTGCAAGGGGCCGTCGCCGCGTCCTGGCGCGGCCTCCGCCATGAGGAGGGCGAATGATCCGCACCTGGGAATTGAGCAAGAAGTATGCCCGCAACGAAGCGCTCCACGGTCTGACCCTGGAGGTCCCCGAGGGCTCCGTCTTTGCCCTCCTCGGGCCCAACGGCGCCGGCAAGAGCACCGCCATCAAGATCGTCATGAATATCTTCCGCCCCACCGCCGGCCGCGCCGAAATCCTCGGGGCCGATTCGCGCCGCCTCGGCGCGGCGCAACTCGCGCAAATCGGCTATGTCTCGGAGAACCAGCGGCTGCCCGAGTGGATGAAGCTCGACGCCTTCCTGCGCTATTGCAAGCCGTTCTACCCCGGCTGGCGCGACGAAGACGCCGCCGATCTCGTCCGCGGCTACGATCTCCCGATCGACCGTCCGCTGCGCTCCCTCTCCCGCGGCATGCGGGTGAAAGCCGCTCTGGCCGCCTCGCTCGCCTACCGCCCGCGCCTCATCGTTCTGGACGAGCCGTTCAGCGGTCTCGACGTCCTCGTCCGCGAGCAGCTCATCGAAAGCATCGTCGAACGCACGCCCGAGGCCACCGTCTTTCTCGCCTCGCACGACCTCGCCGAGATCGAGAGCTTCGCCACCCACATCGCGTATCTCAACGAAGGCCGCCTGCAATTCGTCGAGGAGATGACCGCGCTCGCCGACCGGTTCCGCGAGGTCGAAGTCGTCTCGGAAGCGCTCCCCGCCGCCGCGCCGGCCTCTTGGTTGAATCTCGAGCGCTCACCCCACGTTGTCCGCTTCACCGATTCGCAGTTCCGGGGGGAAGCCGCCATCGCGGAGCGATTTCCCGCGGCGGCCGGCGTCTCCACGTGTCCCATGACACTGCGCTCCATCGTCATCGCGCTCGCTAAGTCGGCCCGGAGGACCGCATGATTCTGCACATCCTGCACAAGGACATTCGCCGCCTGTGGCTCGCCATCGCCGCCAGCCTGGTAGTCCTCGCATCGCTCGCCTGGCACGACCGCTGGCGGTCCGACTGGCTGCCCGGCGCCACCGAGGGTTACCTCAATATCCTGACGCCGATCGTTTGGGCGTGCCTCATCGGCCTCGCCACCGCCCAGGAGCCGCTCGTCGGCGACCGTCAGTTTTGGATCACCCGTCCCTACCGGCGGCCGCAATTATTGACTGCGAAGCTTCTGTTCGCGATCCTCTTCGTCCACTTCCCCTCGATCCTGGCCGATTGCTACATCCTCTCCTCGCGGGGCTTTCCTCCGCTCGCCTACGTGCCGCAGCTCGCGATGAAGCAGCTTGTCCTTGCAGGCGCCGTGACGCTGCCGGCGATGGCGCTGGCAGCCGTCGCGCGCAGCTTCTCCCACTTCATTCTGGAAATCGTGGGCGTCGCAGCGGTGTTTCTGGTGCTGAGCGGATCGTATTGGGGTTTCAACTATACCTGGGAGCCGTTCGACGCCGTGCGCCGGCAATTGATCGTTCTGTTAGCCGCCGCCGCTTCCGCGGCGATCCTCGGAATGCAATACTTCGGCCGCCGCGTGCTGGTCTCGCGCATTGTCGGACTTGGCGCCGCGGTCGCCGCCGTGGTGGTGTTCTGCTACTTCCTGCCGCAGTCCGCGCTGGCGTTGCGCGCCGGCGTCGCCCCCGCGCCGGCTGTCCCGTCGCTGCGGTTCGACACAGCTCCCCGCAGTCCTTACCCGAGTTGGGGCCGCGACATTATGGTCGCGCTGCCGATTGTCGTCGACGGATTTCCCGATCCAGTCCGCGCGCGCGTGGAAGCGGTCCATTCCGAGATCCTCACCGGCGCCGGCGAGCATTACTCGCAGGAGATGCCGACCACCTACCGCCCCTTCGAGAAGATGCCATACACGCTGTGGATTCAGCCGGGGGATTGGGACGAGAAGGCGCCCCGATGGATGACCCTGCACATCGATCTCGTGACCTTCGCGAAAATGCAGAATGCGCCCGTCACGCTTCGCGGAGAGGCCGGCGTCACCCTCTACCGGCTTCTCGATAGCGGCTGGATAGGAGTCGGCGAGATGCGCGACGTCGACGGTTTGGGACGGTGCACGGCCGGCATTGCCGAGGAGCGCTTTGCCGAGGAGCGTCTCAAGCTCGAATGCGAGTCGCCGCGCGACAACCCCATCGGCACGCGCGCGCGCCTCTGGAGTCCCGCCACCGGCCGCGAATGGAAGCATCGTCTGGGCGAGGCGCGCAGCATCGGTAATGGCCCCCGCGTGACCTGGCTCTCTCCCATCGAGCGCGATCAGACCTTCTGGAACATCGTGCCCGAGCCCGGCGGTCCCGGCTCGCAGTGGCAGCTTCCGCGGGACCTCGCGCCCGGCGCGCGAATCGAAATCACTCCGCAAAGAGTGCTCGGCTACGCGGCGGTGCGCTATGAATTCCGCGACGTCGATCTGCGGCGGTACACTGTCCGCGCCCCTACTACCCCCGCAGCCGCAAGATGAACCACACCATTCCGAACACCAGCAGCGCGGACGCCGACACTTGCACCGGCCGCAGCGCCTGTGCCCACTTCCCGACGCGGGACAGGAGGAGCGCCAGCATCGCGGCCACGGCGATTTCGGCCGCGAAGGCCCCCGCCAGCACGAACCCCGGCCGGTAGCCCGCGGTCTGCAGGAACAGGTGCAGAAACAGCCCGTGGAACACGCCGAGCACGCCCGCGATCGGCCAGCGCGCGCCCGCCTTCGGCAGCAGCAAAATTTCCACAGCCAGATACGCGATGGTCAGCGCCGCGGCGGCCTCCACGAAGCGCGGAGCCGGCTGCCAGGCGGTGTGGGGCACGATCAACGCCGCGGCCCCCTGTCCGAGCAGAAACATACCCATGAGCCGCGCCATCTCGCCGCGGCTGCGCGCGGCCAGCGCCAGCGCCGCCAGAAACAGAATCTGCGCCGGTCCACCCAATGCCCGCAGGAACCCGCCCGCCGCCTCCGTCAGCGCCGTCTCCCAGGCGCCCGGCGGCCGGAATCGCAGCGTGGCGCGCGTGAAGTTGAGGTCGAATACGCCCTGATCGCGCCTGCCGCCCATTTCCGCGCGCAGCAGGTGGACGTGGTTCGGCACGGTGATCGACGGCAGCGTGCATTCGGCCTCGATACGCTCCGGCGGCGCGCGGAATTCGTATTCGGCATGGCAGATGTAGACGTCGCGTTCCGTCTCCGCGCGGCACTCGCTGCCGGTGAGCTTCGCGCCCGCGAACGCGACGTGTTCGAGCAGCGCCGTCTCCGGGTGCGGCACGTGCGCGATCTCGTACAGCGGCATGCGCAGCTCGTACCGCCCGTGCGCGCCGTCAATCGTGAGCTCGCCGGAGCTCATGCTGACCACGTGCCCCCACGCGGGCAGCGCCAGCAGCACGAGCCAATGCGCCGTCTTCATAGTTTCAGCACGCCCGCCGGGTTCAGATGCGACGCCAGCCGCTGGCGGCGGATCCGCAGATATACGATGCGAACCAGCGCCAGGATCGGCACGGAGAGAAATGTGCCCGCGATTCCCGCCACCTCCGCCCCCGCGAATACGCCGAACAGCACCAGCAGCGGATGCAGCTCCACTCCCTGCCCCATCAAATGCGGCGAGAGGATGTAATCCTGGAACACGCGATACGCTAGCAGAAAAATCGCCACCCCCAGAGTGTGCGAACCCGCGACCGCGCTCACCGCCACGATCAGAACTCCCGCCGACAGCGGCCCGATCATCGGGATGAACTCCAGGATGCCTCCAATCAATGCCAACAGGACGCCGTACGGCACTCCCATGATCGAGAAGAAAATGCTGAAGGCCGTAAACGCCGCCGCCGAGAGCACGACAAGCGCCCTCATGTAGTGCGCCAGCAGCAGGTGAATATCCGCCATCACATCGTCCAGCAGCTCCCGGCGCGGGCTATCCTCGAACAAATCGAGAATGTGCTGGCGAATCATGCGCCCCTCCTTGAGGAAGAAGAACGCCAGGACGGGAATGATGACGACGAAGATCAGATCGCTTGCCACGGTAATGAATTTCAGCCCGGCGTTCGCCATGGCCGTCACCATGTCGTTCGATCCGCTCGAGACCTGGTCGCGCACCCGCGCAATGACCTGCTCCTTCAGCTGGTTGACCGAGTCCGGCAGCTTGGGATTCGGCTTTTCGAACGAGGCGATCCGCGCGGGAAGGTCCTTCTCGAAAGCTTTCGCCTGGGCGATGACGGTGGACCCGATCTGGATCCCGACGAACACCACAGCCCCGATGAAGATCAGGTACGCCAGCGCCAGCGCGGGCGTGCGCGTGCGCGTCGGCAGGAAGCGATCGAGCAGATTCACCAGAGGCGAGAGCAGGTAGGCGAACAGCACCGCCAGGATGAAGACGAACAGCGTGGAGCGCACCGCATAAACCAGGAACAGCAACAGCAGCACCGCGGCGGTGGTCCAGGTATACCGCGCCGCTTTCTGGTCGATGCCCAACATAGTCGCCTCAATTCTACCCCGTCGTCACCGCCGGGACTTGCGGCAGCTTCTCGATCCGCACCCGCGCGACGCGGTTGCGCTCCATCTGCAGGACCGTGTACCGCCGACCCTGATACTCCACGCTTTCCCCGGGCTGCGGGATCGCGCCGAGGCTGAAAAGGAGGAAGCCCGCCAGCGTCTCGAACCCGGCGTCGGCCGGGAGTTCGATGCCGAACTCGGCCTCGAGTTCGCGGATCCGCGTCGCGCCGTCGAGCTCGATTTCGGCCGCCTCCGGCGCGCGCGGCCCGAGTTTCTCGTCGTGCTCGTCGGCGATCGGGCCCACCACCTGCTCCAGCACATCCTCCACCGTGAGCAGGCCGACGATGGTCCCGAATTCGTCCACCACCAGCGCCATGTGCGACCGGCCCTGGCGAAACTCGCCCAGCATTTGCGACGCCGGCTTGGTCTCCGGCACGACCATGTGCGGCCGCAGCAGCCGCTCGATGCGGAAGGACCGGCTCGGCCGTCCGGTGCGAATCGCGCGGCGCCGGTCCGCCCATACCGGCAGCAGGTCCTTGTAATGCAGGATACCGACGATCTTCTCCGGCGTGCCTTCATACACCGGCAGGCGCGAATGCTCTTCGCGGATCATCGTTTCCAGAATGTCATCCAGGCTGGCTTTGCTATCGATGGAGACGATGTCGTTGCGCGGGACCATGATCTCGCGCACCACGACCGTGTCCAGGTCGAGCACGCGGTGGATCATGTCTTCGTGCGTCTCCTGCAAATACCCGAGCCCGCGGCTCGAGCTCACGATCAGCTTCAACTCCTCCGCGGAATGCCCGCCGCCATGCACGCCGCCGCCCTGAATCTTCAGGGCGCGCATGAGCATCGACGCGGATCGCTCGATGACCACCACGAACGCGATCGAGATCCGGTAAAACACCAGCAACGCGGGCGCGACCAGCACCGCCACGCGGTCCGCCTTGGCGATCGCCAGGTTCTTCGGCAGCACCTCGCCCACCACCACGTGGAAGTAGCTGATGATGAGGAACGAGAGGATGAAGCTCAGTCCATGAAGGTAGCGTTCCGTGCCGCCCGTGGTGATCGGTTGGAACATCGAGACCAACAGGTGATAGATCGTGTCTTCACCCGCCCATCCCAGCCCGAGGCTCGCCAGCGTGACGCCGACCTGCGTCACCGAGAGCAGCCGCCCGGGATTCGCCAGCAGACTCAGCGCGGCTTGCGCGCCGGCGTGCCCTTCTTCCGCCATCTGCCGCAATCTCGAATGGCGGACCGAGAGCAGCGACACCTCCGCTCCCGCGAAATATCCATTCACCGCGATCAGTAGGATGACAAGCAGAATCCGAAATGGAGAGTCGGTCACGCAGCAAATTCCTTGTGGGGCGCCAAGCCCGCCGCCGGACGCGGACGGGGCTGGCTCTCATGCCTGCCCCACAAAAATTTTAGCGGAAAGACGCAAACGAATACGGTCTGTTTGCGTCTATATAGGTAACCAACTAACTCCGTTACGTAGGTGGGCGCGTTCCAAAGTATCCCGGGAACGCGCCCATTTTTTTTGGGCTGAACTCATTTTAGTGCAATTTTTGCGCGATTACCATCGTTAATTGCAAGGTTAAGCGCCGCTTCGGTCGTCCGAGCCGTTATCATTGGAGTTTACATACCGCTGGAATGCCCGACTCCCTCACCGCGCGCCTGGTAAAACTCCTCAACCTGATCGTCGTGGCGGCATTGTTGGCCGCTCTGGCCTCCGTTTACTGGTTTGCATTTCGCCCACTCGCGCAGACCTCGGGAACTATCCCGGCGCCGGTGGCAGCGAACACGACGGTGAGTTTCGACACACTCGGCGTTCCCCACATCCTCGCCGCGAGTCTCGACGATGCCCTCTTCGCGCAAGGGTACGTGACTGCCCAGGAGCGGATTTTCCAATTGGATCTCCTCCGCCGATTCAATGCCGGGGAATTGGCCGAGGTCTTCGGCCCTCAGGCGTTGGAGTCGGATCGCGAATCGCGCCGCCTCCGCCTGCGCCGCATCGCGGAAGCCGCCTACGAAACTCTCACGCCGGCCGACAGGTCCGCCTTCGCATCCTACGCGCGCGGTGTCAACCATTACCTCGCCACCCACCGCGGCAATCTCCCCATCGAGTTCACGCTGGCGCGCTATGACCCTCGCCCCTGGAGTGTCGTCGATTCGTTGCTCATCTGTCTGCACATGTTTCGCAGCCTCACCTTCACGTTTCGCGATGAGCTCCTCAAACGAGCGATGTTGGCGGAGGGCGACCCGCAGCTGGTCCGGCAGCTTTTTCCGGAACGCTCCGGCTCCGAAGTGCAGCCCGGCTCCAATGCCTGGGTCCTCGCGGGAAACCGCACCGCTTCGGGCAAGCCTCTCCTGTCCAACGACATGCACCTCGAGTACTCGTTGCCCGGCATCTGGTACATGACGCATCTGTCCGCTCCCGGTCTCGAAGTCTCCGGCGTCGCGCTGCCGGGCGTTCCCGGAATCATCGTCGGACACAACCGCCGCATCGCCTGGGGCATCACCAATCTGCATTACGACGTGCAGGACCTTTACATAGAGAAGCTCGACGAGCGCACCGGCCGCTACGTCTACCAGGGGCGCATCGAGCAGGCCCGCGGCGAACGCGAGCTCATTCGCGTCAAAGGACAGGCCCCCGTCGAGGTGGCGGCTTGGGTCACGCGCCACGGCCCGCTGTTCGTCAGCGAAGGCAACGACCGCATGACGCTCCGTTGGACTGCCGCCGAGCCCGGCCTCTTCCAGTTCCCCATGCTGGATGTCGACCGCGCCGAAAACTGGCCGCAGTTTCAAGCCGCCCTGGCGCGATTCCCCGGCCCCGGTTCGAATTTCGTGTACGCCGATGTCGACGGCAATATCGGTTATCACGCCGCGGGCAAGCTGCCGAAGCGCAACGGCTACCTCGGCGATGTTCCGGTGGACGGATCATCGGGCGCCTTCGAATGGGACGGCTACATCCCGTTCGAGGAGCTGCCGTCTTCCTTCAATCCGCCGTCCGGCATGATCGTCACCGCCAATCAGAATCCATTCCCGCCCGCCTACCCGTACACGATCAACGGCAATTTTGCCTCTGAGCAGCGGCTTCTGCAGATTCGCAATCTGCTCGCGGCGCGCCAGGGTTGGAAAGCCGAAGACCTGCTCGCGGTGCAGAAGGACGTGTATTCGAGCTTCGACCGGTTTCTCGCCGGGGAATTGGTGGCCGCATACGAGCGCCGCGGCGCGCATTCGCCTGGCCTCGACCCGCTGATCGCGCTGTTGAAGGGCTGGAACGGCCAGATGGACAAAGACCTTGTGGCGCCCTTCGTGACGACCCTGGCGTACCAGCACCTCCGCACCGCCATTGTGGAACACGCGGCGCCGGGTAAGGGCCTCGTCTATGAATTCCAGATGGCGCGCGCCGTCGTCGAACGGCTCCTCCGCGAACGGCCCTCCGGCTGGTTCCACGATTACGACGAGGCGCTATTGAGCGCGCTCGTCGACGCCGTCGAGGAAGGCAAGCGCATGCAGGGCCACGATGTCCAACGCTGGCAGTACGGCCGTTTCCTCCGCGTCCGCATTGACCATCCCGTGACGCACCAAGTGCCGATGATCGGGCACTACTTCGATATCGGCCCGATCCCGATGAGCGGCTCCTCGTCCTCGCCGAAGCAAACCACTACCCGTCTCGCGCCGTCGATGCGTATGAATGCCGATCTCGGCGATTGGGAGCGCTCCCTGCTGAATGTCACGACCGGCCAGTCCGGTCAGGTCCTCTCCCCGCACTATCGCGACCAGTGGCCCGACTACTACTATGGCAAGAGCTATCCCATGCAATTCCAAAACGTCCGAGCCCGCAGCACGCTGACGTTTCAGCCGAATTAGGGCACGGCACGATCATTTCGTGCGTGCCCGGCAGACTGGCGTACTTCGAGATGGAAGACCGGGGAGAGCCGTTTGTGCGCCGCAGGGTGTGATATCTTTCGTACCATCATGCAAACGCTTTCACGGCGGCAGTTTGCCCTCGCGGGCGCCTCACCTTTCATACTTCGAGGCCAAGCCGCGCCGCTGCGCGCCCGGGTCAAGATCGACACCGAACGGGTGATCGGGGACATCGATCCGCTGATCTACGGCAATTTCATCGAGCACCTGGGGCGGTGCATCGACGGCGGTGTGTTCGACGAGAAATCGAAACTCTCGGACCGCAACGGATTCCGCCGCGACGTGCTCGACGGGACCAAGAAGTTGAACGTCACGCAACTCCGGTGGCCGGGCGGGAACTTCTCCTCGAATTACCATTGGGCGGACGGAATCGGGCCGCGGGACCAACGTCCGGCGCGTCTCGAGATGGCGTGGGGGACGGTGGAGAGCAACCGGTTCGGGACCCATGAGTTCCTGCAGTATGCGGAGATGGCGGGCGCGCAGCCATACATCTGTACGAACCTGGGGACGGGGACATGGAACGAGGCGCAGCAGTGGGTGGAGTACTGCAATTCCGCCGAAGACACGGCCATGACGCGGCTGCGCAAACAGAACGGGCGGGCGGCGCCGTGGAAGGTGAAGTACTGGGGTCTGGGCAACGAGATGGACGGCCCGTGGCAGATGGGGCATCGCTCCGCCGAGGACTATGGCAAATTTGCGCTGGAAGCCGCCAAGCTGATGAAGTGGACGGACCCGAACATCAAGCTGATCGCCGCGGGGGCATCGAATTTCCGGCCGGGCGTCGACTGGACGGCGTGGAACCGGACGGTGATGGATTTCCTGCGCGACCATGCCGATTATCTGGCGATCCACATGTACGTCGGCAATCCGACCAATAATTTCGCCGATTTCCTCGCGTCTTCGGTCGATCTCGACGAGAGGATCAAGATCACCGAGGGAATTATGGGGGCGGCGCTGGCGGGGCAGACACCGCGGCGGCCCATGTATATCGCGTGGGACGAATGGAACGTGTGGTATCGCGCGCGCGGAAACACGCAACGGGGACGGCGCATTCTGGAGGAGCGCTACAACCTGGAAGACGCGCTGGTGGTGGCGACGTTCCTCAATTCGTTCGTGAATCACGCGCACATCGTCAAGATGGCGAACATGGCGCAACTGGTGAACGTGATCGCGCCGATGTTCACGAACGATCAGGGAATGTTTTTGCAGACGATCTTCCATCCGTTGGCGATGTTCGCCAACAACGCGAAGGGGAAGGCGCTGCAACTGTTCATCGATTCGCCGAAGTACAAGGCGGCGCGATTTGACGACGTGCCGTACATTGACGCGTCGGCGGCATGGGACAACGGGTCGGTGGTGATCAACGTGGTGAACCGGCACCGCGATCAGGCGATCGAGACGGACTTCGAGGCGGAAGACAAGCAATTCTCAGGATCGGTATCGGTGACGGAGGTCAACGGGCCGGACATCAAGTCGGAGAACGATTTCGGCAAGACCACGGTGCAGCCTACAGCGCGCTCCGCGGCGGCGGACGGGCGGAAACTGCGCTATACGTTTCCGGCCCATTCGTACACCATGTTGAAGGCCAAACTGGCCTGACCGCGCCCACTGCGCCAGATGCTATGCTACCGATCGCAGCGAAGGGAGCGCGGGTCTCATGTTTGAGAACGGCTTTTCACGTCGTCACTTCTTCTACGGAGCACTGCTGGCGGGCGCTGTCCCGCGCGGCGGATACGGCAGCACGCCATCACTTAAGGCAGCCGGGTACAAATCGCCGAACGAGAAACTGAACCTGGCCGCGATCGGGGCCGGCGGGCAACCCGCGGCGGATCTGCGGCTGGCGCATGGGGGCGTGGAAAACGTCGTGGCGCTCGCGGATGTCGACTGGTCGCGCGGCAGCGAGGGTTTCGAGCGTTTTTCCAAGGCGGTCAAATTCAAAGACTACCGGCAGATGCTCGATAAACAGGGCAAGGACATCGACGCCGTCGTCATCGGCACGCCCGACCATATGCATGCGACTTGCGCGGTGGCGTGCATGCAGCTCGGCAAGCACGTGTACGTGGAAAAACCGCTGACGCGGACGTCGTGGGAGGCGCGACTGCTCGGGCAGGCCGCGGAGAGATACAAAGTCGCGACGCAGATGGGCAACCAGGGATATTCGCACGACGCGACGCGCGTGGCGTGCGAGATCTTCTGGTCGGGCGAGATCGGCGAAGTGAAAGAAGTGCACGCGTGGACCGGGCGGGCGAGTTGGCCGCAGGAGATGACGAAAGTCGCGGCGCCGACGCCCGTGCCGGAGACGCTCGATTGGGACTTGTGGCTGGGCGGCGCCGCTTCGCGGCCGTTCACGGCGGGCGATGACGAATACAAGGCGTTCGTGGCGCAACGGAGCGCGCGCAGCGGACGCGGCGGCGGGGGATACCCCGGCGCCGACACGTTCGGATTCTATCTGCCGTTCAACTGGCGGGGCTTCTACGATTTCGGGAGCAGCCTGATCGGCGACTGGGGCGTTCACATCCTGGGACCGGCGAACTGGGCGTTGCAGCTCGATCCGCAGTATCTGATCAGCGTCGAGTGCATCAAGAAGAACGCGTTGCCGGCGTTCACGTTTCCGGATGAACTGGCGATCCGGTACGACTTTGCGGCTCGGCCGGGAATGCCGCCGGTGTCGATCTACTGGTATCACCATGCGGGCGGGGACGCGTACACCCCTCCGGGGATGGCCGCCGAAGAGGCTCGCAAGATCGCGGGCAAGGGTCCGCAGGTAGGACCGGGGCAGGGGCAGGGCGGCTTCTTCGCAGGGCGCGGCGGAGCTCCGCCAACAGCTCCCGGCGCCGCAGCGGCGGCCGGCGGGGCAACGCCTCCCTCGCCCGCGCGAGGCGGGCGAGGCGGAGGGCCGCAAGGAAGCGGCTACAATTCGATCTTCGTCGGTTCGAAGGGATATATGGGGACGAGCGGACGCGGCGAAGGGGTGGGCTTACTGCCGGGATCGCGATGGGCCGAGTACAAGCTGCCCGACCCGTATCTACAGCGGTCGCCGGGAGCCAGCACGGGCAGCAATCATGCCGCCCACTGCCGCGACTGGGTCCGCGCCTGCAAGGGCGGGGCTCCGGCGTGCTCGAACTTTGCGATCGCGTCGAAGTATACGGAGTGGCTGGTGCTCGGGGCGGCGGCGGTCCATGTCGAGGGCAAATTGATGTGGGACAACGCGAAGGGCGAGTTCACCAACGGCAAGGACGCGAATCGGTGGGTGAAGCCGACGTTCCGGAAGGGTTGGGAGCTGAAGGTTTAGCTTTAGCGGCGGGCGCTTGTTGGTCACATGGGGGCTCCAAGACCACGCATGTGCGGGTGGGGCTCCCGCGTGCTCCGACATTCGCGATTGCGCCGTAGGATGAATCCCAATCACTCAGGCTTTGCTTCTATCCCGTTTTGCCTTTACTGCAGTTCGATGGTCTGCACCTTCAAAATGTCGCCGCTCAGTCTACCGGTGACTTTGACTTTCAAATCCTTCTCCTTCGTGGATTTTTTGAGGGCGGCCAGCGTCCGGGCGTTGCCGGTCTCGTCGAACTTGAGGAAGCGGCCGTCGGTGGTCAGCATGCCATAGCCGCTCTTGGCGCAGGTGACGGCGCATTCGCGCGTGTGGTCGGCCAAGTCCTTGCCCCGGCACATGAGGTCTACGACGGAGCCGGTGAAATCCGCGGCGGAGGCCGCGGCGGCGAGGGTGAGCAAAAGGCCAGCCAGTTTCATGGGCTTATTATCCCCGATTGGCCGGCAGTGCGACAGGATTGTCACGCGATACTGGTGAGATGGCTGATAGTGCCCATTTGTTCACGCCGCTGACGATCGGCGACATCACGTTTCGCAACCGCATCGCCGTCTCTCCGATGTGCCAGTATTCGAGCGAGGACGGGTTTGCCAACGACTGGCACCTGGTCCACCTCGGCAGCCGCGCCGTCGGAGGCGCGGGGCTGGTGTTCATGGAGGCGACCGCGGTGGAAGCGCGCGGTCGCATCTCGCCGCAGGATCAGGGAATCTGGAAGGACGAGCACGTCGAGGTTCTAACGCGGATCGCGACGTTCCTGAAGGCGCAGGGCGCGGCGGCCGGAATTCAGTTGGCGCATGCGGGACGGAAGGCGAGCACGCGGCGGCCATGGGAAGGCGGCGGATCGATTCCCGCGCCTGACGGCGGCTGGATACCGGTGGCGCCGAGCGCGCTGCCGTTTCATCCGGACGATCCCACGCCGCACGAACTTTCGAGAGACGAGATCCGTGGGATCGTAGACGGGTTCGGGGCCGCCACGCGGCGGTCGTTGCGGGCGGGGTTCCAGGTTGTGGAGATCCACGCGGCGCACGGGTACCTGGCGCACGAATTTCTCTCGCCGCTGAGCAATCTGCGCCGGGACGAGTACGGCGGCAGTTTCGAGAATCGGGTCCGGTTCGCGCTGGAGGTTACGGAGACGGTGCGGGCCGTATGGCCGAAGGGACTGCCTTTGTTTATGCGTATCTCGGCAACCGACTGGGCGCCCGGCGGATGGGCCTCCGACGATTCGGTCGCGCTGGCAAAGCTCGTGAAGGGCATGGGGGTAGACCTCATCGACTGCTCGTCCGGAGGACTGACGCCGCAACAGAGGATCGAGCTTGGGCCGCGGTATCAAGTGCCTTTCGCGGAGCGGATCCGGCGGGAGTCGGGTATGATGACGGGCGCAGTCGGGATGATTACGACGCCGGAGGAATGCGAGGAAATCGTGTCGTCGGGGAAGGCGGATGTGGTGCTGCTGGCGCGCGAATTCCTGCGCGATCCATATTTTCCGGGTCATGCGTCAAAGGCGTTGGGAGTGGATTTCAAGCCAGCGAAGCAATACCTGCGGGCGTGGTAGGAGCGGGCAATTACGCGAAATCGAGACGCGATCGCACTGGCGGCTCTGGTTGTTCCAATCTTCTCTTCATTGGCGTGCTGCAGGCGCAAGATGCGGCCGATTGGCAGGCCGCGGCTGTGGGCCGCCCCTGCCCGTGGGGTATCCCTCACTAACCCACAACCGTCCGGTCCCTTTACGGTTGAGCAGCTTCCGGATGAAGCAGCTTTTCCAGGTATCGCTCCAATTCATCCGGGAGAGGCGCTACGATTTCCATCGCCTCTCCGGTCGAGGGCTGAAGGAAGCGGATGCGGTGGGCGTGGAGGAAGTAGCGGCCCAGGCCGGAATTTCCCGGGGCCCCGTAGAGGGTGTCGCCGACGACCGCATGGCCGATACTCGACAGGTGTACCCGAATCTGGTGGGTGCGGCCCGTCCCGATCTTCACTTCGAGCAGCGTGAAGGCGGGGAAGCGCCGCAAGACGCGGTACTCGGACCAGGCGGCGCGTCCCTCGGCGAGCCGCGCTGTCATACGAGTCCGGCGAACCGGGTCGCGCGAGATTGGGCGCTCGATCCGGCCGGTCTCCTGCTTGACCGCGCCGTGCGCTAGCGCCAGGTACACCTTCTCGACTTGGCGGCCGGAGAACTGCGCGGCCAACGCGTGATGCGCGGTGTCGTTCTTGGCGACGAGCAGCACGCCGCTGGTATACCGGTCGAGCCGGTGAACGATTCCGGGGCGGACCGCGCCGCCGACGCCGGAGAGGGTTTCGAAGCGATGCAGGAGCGCATTGACGAGTGTGCCGGAGTGGACGCCGGCGCCGGCATGCACCACCATGCCGGCCGGTTTGTCGATGGCGACCAGATCGTCGTCCTCATACAGGACGCGGAGGGGGATCTCTTCCGCGGTGGCGTGCAGCGGCGGCGGTCCGGCAGGCGTCACGTCAATCGCCTCGCCGGGGCGGACTGCGTGAGAGGAGCGCGCGGGTTTGCCGCCGACCAGCACGCGTCCGCTCCGGATCCACTCCTGGATGCGCGAGCGGCTGAAGTCCGGCAGCCGCTGGTGGAGGAGTTGATCGAGGCGCTTGCCGGCGTCGCCTATTTCAGCGGTGAGTCGCACGTGTGTCCCTGGAACTTGTATTCTACGAACAATGTCTCTGCCTCTCGAGTCCAAGACTGCGATCGTGACGGGCGCCAGCAAGGGTGTGGGCAAGGGAATCGCCCTGGAACTGGCGCGGTGCGGGTGCGATGTCGCGGTGAACTACCACTCCGACCGGGAGGGGGCCGAGGCCACGTCGGCCGAGATTGCCGCGATGGGCCGGATGGCTTTTCCGGTGCAGGCCGACGTGGGGAAGGCGGCGGACGTCGACCGGATGTTCGTCGAGGTGACCGCCCGTTTTACGAAGCTGGACATCCTGGTCAACAATGCCGGCATGCAGGTCTGGAAGCCGCTGCTCGAACTGGAAGAGGCCGAGTGGGACCGCGTCATCGCGACGAATCTCAAGGGATGTTTCCTATGCACGCAGCGCGCCGCCCGTCTCATGAAAGAACACGGCGGGGGACGCATCATCAATATCGGCTCCGGGTGCAACAAGACGCCCTTTCCTAATCTGGTCAGCTACACGGCCAGCAAAGGCGGGATCGAAATGTTTACAAAAGTTGCGGCCATGGAACTGGGGCGGCACGGCATTGCGGTGAACTGTGTCGCGCCCGGAGCAATCGAAATCGAACGAACCAAACTGGAGGCGGCCGATTATGCCGCCACGTGGGCTTCGCATACTCCCCTCGGCAGGGTTGGACAGCCGCTGGACGTGGCGCGCGCGGTGGTGTTCTTTGCCGGCGAGGCCGGGAACTTTGTGACGGCCCAGACGTTATGGGTGGATGGCGGGCTGTTTACTCATCCGAACTGGCCTTATCCGGTGGGTCCTTAACACCGGGTTCGACCAGTTCCGCCTCCCCCGGCTCGCTTTCGGGGGTGTACGGCTGCACATTGACCCGGGGCGCCAGCTTGCGACGATCGAAGAACTGGATGCGGCAGAAGCAGCAGTGATGGAGTTTTCCGCCGAGGAGCTTTTCGAGGCTATTGAGCGGCCCGTTGAACATTTTGTCGATCTTGTCGGGCCCCTTCAACTTGGTGATCCGGTACGTCCCGCACTTGGGACAGCGTGCCTGATCGCCTAAGTGGAACGTGTACCGGCGCGGGATAAACTCCTCGTTTTCGCAGTCCCGGCATTCATAAATGGCCAGGTAGCTAAACCGTTCGAGAAACGTCCGATGAACTCGTTTGAGTCTACTGCCGCCGCAGTACCCGCACTTGCGCACAGTGGTTTTTATACCTCAATTGCCGTAGGGGTACAACTCGCGCGAGAATAAAGAGTTCTAGTCCCCATCCAAATATCTTATGCTGGATCGGATCACCGTGCATGGCGCGCGCCAGCACAATTTAAAGAACATCGACGTCGAAATCCCTCGAAACAGCCTGACGGTGATCACCGGGCTGAGCGGCTCGGGGAAATCCTCGCTGGCGTTCGACACAATCTATGCCGAGGGCCAGCGGCGCTACGTGGAGACTCTCTCTACGTACGCCCGCCAATTTCTGGACCAGATGGAGCGTCCCGATGTCGATTCGATCGACGGTCTGAGCCCGGCGATTTCGATCGAACAGAAGACTACGAGCCGTAGTCCCCGCTCCACGGTTGGTACTATAACCGAGATTTACGATTATCTCCGGGTGCTCTACTCATCGGTCGGGGTTCCGCACTGTCCGGTGTGCGGCAACGAGATCTCGCGTCAGACCACCGAGCAGATTTTGCAGCACGTGGTGGCTCTCAAGCCCGAAGACCGCATTATGGTGATGGCGCCCGTGGTGCGGGGGCGTAAGGGCGAATACAAGAAAGACCTGGAGAAGCTGGCCCGGCAGGGGTTTGTGCGGGCGCGGATCGACGGGGTGCTGCGCTCGCTCGATGAAGATATCACCCTGGATAAGCGCAAGAACCACACGATTGAAGTGGTGGTGGACCGTCTTCTAGTGAAATCGGGGATTGAAAAGCGGCTGGAGGCCTCCATCGACACGGCCACCAAACTGGCGAACGGGCTGGTCCTCATCGTGGTGGTCAACGGCGACGAGCGGCTGTACTCGCAGAAACTGGCGTGCACCGAGTGCGGGACCAGCGTGCCGCAACTGGAGCCCCGATCGTTCTCCTTCAACAGCCCGTACGGCGCCTGTGAGGCGTGCCACGGGTTAGGCAGCCAGTGGAGCTTCGACCCGGGGAAGGTGATCGCCGACCCAGCGAAGCCGCTATTCGACGGCGGGCTCGGTCCGGGGGCGAGCTCCTGGCACATGCAGCAGACGGTCGAGGAGTTGGCGAAGAAGAACCGCGTCAATCTGAAGAAGCCCTTCGAGGAGATGCCCAAGAAGGGGCGAGAGGCGTTGCTGTCCGGCATTCTGGCAGTCCTCAACGAGACGTACGAATCGTCGTCGGAGGGGTATCGCGAATGGCTCACTGAATACATGTCGCCGCGGCGCTGCCCGGATTGCAACGGTCTGCGGCTTCGTCCGACCAGCTTGGCCGTGCGCGTGAAAAGTTTCTCGATCGCGGACTTCACGTCCATGTCGATCGGGCGCGCGCTGCTGACGGTCCGTAACTGGGAATTCAACGAGCGGGAGACACAGATCGCGGGGCGGGTGGTGGACGAGGTCCGGCGGCGGCTGGAGTTTCTCTCGGCGGTCGGGCTGGATTATCTGAGCCTGGAACGTTCCGCGGCAACCCTTTCGGGCGGCGAAGCGCAACGGATCCGGCTGGCCACCCAGATCGGGTCCAAGCTGCGGGGAGTGCTGTACGTGCTCGACGAGCCGTCGATCGGGCTGCATCCGCGCGACAACAATCGCCTGCTCGAAACGCTCACGCATCTCCGCGACATGGGCAATACGGTGCTGGTGGTGGAGCATGACGCCGAGACCATCGAACGGGCCGATTACGTCATCGATTTGGGGCCCGGCGCGGGACGGCTGGGCGGGGAGCTGGTGGCGGCGGGCGATCCCCATTCGATTGCCAGGAATGCGGCATCGCTCACCGGCCGGTATCTTAGCGGCGAGGTGGAGATTCCCATCCCGGCGGATCGCCGCAAGCCGGGCGGGAAGACTCTGGCGATTCGCGGGGCCACGGAGCACAACCTCAAGGGGATCGATGTGGAGATTCCGCTGGGCTTGCTGACGGTGGTGACGGGCGTCTCGGGCAGCGGCAAATCGACATTGGTCAACGAAATTCTGTACCGCTCGCTGGCGCGGGAGATTTACGGCTCGCGCGACGAACCGGGAGCGCACGACACGATCGAGGGGATCGATCAGATCGACAAAGTGATCCGCATCGACCAGGCGCCGATCGGGCGCACGCCGCGGTCGAATCCGGCGACCTACACGGGCCTGTTTACGCCGATTCGGGAACTGTACGCGATGCTGCCGGAATCGCGGGAGCGGGGGTACAAACCCGGACGCTTCAGCTTCAACGTGAAAGGCGGCCGTTGCGAGGCGTGCCAGGGCGACGGCCTCAAGCGCATCGAAATGAACTTCCTGCCGGATGTCTACGTAACCTGCGATGTGTGCCGCGGGCGCCGGTACAATCGAGAGACGCTGCAGGTGAAGTTCAAAGGGCACTCGATCGCCGATCTGCTGGACGCCACCGTTGAAGAGGCGCTGCCTCTGATGGAGAACCTGCCGCAGATCCGCGTCAAACTGCAAACGCTGCTCGACGTGGGCCTGGGCTATGTGCACCTCGGACAATCGTCTACGACGCTATCGGGCGGGGAGGCGCAGCGCATCAAACTGGCGAAGGAATTGAGCAAGCGGCAGACCGGGCGGACGTTTTACCTGCTCGACGAGCCCACCACGGGCCTGCACTTCGACGACGTGCGGAAACTGCTCGACGTGCTGCAACGGCTGGTGGGGCTGGGCAATACAGTAGTGGTGATCGAGCACAATCTGGATGTGATGAAGAGCGCCGACTGGTTGATCGATCTCGGCCCCGACGGCGGCGAGTATGGCGGCCGGCTGGTCGCCTGCGGCACGCCGGAGCAGGTGTGCCGGTCGAAGAAGAGCTATACGGCCGAAGCGCTGCGCAAGGTGCTGCCCAGCGGAGAGGCTGCGTGAGCCGTTACGCCAAGCGGCCGTTGGAGTTCGCCGGGTTGAAGACGGTCAGCCTGCGCGAGCGGGGCGGCAAGGTCAAGGTGGCGGATTTCGCGGCGCCGTACCGGAAGGGATCGGGGATCGGCGGACTGCTGGGCGGGTTGCCGGGGATTCTGGCGGCGAAGGACTTTCTGTCGGTGGTGGACGCGATTGCCGCGGCGCGCGTCAAACAGAGGGCCATCCTTTGGGCACTGGGCGGCCACGTCATCAAGTGCGGCCTGGCGCCGGTGCTGATCGATCTGATGCGGCGCGGGTACGCTACCGCGTTTGCGATGAACGGCGCCGCGGCGATCCACGATTTCGAGATCGCGCTGGCGGGCCACACCAGCGAGGACGTCGAAGCCGTGCTCCCCGACGGCCGGTTCGGAGTTGCCGAGGAGACGGGGCGGGAAATGGCGGGCGCCATCACGCCCGATCTGGGGCTGGGCGAAGCGTACGGGAAGGCGCTGTGCGGGGCGGTGGCGCACCCCGAGGCGAGCCTGCTGGTACAGGCATATAGCGCATCCGTTCCGGTGACGGTGCATGTGGCCATCGGCACGGACACGCCGCATACGCATCCGGCGGCCGATCCGGCTGCGCTGGGCGCGGCGACGCATCGCGATTTCCGGCTTTTCTGCTCCTGCGCCGCGGACCTCGATCAAGGGGGCGTGTTTTTGAATTGCGGATCCGCGGTGATTCTGCCCGAGGTGTTTCTCAAGGCGGTCTCGGCTGTCCGCAATCTGGGACATCCGCTGAGCGGGTTCACGACCGCCAACTTCGACTTTCTGCAGCATTACCGTCCGCGCGTCAACGTGGTGCAGCGTCCGCATGCGCAGGCCGGCGGCGCGGGGTACGCGATCACCGGGCATCACGAGTTGATGCTGCCGCTGCTCGCCGCCGCTCTCATCGAGAGAGACGAATGAGCGAAGATCCGGAACAGGCAGCGCCGCTTCCGGCGCCGGAAGCGGACGCGGCTCCCGCGGTCTGCGAGTCCCCTCCAGTGCCCGAAGAGGCCACACCATTCTGGGGCTACTCCGACCTATTCCTCTTTGCCGGACTGGCGGTTCCCGCGATGCTCGCGGGGTTCGGCCTGGTCAAGGCGCTCCTGTCGATTTTCCACTGGCAGCCGATCAAGGCCGCGGAAGTATTGGCCGAGCAGTTCATCGGCTATGTGTTCCTGTTTCTCGTGCTCCTGCTGATTCTGCGGCTTCAGTACGGCCGTCCCTTCTGGGAATCGCTCGGCTGGTCTCCCATGAAGTGGCCTCCGCTGTGGGTGGCGATCGCGGGATGGCTAACGGCGTTCATCGTCGTTCTGACGGCATACCTGATGCGCACACCGACCACGAGCAACCCGCTGACGGAGTTGATGCAGGACCGCCCGTCGATCATCCTGATCGGCGCGTTCGGCGTCACGCTGGGGCCGCTAGCCGAGGAGCTGGCCTTCCGCGGGTTCCTGCAGCCGCTGCTGGTGCGCAGCCTCGGCGTTGTCCCGGGGATCGTGCTGGCGGCCATACCATTCGGCCTGCTACATGCGCCGGAATACGGCAATTCCTGGCGGCACGTGCTGCTGATCTGCGGGGCGGGCGCGGCGTTCGGGGCGATGCGGCAGGCCACCGGGTCGACCAAGGCGTCGACGTTGATGCACGCGGCCTACAACGCGCTGTTCTTCGCGGCATTGTGGACCAGCAAGCGGTAGACTGTATCGTCATGAAGCGGATTCTGCTGGCTTGCTTTCTGTCTCTCGGCGTATCGACCGCCAAGGATTTCACGCTCGACCAGGTTCTTTCGGCGCCGTTTCCTTCGGACCTGGTAGCGGCTCCCGGCGGGGGCAAGGTCGCCTGGCTGCTCAACGAGCGCGGCGCGCGGAATGTCTGGATCGCCTCGGCGCCCGAGTTTAAAGGTGTGCGGGTGACCAGCTATGCGCAGGACGACGGTGTCGATATCGGTCAACTTCATTGGACTCCCGATGCGCGCGCCGTGGTGTTCGTGCGCGGGGGCGATCTCGAGTTCCTGGGCCGACCGGATCCGAACCCGTCCGCCAACCCGGAAGGGACGGAGCAGGACATCATGATCGTCGTCCCGGGCGAGGGGGCGCGGAAGATCGCGGAAGGACATACGCCCGCCATCTCGCCCAAGGGCGACCGGGTGGTGTTTCTGCGCGGGGGCCAATTGTGGACGGCGCCAATCGCCGGAGGGGCGGCACAGATGCTGTTCAAACCGCGTTCGGGGGTCACGGCTTCAGATCCGGTGTGGTCGCCGGACGGATCGAAGGTGGCGTTCGTCAGCGTTCGGGTCAATCACAGCTTCATCGCGGTCTACGATTTCGGGGCTAAGGCGCTCTCGTACATGGATCCGAGCGTCGATCGGGATACGCAGCCGGTGTGGTCGCCGGACGGCAAACAGGTCGCGTTTATGCGGACGCAATCGGGCGGCGGGGGCGGCCGCGGCGGACGTCGCGCGGGAGATCCGTGGGCGATCCGGGTGGCGTCGGTGGCGGATGGCAGCGGGCGGCAGATCTGGCGGGCAGACGCCGGGCCGGGCAGCGTTTTCCGGGCGATTGTGGGTGAGAATCAACTGTTCTGGGGGGCGGGCGACCGGGTCGTGTTCCCGTGGGAGAAGGACGGTTGGACGCATCTGTATGCGGTCGCGGTGGAAGGCGGACCGGCGACGCTGCTGACGCCGGGGACCTTCGAGGTGGAGCACGTCGCGTTTACGGAGGATCGCAAGGAGGCGGTTTACGCCTCGAACCAAGGAGATATCAACCGCCGGCACATCTGGCGGGTGGCGATTGCCGGCGGGGCTCCGCGCGCGGTGACCAAGGGGGAATCGCTGGAGTGGGCGCCGGTGGCGCTCGGCGGCGACGTGGCGTATCTCCACTCCGATGCCAGGAAGCCGGCTCGAGCCGCGATCCAGGCGGGTAGCGCCGTCAAAGATCTGGCGCCGGAGACCATACCGGCGAATTTCCCGGCGGAGTCGCTGGTCGTGCCGATGCAGGTGATCTATCCGGCATCGGACGGGATGCCGATCCATGGGCAGCTTTTCCTGCCTGCGGACCTCAAGCCGGGAGAGAAGCGCAAAGCATTGGTGTTCCTTCACGGTGGGTCGCGGCGGCAGATGCTGCCGGGATGGCACTACATGGACTATTACAACAATGCGTACGGCATGAATCAGTTCCTCGCCAATCAGGGGTATATCGTGCTGGCGATCAACTACCGGAGCGGCATCGGATACGGGCTGAATTTCCGCGAGGCGATCAATTACGGGGCGAGCGGGGCGAGCGAGTATCACGATGTGGAGGGGGCGGCGCTCTATCTGCGGACGCGGGCGGACGTTGATCCGGCACACATCGGATTGTGGGGAGGGTCGTACGGCGGATATCTTACGGCCATGGGGCTGGCGCGCGGATCCGACCTGTTCGCGGCGGGAGTCGATTTCCACGGCGTGCACGACTGGCGCATGAGCCGCAGCGGGGCCGGCGCCACGGACGACGCCTCGCGGACGGCGTTCGACTCCTCGCCGATGTCGTCGATTCGCACGTGGCGGTCGCCGGTCCTGCTGATTCACGGAGACGACGACCGCAACGTGGACTTCGCTCAGACAGTCGAGATGGTGGCGGCGCTACGCAGGCAGGGGGTCACGTTCGAACAGTTGATCCTGCCGGACGAGATCCACGGCTTCCTGCGCCACGCCTCATGGTTGCGGGCTTACAAGGCGTCGGTGGAGTTCTTCAAGAGAAAGCTGTGAGTCACCGGGGGCCCGTGATCCTCCACCGTGAACGGAACTGCTACGCCGCCGCGGAGACCACGTCGGTCGTCTCTTTCGAGAAGACGAGGAGTTCTCCGTCGCGCTCGACAATGAGGCGGTCGCCCGCTTGCATTTGTCCGGTGGCGATCAAATTCGAGATGGGCTGCACGAGGTGGCGCTCAACTGCACGTTTGAGATGGCGCGCGCCATAACGGCTGTCGGTCCCATCCCGCAGGAGAAGCTCCCGGACATCCGCGTTCATCGAGAAGGCGGCGGAGTTCGATCCGGTGGCGCGCATCAGGCGCAGACGGACGGCGTCCAACTCGATGTCGAGGATCTTCTGCAACTCGGGCTCGCCGAGCTGGCGGAAGGTGACGACATGGTCGAGACGATTCAGGAATTCCGGCGTGAAGCGGCGGCGGGCGGCCTCGGCTCCGGCGGAGGAAAGCTTCTCCGCCAGCTTCGCGTCGGGCTCGCCGGTGGCGAAGCCGAGCTTGGGGCGAATCAGGGCGTTCATCTCCGCCGCTCCCAGGTTGCTGGTCAGGAAAATGATCGAGTGGGTGAAATCGACGCGGCGGTTATCACCCAGCGTGAGAGTGCCTTTGTCGAGGACGCCGAGCAGCAGGTTCCAGAGCGCGTCGCTGGCCTTCTCGATTTCGTCGAAGAGGACGAAGCTGAGTTTCAGGGATTCACTCTGGAACTGGTTGAGGCGTTCCTGGCTGAGCAGCGGGTGCGTCTCGCGGTGTCCGAGGTATCCGGGAGGGGAGCCGATTAGCTTGGCGATCTCATGGCTGTGCTGGAACTCCGCGCAATCGATCTTCACGACCGCTTGCGGGTCTCCGGCGAGGCTCTCCGCCATGGCCTCCACGGTGCGGGTCTTGCCGGAGCCGGTCGGCCCGAGGAAGAGCAGGCTCCCCACCGGACGCCCCGGGTTGGCCATGCCGGCCAGGAACGTCTGATAAATCCGGACGATCTGGCGAACGGCCTGGTCCTGTCCCACGATGCGCTTGCACATCTCGGCATGGAGCGTCTCCGCGCCCTGCCCCATCCTTGTCGGATCCAAGATCTGTTTCAGTCCAGCCATTGCCTTCTCCCTCCTACTTATCGGACGCAGGCCACGAAAATACAGATGTAAAGAATCGTGAATGAAGGGCCGTTAACCTATTCAGGGGCGCAGAGTTGCGCGTCAGTCCATGGCGAGTGCCCGGGCCGGATTGGTCTTCGCCATTAGGTCGAGATCCGCCTCCGATATTCCGGCATCCCGCAAAGCCTGGAGGAACGCGGCGAGACCGTCGGGGTGGAAGGGATTCCCGGCCTGTCCCAAGTCGCTCGAGAGAATGCACGACTGCGGGCCGACGGCGCGGATGGCCTTGATGTAATCGCCGATTTCGAACGCCTTGTTGGGGCCGATCAGCGCATTGTAAACAAACTCGATATAGGCGCCTTCGCGGGCCGCTTCCTGCATCTGGGGGATGGACATCCCGACCGGCGGCAGCATTGCGTGGGTCACGATGATGTGTTCGACCCCCTGGCGGCGCGCCTCGCGCACAATCGCGAGACACTCGGCGGGGGAGGAATGCCCGGTTTCCAACGTCAGCCGGCGCTTCGCCACGAGCGCGATCACCTCCTTGACGGAAGGCAGCAACCGGCCCTTTCTGGAGACGGGAACGAAGGGGCGGTTCTCCTTCGAATAGCGCACTTGATTCTCGGCGTCGAATGTCGGCATCCAGACGACGCGGCCCCAACCGCCCTTGACAGCCGCCATGCGCTCCACGGCGACGGGGTTGACACCGCCGACGGAGCGGTTCAGGTCGATGCCGCCGAAGATTTCGATGCCGGGGACGGCCTTGCGCACGAGGTACGCCATCGAGGCGGTTGGCTCCCAATGGCTCTTCAGGACGAGGGCGCGCATGCCGCGATCCTTCGCCATCCGTGCCAGGTCGATCGCGTCGATAGAGCGGGAGACGGAGTCGGGATCGGCGTGCGCGTGGATATCGACCACGCCCGCAAGGGGCTGGCCGTGCGCGATGGCGGCAGCCAGAATCGCAGCGCAGGAGTGTAAAGTGAATCTCATCGGTGTCCATCATGGCACAGGACGTGGCTGTGGTCGGGGCGGGCGTTTTCGGCGCGTGGACGGCGTGGCATCTGCGGCGCGCGGGGGCGTCGGTGGCCCTGGTGGATGCGTGGGGGCCGGCGCATTCGCGCGCCAGTTCGGGCGGGGAGAGCCGCATCATCCGCATGGGCTATGGCGCAGACGAGATTTACACGCGGATGGCGATGCGGTCGCTGGAGTTGTGGAAGCAGTTCGGCCGGGGGGTGTTCCAACGGACCGGCATGTTGTGGATCGGGCGGGAAGGTGACGCCTACAGCTCGGCTACGCGGGCCACGCTGGCGCGCCTCGGCGTGGCATTCGAGGTTCTCGAGCACGCAGAGATGGCGCGGCGGTATCCGCAAATGCGCTTCGACGACACCGATCTATACGGCATTTTCGAGCCGGAGAGCGGAGCACTGATGGCGCGTCGGGCGGTGATCGAGGTGGTGGAGGATGCGGTGCGGATGGGTGTGCGATATGCGACCGCCGCGGTGGCTCCGCCGGCCGCGGTGACGGTCTACGCCTGCGGGCCCTGGCTGCCGAAACTGTTCCCGGAAATACTGGGAGATCGGATTTTTCCGACCAGGCAGGAGGTTTTCTTTTTTGCCCCACCGGCGAGTGATGCGCGCTTCGCGGTGGGGGCGCTGCCGGTCTGGATCGACTGGACCGACCCACGCGGGCCATACGGCTTTCCGGATCTGGAAAATCGGGGGATCAAGCTCGCCTTCGACCGGCACGGCGCTGCGTTCGACCCCGATACAGGCGACCGGAGGCTGAGCGACGAAGGGCTGGCGGAGGCGCGGCGCTTTCTCGCCGAGCGGTTTCCGGATCTGGGCGATGCGCCGCTGACGGAGTCCCGGGTGTGCCAATACGAGAACACCTCGAACGGCGACCTGCTGATCGACCGGCATCCGGATCGGGACGACGTCTGGCTTGTGGGGGGCGGCTCGGGCCACGGATATAAGCACGGGCCGGCGGTTGGCGAATATCTGGCGAATCAGCTATTAGGGAGAGGGGAAGCGGAGCCGCGATTCTCGCTGGCAGCCAAGGGACGGTTGCAGCACCGGCGGGTTTGGTGAGATTTTAAAGCGGGCGCGTTTGGGTGATAGGGGTGAGTGCGCCCGCTGTCGTAACGGGGATTGTCCATTAGGCGATCCTCTCCCGGCGGAAGTTACAGGATTCGGCAGAAAATATCCGGTTAGCCCTTTAGGGCTAGGGGCCCCGGGGGACCGCGTCATGAAAGCGATCCGGTCTTCTGCCACAATCGGAGGGATTCGGCTGCCCGCCGCGGCGCCCGTGTCATGTTCGTCGACGATCCATTCCCGAAGGATTCGTATCTTTTACTTTTCACGACCCGGCTGTATTACCGCGACATGACGATCGACGTGCAGCGGACGGTAGCGCAGCCAGCGCCGCCAGACTACTCGGGCTACGACGCGGTCTTCGGTTTCCAGGGCGGCCGCTTGACCCTGCTGGCATCATCTGCCGGATCGCGCACTCACTTATAATGCGGGTTCCACGATGATCACCGCGCTCAACAGGCTGCTGCCCGCCCGGTTGCGGCGCCGCATCGAGGCGAGTGTCCACAGGTTCATCGTCACACACGGATACGTGCCCTTCGACGTGGCGCGCCACTATGCAGAGGACGGTCTGTTCACGCTGAGCGATCAAAGTTTTCGCGAAGAGGCGGCCTTTCGCGAAGCGTACGCCCGCGGGGTCCGAGCAGGATACGGCGTCGACGCTCATTTCGAATGGCGCATCCACGTCGCGCTTTGGGCCGCCGACACGGCCCTTCGCGCCCATGGAGATTTTGTCGAGTGCGGAGTCAACGCCGGCTTCGTCAGCTCCGCCATCATGCACCGTCTGAACTGGTCGGCCGTGCCCCGGCGTTACCATCTGGTCGACACCTTCGCGGGGCCGATCGTGGAGCAGTACTCGGCTGCGGAAGTGAAGTCCGGCATGGCGGAAATGGTCAAAGCCACGGAGGATGCCGGAGCGTACGTCACCGACATCGAACGTGTCCGTGCCAATTTCGCGGAGTGGCCGAATGCCGTTATCGTGCAGGGCGCCGTTCCCGATATCCTACCCGCGATCCGGGCCGAGCGGGTCGCCTTCCTGCACCTCGACATGAATTGCGCACTGCCGGAGCGCGCCGCCCTGGAATATTTCTGGCCGCGTATGTCGCCGGGCGCTATCGTGTTGATGGACGACTACGCTTACTGGAAGCACGGCGACCAGAAAAAGGCGCTCGACGCCGCGGCGCGCAGCTTCGGCGTGGAAGCGCTGGCGCTGCCGACGGGGCAGGGTCTGATCGTACGGTGAGGGAACTGGACTCCGGACGAAGACGAGAGGAGAATGTCCACATGATCGACACACCGCACATTACGGAAACCGCCGAGGAAGTCACTGCGGTCATCCGTCTGCTCATTCCGAGGAGCGAGATTCAGAGTGTGATGGGTCCGGGAATCGGCGAGTTGATGTCCGTCCTGGCGGCGCAGGGCATTCGGCCCGCCGGACCCGTATTTTCACACCACTTCCGGATGGACCCGACCAGCTTCGATTTCGAAATCGGCGTGCCGGTGGCGACGGCTGTTTCTCCCGCAGGGCGCGTCCAGTCTGGCCATCTTCCCGCTGCCACCGTCGCGCGGACGGTCTATCACGGCCCCTACGAGGGCCTCGGAGACGGCTGGGGGGAGTTCGACGCCTGGATGGCGGCTAATGGGCACACGGCGGCGCCGAATCTGTGGGAATGCTATGTGGCGGGTCCGGAGTCGAGCGCCGATCCGGCGGACTGGCGCACGGAACTGAATCGGCCGATTCTGGGATAAGCGCAACGGTCGATCGAGGAGGTTTCGGTATGAGAAGCATGTCCCGCAGAGACTTGATTCGCCTCGCGGTGGCTTTGCCCGCGGCGGGGGTATTCAGCCGCTTCCGGGCAATGGCCCAACCGGCTCTGAACCGGGTGAAGATTACGGCCATCCATGCCATGGCCATCCAAAATATCGCCGGCAACTGTCTGATTCGCATCGATACGGATAGCGGCGTCACGGGCTACGGCGAAGCCGGGGCCACCGGACCGATGGCGCGGGCCCGCCTGGCCACGATGCGGAACCTCCTGATTGGCAAGGATCCGCTGACGATTGAGGTTCACTTTCACAACATGACCTCGCTGATGCACACGTACATGGCGCACATCCCGACGATCAGCGGGATTGACATGGCGCTGTGGGATCTGGCGGGTAAGCTTCTCGGCGCGCCGGTGAGCACACTCCTGGGCGGACTGTTTCGCGAGTCGATCCCCATGTACTCGCACTGCCTCGGACTCAACATGCTCGATAAGGTCTCGTGCCGCGACTGGGCGCAGCGGATCAAGGAAATGCCGGAGGGCTTCACGGCATTCAAGAACGGAATCGACCCGGTGCTCGGCGTGCCGTCGGCGCGTTTCGCCGCCACCCTGACGACACAGCAACTCCGCAACGTGGCACGCGCCTACGCCAACTGCCGCGAAGCGGTGGGCGACGATATCGATATCGCAGTCCACTGCCACAATGAACTGGACACGCCGAGCGCCATTGCGGTGGCGAAAGCCGTGGAGCCGATGAATCCTCTTTTTATCGAAGACGCGTTGAACCCGCCGTTTTCGGAGGCGTGGATGGCGCTCCGCCGTTCGACCCGCGTGCCGCTGCTGACCGGGGAGAAACTGGAGATGGTGCGCGGCTTCAAGCCGTTCCTGGACAACCAGGCGGTGGACATCATCCACCCGGATCTGGCTTTCGCCGGAGGATTTACGGGCGCGAAGAAGATCGCGGATTATGCCTACTATTTCCGCACGCCGGTGGCGCTCCATAACGTCGGCTCGCTGGTGCTCACTTACGCGAATGCGCACTTCGGCGCTTCGATCGAGAACTTTTACCGGTCGGAAAGCCAGTTGGGGCGGCCCAATCACTACATCGAAGGCATGGCCGCGGGCGGCCCGCCAGAGGTGCGCAAAGGACTGCTGAAGGTTCCCACCGCGGCTGGCCTCGGGCTGAGGATCGACACGGATTTCCTCAAGAAGAACCTGGCGCAGGGGGAAGAATACTGGGGGTAGCCCCACGCGGCTGCTACCATCGACCTGGACACGGATGAATCACAGTTCCGGCGAGAGGATGGGCGCGCTTCGGGCGCTGATCGAACTGGCGCGCCCGTATCGGCAGCGGTTCCTGGTGATCGCTCTGCTGGCGCTGCTGGGTACGGGCGCCGACCTCCTGCAGCCCCTCATCTACCGCGTAGCAATCAACGACGTGGCCGGGCTCTTCGTCGAACGTCCGCGCCGCGTCGAGTCTCCGCCGGGGGAGGCGGCGCCGGCCGCGCCGCGGATTCGCGAGCCGGAATTGGGGACGCCGAGGCAGACGCAACTACCGCACCGGACGGACTTCGTGGCCGCGCGCACGCGCCGGCAAACGCTGACGACGCTCCTATGGGCGGTGGGGCTGCTGTTCCTGATCGGCGTCGGCGGGCACTTTTTGTCGCTGGCGGCGGATTCGCAGAGCACGGTGGTCGCCTGCCACATGGAGGCGAGCCTCATCCAGGCCACGTTCGGGCACGTGCTCAGGCTTCCGCTCTCCTTTTTCAATCGCCGCGCCAGTGGGGGGCTGGCGAAGAGAATCGACCAGTCGGACCAGGTGGCGCCTATCGTATCGGCATTCTCGCAACAGATCGCTCCGGAGGCGCTGCGGATTGTAGGGATCTGCGCCATCATGCTAACGCAAAGTTTGCGGCTGACCGTCGCGGCCTTGGTCACGCTGCCGCTGTACCTGATGATTTCGCGGCGCGCGGCGCTGCGGCTCGAGTCGGGAATGGCCGAGTATTACGTGATGTGGGAGAAGGTGTCCGTGCGCGTGCAGGACGCGCTGGCAGCGATCAAGACGGTGAAGCTGTCGGGCGCCGAGACGCGCGAATCCGCCGGCCTGCGAGCCGCCTCGCGGACGGCCTACCAGGATTACCTGGATCGCAACCTGCGCGCCAACCGGCACCTGTTCCTGCAGAGCACGCTGAGCCATATCAGCAAAGCGCTGGTGCTGGGATACGGCGGGTGGATGGTGATGGACCAGCGTCTGACGCCGGGCGACGTGGTCATGTTCGTGGCATATCTCGACCGGCTGTACGACCCGATCGATTCACTGAGCGGCATCGCGGTGAACTTGCAGCAGCACCTCGCCTCGTTGAATCGCGCGGCGCGGCTTCTGCAGACGGGGCCGGAGGAGCCGGGTGGGGTGGAGTTGCTGCCCGGGCCCGGGCGCATCCAGTTCCGCGATGTTCATTTCGGATATGTGCCGGATCGGGAGGTGTTGTGCGGCCTGACTTTCACGGTAGAAGCCTGTAAGACGACGGCGCTGGTCGGGCCGTCGGGCGCGGGCAAGTCGACGACGGCGGATCTGTTGTTGAAATTGTGGGAGCCGGCTTCGGGAGAGATTCTGATCGACGGGCAGCCGTTGGGGCGCGTGGCCCCGTCGTCGGTGCGGCAGGCGGTGGGAATGGTCGCGGCGGATGGAGCGGTGTTCCGCGGCACGCTGGCGGACAACATTCGCTACAAGCGTCCGGATGCGACGGAAGATGAGGTGCGCGACGCCGCTTTGACCGCGGGATTGGGAGACGCCCTGGCGCGCCTGCCGGAAGGTCTCGCTACGGAGGTCGGCGAGGGTGGGTTGGGGCTCTCGGTTGGCGAGCGGCAGCGCCTGCAGATCGCCCGGATCCTGGCGGCACGGCCGCGCATCCTGGTGCTCGACGAAGCCACCGCCAATCTGGACTATGCCACAGAAAATGAAGTGAAACTGGCGTTGAAGAAGTTGAGCGATCGGACCACGACGCTGGTGATCGCCCATCGATATTCGATGGTGAAGGATGCCGACTACGTCGTGGTCATGAATGACGGGAAGGTTGTGGAAAAGGGCCGCCCGGGCGAGTTGATCGCGGCAGGCGGGTGGTTTGCGAACCTGGCCCGGCAGGCGGAGGGGGACCGGTGCGGGGGGTCTTAAAGGACGTTGATCCGGCCAGTATTCGACAGGGCGCCGTCTACCTGAATTACGACATCGACTTCGCCCGAACCGCGAAAGCCGGAGACAGGGCTACGTTGATCTGGTCCAAGCCGTCATATAACGGATGGGGCCCTGCAAATAACACAGGCGCGGGCCGGCCGGCGATGAGGACGGCTATGGCGCTATCCGGACTGTCGCGGATCCCCGTGGCGTACAAGGTTACATAAACGGGCGTGTCCACGCCCACATCGATGGGCACGCTGCGACAGATTCCGGCCGCAGCGTCACATTGGAACACCGCGACCGTGCTCTGGAACACGGACCCGGAGACGGTTCGGATGGCGGTTGCCGCCACCACGCCGCTACCGTCGCCATTGGCGGTGAACAAGCCGGGCGCAATCGTTTCCACCTGCTCCTCGAAGGTTGAGGCGGTTCCAAGCTCCGTCTGCAACGTGAACGCGACCGCGCCGGGGCGCGTCCCCGGCGGAACCTGGAAGTTGATCTGGTGGGGCGAAACGTAGAGGAGAGGCGCGTAACGGGTGTCGCCCAGGGTGTCAACAACGGTCATTTTCGCGCCCGCCAGACTCGTAGGCCACGGCGGGCCGGCCGCTGCTTGCGACGCCGCAAGGAGGCTCAAGCCATAGATCGAGCCCAATGCGCCGGGGGCAAGACCGGCCGCCGGCGCGGCGGCCGAGCGCGCAATCGGGGCATCCTCGTTCATGGAGACGCGAACGTTATCGAGGCCCCAGCTTTCGTCGTCCGTTCCTTTGCCTTCGAAAAGGCTGCTCGAAAAATTGACGGCCAGGGTGTCGCCGGTGTGAGCGAAGGTAAAAGCGAGGCGATAAATGCTGTCTCCGTAAAATGTATATCCCAGCGTATTGACCGCCGCTGCTCCGCGCTGCTGGGGGCTGTTGGCAACGGGATAACTCTGTAAGCTCAGATCGTAAGCGGCGGTTTTCGGGTTGTTGGAAAAGGTCGTATCCAGGAGCGTGGGACCGCCCTGCGCGCTCGCCGACCAGCGGTCGGGACCGTAATTCGGATTGTTCCCGTCCCAGCTCTTCAAAATGTAGAGATCGAAAGTCAGGGTGGCAAAGGTGTGCGGCTTCAGGTTGCGCAGTCTGAGGGTCACGGTTTCGTTGACGCGCACGAAGTGTGCCGGGTCATAAGGCGGCGTGGTGAGGAGGGCAGGGCCTCCGAATTCGCCGAGGAATCGCTGTCTGCCGTTCGGCGAGGCCACGGTTGCTACGGGTTGCGGCCCAGAGCCTGCGGCGACGCTGCCGGCCTGATTTGCGGAATTAGCGTAGCCGGAGGCAGTCCATTCCGGATAGGTGGTTCCCGCCGCGCCGTTGAAGTCGTTGAAGTAAACGTCGCCTGCGAAGGCCGGCACGCGAAGCGCTGCAATCAGCAGGGCCAAAGTCGAAATCCGCGCCATAGGATTCATCATATGACGCGCCTTCGGTGTGGCGCACCGGGCGAGTTTCGGGACGCGGGAGTTGTGTTCCAGTCCCGAGTACGGTATTGATAACAAGGGCCTGGAGAACATCATGCCAATCACGTTGTGGAACAAAGTCAGAGAACCGTGGACCGGTTTCAGCCGGCGCGATCTGTTTCGCCAGGGAGGAATGCTCGCAGCGGCGCAGGCGCTGGGCGGGAGCATCCAACGCGCGGTCGCGGCGCCGCTCGAAATCGGCGCAAATATGTACCGCTCCATCGGTGTGCGCCCGATCATCAATGCGCGCGGCACGTTCACCATCATCACCGGCTCGCAGACGCTGCCGGAAGTGAAACGGGCGATGGAGCAGGCATCGCGCAGTTTCGTCAATATGGACGAACTGATGGACTCGGTAAGCGCGCGCCTGGCCGAGTTGAGCGGCGCGGAATGGGGAATCATCACGGCCGGGTGCGCGGCGGGTCTGACGCATTGCACCTCCGCGGCAATTGCGGGCGGCAACCCCGAGCGCATGCAGCGGCTGCCCAACCTGGCGGGGCTGAAGAGCGAGGTTATCGTACCGGAATACTCGCACAATGTCTACGACCACGCCATCCGCATGCTTGGCGTCAAGCTGGTCATCGTCAAGAATAAAGCGGAGCTGGACGCGGCGTTCAACGAGCGCACCGCCATGGCATACATCCTCGCGGGACCCAATGACGACGGGCCGCTGGGCACGCGCGTGGTGGCCGAGGCGACCCGGCGGCACAATGTTCCACTGGTGGTGGACGCGGCGGCGGAGATTCTGACCTTGAAGCCGAACGTGCACCTGGCGCGAGGCGCGAACGTGGTGGCGTACAGCGGCGGCAAGTGCATTCGCGGACCGCAGGCGGCTGGTTTGCTGCTAGGCGAGAAGAAGTGGCTGCGCGGGGCATGGATCAATAGCGCGCCACACCACGCCTTCGGCCGCTCGGTGAAGGTCGGCAAGGAAGAAATCATGGGCATGCTGGCCGCGGTGGAGATGTGGGTCAAACGCGATCATAAGGCCGAGTGGGCGATGTGGGAGTCGTGGCTTAACCAAATCGCGACTTCGGTGAAGCGGGTCGACGGCGTCACCACCAACGTCAGACAGCCTTCGGCGGATCTTTCGAACCGGACGCCCGAGCTCGTGGTGCAGTGGGATCCGGCGAAACTCGGCATCTCGGGACAGGATGTGTTTAAAGTGTTGCTGGAAACCGAGCCCCGCATCAATCTGGCGCGCTCGAGCGCCAATTCAGTCGCCGTCGTGCCGTACCAGATGCAGGCGGGGGATGAGAGGGTGGTGGCGGATCGCTTGTATGGCGTGCTCTCGAAACCGCCGAAGATGGATCCTCCTGCCGCCCCACCGACGGGACCGGCAGCGCAAGTCGCTGGGATGTGGGAGGTGAAGCTCGACTTCGTCTACGGCTCGGCGAATCACAAGCTGGTGTTCGAGCAGGATGGCGGGCGGTTGCTGGGGACTCACGAAGGCGAATTCGCGTCGGGGGACCTCAGCGGCACGGTGGCGGGCAACCGCGTGCGATTCCAGAGCTCGCTGCCGACCGACGGGCAGCGCGTCTCGTTCCAATTCGACGGGACCGAGCAAGGGGGTAAGCTGACAGGCACGGTCGCGCTGGGGGAATACGGCGAGGCGCGGTGGACGGCGGAAAGACACTCATATCGGACGGGAGGAAGAAGAGGATAGCCCATGAACGACACCGGCAATCGACGGAAGTTTTTGCGCGGCGGATTGAAGGTGGGCGCGGTGGCGGCCGCGGCGGCGGCTCCGGCGGCAGCCCAGGACAAGCCGGCGAAGAAGGTTCTCAACAAGCAGGGAAAAGGGGTCCCCCTGTTCAACAGCAGCGTGTCGTTTGGCAATCTGCTGTTCATCGCGGGGGTCGGCGCGCACTTCGAGGGTGATATCAAGGCGCACACCAAGCACGTGCTGGATTCCATCAAGACGCAGTTGGAGAGCGTGGGATCGTCGATGGAGAAGTGCTTGAAGTGCAATGTGTACCTCAATGACTTGAAGGACTATGCCGGCATGAATGAAGTCTTCAAGGGCGCATTCGGCGCGGAGCCGCCGGTGCGCACGACGATTGCAGCTGCGGGTGGCATTCCGGGCAATTCGCTGGTCGAAATCGACGTGATCGCGTATATCTAAGCACATCGTTTCAGAAGTGCGGTTACGCGTTCCGCCGCAACCACTCGCTCACGCTCGTGGCTCCGATCGGAGGCGCGACCGTCAGGGAGCGCGACGTGCCAAGCGGCGTCTACTTCGGTTTTCGGGCCTTCCCGGGAGCAGCCACGCGGGACGGGACGAACTTCAGGGCCGTATGGGTCGCCGAGAATCGCGCGACTTTCACGTCTTTCAAGCCCGCCGCCCGACCGGCTTCGATGACCTCGATTTCGCGAATCGCGGCCGTGCCCTTGGGGTAAATCACCCACAAGGCACCGGCGCCCTCCGCGAGCTTTTTCACCTTGTCCAGATGGGCGGTTTTCGCCGCCGCGAAGAACACGAACTCCGCCGCGCCGGTGCGGAGGACCGCCCCGCGCGCGTGGAGCTCTTCGACGAAGTCCGCGTCGAAATCGCCCGACAGCCGCACGTGGGAGCCATCCTTGACGCCGAGCTTATCGAGGCGGGAGGGCGGGTGGAGGATCTTGTCCAGCCACTTTTCGGCCGATTTCCCGAGTTCCAGCTCCACGGGTCCTCCATCGAAGTCGAGGCGGAGGACGCCCGCGGACGCGGCTACGGCCGTCAGATCCTGAAATCCGATCTTGACGCGATCGTCGCCGCGAAAGAGAACAAAATCGGTTTCCAGATAGGCCTTTCCCTTCAGCCACCGATTGTCACGCCGCATCCTGCATTCCAATTCCTGTCCCATATCAGGCCTCGATGTCGACCGGCTGGCTGAATTTCGCGCCGAGGTCGCGCAGGTATGTTTCGAGGCTGGCGTGGTATCCGAAGAAGAACCGCGCCATGAAACGGAAGATCACGTTGTAGATTTCGCCGTCCTCGGCAATCCGCAGCTCCGAGCCTCCATCCGCGGCCGGCGCGATATCGAAGGTCCAGGTTCCACCGAAGGGCAGCCCCTGCTCGGCAATCCGCACCTGGAGGCGCTCCGCGGGGCGGGCTTCGACGAGCTCGAACGTAACTTTTTGGCGGTGACTGTCCTCTTCCCACCAGCGGCGGCGGCCGTCCTGCTCGGGAAGAGCGCCATAGTTCTTCACCCCGGTGCGCCAGTCGGGGGGGCCGGCTAAGACGGCGTAGAGCGCGTCGGGCGAGGCTTTGTATCGCGCCCGGCGCGTTGCATGATGCCGCAGGGGAAGCATCGCGCCGACCATCGCCATCAGACCCACGAGGAGAACGGCCCCGCCGCCGATCCACAATAACCACTTCATCGTTTCGCTCCTTTCAAGATTCGGCTCAGGTCTCCCGACCGGATCATTTCCACGGACGCTTCCGCCAACAATTCGAGCCCGCGCAAGGCCTGGCGCCGTTTGACTTCGTCGAGCCGCTCCAGGACGGCGCGCACGAGCTCGGGCTCAAGGACCTTTTGCTGTCGTTTGATGCGCACTCCCGACGGCGTCAGGGTCAAGTCCACGCGCCGTCTATCCTGGCGGCTGCGTGCGCGCGTCACGTAGCCGCCGCGCTCGAGCCGGTCGACGGTGAGCGACATGGTGGACGCGGTCACGCCCATGTGTTTTGCCAAGTCCAGCAGGGAGGTTCCTTCCACGTCGTCCAGGTGGTCGAGGACACTCGCCTGGTGGGCGCTCAAGACGGCTCGAGTCTGTTCGTCGCGGACGTGCCGTTTATGGCAGGCGAAGTAGATCTGCGGGTAGCACTCGAGGACGGTGTCGACGTCGGCCCGCATGGTTCTTAGAGTACGCCCGATCAATTGATTAGTCAAATCAAATTATTGGCCAAAAGAGAATGTCAGTGTCGCGCGACTCCACCTAATTCCAGTAATTGCGATCGAGGCTGCGGTATTGCACCGCTTCGGCGACGTGCTTCGCGGCCACTGCCTCCGCCCCGCCGATATCGGCGATGGTGCGGGCCACCTTGAGAATCCGGTCGTGGGCGCGCGCCGAGAGGCCCATGCGGCGCACGGCCATCTCGAGAGTGCGTTCGCCGGAGGGATCGAGGGCGCACTCCTGGCGGATGAGGCGCGAGGGCATGCGCGCATTGTAAAAGCCGCGCGCCTGCTGGATGGCCCGCGCGCGGGCGACGCGGCCGCGGATGCCGGCAGAGGACTCGCTCTCATTAGCGCCGCGCAGCTCCTGGTAGGGGACGGCAGGGACTTCGACGTGGATGTCGATGCGATCGAGCAGGGGGCCGCTGATCTTGCCGAGGTATTGCTGGATCTGGCCGGGGGTGCAGCGGCACTCGCGTGTGGAGTCGCCGTAGAAGCCGCACTTGCAGGGATTCATGGCGGCCACCAACATGAAGTTCGACGGGAAGCGGAGTGTCATGTTGGAGCGGGCGATGGTGACCGAGCCGTCCTCCAGGGGCTGCCGGAGAATCTCGAGGACATCGCGGGGGAACTCCGGAAACTCGTCAAGAAATAACAGGCCGTGATGGGCGAGGCTGACCTCTCCGGGGCGCGGGATTCCGGCGCCGCCCCCGATCATGCCCGCGTCCGAGATCGTGTGGTGCGGCGAACGAAACGGCCGCTGGCACAGGAGTCCGCCGCCTTCGCGCAGGACGCCGGCGATGCTGTGGATCCGGGTGGTCTCGATCGCCTCGGAGAAGGTGAGCGGCGGCAGAATACCGGCCATCCGTTTCGCGAGCATGGTTTTGCCAGAGCCGGGCGGACCGATGAGAAGAACATTGTGACCGCCGGCTGCCGCCACTTCGAGGGCGCGCTTCGCCGTGTTCTGGCCGCGCACCTCGCCAAAATCGGGCGCAGCGGCTGTCGCGGATTGGGGGGCGTTGCGGTTGGCGTGGACCGCGGAAAACTCTTGCGGCCGGGTCAGCAGGGCTACGACCTCGGCCAGATAGCGCATGCCGAAAACATTGACCCCATCGACGACAGCGGCTTCCTCGGCGTTCTCCGCAGGCACGATGAGATTCGGAATCCCCTTGTCTTTTGCGCAGACGGCGACGGAGAGCGCGCCGCGCACCGGGCGGATGGCGCCGTCGAGAGAGAGTTCGCCGAGGAAGATGTGGCGATCGAGAGCGGGGACGGCGCCCATGGCGCCGAGGATGCCGAGCGCGACCGGCAAATCAAAGCCCGCGCCTTCCTTGCGGACATTGGCGGGGCCAGGTTGATGGTGATGCGTTTGGACGGATAGCCGAAGCCGGAATTGAGGAGCGCGGACTTGATGCGCTCCCGGCTCTCGCGGACGGCGACGTCCGGCATACCGACCATCACAGAATCCCGCGGGCTGCCGGCGAACATGTCGACTTCGACATCGATCAGGTGAGCATCGATGCCATAAACCGCGGCGCTTCGAGTCTTGAAGAGCGCCATGGGTAAACCAGAGTATAACCGGATATAATGTAGTTTCGTTGGCTCCCTCGCCGGAGTGGCGGAACTGGCAGACGCACGGGACTCAAAATCCCGCGACCTTCACTGGTCATGTGGGTTCGACCCCCACCTCCGGCACCACTACCTACCGAAACAGCGAACGCACGCGATCGTGCGGGAGGGCATAGACGGTGTGACCGTCGACGCCTTTCATCGTGCCGGCGCCGACCATGGCGTTGACGATCGCTTCTTCCGTGGCTTGGACGGCTGCTTCAAACACGCCATTGATCGTGTCGTTGGGAAGCATCGAGATGTTGACCGGCGACTTCGCCGCCGCGGCGTTGGGATTGGCGGTGGAGAAGGCAATGAAGATGTCGCCGGAGCCGTTTCCCGAGACCGAGCCGGTGCGGGCAAGGCCCATGGTGGCTCGGCGCGCGAGGCGTTTGGTCTGGTGCGGAAGTAGGGGCGCGTCGGTGGCGACGACGATAATGATCGAGCCGGTGTCCTCGCGGAAGGGATGGCCGGCGCTCGCAAGCGGCACGCCCTCGGATAGCTTTGCGCCGACTGGCAGGCCCCCGATCCGCAATTGCCGCCGGCTGCCGCAATTGCACTGCACCAGAACACCGACAGTGTAGGGCCCGGCCGCACGCGACGACGTGCCGATCCCGCCCTTGAAGCCATAACACACCATACCTGTGCCACCGCCGACATTACCTTCCGGGACCGGGCCGCCCGAGGCGGTGTCGAGAGCGCGGAAGAGGTGTTCGGGCTTCACGTGAAATCCATTGATGTCATTGAGAAAGCCATCCCAAGTCTCAGCCACGATCGGGTAGGTGAAGAAGCCGTCCGGATACACGTTGGTGCCGGATTTCCTCTTGTGATCGACCAGCCAGGCAAGGTAGGCGTCGCGCACTATACCGACACTGTGGGTGTTGGTGATCATCACGGGGCCATCGAGGAAGCCGGACTCTTCGAGCCAGTGCGTCCCGGTCATATCGCCATTGCCGTTCTGCGAGAAAAAGCCGCCGAAGACGGGGTCGGACGATTGCTTGCCGCGGGGCCAGACAGCGGTGACGCCGGTGCGCACGGACTCGCCTTCTATGAGCGTGGTATGGCCGACCTCGACGCCGGCCACGTCGGTGATGGCGTTGAGTGGCCCCGGTGCGCCTTCGAACGGGACGTGGAGATCGCGGGCGCGCGGCTTGGGCTGGGCCGCGAGGCTGACGGCGATGGCGGCGAGAAGGAGGCAACGTCTCATGGCGTGAGGGCTCCGGCGAGCATCCAGAGATTCGTGTGGAATGTGCCCGCCGCGTAGACGATGGACTTACCGTCGGGGGCGAGGCTGAAGCGAATCGCCGGATGGAGGTTGCTGGCGGGGCGGAATTCGCGCGCGAATGAGCCAATGGTCTTCTCGCCGCCGGTGGCGATGTCGACGGAGAAGAGCACTTCGCCGTCCTTTTCGTCGCGGATCCCGTAGAGAAGCTTGCCGTCCTTCGAGAACGCGAAGTTCTGCGTGGGACTGTCGGGGAGCTTGCGGTCTGTCTGTCCATCCGCGGAGAGAAGATCGTGGCCGCAGACGATCCAATCGCCGGCCGGCGACCACGCGGGCGTCTCGCAATTTACCTGCGATTTCACGAGCGTGGGCGTGGCCTGCCCGGAAGTCTTCACCTTGATCAATTCCATTTTGCCGGCGCGGATCGCGAGGTAGGCCAACCAACTTCCGTCGGGCGACCATGAGCCCGGGAATTCGACGGCGGAGCTGTCGTTGGTCATCTGCACGGGCGAGCCGCCGGATACGGAGGACATCCAGAGCCGGCTGCCGCCCATGAACTCGAGGCGCGAGTAGGCGACGCGGGCGCCATCTGGGGAGAGGGCCGGACCCATAAGCCACTGCGTCGTGCCCGCGGGGAACTCGCGAGGACTCACAATGGGCCGATCGCCGGCGTGGTCCTGCAGCCAGATTTCGTAGGGGCCGTTGCGGTCGGAGACGTAGACCAAGGCGTGCCCATCGGCGGCCCAGGCTGGCATGGATTCGCTGCGCTCGGTTGCGATCCAACGCTGGGGGACGGCGCGCTCGAGGTCGAGCGAGATCACATCGAAGCTCCCGGTGTATTCGGTGAATACGATCTTCGTGCCATCCGGCGAAACGGCGAAGGAAACGTGCGCCCCGGCGCCACTGGTGAGCGCCATGCGTTTGCCGGAGGCGAGATCGCCGAGCCACAGTTGGGTAGGGGCTTCGGGCGTGGCGGAGAGCGAGAACACGAGTCGGCGGCTGTCGGGCATCCAGGCGAAACCCGGCGCGCCGCCGTAGCTGGCGAGATCGGGGAAGGCAAGCTTGGGCGGATTCCGCGGGTCCGGAGGATATGGCATGCGCCAGATTTCGTCCCGCCCGCGGTCACCCTTCACGAAGACCAGAATGATCTTGCCGTCGGGGGAGAAACGGATGCGGGTCTCGTTATAGATGGCGCGGGTGGCAATCGGGTCCGGAGTGTACTTGCGCGGAGGCGAGCCGGGGGGAGCGCTGATCCACACCGAATAGACGCCGTCATCGCCCCGCCGGATCTGGGCAATGGCGCCGAGATCGGGAGAGACCGCGATCGCCTGACGGTCTTTCGTGGGAAAAAAGCTCTCCGGCTCTCCGCCCACGACGGAGGTCGACCAGATCCCCGCGGGATCATGTCTGGTCATGAAGAGGACTCGTTTGCTGTCGGGCGCCCAGGCGATCGGAACGGCGTCTTCGGCGAGGCGCGTGATGCGGCGCGGCATCGGCGAATCCAGATCGCGCACCAGGACTTGAGAGGGTCCCGCCGCTCCATCCGGGTGGCCGGCATAAGCCACCGATTTGCCGTCGGGCGACCACACCGGCGAAGATTGGCCGCCGGGATCGAAAGCGAACGGTGTGTAGAGGTAGCGCGACTGGTCGGGAAAGCGGGGGCCGGCGAAGTAGCGGCCGAGGGCAAAAGCGGCGACGAGGCCAACGGTCCCGACGACCGGGAAGACCCAGCGAATCCGGCGGCGCGGCCTCGCGGCGGGAAGGGCGGCGGGGCCGGAGACGACGCTGCTCCGTGTGGCGTGGTCGCGGATATTGCGAAGGTCCTGGAAGAGGTCTCGGGTGGATTCGTAGCGGTCGGCGGGTTCTTTGGCGAGACACCGGTCGATGGCCCAGTGGAGGGGCGCGGGGATGTCGCGATCTATCGGCGGGGGTTCTTCGGTGAGGATCGCCGACATAGTCTGGACGGACTCGGGTTTGTCGAAGGCCTTGCGGCCAGCGGCCATTTCGTAGAGGATGACTCCAAAAGAGAACTGGTCGGAGCGGTGGTCGGCGGGCTTGCCGCGCGCCTGCTCGGGGCTCATGTAGGCAACCGTGCCGAGGATCATGCCGGGCTCGGTCTGCTGGACGGTCATGGTCTCGTCCGGAGAGGCGGTCGCGAATGCCGTCTGCTTGGCGAGTCCGAAATCGAGGATTTTGGCGCGGGCTTCGGGGGTGACGATGATGTTAGCGGGCTTGAGGTCGCGATGGGTGATGCGGGCGGCATGGGCAGCCGCCATCCCGTCGGCGATCTGAACGGCAAGGTCGAGGAGTTTCCGGACGGGGAGGGGGCCGCGTTCGAGAAGGGCGGCGAGGGTTTCGCCGGGCACGAGTTCGGTGACCAGAAAGTAAACGCCGTCCTGTTCTCCGACGTCGTGCACGCCGACGATATTGGGATGATTCAGGGCGGCGGTGGCGCGCGCTTCCTGCTCGAAACGGGCGCGGCGGGCCGGGTCGCCCGCGACCTGCGATGGGAGGACTTTGAGGGCGACTTCGCGACCCAGGCGCGTGTCGCGGGCGCGATAGACTTCGCCCATACCCCCGGCGCCGAGAGGTGCGACGATTTCGTAAGGGCCCAGGCGGGTGGCGGGGGTCAAGGGCATCGATGGTTACTCCAGGCGACGGGTGGCGATGGCGCCGTTCTCCTCCCAGGCGGCCAGCATGGCTCCGTCAGGCAGCGCGAGGATGGCGGGGAACGCGCCGGCGGCGGCGAGGCGGACCGGGACCGGGGATCCGGGCGTCAGGGAGTCGATCGCGCCGCCATTGGTCCACACGGCGTATTCGCCTTTGGAGTTGGCGGCCAGCGCCACGTCCATGCCGGGTCCGAGCTTTACTTCGGGCTTGCCGGGATGGGCGAGGTAGATGTCGTGCTCACGGCGCCAGGCGGTGACGATTTCGCCGTTGCGCACCGCGATGCCGCCGCCGTCCATGGGACAGGCGTCGAGTATCCATGTGCCGACTCCCTGTTTCATTGCGTCGCCGGCGGGCTTGCCGTCGCGGAGCCGCCGCACGTAGAAGTCGCGGGACCCATCGAGCTTATTGCGCCACATGACGGCGAATTCGCCCTTACCGAGGGCAAGCAGCGACGGGTGGCAGCACTCACAAATGGTGCCTTCGTGCAGCATGACGTTTTTCGACCACGTGGCGCCGCCATCGTTCGAGAAGGCGCCCCAGAGGCGCTTGCCGCCGGGAAGGCGGTCGTCGAGCCATGCGGCGGCGAGGTGGCCCTCGGCGTCAGCCGCCATGGCGTGCAGGCCTTCGCGGGCGGCGGTTGGTTTGTCATTGATGACGGCCGGTTTCGACCAGGTGCGGCCGGCATCGGTGGAGCGCCAGCAGTAGAGGTCGGTTCCGGTAGCGATGGCGCTGACCAGGATCGTATTGCCAGTGATGACGACGCGCGGACCGCGATGGCGTCCGAGGAGCAACTTCGGTAAATCGGCGACCTTCGCGGGCGCGCCGAACGTCCGCCCGCTATCGGTGGAACGGGAAAGCCAGATGGAGTCGCCGCTGCCGAAGGCAATGGCAACCGTTCCATTGGCGGCGGCAAGCTGAGGCTGCCGGTTGGGAACATTGGGAGCCACGGGTGTGAGGTGCAGGGCGACGAGCGCGGCGAAGAGCATCTTCACAGTTTAGTACTCTGAAATCAGTGGAAGAAGAGGTCCTCGGCAAAGCCTACGACGGCCGGTTGATGCGACGCCTGGTGGGCTATATGCGGCCGTACCGAAAACGGGTCGGCATTTCGTTGCTTTTCCTGATCGCGCAGTCGGCTTTGCAGGTGCTGGGTCCGCTGCTGACGAAGATCGCGGTGGATCGTTACATTCAGCCGCATCCGGGACGCGCGGCGACGTTTCTCGACCCGCTGCTCCCGGCGGATCCGTGGACAGGGCTGGCGCACCTCGGATTGTTGTATCTAGGTGTGCTGGCGGGGTCATTCGTGTGCGAGTTCGGCCAGACGTATCTGATGCAGTACACCGGCCAGCTCGCCATGTTCGATCTGCGCAAGCAACTCATGGAGCATTTGCAGCGGCTCGACCTGTCGTTTTACGACCATAACCCGGTGGGCCGGCTGGTGACCCGCGTCACGACCGACGTCGACGTGCTCAACGACCTTTTCGCTTCGGGACTGGTGACCATCGTGGGAGACGTGCTCGTGCTCTCGTTCATCATCGGGATCATGTTCCGTCTGAGCCCCCTGCTGACCGGGATCATGCTGCTGGCGATGCCGTTCGTCATCGGCGTCACGATGATCTTCCGCCGCACGGTGGCGCAGAGCTACCGCCGGATCCGTGTGGCGATCGCGCGCATCAACTCCTACCTGCAGGAACACATCACGGGCATCGTGGTGCTGCAACTCTTCAATCGCGAACGCCGCAGCGCGGAGGAGTTCGACCGCATCAATCGCGAGCACATGGACGCATACAAGGACGCCATCACCGCCTACGGCTGGTTTTATCCAGTGGTGGAATTTATCTCGATGATCGCATTGGCGAGCATCCTGACGTATGGCGGCTTCCGCATTCGCGGCGGGACGCTGACGCTCGGGGTAGTGGTGGCGTTCCTGCAATACGGGCTGCGGTTCTTCCGGCCGATCCAGGACCTGAGCGAGAAATACAACATCCTGCAATCGGCAATGGCGTCGAGCGAGCGGGTATTCCGTTTGCTCGACACGGAAGCCACGGTGCTTGCGCCGGCGGCGCCGCGTCCCCTGCCGGAACGGCTGAGGGCGATCGAGTTCGACGGGGTGTGGTTCGCATACAAGGACGAGGACTGGGTGCTGCGGGATGTCAGCTTCACGATCGCGCCCGGCGAGACGATCGCGGTGGTCGGGCACACGGGGGCCGGGAAGACGACGTTGATCAGCCTGCTGCTCCGTTTCTACGACGTGCAGAAGGGCAGCATTCGCGTGGGCGGGATCGACGTGCGGGAGTTCGAGCCTCTCGAGTTGCGCCGCAGGTTTGGCGTCGTGCTGCAGGATCCGTACCTGTTTACGGGGACGCTGGAGGAGAATATCCGGCTGGGGACGGAGACGATTCGCCGCGAAGAAGTCGAGGCGGCGGCGGAGCAGGTGAACCTGCTCGATTTCATCCGCACGCTGCCGGAGGGGTTCGCGCAGCCTATCCGGGAGCGGGGTAGCGGCCTTTCGACCGGGCAGAAACAGTTGATCAGTTTCGCGCGGGCACTGGCGCACAACCCGCGATACCTCATCCTGGATGAGGCTACCTCGAGTGTCGACACGGAGACGGAGTTGCGTGTGCGTGCGGCGCTGGAGCGGATGGTGGAGGGGCGGACGTCGATTATCATCGCCCACCGGCTGTCGACGATTCAACGGGCGGACCGGATCCTGGTCATGCACAAGAGCCGGTTGCGGGAGTCGGGGACCCATCAGGAACTGCTGGCGCAACGGGGCGTTTACTGGAAGCTATATCAATTGCAGTACAAGGATCAGGATTTGGGCGGCCAGGGCCCGGGAGCGGGGGAGCCGCGCGCTCACGAGCCCGCGCCGCGGTAAGCCTCGTCCAGGATCTCGACGACGTGCAGGACGCGCTCTTTGGAGCCGTGCAGGCGGACGCCGGCTCGCAGTTGCAGGATGCAGCCGGGGTTGGCCGTGGCGATGATGGTGGAGCCGGTCGTGTTCACTGACCGCATCTTGCCGGCGAGAATCTGCATCGACATTTCGTTCTGCACGACGTTGTAGATACCGGCGCTGCCACAACACAAGTCGGCGCCGGGCATTTCGCGGAAGGTAAGACCGGGAATGGCGGCGAGCAGCTTGCGGGGAGCGGTCCGGACGCGCTGGCCGTGAGCGAGGTGGCACGAATCCTGATAAGTCACGGTCGCATTCACGGCGCGCATGTCGCGATTCAGTTCGATTCCGGCGAGAAACTCGGTGACGTCCTTCATCAGGGCGGAGAACCGGTGGCCACGATCATCGTCCAGCAATTCGCCGTATTCCTTGAGAGTCGAGCCGCACCCGGCGGCATTGGTGATGATGGCGTCGAAGCCGCCATCGAGGACCGCGTCGACGTTCCGGCGGGCGAGCTGTTGGGCTTCCTCGCGCAGACCGGAGTGGAGATGAAGGGCGCCGCAGCAACCCTGGCCCGCGGGCAGGACCACCTCGCAGCCGTTCTTTTGCAGAACGCGCACGGTGGCTTCGTTGAGGCGCGCAAACGCAATGTTCGCGATGCAGCCGGAGAGAAGCGCTACGCGATACCGGCGTTCGCCGTTCGCAGGAAACGTCTGGCCGACCTGGCTGAAAAAAAACGGCGGCTCGGCCGGCGGCGCGAGCTGGGCGAGGTCTCCGAGGCGGCCCAACATCTTCATGGAGGCCATACCGCGGACCAGAGCCTTGACGCCGCTCGCCTGATAAAGGTACAACAGCGCCCCCGCAGCGCTCATCCACGCGCGCGAGAGCAGGAGGCGCGAGAAGACAAACCGGCGCACTCGCGAGGCCAGCCAGCCGCGGGGACGGTGGGCTTCGATTTCGGCGCGCGCGTCTTCCACCATGCGCCCGTAGCGCACACCCGACGGGCACGCCGATTCGCAGCCGCGGCATGCCAGGCAGAGGTCGATGTGCTCCATGTAGGAGGGAGTGATGGGCGCGCCATCGGCCACCTGCACCATCTGGTAGACGCGGCCGCGCGGAGAATCCATCTCCAGGCCGAGTTCGCGATAGGTCGGGCAGGCGTTCAGACAGAGGCCGCAATGGACGCAGCGGTCGAGGTCGAACTGCCTCGGTCCCAACCCGGATTTTTCAGATACGACGATAGAGTCGGCCACGGTTCAAAAGGTTCGCGGGATCAAACAGGTTCTTGACCCGCCGCATCAGCTCCAAATCTCCGCCCGGCGCCGGCCAGAGCTCCGCGGCGCGCTTCCACGGATCGGGCGAGAACTCCACGACAGCGGCCGCCTTGCGCGCCGGAGGTCCGGCGAGCCAAGCCGCGGCTTGATCCGCCCGTTGGAAGTAGCCATAGCATACGCCCGAACCGGCGCGCCCAACGGCCGGACCCTCGAACGACGCCATCGTCTCTTCCAGCCCCTTCAGAGTACACGACACGCGGACTACAGCGCCATCCGGATAGGCGCGCAGAAACCAGGGGGTAAGGTCGGCAATGTGTCCCCACAGCGTCTGCTCTTTGACGCCTTCGAAAGCGAGGCCGTCCGCCAAGGCGGCAAACTCGCGTTCATAGCGATCCATCGCGGCCGCATTTCCGCCGGCGCGGATGGCCAGGAGCCATCCTTCTTTGCCGAGCGTGCGGCCGGCGGCCGGATTCAGCAGGTCGAGCGCGGCGGGCTGGAGCGCGCCCTGCAGAATGTGGTTTCGCGCGGCGATCGCTTTGGGCACCGAATCGAAGGGCAGCAGGAAGCTGCGTTCCAGATCCGGCGCAGGCAGAAGCTTGAAGTTCACCACGGCGATGGCGGCCAACGTCCCGAACGATCCGATCATGAGTTTGCCCATGTCGAGCCCCGCGACGTTCTTTACGACCATGCCGCCCGATTGCACCAGCTTGCCTTCGAGGGTGGCGAACTTCATGCCGATGACGAGGTCGCGCGCCGTTCCGAAGAGACGGCGCCGCGCGCCGCTCGAATTGGAAGCCACGACGCCGCCGACGGTTGCTCCGGAAGCGAAGGGCGGGTCGAGCGGAACCATCTGGCGATTCTTCGCCAGCAGCGCGGTCAAGGCGGCCCAGGGCAGGCCGGCCTCAACGCTAATCGTCAGGTCGTGCGGCTCATATTGCAGAACGCGGGTGAGTCCGGCGGTGGAGACGACTTCATCGGCGAACTCGACGGGGCCGCCCATGGATCGCTTGGTGCCCGCTCCTTCGAGCACGATGGTTCGTTCGTGCCCTGCGAAGCGGGCCAGCATCCCGGCGAGCTCTTCGGGGGTTCCAGGAGTGTGCACTAGCCGAACACCACGAAACGCTGGATGTGGGTGACGATCGTCAAAGCGATCGACCCGAGAAAGGCGGCGAGAAAGCCGCGGATCCGAAAGCCCGGAGTGAACATCGATGCGAGTTTCAGGAGAAGAGCGTCGATCACGAGAGAAAAGAGGCCGAGCGTCAGGAATGTGATCGGAAAGGCCAGAAACCGCAGAACGGGGCCGACGATGAAATTCACGAGAGCGATCATGATGGTAGCGATCAGGGCGGCGACGAAGTCCCGCACCTCCATCCCCGGGATGATGCGGGCGACGAGCCACAACGCCAGCGCGCTCAGTAACCAGTTCACGATGAGGTGCATCGATTGCCTCCGGCCAGAGATAATGATAAGCCATGGCAACGTTGTATGCCGGAACATCCGGCTTCGCATACGCCGCGTGGAAACCGGCTTTCTACCCAGCCAAGCTGCCTGCCAATCAGTTCTTGCGGCATTATGCGGGCCGGCTCAACTGCGTCGAGATCAATTACACGTTCCGCAGGCTCCCCTCGCCGGGCACGCTGCAGAATTGGGTGGAAGCGACGCCGGCCGGCTTCGTATTCGCGGTGAAGGCAAATATGCGCATCACCCATATCCAGCGCTTGAAGAATGCCGCGGAAGCGACGGAGCTGTTCTTCCGGATGATCGACCCGTTGCGGACGTCGCGGCGGCTGGGTCCAGTCTTATTCCAGTTGCCGCCCGCCATGAAATGCGACGCCGCATTACTGAGCTCCTATCTCGATTTGCTGCCGGCCGGTATGCGCTACGCCTTCGAATTCCGGCATCCGTCGTGGCTGACAGATTCGGTATACGACCTGCTGCGGGCGCGCAACATCTCGCTTTGCGTCGCGGAATCGGAGAGGCTCGAAGTGCCGGAAGTGATCACGGCGGATTTCGTGTATTACCGGTTGCGCAAACCCGATTACACCGCGGCGGATATCGCGGGATTCGCGGAGCGGTCGAAGGAGCTGCTGGCGGCGGGGCGGGACTTATATTTGATGTTCAAGCACGAAGAGACGCCGGAGGGAGCACTGAACGCTGAGTTGGTGAGGAAGCAGGTTGGAGACAGCTAACCGGGCTGGAAACCGGTTAAAGCTTCTTGAACAAGCGATCGAACGCGTTGCGCGCGTCGTCCGCATTCCGTGGCGCCGGCGGCCCCATATGGGCGGACGGTGGGGGCGGGGCCGATGCGCCATTCGAAGTTCCCTCGCGCGCGACGGTGACGCGCGGCGCGAATAGGGCGCACGCGTTGGTTTTGTCCTTCATCGCGATGCGCAGGGGAATCGGCTTGAGGCACTGGAATCGAGTGGATGGCTCGAAGTGGGTGCACTGCTTGCAGCAATGAAGCTCCGCATTGCACTTGGGACACGTCCCGGCAAAATTGGCGTCCGCGGGCAGGGCAGTGGCGCAGTTGAAGCAGCGGGAGGCGGCGACATGTTGAACCAGGCGCGGCAAGCGGGGGCCGGTAACATCAATGGGGGGGCGGGGACCCTGCGGTTTGGGACGGTCTTCGCGAAAGCCTTTGCCATCGCGATCCGAATCCATGTACCCGTGTTGCCGGTACTTGCGATCGTTGTCCATGGGGAAGAGTGCTCCGTTTTTGCGGGACGACAGAACGTTTTATCGAACTAGCGCTTCGAATTCTGACGCGGCGCCCGGGACCCCACTTGGCCATTGCGAGACATGGCACGGCAGAGATCGTGGGAAATCCAGAAGGTAGGCGCCCCAGGCACTGGCGGAGTTTTGGGACCCGGCCACTGCACCAAATCCATATGTACCACGGAATGGGCGCCGTTTGCACTACCCTCGTACCGCGACGTACTACTATCTTTGACAGCTACCCGAGGCTAACCGGCCGCGCTCCACTTCAACAGGCTCGTGCACGGCCTGGTTAAAGGGTCGTCGAAGTGATTCGGGCTGACTCGCAGCGCATAACCCAGCCTGCCGGTCCGCTCGGGCACGATCTCTTTGCCGAACGTCGCCACCGAGCCCTGTTGCTCGACCGCCGGCAGCACCATAACCTCGGTCTCTTCCAAATGTCCGTTACTGTCGATCCGGCCCATCACGAGCTCGACGCGCACGTCATCTGGCCCCAACCCGGCGAGATCGATCGCGGCGCGCACTTCGACCGGCTTACCGCTGGTCACCGAACCGGCCGGCCCCGAGCCGGAATCGACGAATCGAACCCGGTCCCACCGCTCGCGAATGCGCGAGTTCCATTGCGCTTTTTCGCGAACCAGGCTGTAATCGCCGCGCAACAGCCGCACGTGCTGACTATGCGCCGGCTCGTAGAGCTCCGTCATGTAATCGTGCACCATGCGCCGGCAATCGAAGGTCGGCGTGATGTGCATCAGGGACTGTTTCATGCGCCGCATCCACTCGCGCGGCGTTTGCTCGCGGCGCTCGTAGAACATGGGCACGATCTCGTTTTCGAGAAGGTAATAGATTGCGCTGGCGTGCAGGCCATCCTGATCGTCGGAGTAAGGCTCGCGTTCCCCGATCGCCCAACCGCCGGAGCGCTCGTACGCCTCATCGAACCAGCCATCGAGAATGCTGAGGTTCAGCACGCCGTTAATGGCCGCCTTCATGCCGCTCGTGCCGCAGGCTTCCTCGCCGCGACGTGGATTATTCAGCCACAGATCGACGCCCTGGATCATCTCGCGGCCGACCTTCATATCGTAGTCTTCGACGAAGACGACATGCTTCCACAGATCGGGATCGCGCGAAAACTGCACGACTTCGCGGATGAAGGTCTTTCCTGGCTGGTCCTTGGGATGCGCCTTGCCGGCAATCACCAATTGCACCGGCATATCTTTATCGAGCAGGATTCGCTTGAGCCGCGCCACATCGCGGAAGAGGAGGGTGGCGCGCTTGTAAGTTGCGAACCGGCGCGCGAAACCGATGGTGAAGGCATTCGGATCCAGCACCTCGCCGGCCCTCCGCACCTCCGCCGCCGACGCCTGCCGCCGCACGGCCGAGGCGTGCTGCCGCTCTCGCACGAATGTGACCAGCCTGCGCTTCCGGCGCCGATGGACCTCTAGCAGCTCTTCGTCCGGAATCTCCTTCGCCTGCTCCCAAATGCCTATATCGTTGAAGCGCTCGCGCCAGTCGGGCTGCAGGTATTGGTCGTACAGTGTCGCCAAATCGCCATTCAACCAGCTCGGCACATGGACTCCATTCGTAATCGAGGTGATGGGCACCTCCCAGACGGGGAGTTGAGGCCAAAGGTCGTGGAACATTTCCTGCGAAACCTGACGGTGCAGGCGGCTCACGGCATTGCGGTAGGACGACGTGTGCAGCGCCAGCACCGCCATCGAAAACCGCTCGTCCCGATCGTAAATATTGCGGCGTCCCAGCGCCATCAACTGCTGAAAGTCGATGCCGATCTCGTTGCAATATTCCGAGAAGTAGTGATACATCAGGCCGGGGTCGAACAGGTCGATACCGGCGGGGACTGGGGTGTGCGTGGTGAAAACGTTGCTGGTGCGCGCCGCTTCCAGCCCTTCCTCGAACGTGAGCTTCTCGTCCCGCATGTAAAGCCGGATCTGTTCCAGCGCGAGAAACGCCGAGTGGCCTTCATTCATGTGGAAGACGGTGGGTCTCAGGTCCATCGCCTTCAGCGCGCGCATGCCGCCGATGCCGAGCGCGATTTCCTGCCGGATTCGCGTGTCGATATCGCCGCCGTAGAGCGAATCGGTGATGTCGCGGTCCTGTGGCAACTGATTTTCGGGGATATTGGTGTCGAGCAGGTACAGCGTGATGCGGCCGACTTCCAGCTTCCAGACCTGGATAAACACGGGTCCGGTGGGGAGCTTTACCGTGACTTTCAAATCCTGGCCGGCAGCATCCTTCACGGGAACGAGCGGCAAGGTGTAAAAGTCATTCATCGGATAGCGTTCCTGCTGCCATCCATCGGGATTCAGGTTCTGGCGAAAGTATCCCTGCTGGTACAAAAGTCCCAGACCGATTAAGGGATAATCCTGGTCGCTCGATGACTTCAGGTGGTCTCCCGAAAGGATCCCCAAACCCCCGGAGTATACCGGCAGGCACTCGGTCAGGCCGTATTCGGCTGAGAAATAGGCGATGAGCTTGCCATCGGCCGTCGCCGGCGCCCGGCGCACTTTGGCGTCGTAGGCTTCGCATGCCGTGCGATATAGTGAGAGGTATCGCGGGTCGTTTCCGGCGCGCACCAGGGTCGCTTGCGGGACCCGGCCGAGCATCAACACCGCGTTGTAACCGCAGTCCCTCCAGAGAGCCGGGTCGAGACGCCTAAATAGCGCCCGCACAAGGGGTTCCCAGCTCCACAGGATGTTATAAGCAAGTTCAGTCATGCGGCTGAGCGACGCGGGCAGCGCGGGACGGACCAGGAATTCACGAATCGGCTCAATATGAAAAGGCATAGCCCAAGAGGGTACTTTCACGATAGCAGATCGGGAATCGCCACTTTGCCTGCACGCTCAGGCCCCGGAATGCGTCAAAATAGATAGACAAGGCCGCATGCGTTTCCTCGGTGTCCTCATTCTCTTCTCGACCGCTTCGACCGCCTTGGCGGGCGAATTCGCAGTGCTGTCGACCGGCTCCCGTCTACGCGCCGACCGCCACGAGACGGACGGCGGCAAGGTCCGGCTGTACACCGGGCCCGGCTTCATCGAACTGGATGCGGCTCAGGTCGTCACGTTCGAGGTCTTCACCGACCCGGTCCCGGTGCCCTCCGCGCCGGCAGTCCAACCCGCTCCGCCAAGACCGCAGACGACTCCCGCCGAACTCGCCGATGCCGCCGCCGACCGCTATGGCCTGCCGCGAGGACTGGTGCGCAGCGTGATGTCGGCGGAGTCGGCTAACCGGCCGGACGCCGTATCGCCGAAAGGCGCGATCGGGCTGATGCAGTTGATGCCCTCCACCGCGAAAGAACTGGGAGTCGATCCGCACGACCCGGCGCAAAACGTGGATGCCGGCGCCCGGTATCTTCGGGATCTCCTGCTGAAATACGACTATCGCCTGTGGCACGCGTTGGCCGCGTATAATGCCGGGGCAGGCGCCGTACAGAAATACAATGGCGTGCCCCCCTATCGCGAGACGGTCAACTACGTGAACCGCATCGATCGCGCCTACCGAAAGAGCGAGCAGTAAGGCGCGCCCGCGGCGGCAGCGATTATTCGGCGCGACGCCGCAGAAGCCGCTCCGTCAACGACGAATGCTCCGGCGCGAACTGTTCGGCGGCTGCTCTCAAATAGGGACGGAATTCCTGTTTCCAGTAGCCCAGGAACCCGGCGCGCGACATTTCATTGAGCGCCTCCGCGTAATGGTCGAGAATCGCTTCGCCGAGCACCTTCCCGGTGCGGCGCGCGGCGGACCGGGCGGCCCGCGACAGCCACACGACATTCGCCGGCAGATGCGCCACCGCGGACACAGCCATTAGCGACGACACGGCGAATACCGATCGCTCCTGCTGGCGCGCCGAGTCGCGCAATCGCCCCCAGAGACGTTCAACCGATTCGAGGGGCGGAATCTTCTTGGGCGGAATCTCCCGCAGTTCCTCTTTCAGCCGATCCCATTCCCGCCGCAACCCGGGCACGTTGACCGGCGGCAGATTCAGCGTCGTGGCCAGATGTCCGCTGGTTCTCTCGAGCCCGTCGAGCACTTGCTCCATGGTGTGGAAGCCGCCGTCGGGATCAAGCAGTCCCTCCTCCTTGAGCGCGCTAGAGATTTCGCTCACGAGTGTGCGGCTGCCGCCGGCGGCATCGGCGAGCGCGGCCAGCACCCACACCGGCGAGGCGTGGAACGCGAGGATGCCCAGGAGCTCGACGCCATGGCTCGCGCCGCGCTGCAGGAGGAAGGCCTCAGCGAGACGGCCCTCCGAAGGGTACACCCCTTCGACTTCGCCGACCTCCTGAATGAGAAACCGGAGGGCCACATCGACCATCGTGCGATAGAGGGTGGTGCGCCGCACGCTGGCCGGAAGCGCGACATTGCCGATCTCGCGCAGCAGGCCGCCCGAGACCGCCGCCGCGGAGCGCAGCACGCGCTCCGGCAGCGAGAGCACGTACCGATAAGTGGCCGCCGGCTTCAAACTCTTAGTATAGAATCGCGCAAAGGTCATCCGTGTGCGTCGCCCGAGGCGTGGCCACTCTGACTTCCGCAACGCCCCCGAACGATTTCGCCGACCAGTTCCAGCGGCTGCTCGATTTCGAGCCGACAACTCTGCCGGTGATCAGCCTCTACCTCAACACCCAGCCCGATCATCACGGGCGCCCCCGCTTTGAGGGCTTCTTACAACGGCAATTCGCAGCCCGCGCGCGGACGTTCGCCGCCGGATCGCCTGAAGCGGAGAGCTTCGGGCGCGATGAAGCGCGCATCGCGGAATATCTGGAAAAGGAACTGAAGCCTTCGGCCAACGGACTCGCACTATTCGCGTGCGCCGGCGCGGACGGGTTCTTCGAGGCGGTCCAACTCGCCGCGCCGGTGGACGAGCACCGTCTCTACGTCTACAATCAGCCTCACCTGTATCATCTGGCCCGTCTCGACGACGAGTACCCCCGCTATGCGGCTCTGATCACCGACGCCAACTCCGCCCGCATCTTCGTCTTTGGGCTCGGCGAGAAGACCGCGGATACGAAGGTGAAGGGCAAGAAGATGCAGCGCGTGAAAGTCGGCGGGTGGTCCCAGGCGCGCTACCAGCGGCGCGTCGAGAACGCGCACAAGGCGCACGCGAAGGAAGCAGTGGACGCCCTGGAGCGGATCGTCCGCGAGGAGGGGATCCGCCATGTCGTGCTGGCGTGCGATCCGGCGATGACCGCTGTCATCGAGGAACAGTTATCGAAGCAGCTCGCGGAGAAAGTTGTGGATATTCTCCGGCTGGACACCAAGGCGCCGGAGCACGAGATCCTCGCGGCGACCATCGAGGCGATCCGGGAACAGGACGCGGCCACCGACGCCGAAAAGACCGCCCGTCTGTTCGAGTATTACCGGGCCGGCGGCCTGGCCGTCACCGGCCCGCAGGAGACGCTGGAAGCCCTGGCAAACGGACAGGTCGACGAGTTGCTGATTAGCGCCTCCCTGGAGCGGACACATGCGGAGGAGGAGCCGGTCGACGCCATTCTCGCGCCCGAAATACCGGACGGAGCGGGAAGCACCGCGAGCGAAGAGCCTCGTCCCGCGCTGCTGGCGGACCTGCTGGTGACCAAAGCGAAACAGACCTCCGCGCGGGTGAGCTTCATCGAGGAGGAGGCGCTGCTGGCCCCGGTGGGCGGCGTCGGCGCGTTTTTGCGATGGGTCTGATCAGCGATTCCCCGCCGCCGGCGTCACGGTATCCCACGCTGCGTCGCCCACCCGCGTGTATCCCTTCGGAAGCGTGGTCCACTCCGGCCGCGTGATTCCGTTCAGATCGTAGACCACCTTACCGTCGCGGAGCGTCAGTTCGGCCGCGAGCCGCTGTTCGCCGTCGAGGCGCGCGCCGTACATATCGGTGAAGCCGAACACGCCCCGCTCCAGCCGGAGCACGGTGACGTCGGCCGGCGCTCCTACGGAGAGGTTGCCGAGCTCCTCGTGATGGATCTCCCTGGCTGGGTTCCAGGTTGACCGCGCGATGACATCTTCGAGCGGCATTCCCATTGCCAGGAACTTGTCCATCACGTTCAACATGTCCTTCATGCCGGCGTTCATGCTGCCCGTGTGCAGGTCGGTCGAGATCGAATCGGGGAGGAAGCCCTGCTTCATGGCCGGAACGGCGACACGCCAGGCGAAACTGCCGCCGCCATGGCCGACGTCGAAGATCACGCCGCGCCGCCGGCCTGCGATCATCCCGGGATTCACGTTGCCATCGTCCAGCAGTTCGTGCCGCAGGCCGGAGTAGCAGTGCGTGTAAATATCGCCGGGGCGGAGTTTCTTCGTGACCAGGTCGGCCAGTGGGCGCTCCGGGTGGTCGTTGCCGAAGTCGACCATGACCGGAATGCCGGCCGCCGTTCCCGCCGCCACGGCGTTCTCCACGGGAGTCCACTCCTTGCCGGAATAGTGCGCCGTCTTGATGCCGACGATCAGGCCCTTGTGCTTCTTCGCCATGTCGGCGGCGGGCGCGGGCGCCATGTCGGCGAGATCGTTCTCGAAGCGGCCGCCCCGCATGCCGTTGCCGACGATGTTGAGAAAAGCGAATACCCGCGTGCGGGAGCGGTCGATGATGCGGCCCTTGAAGTCCTCGAAGTTCCGCCAACCGGCGCAGCCCGCGTCCGCTACCGTCGTTACCCCGACGCGCAGTGTGAAGCCGTCGGGCGGCAGGCTGTTGTCGCCGGCGTAAGAATTGCGCTCCCCGGTGCCGGTGTAGACGTGAACATGAATATCGATCAGCCCCGGCGACACATACAGCCCGCCGACATTGACGGTCTTCAGCGCGTCCTTCGGATCCAGTTTCGCCGCCACGGCCGCGATCTTGCCGTCCTTGATGGCGACGTCGCGCAACGCGCTGACGCCGTTCTTGGCGTCGATGACATGGCCGCCCTGCAGAAGCAGATCGTACCTGGTCTGTGCGAACGCGCAAAGGCAGACCGACGCAAACACGATGAATCGTCTCATGGCTCCTCTATTTCGTCAGATCGATGACGGCGAAACTCTTCAATTCCGGCAGGGTGAACTCGGTCGCGTCCGGCTCGACCGTGTAGTCGAGCAAGTCCGCCGCGGGGCTGCCCGCCCCGCGCACGCCGCCCCTGGCATACTTGCCCAGCACACGCACCCTCAGGCCGTCCACCTTCCGTTCCGCGCCAGCGTAATTCAGTAACTGGACCCGCAACCGCCCGGCGGTCCCCGCCAGCCGCGCGACCACCACGAGGCTGCCATAGACCCGCACCGAGCGCTTCTCATCCGTGAGGTTCGACCGTATCAGTTGTGCGATTACCGCCGGGTTTTTGGCATCCGCCAGCGGGTACTCCTTCGAACCCAGTTTGGCGTTCAGCTTCAGGGCCCGGTCCGCCGCGGCGACCCGCCGGAACAGCAGGTTGCCCTTCACCATCATGTTCATGACCTCGCCCGCGGCGGCCGTGCCATCGTCCTGAAACCCGATATCGGCTACGGGGGACAGGTCCTCAGCCGGAATTCCACGCAGAAAATCGAGCATCTGCGCCAATGGCTTGAGGCCGGCCGCGTCCGTGCGGATCAGCGCCTTTGCGCCGTACGAAAAGGCCTCCGCTGCCGCAAGCGCGGCCTGCTGGCCTTTCACATCGTAAATGAATTGCGCCTCCGGTTGACGCAGGAATCGCCAGCCATTCGAGTTCAACCAAGGCGCGCGGCTGGCGCTCCCCTGGTTGGCGCGATAGTCGACCGATGGCGCCACCAGCTTGACCGCGCCCTGCGGATCGACGACGTCGATCGTGATTCCAGTGGCCCCCTTCCAAGCCTCCGACCGCGCCGGCGGAACGGCGATCCGGCCGATACCCGCCTCCCGCAAGCCCGGCGCCGAGTCCGGCGCGGCGTCCCAGAACAATCGCGGCAACACCGCCGCCACAAGAAGGAGCATCACAGCTCGATCACCCGCAGTTTGATTTTGTCATTGTCGTACACGCCGAGCCCCAGCTTTCCCGCATATTCTACGTGGCCGGGCTCGCGGATATAGTGGTTGAACTTGGGATCGCGATTGTCGCCCAGAAACTCCTTCGACCGCTCCCACAACGACGTCGCTCCTTCAGACTTGCGCTTCTCCTCGATGAGTTCGATCAATTTGTGGTCCATGGCCACCGGATCGGTGCCGAACATCAGTTGCTTCGGATAGAAACGGAATCGCTCTTCACGGCTGAATGGCCCCTGGTGCCACACGCCGCGCAGTCCGTCCATTATATTGAGGACCACTCGCGAGCGCACGGGCTCGGTCGAGGCCAGCATGCCGATGAACGTACGCGTGTTCGTCTGCTCGAAGCGGTGCGAACGGTCCATGTTGGAAAAATTGCCATAGGCGACATTTTTCAGACAACCCGTGACACCCGCCGCCTGGTGTTCCTTGGCATTGGGCACGTTGATGATCTTGGTGAGCTTCTCCGCCACCAGGCGGACGAGATTGGACCGCGTGTCCTCCTCTCCGAAGAAGCTGGTTTCAAGGTAGGTGCGCGGGTCGTAGCCGAGGATCGACCCGCGGGAAGTCTCGGCCGCCCAGAGATGCGCGCCTTGCGGCAGGGATTTCATGTACGGCACGGATTGCAACTGGTTGTCGAAGCGCTCATAGACGTAGATGTTCGCTGCCGGGACGCCGATGGCGACGAGATTCTCGGCGATACCGCCAACTACCTCCGGCGCCGAACAAATCCGCGGCGCGCCCGAACAGTTCACTTTGATCCCGACGACATCGGTTGGAGATATGAAGCGACGCCACGCGTCCGCCTCACTGGCGTCTCCGGTGAGCGCTTTCATGCCCGCCGCGAGCATCTGCTTGACGACGGCGCGGTCCGCCTGATCGGTGGAGGTGTCCAGCGATTTCGCGGAATGGACGCGGACGACCTGGCCCGGATAGGGCCCGGGCATGCCCGGTTTGGCCGCCGGTTTGAACGGCGTGACTACTTTATACTTCGGGTCCTCGACCGGCGCGCCCAGCAGTGGCGTGGCGGCGGCGACCTGCAAAAACATACGTCGATCCACGCGCCGAGTGTATAACCTGCGTTCGCGGCGAGTCAAATTTGCGGGGAACGGGGCCGCGCCTGTGGTAGCATCTGACCCACATGCAGGCTCGAAGAAGTGCGTCATTCTTCTTGGCGGTGACCCTCCTTTCGGGCGCCGCTACTCTCGTCCAAGCGCAAGCAGTCGCCGATCACCCGCGACTGCTGGTGCGCGCCTCCGATCTGCCGCGGCTGCGGTCCTGGGCTGTCTCGACCAACCCCATTTATGCCAGGGGGCTTGCCGCGCTCACGACTACGGCCAAGACCGAGATGGACGCTGGCCTCATCATGACCGCCGCCAACGGTGGTCCCACTTATGTTTCTTACCCCGCCGAGATGTACGCTGAGCTCTTCGCGTTCATGTCGCTTCTCAGCAGCGACCAAACTACGCGCGACGACTATGCGCAGCGGGCGCGCACTCTGCTCATGTACGTGATCAACGAGGCTGCGCGCGGTGTTGCTGCAGGCCAACCGTATCGCGCTCCGCAGTTTGCGACCAGCGACCGATCGCGCTGGCAGGGAGAAGGGTTCCCACTAACCGTGGATTGGATTTACCCCTACCTCACAGCGGCGGACAAATCTACCATTCGGCAGGTCTTTCTGCGGTGGGTCAACGAGAACCTGAACGCAGCAACAACGAGTTTCAATCATCCGTCGCCCATCGGAGTCCTCAACAGTTCGGCATTGCTGCAAAACCGGCAGGCCGTGCGCTTCGCAGGCAACAACTATTTCTCCGCGCACATGCGCAACATCGGGCTCATGGCGGCTTCCTTCGATCCCGCGGACGACCCGGGCGGCGCGCTGCGAGCGTACATTGCCAACGCAACCGGCGCCTGGCTGTATGTTTTCGACAACCTCATGCGCACCGACGCGGCCGGAGGGTTCATGCCGGAAGGGTTCGAATACAGCCCGCAGACCGTCGGTTACGCGGCGCAATGGCTGCTCGCGCTGAAGACTGCCGGGCTCGACGATCCCGCCGTGTATGGCCCGCAGGTTGTGCCGGCCAACAATCCTTTCTGGGATCAACTGCTGCCCGCCTATCTGCATTCGCTGAGTCCCGCGCCATCGAGTAACCAGGATGTGGGCCAGGTGTATCTGCCCGCCTGGTACGGCGACGGGCAAAACTACTACACGCCCGATTTCATAGCGGCGTTCGCTCCGCTGGCGCTCTACGATCAGATCGCGGGAAACTCCACCCGGCCGCAACAGATCCGCTGGATCGAAACCAATCTGGCGCCCGGCGGAGCGTCCGGCCTCACCGGCCGCGCGCGCGATGGCAATTTCTTCATCAATTCGATTCTGTACTTCTTATTGTTCGACCCAGCCGGGGCGGCGCCGGCCGATCCGCGCCCTTCCCAAGATACTTCCTGGTTCGCAGGCGGCCTCGGACGCATCCTCGCGCGGACATCCTGGGATCCCAAGGCCGCGTGGTTCACCTGGAAATTGAGCTTCAATCAGGTCGACCACCAGACGGCGGACGGCAATCAGTTCGAGTTCTACCGCAATGGGGAATGGCTGACCAAAGAACGCACGGGCTACGATCTCGACGCCGAATCCTCCCTCAATCACAATACGCTGGCGCTGCAAAACACTCAGGTTCAACGAGACCCCACAGACTATCGCACGATCGAATGGCAACTGGGATCGCAGTGGTCTTATGTGGCCGTTGGCGACCCCAAGATCGTTGCGCAGAGCCTCTCTCCGAACTTCACTTACGTCACCGGCGACGCGACGAATCTATACAATTCGACCAACGAGAATTCCACCGACATCCTCCACGCCAGCCGTTCTGTCATCTGGCTCAAGCCGGATTACATTGTGGTTTACGACCGGGCAACTTCGCAGACGGCCAATCGCTTTAAGCGATTCTGGCTGAATGTCCCGACGCTGCCCACGATTTCCGGCCGCTTGGCCACCATGACGACCGCCGCGGGTCAGAGGTTGTTCGTTACCTCCCTGCTGCCGGCCTCGTCCACAATCACGGCGGAGCAATCGACGGTGGTCGTCGGGGACGTGGCGAACTTCGAACCCATGAAGTACCGCATTCGGGTGGACGCGACCGGAGGGCCAACCAATGCCCGATTCCTGCATGTGCTGCAAGGCGCCGATGCCGGCAGCGCCGCGGGAGCCGCCACTCTGCTGCAAAGCTCCGGCGGGACCTCCTTCGAGGGCGTTGCGGCGCCCGGCTTTGCCGTCTTGTTCCCCGTGACTCTCGGCTCCGCATTCGGCGGCCTCACCTACACGGCGCCCGCCTCCTCTAACGTGCATCGCGTCACCGGTCTGACGCCGGGCGCAGGATATCGCGTGACGCTGCAGCCCGGTGACGCTGGCGTTCAAGTGTCCATCTCGGCCGGCGGCGCGACGTTGGCGGACGCGGGAGGCGTGCTCGAGTTCTCCACCGGGCCTGGCGCCGCGCCAGTCATTACCGGAATCGTGAATGGAGCGTCCTATACCACGGGGGCATTTCCTCCGAACTCATACGTTTCTTTATTCGGAACAAACCTCGCCGGAAGCTCGACGGCTCTCGCCGATTCCTCGGGCAACCGGCAATTGGTCTCCGCTGCTTTCAACGGCGCCACGCAGATCAATCTTGTCATTCCCGCCGCCACGGCCGGCGGTCCGGCGACAATAACGGTTACGACCTCCGCGGGGATTTCGGCTCCGTTTCCGCTGACCATCGGCGGAGTGCTGCCCGGTATCTTTACCGCGAATTCGAGCGGAACCGGTCCCGCCGCCGCACAAGCCCTGATCGTCGCGAACAATGCGACCACTTCGCTGGACACGGCTCGGTGTTCCGGGTCTCCTCTTACATGCACGACCGTCACGATTCCGCTCGCAGCCGGAAGCCAGGTCTATCTCGTTCTGTACGGGACGGGGTTGCGAAGCGGAAAGACGGTCACGGCGAATATCGGCGGTGTTGTGTCGACTGTGGAGTACGCCGGGGCGCAGGGCGCATTTCCCGGTCTCGACCAGATAAATGTGTCGATTCCCGCAGGTCTGGCGGGGCGGGGAGATGTCGACGCGGTTGTGACGGTGGATGGTGTTTCCGCGAATCCGGTGAGGGTTCGATTCTGATCGCCCTTTCGCCTATGCCGCCTGCCGGAGGGGGCATTCCACGCGGAATTCGTATGGATCGCAGCCGGAGTCGGGCCGGATCAAATACCGTCCAAATGCCCTGAAAACGTAGATATTGCCGAAATCCCGATATCCCATTCGGTAGCAGGACTTCAGTGAGCTGAAATTGTTCCACTCCACGTAGGAGACAATGCCGCGATAGCCGCGGGCCAGATACTCCTGGAGCGCCCGCGTCATGCCAATTGCGTGCAGGCGCTGGCCACGATATCGGACATGAGTGAAGCCCTTGTACATGTAAACGTAGCCGGCTCCGAACTTCAGCATCAGGCCGGGGACGTCGAGACGGGTCGGCCGCTTCGAATACCAGCCATAGGCCGCCAGTGTGCCGCCGTCGAGAAAGCCGTAGCATTCGTCGCCTTTGGTGAATGCTTCCTCGAGGAAGTCGGTCGACATCTCATATTCCGGATGACCATCGACGATCGCTTCCAGCCGGTCCCGGCACAGAAAGCCCGCTTCATACCGCGGGTCGACCTCGAGGAAGCGGGGATCCGGCCGTTCGATGCACACGCCTTTCAGGACTCTTGCCACCATCACGCGGTTGAGCGCCCGCAGGCCTATATCTTCCAACGTCTTCACAGGGCCGAATTGTTTCACTTCTCGCGTCAAGTCGTTTAGATACACGTGTCCCCCTTAACCCAGGTGTTGTTTCAATGTAGTGGCGGGAATGGGCGCGGCGGTCTCGGATATGCCGCCGATACTTTCATTCTTCCGTAACGATTGTGAATCGGTCAAGCGGCCGTGGCGGTTGCTGGTGCACCTTTCGACAGCGGCGGCGCTAACGAGGAATACGGGACAAATCGCAGTTCGGGTTGGTTCAACCCTGGAGAAGCCCGCCACAAGTCGCCGATCGAGTGGTCTTTTTTACCTGCAACCCCTTCGAATTCCTGGACAATTCGGATATAATTGACCCACAACACACGTTGTCAGAAAGGGGTTTTTGCTATGGGGAAATTAGCGCTTCTGAGCGCCATTACGCTCCTGGGCAGTATTTCAATGTCCGCCCAGGAAGTCAGCGCCGGCATCACCGGACGCATCACCGATCCTTCGGGCAGCGCCATTGTCGGCGCGAATATCTCCGCTAAGGATCTCGCCCGGGGCACCGACTGGCCGACTACTTCGAACGAAGACGGCATCTATGCATTTCCGCGTATCCCGGTGGGACGGTATCAGCTGAAAGTCGAGGCGAAGGGTTTCAAATCGAACCTGGTCCCGGACATCACACTCGAGGTCAACCAGCGCGCGCGCGTCGACGTGCGCATGGAAGTCGGTGGAATCACCGAGACCGTCACCGTCGCGGCCGAAGCCGCCCAGTTGCAGACTGAAACCACGCAGGTGGGAACGGTTATCAATGCGGAAACCATCAATAATACGCCGCTGATCAGCCGCAACCCGATTTCGTTGACCTTGCTGGCCGCGGGCGTGACTACGCCGAATCCTTCGGGGTTCAATAACGGACAACGCACCACGGGCGGCGGCCGGCCATACGTCAACGGCAACCGCGAAGAGGGCAACAACTTCCTCCTGGACGGAGTCGACAATAACCAGACCTCGGACAACTTGACGTCCTACCAGCCGAACCTGGACGCCATTGCCGAGTTCAAGATGATTACCAACAACGCATCCGCCGAATTCGGAAACTTCCAGGGCGGAATCATCAATGTCGTGATCAAGTCCGGCACGAACCAGTATCACGGCAACGTGTTCGAGTACTTCCGCAACGACAAGCTGAATGCCAACAACTGGGGGCGCAACTGGACGATCGGACAGAATTTCCGCCCGCCGATCCGGTGGAACCAATTCGGCGGGACTTTCGGCGGTCCTCTGAAGAAAGACAAGCTGTTTTTCTTCGCAGACTATCAGGCCCTCCGCCGCGCCACTCCACCCAGCGTCTCCGCCACCACCCTGATGCCCGCCGCCTGGCGCAAGGGCGACTTTTCCAACCTGCTGGATCCGGTGTATTCGGGCGTGAAGGGTGGAATTCAGCTCTACAATCCCTTCTCGGTCGACGCCGCGGGCAACCGTGCGCCTTTCGTCAACAATCAGATTCCGACGAACCTGTTCAGTCCCGTAATTACGAAGCTGTTCGCGGATCAAAGCGTCTATCCGCTGCCGTCCCTGTCGCAGACTCTGGTCACCGACGCCAACTACTTCTATAGCGGTTCCAGCTACCTGAAGTCCGACCAGGGTGATTTCAAGCTGGACTACAAGCCTTCGGACAAGGACGACCTGAGCGCCCGGTATTCGAACGGCCGCCAGGACACTCCCGGCGTCAACACGGCGCCCTTCCTCTACAACAGCTTCAACATCGCGCCGTTCCAGAACGGCGTCATCAATTGGACCCGCACCATCACACCGCGCGTCGTGAACGAAGCACGCGTGGGCGTGAACAACCTGATGTTGAACAATGGCGGCGAGGACAAAGGGCTCGGAGACATCGCGACCAAACTCGGGATTCAGAATGCCGGGGCGGGTCTGCTGAACCTCCGCGGGTTCGCGTTTACGGCGGGCCTGGGGAGCGCCAATATCGGCACCCAGCAGTTGTTTGCCACCACCACCTATCACTACGCCGACAACCTGACCCTGATCCGCGGCCGGCACATGATGAAGATGGGCGGCAACATTCTTCGCCAGCAGATGAATGTCTTCTACTCCGGCAATAACGGACGGAGCGGGTTCATCAATTTCGGCGGCCGGTTTACGGCGGCCAATGCCATCAGCCCCAGCGGCAAGCTCGTCGGCGAGGCGGACTTTGTTCTCGGCTTACCCGACGATCTCGGACGCGGGTTGAGCTCGGGCACCTGGGGGCAACGGAAGACGATCTATGGCTTCTACTTCCAGGACGACTGGCGGGTGACGGACCGTCTCACTTTGAACCTGGGTCTGCGGTGGGAGTACCACACGCCCCTGGTCGAGGTGAAGGATCGCCAGTCCAACTTCGGACTGATCGACGGGCAACTCGAGCTGGCCGGTCAAAACGGCAATAGCCGCGCGCTGTACAACGGATTCAAGAAGGACTTCCAGCCGCGCGTCGGCTTCGCCTACACCGCGAGCAGCAAGGTCGTGCTGCGCGGAGCATATACCATCTCGTCGTTCATGGAAGGCACCGGCACCAATCTGCGGCTGCCCCTGAATCCTCCGTTCAACACCGAATACGAGACGCTTTACAACACCCCGAGCGATATTCTGCCGAAGACTAACCTGGAGCAAGGGCTCTCCGGCCTCAGCGCCAACGACCCATACAAGGGCGCGACCATCCGATTGTGGGATCCGAACGTGCGGCCGGCGGTTGTCCAACAGTGGAACCTCACCATGGAGTTCCAACTGCCCGCGCAGAATCTGCTGACGGTCGGGTACGTCGGGCAGCACGGCACGCATCTGGTGGTGGCCATGCCCTACTTCCAGAAGCAGCTCATCGGCGGACAGATCCTGCCCAGCCCTTATCTGAGCGGCAACCCGACCCTGGTCAGCAAGATCAGCCAGATTTCGGGAACCTGCTCCTGCGCCAACCAGAAGTACAACTCGCTCCAGGCGACCCTGCGCAAGCGCTTCAGCATGGGCCTGCAATACAACCTGGCCTACACCTGGCAGAAGGGGATGTCCGATTCGATCGGCTACTACGGCGAAGGCGGGCAGGCGGGCGGCCAGTCGGCGTACATGCAGAATCTGTATGACCGCAAGGCCGAGTGGGGGCCCACCTACTTTGACGTTGCCCACAACTTCGTCGGCTCCTTTGTATACGAAGCCCCCTTCGGACGCAAGAAGAAGTTCGGGAGCAACTGGAACCCGGTGGTGGACGCCATTCTCGGCGGCTGGCAACTGGGCGGCATTTACACCAAGCACGGCGGCTTCCCGCTCACCATCAAGATGAGCGGCGATCCGTCGGGCACTGGCGCCCGCAGCTTCCGCGCCAACGTCAATGGCGCGCCGAACGATCCGCACAACATCGGACCTGGCGTGCTGTTCCTGGATCCGACGCCATACTCGGCGCCGGCCGCGAGGACCTTCGGCAACGCCGGTATCGGGATCGTCCGCGGACCCGGAATGAGCCGCTTCGACCTCTCGCTGGGCAAGAAGTTCCATATGAGCGAGAGCCGGTGGTTCGAAATCCGGGCCGAGGCCTTCAACCTGACGAACACGCCGATCTTCCTCAGCCCGGCTTCGCAGACCATCACTTCTACGCTCTTTGGCCAGATTCGCAGCTCGCAAGGCGAGCGGAACGTCGAACTAGCGGCGAAGTTCTACTTCTGATCGTGTCTTCCGGGGCGTGAGCGACAGCGGCGCACGCCCCGGAAGATGCCCCTTCTTTTCCAACCAGGTGCGAAAAAACGGCCACTCCCACACACTCCCGGGAAATGGCCGAATTGGCACTTCCCAAGCAATCCTCTTTTCTCTTCAATCACTTCAGCGTGGCTCGCTGAGTGTTCGTTTTTGGCCCTTCGCCTGCTTACACTGCTCCTTATGAGGCCCAACTGTCACATCTCGGAACGCGTGAAGGGCTGCTGCGATGTTTGTGGTAACTGGCCCAGCCGTTTGCACATGCCCGAAGAACTTCATGGGTGGTACTGCGCCGCGTGCTGTCCTGCCTGTAAGGCACAGCCGATCACACAACCCCAGCCCGAGACCGTCGCCGACCCGGCGCCCCAGGCTGCCTAACGGCCGACGCGCCAGAGTGCCCGCGTCACTGCCCGCATTTGGGCAAAGTCGTCGGCCATGCTGCGGCCATCTCCTTGGTTCCACTGTGGCGCCTATTGTGCAGTGGATTATGCCAGCCATGCTGAAGATCACGCTGCACGATAGCGCCGATGAGTTCCGTTTTCGTCTCGAAGGCAAGCTCTCCGGAGCATGGGTAAACGAATTGCGTCAGTGTTGGCTGACCGCCTCCTCCACAACCCAGGGGCGGCGCACCGTCCTGGATATGCGAGAGGTCGATTTCGTGGATGATGCCGCTGAATCGTTGATTTGCGATATGACCGGGGCCGGTGTTTTGGTGCAGGTCTCATCCCCTTTTATGCAGTCCGTTATGGACGGAATATCGCGTGGGCGTGGTTATGGTACGGTGGAAGAAACGCCCCCACGAAGCTGCAATGCCGTCGTCAGCCCCCATCCGTCCGGACGCCACTCGCGCGCGATATGAAACGCTGCTGGGCGTAGCCGAGTCGATCGCCGCCCATCGCCAGCTTTCCACGCTCTTTGCTGACCTCAGCCGCTGCCTCAGCACGCTGGTTTCCTTCGATTTCATCAGTTTGACGCTGCTCGATGCCAAGGAACACGTCGTCCGTCTGCACATTCTCCAAACCGATCGTGAAGTCGTTGGCACGCCGCCCGCGGAAGGCACACCCATCGATCAGACCCCGACCGGTCTCGCTATCCGGACCCGCAAGGCGCAGTATATCCCGGACGTCGATGCCGACGAGCAGTTCCCCGTAGTCCGGGCCATGCTGCAGGCTAATGGGATCGCATCCGTGAGCATTCTGCCGCTGTTTACGGCGCAGCGGGACCTCGGAGGCCTTCTCTTCGGCTCCGTCCGCAAAAATGCCTACTCCGCGGACGACATCGAGTTTATGCAGCACGTGGCGCGGCAGGTGGCGGTTGCGGTCGACAACGCGCTGAATTATGAAGCTGCGCGAGCATACGAAGAGCAGTTGGCCCGGGAGCGCGACCGCTTGCGCGCCCTGCTCGAGATCAACAACGCGGTGGTGAGCTGCCTCACCACAAAACCGCTCTTTCAGGCGATTTCGGCGTCGCTGCGCCGCACCTTCAGCCTGGATTATGCCAGTCTGCTCATCTACGATCCGGAGATCAAGGCGCTTCGCCTGCAGATGCTGGACTTCCCGGAAGGCGTCGGCGTGATCCGCGAGGATGCGATCGTGCCCCTCGAAGATAGTCTTGCGGGGCATGTGTTCCGCGGCCGCGAAGGCCGCATCTTCAGCCTCGAACAGGCCACGGCCATTTCCAAAACCACGGGCGGCATCATGGCGCGCGAGGGGTTGCAATCCCTCTGCTGCATGCCCCTGATTTCCCGCTCGACGACCCTCGGCGCCTTGAATCTCGGCTCGCGGCAGCCCAATTTCTTCACCGCCGACGACCTCCAGTTCTTTAACCAGGCTGCCAGCCAGGTGGCGATCGCGGTGGATAATTCACGTTCCTACCTGCAGATCGAAGAACTCAACACACGTCTCGCGGAAGAGAAGGTCTATCTCGAAGATGAGATCCGCACGGACAATCGCTTCGAGGAGATCATCGGGCAGAGCCGCGCGCTCAAATCGATTCTGAACAAGGTGGAGACCGTCGCTCCGACCGATTCGACCGTCTTGATTTACGGGGAAACCGGCACCGGCAAAGAACTGATCGCCCGCGCCATTCACGACCTGAGCCAGCGGCGGCAGGGCACCTTCGTCAAGCTGAACTGCGCGGCGATCCCGACCGGCCTGCTCGAAAGCGAGATGTTCGGCCACGAGCGCGGAGCCTTTACCGGGGCCATCGCCCAGCGCATCGGCCGGTTCGAACTCGCCCACCGCGGCAGCATCTTCCTCGATGAGGTGGGCGAGATTCCACTGGAACTGCAGACCAAGCTGCTTCGGGTGCTCCAGGAGCGCGAATTCGAGCGCCTTGGCAGTTCGCGCACCATCCGCACCGACGCGCGGCTGGTCGCCGCCACCAATCGCGATCTCGCGGCGATGGTCGAGGAGCGGCAATTCCGGGCCGACCTGTATTACCGGCTCGACGTCTTCCCGATCACGATCCCGCCGCTTCGCGACCGCCGCGAGGATATTCCGCTGCTCGTGCGGTACTTCGTGCAGCAGTACGCGCGCCGTATGAGCAGGCGAATCACAACGATCCCCAGCGAATCGATGCAGGCGCTGACTCGCTACCAGTGGCCGGGCAACATTCGCGAGCTGCAAAACTTCATCGAGCGCGCCGTAATCGTTTCGACAGGTCCCGCATTGCAGGCGCCAATTCGGGAATTGAAGCGCGGCGGCGCAGTTGCCGGGGAAGTGCAAACGCTGGCCGCGGCCGAGCGGGAAGCGATTCTACGCGCCCTGCGAGACTCCAACGGACGCGTAGGGGGCGACACCGGCGCCGCGGCGAAGCTCGGCATGAAACGCACCACCCTGCAAGCCCGGATGCGCAAACTGGGCATCGATAGCAAGGGCTAGATGCGCGCGGCTGCCGAAATATCGGCGCGGAAGGCGTTTCCTATCCGGAATATCAACCACTTGCGGCGGTCCTCCGCGTGCATTCCCACGGAGGTGCGTCCCCCTCAGGAACAAACCACATGCCAAACATAGCGGAAGAAACGCCCTCGACGATAGCCCCCGGCAAGGCCGCGTTGAAGCGGCCATCGCGCGGCAGTTCCCCGGCGAAATTCATCGTGTTGTTCGTGCTCCTGCTTGCGGTCTCCGGAGGAATTTATGCCTACCTCCACATGCAGGATCGCGTCTCCTCCGACGATGCCAACGTGGACGGACACATCAGCTCCATCGCGCCCAAGATCGCCGGTAACGTCACGGAAGTTCTGGTTAGGGACAACCAGCCGGTCAAGGCTGGGGATGTCCTCGTCCGCATCGATCCGCGGGATTTCCAAGCCAGGGTGGCGCAAGCGAAGGCCGCTCTCGCGCAGGCCGAGAGCCAGGCTCGTTCGGCCCGGGAGGTGGTGCCGTGGACCAACGAAACCACCCGGTCGGCATTGTCAGCCGCCGCCGCCCAACTCGCCGATGCCACCGCCGAGCAGGAGCGCGCCCGGCTCTCCTACGAGCAGGCGTCGAGCTCGGAACTGGCCTTCGCGGAGGCCAATGTCCGCGCCCGGCAGGCCGCGAATGAGCGCGCGCAAGCCGACTTGGAACGGATGAAGCCCTTGGCCGAGAAAGCCGAGATCTCGAAGCAGCAGTTCGATTCGTACCTGGCCGCCGCACGGGTCGCGGAAAGTGAGCTCCGCGCGTCGCAGGAACGCCTCTCATCGACCCGGAAGGATGCCGCCATCAGGAAGAGCGCGGTCGACGCGGCCGCGTCGCACGTCAACCACGCCCGAGCGCTGATGGCGTCCTCGGAATCCGATCGCAAGCAGGTGCCGATTCGGACGGCAGACGCGGGCACGGCTTCGGCCGCCGTGGAGGCGGCGCGCGCGAATCTTCAGGCCGCCGAGTTGCAGCTCGGCTACACTACTTTGACCGCGCCGATGGACGGTGTGGTCACTCGGAAAAGCGTCGAGATCGGGCAAATCATCGCGCCCGGACAGGCGCTGATGGTGGTGATTCCGCTCGAAGACGTCTGGGTCACGGCCAATTTCAAGGAGACTCAGCTCGCCAGTGTGCGCCCCGGACAACGCGCCGAGATCAAGGTGGATATGTACGGCCGGTCCGTCACCGGCCGCGTCGACTCGATCGCCGGGGCGACCGGTTCGAAGCTCAGCCTTCTGCCGCCGGAAAACGCCACAGGCAATTTCGTCAAAGTCGTGCAGCGGATTCCCGTGAAGATCCTCGTCGACCGGCAGGAAGGCCTGACGTTGCGCCCCGGCATGAACGTGGACGTCACGATTTTCACCAGGTAGCGCTCACACCTGCCGCAGTCTCTCCGCCGCCGCCTCAGGTGTGATATCCCGCTGCGGTCCCGCGAGCATCTCGTAGCCCACGAGGAATTTCCTCACTGTCGCCGACCGCAACAGAGGCGGGTAGAAATGCGCGTGGAAATGAACCTTCTCGTGCGGCGCGCCGTCCGTGGGCCGCTGATGGAACCCCATCGAGTACGGAAAGGACACCTGGAACACGCGATCATACCGTGCCGTCGTCCGCTGAAGAATCTCCGCCAGTCCATCCCGCTCCGCCGGCGACAGCTCGTCCATTCCGGTCAGATGCCGCTTGGCGATCACCATTGTCTCGAAAGGCCACACCGCCCAGAAGGGCGCCACGGAGACGAAGGAATCGTTCTCGTCGACCACGCGCTCCCCGCTCGACCGCTCGAGTCTCGCGTACTCGCAGAGCAGGCACCCGCCCCGCCAGGCCGCCTGCGACCGTAGTTCCTTCGCGGCCTCGTTGGGCATGGACCTGTTGGCCCAGATCTGACAATGCGGGTGCGGATTGCTCGCTCCCATCATCGCGCCGCGATTCTCGAAGATCTGCACGTGGTTGATCCATGGTTTGGCGCCGAGGTCCAGGTACTGTGCCACCCAGACATCCACCACGGTTCGTAAATCGGCGGGCGCCATATTGGAGACGGTCAGGTTATGCTTCGGCGAGAAGCATACGACGCGGCAGATGCCAGGCTCGCCCTCAGCCACCAGCAGCCCGTCGCGCTCGAACCGTTGCGCCGGCGTGTCCGGTTTCAAGGCCGCAAAGTCGTTGTCGAAGACGAAGGTCGAGCTATACGGCGGATTCCGGGCGCCACCGGCGCGGGCATTTCCCGGGCACAAATAGCACTCCGGATCGTATTCCGGCGAAGGCGGCGCCGTCTCCTCCACCTGCCCCTGCCATGGCCGCGCCGTTCGGTGCGGTGAGACCAGCACCCACTCCTGTGTCAGCGGATTGAGCCGGCGGTGCGGATCCTGCTTCCAGTCGAACATCAGTCTCATCGTAGCGCCCGCGCGCAACGGTATCCTAAGGTGTTCATGCCTGAGGGTTCTTATCGATACTGCGACGTCAGCCTTCCCGTCCCTCTCGACCAGTTGTTCACCTACAGCCTGCCCGATACTCTCCGCCACCGCGTCCGCCCGGGCAGCCGCCTCCTCGTTCCCTTCGGTCCCCGCAAGCTCACGGGCGTGATCCTGCGCTGTCACGACGACCCCCCCGAAGTCGCCACCCGCGACGCCCTTCGCCTCCTCGACGCCGAACCCGTTCTCGACGCCGGGCTTCTGGCGCTCGGCCGCTGGATCTCCGGATACTACTGCGCTCCCCTCGGCGACGTCCTCCGCGGGATGCTCCCGCTCGCCGCCGAGATTCGCCGCGGCAAGGTGTACTCGCTTACCGACGCGGGCCGCGACGCCGCCCGCCAGCTTCTCCTCGATTCCTCGCCCGACGACCCTGTCGCGCAAATCCTCCGCATGCTGGAGAAACGCCCGCTCAATGCCGCCTATCTCGCCAAGGCGCTGCCGCTTGCCGACAAAGCGATTCGCTCCCTCGAACGAAAGGGCTTCATCGCCGCCGAGCAGGTCGAGACCGACCGCGACCCGTTACGCGCGCCCGCCGAGCGCCTCCGGGTCGAACTCGGCGCCGGCGCTGGCGACGCAAAACTAAACAAGCCCGAGCGCGAACTCCGCGCCTTCCTCGAATTGCATCCCGGCTCGCACAACCTCAAGGAACTCGAAAACACGGTTAAGAACGCGAGTATCGCCGCGCGGTCGCTCTCCCGCAAAGGGATCGTTTCCCTCAAGCCCGAGCCCATGGCGATGAATGCCGGCCCGGTGCGTGTCCGTCACGATCTCAACCAATCCCAGCGCGTCGCCTTCGAACAGATCCGCGGGGCGATTGAGGCTCGCGAGTTTCGCACCTTCCTGCTGCATGGTGTCACCGGCTCCGGCAAGACCGAGGTGTACCTCAGCGCCATCGAAACCGCTGTAGAGCAGGGCCGCAGCGCCCTCCTTCTGGTTCCCGAAATCGCCCTCACGCCCCAAATGGCGGGCCAGTTCTTCTCCCGCTTCGGCGACCGCGTCGCCATCCTGCACAGCGCCTTCACCGATGTCGAGCGTTCCGAGCAGTGGCGCCGCATCCGCTCCGGCGCCGCATCGGTCGTGGTCGGAACCCGCTCCGGAGTCTTCGCGCCCGTGCGCAATCTCGGCCTGGTCGTGGTCGACGAAGAGCACGACGGCAGTTATAAACAGGAAGAGACGCCGCGCTACAACGGCCGCGATGTGGCTGTGGTGCGCGCACAGGGGGCCGGCGCCTGCGTCATTCTGGGATCCGCGACCCCCAGTCTCGAAAGCCGCTACAACGCCGAACGCGGCAAGTATACGCTGCTCGAATTGCCCGGGCGCATCGAAGCGCGCCCCATGCCCGATGTCGAGCTGATCGACATGCGCCAGGAATTCCTCGAAACGCGCAAGCAGGCGACGTTCTCGCGGAAACTCGTCGACGCCGTTACGGCGCGCATCGAGAACGGCGAACAAACCATTATTCTCCTGAACCGCCGCGGCTTCTCCAGCTTCGTCGCCTGCCGCGCCTGCGGCGAGCGAGTGAACTGCATGAACTGCTCGCTCACGCTCACCTACCACAAACGCGATCGCCGCTTGCTGTGCCACTACTGCGGCTATGCCGAGAAGGTCCCAAGCGTCTGCCCGAAGTGCGCCAGCGAGCACATCCATTTTCTGGGTCTCGGGTCGGAAAAGGTCGAGGAGGAGCTCCATCAGGCCTTCCCGCGCGCCCGCATTGCCCGTTTGGACCGCGACACCGTAACCGGCAAGCGGCAGTACGAGACCATCCTCCACGATTTCCGCGAAGGCCATTACGACATTCTCGTCGGCACCCAGATGATCGCCAAGGGCCACGATATTCCGAATGTGACACTGGTGGGGGTGGTCTCGGCCGATATCGGGCTGGGGATGCCGGATTTTCGCGCTGCCGAGCGCACGTTCCAACTCCTGACGCAAGTAGCCGGGCGCGCGGGCCGCGGCAGCGTCCCCGGCATCGTTCTCATCCAGACGATCAATCCCGATCATTACGCCGTCCGTCTCGCCGGCGCGCAGGATTACCAGGCGTTTTATGAAAAGGAATTGAATTTCCGCCGTATGATGCACTATCCACCGTTCGCCGCGATGGCCAACATTCTCGTGCGCAGCGAAAAAAAGGAGGCGGCGATGCGGATGAGCGCCGACCTCGGATTCAAGCTCTCGCCGCCACCCGAGCAACTTCGGGTAATGGGACCGGCCGAAGCGCCCGTCCCACGCCTCAAGAACGAGTACCGCTACCAGTTCCTCATCAAAGCCGCCAGCCGCAAAGCGCTCAACGAAACCCTCCAGCGAGTCCGCGCCTTTGCGCTGGAACGAAAGTGGGGAGCAACCGCGTTAGTGATCGACGTGGACCCGTTGTCCTTGATGTAACCCGTTATTTTCCGCTTGCGTTTCTCTTTTTATTCGCCCACAATAGATCACGAGGACTGCATATGGCACTCACTAAGCGGCAGAAGCAGGTGCTGGATTTCATCGCGGGCTTCGTGGATGAGAACGGCTACTGTCCCAGCTATGAGGAAATCGCCCGAGGTCTCGACCTAGCATCGCTGGCCACCGTCCATAAACACATCTCGGTTCTCGAAGGCAAGAGCTACCTGAAGCGTGGCTTCAATCAAAGTCGTTCGTTGGAACTGGCGCCGAAGTACCTGCAGGAACAACGTCGTCCGAAAACGCCGTTGACGGAAATTCCCCTACTGGGCCGCATCGCAGCCGGCGTGCCGGTGGAAACCACGGAGCAGCGCGAGACTCTCAATTTCGCGGACTTTGCCGGCAACGGCAACACCTTCGCTTTGGAAGTCCGGGGTGATTCGATGATCGACGATCACATCTGCGACGGCGATCTCATCCTGGTCGAGCGAGTGCAGCAAGCGCTCGATGGCGACATCGTCGTAGCGCTTGTCTCCGGCGCGGAAACTACGCTGAAGCGCTTCTTTCGGGAGGCCAACGACACGGTGCGGCTCCAGCCCGCGAACTCCGCGCTGAAACCGATACTCGTGCCGGCCCGCGACGTGCAGATACAGGGTCACCTCCTGGCCGTCTTACGCAAGTATAAATAGCTGCGGTCCGGCAACTCGACACATCGATCACCGCTGCGCTCGGGAGCGCACCTCTAAATGGTGGCGAATAAGAGCAGATCAGGCGACTGCAACGCTGACTCTCACCCGCAATTCCTGCTCGGCGCGCAGCCAGTCTTCTTCCGGGCTGCCACCTTGATAACCTCGGGATTCCCAGAAGGAGTAAGCCAGCTTCGCGATTTCGTCGGCAGACGGCGCATAAACAGTTACACTCGCAGGGATCCGCGGCGCAACAGGCTCCGGGGCGCCGGCGGCCGGTGCGAGCGGGATAACGGGCTCGGCGGCGCGCTGCGCGCGCGGTCTGCTGGCAGGCTTTCTACGCGACGGAGAGGCTGCGCCGGTCGCAGATACCACGAGATCGTTTTCGGACGTACGCTTTCTGGTCATGTCGTTTGGTGTGAATTCTCCCCGAATTCGCTCAATTCTTTTCTATTTTAGCCGATACCGGGCAAAAGCCGATATCAAAAGTTTTGATTGGCGGAATATCGCGGCCCCATCTTCAGTAATTTTTCGGACCGTAATGTATTGGTATTGTATGAGTAGGCAGCATGTGCAGCGCCTTCTTGTATTCGCGATAGCGTCCGCGCTCTGGACGAGCCCGGCGCCGGCCGCTTCCAAGGTGGTGGCGGTGGATATAGACGGCATGGTTCACCCGGTGACCGTCGAGATTGTCTCAGCCGCGCTCGACCAGGCCAAGGCAGAAAATGCGTCTCTGGTGCTCGTTCGCTTGAATACGCCCGGCGGTCTGATGGACGCCATGCGCGCGACCATCGAAAAGATTCTCTCCTCTCCGATTCCCGTCGTCACCTATGTCGCTCCCAGCGGTGGGCGCGCGGCCTCGGCTGGGTTTTTTCTCCTCGAAGCCGGAGACCTGGCCGCCATGGCTCCGGGAACCAACACCGGCGCCGCGCATCCGGTCTCAATGGGCGGCGAGATGGACGCCGTCATGAAGGAGAAGGTCGAGAACGACGCGGCGGCCTACCTGCGGAGCATCTGCGCCAAGCGCGGGCGCAACAGCGCGCTTGCCGAAACGGCCGTGCGCCAGAGCAAATCCTTCACGGAACGCGAAGCGCTCGATCAGCATCTCGTCGACCTCGTCGCCGCCAATGAGCAGGCTCTCCTCTCCGCCCTCGATGGACGCGGCGTCACCCGCTTCGACGGCGCCACGCAGACTCTGCACACCGCCGGGGCCCAAGTCGAGGTCTATCGCCAGACGCTTCGGCAACGGATCATCTCCGCCATCGCCGATCCGAATATTGCGTTCATCCTGCTGATCGTGGGCGCTCTCTGCGTCTATGTCGAGTTCTCCTCCCCCGGCCTGATCGCGCCCGGCGTCTTCGGAGCGATCCTGGTCCTTCTCGGTCTCTCGGCCCTTTCGGTCCTTCCGATCAACTGGCTTGGCGCCGCGCTCCTGGCCGTGGGACTCTCCATGTTCGTTCTCGAAGCCAAGTTTGCGTCCCACGGCGTGCTCGGCGTCGGAGGAACCATCGCGCTCGTCCTCGGCGCGGTCATGCTCGTCAACAGCCCAACGCCCGAAATGCGCATTCACTGGGGCACGGCCCTCGCTGTCGCCCTGCCCTTCTCGGCGATCACCCTCATGTTGGTCTCGCTTGTCGTCCGCGCTCGCCGCAACAAAGTCGAGACCGGCGTCGAAGGCATGATCGGCGAAATGGGCTCGGCCATCACCGACCTCGCTCCGGCCGGCAAGGTCTTCGTACACGGCGAGTATTGGGATGCGGTGTCGTCCCATCCCACCCGCGCCGGCGCTCGCGTGCGTGTCGTGTCTATGGAAAAATTGAGGCTTACGGTAGAGCCCCTGTCCGATGCAACTGGAGGCTGAAATGGTCGACCTGACGAGTTTTACCTCGATCGTAATCGTGATCGTGATCCTTTACCTGCTGAGCTCCATCAAGATCCTGCGTGAGTATGAGCGCGGCGTCATCTTCAGGCTCGGCCGCGTGTTGTCTCATCCCAAGGGCCCGGGAGTCATTCTGGTCTTCGCGCCGATCGACCGCATCGTCCGCATCTCCCTGCGAATCGACACGCTCGAGGTCCCCGCGCAGGACGTGGTCACGCGCGACAACGTGACCGTCAAGGTCAACGCCGTAATTTACTTCCGCGTAGTCGACCCGCGTCTCGCCGTTATCGAGGTTTCCAATTTCCTCTACGCCACGTCGCAATTGGCGCAGACGACGCTCCGCAGTGTCCTCGGCGAAGTCGACCTCGACACGCTTCTCAGCCAGCGGGAAATGCTCAATGTGCGTCTGCAATCGATTCTGGACCAGCACACATCGCCCTGGGGTGTGAAGGTGAGCATGGTCGAGGTCAAGCAAGTCGATCTCGCCGAGCAGATGATCCGGGTTCTCGCCCGCCAGGCCGAGGCCGAGCGCGAGCGCCGCGCCAAGATCATCCATGCGGAAGGCGAGTTCACCGCCGCCGAGAAGCTCGCGATGGCCGCCGAGGTCATCCAGAAGCAACCCGCCGCGATCCAGTTGCGCTACCTCCAGACGCTCGTCGAAATCGGGTCGGAAAAGAACACCACCATCGTCTTCCCCCTGCCGCTCGATATAATTGCATCTTTAGGGGGCGCCCTCGACCGCATCGGGCGGGTAAACGAGCCGGGCGTGAAATCGTAAACATGCGAAATAACGAGACCGGGGAGTTTGAACTGGTTGTAGGCAATCGCCAACTGTTGAGCGGCTTCTTCATTGTCGTGCTGCTCTTCGCCGTGGCCTTCGCGATGGGGTATGTCGTGGGCCAGAACTCGCCCCGGTCCGCCAAGGTCGCGGCAGAAACCACTTCCGCGGCGCCTGTCCCGGCGGATGCGCGCCCTTCGGCGTCCAGCCCTCCGGCGCAACCCCCTCCCCAGCCCACCGGGCCGACGGGTGAAGCCCCACCGGCCGCGGCCGCCGCGACTGAAGCTCCGCCGCAGCCGACCACGCAACCCGCGCGCCAGCCGGATCCCGCCCCGGCCGCGCCCCAAACCGCCGACCTTCCGCCCGGCTCTTACTGGCAGGTGATCGCCGTGGCGCAGCCGGAAGCCGAAGTGATCTACAAGACCCTGAAGGACCGCGGCTTTCCCGCCATTATGAATCCAGGCCCGAAGAACCTCGTCCGTGTCCTGGTTGGACCCTATAACGACACCGCTACCATGGGCAAAGCCAAGACCGATCTCGAGAACGCCGGCTTTCACCCTTTCCGGAAATAACGTGAGCGACACCCTCGTACAAATCGGCGGGTCTGCCCGCCCCCGGCTTCCTGGCTGGGCTCGTAAACCCCGCACTCATTTCGAGTCGCTCAACCGCCTCAAGTCCGAACTTCGCCAACTCAATCTGCACACCGTCTGCGAATCCGCGCGCTGCCCCAACATCCACGAGTGCTTCCACCGGGGCGCCGCGACGTTCATGATCCTCGGCAACTACTGCACCCGCGGCTGCGGCTTCTGCTCCGTGCCCAAAGGCAATCCCGCGAAACGCGACATGCGCCTGGATCCCGGCGAGCCCGCCAACGTCGCCCGCATGGCCGCCGGAATGCGCTTGAAATACGTCGTCATCACCAGCGTCAACCGCGACGATCTTCCGGACGGCGGGTCCGGCCATTTCGCCGCCACCGTTCGCGAAGTTCGCGACGCGCTACCCGATGCCCGGGTCGAAGTGCTGACTCCCGATTTCTGCGGCGATCTTTCCGCCGTGGGCCGGGTCCTGGACGCCGCCCCGCACGTCTTCAATCACAATATGGAGACCGTGCCGCGCCTTTACGCCCGCGTCCGCCCGCAGGCGGATTACCGGCAATCGCTCGATGTTCTCGCATTCGCGAAACGGTATTCCTCCGCGCTGGTGAAGTCGGGTTTCATGGTTGGGCTCGGCGAGAGCGAGCCCGAAGTGCAGGCGTTGCTGCGCGACCTCCGCGCCACAGGCGCCGACATCGCCACAATCGGCCAGTATCTTCAGCCCACGCGCCGCAATCTCCCCGTTTCCGCGTTCATCGACCCCGTCCGGTTCGACGCCTATCGCGACTATGGCCTGAGCCTCGGCTTCAAAGCCGTCTTCAGCGGTCCCCTGGTGCGCAGCTCCTACATGGCCGACGCCGTGAGCGAGGAAGCATGCGGCTGACGCGGCGGCTTCCGCCGTGCTGAACTGGCTCCTTGCGCTGCTCTCCGCCGCGCTCCTCATCCTCGCTTTTCCACGCTTCTCGTTCGTCTGGTTCGCCCCGATCGCCCTCGCCCCGATGCTGATCGCCGCGGCGCGCGAGGCGCGCCCTGCCCGCCGCTTCCTCCTCGGCTGGGCTGCCGGGTTCGTTTACTGGTTCGGAGGCTGTTATTGGATCCAATTCGTGCTGGCGGTGCATGGCGGGGTCGGCAATGCGGTGGGGTGGCTCCTGCTGGTCCTCTTCTGCGCCGCGAAAGCGTTGCACCTCGGCGTCTTCACCCTGCTGGCGGGCATCCTGTTGCGCCGCTGGTGGGCGGCGCCCGCGGTGGCATCGCTGTGGGTCGCCATCGAGGTGACGCACGGCTCACTTGGCTTTGCCTGGCTGGCATTGGGCAACGCTGGAATCGATATGGGCGTGCCCATGCGCCTCGCTCCGTTCACCGGCGTCTATGGCCTGTCGTTCCTGTTTGCGCTCACCGGCGCCGTGCTGGCCCTCGCGATCCTGCGCCGCCCCCGCGTCGAGCTCCTCTGGCTGCTCGCTCTCCCGATGATGGCGCTCCTGCCGGCTCTGCCGGACGCGCGCAACGGAACCTCCACCGCGCTGCTTGCCCAACCGAACATCTCCGAGAGCGAGGAATGGACTCCAGTGTCTGTCGACCGCATGATGCGGCGCCAGATCGCGAATTCCTTACAGGCCGCGCTGGCCCAGGCCGCGCAGCCGCCCGAGCTCATCGTGTGGCCCGAAGTCCCGGCGCCGCTTTACTACTACGAAGACGAGCGCTTCCGCGCCTATGCCAACGGCCTCGCCCGCATGACGCGCGCGCATCTGCTGATTGGCATCGTCGCCCATACACCCGAGGGCGCGCCGCTCAACTCCGCCACCCTCGTGTCGCCTTCCGGCGTCGCAGTCAGCCGATACGACAAGGTGAACCTGGTCCCCTTCGGCGAGTTTGTCCCTTGGCCGCTCGGCTTCGCCAAACACATTTCCACCGAAGTCGGCGATTTCGCGGCCGGCCGGCAGGTGGTGGTGTCGCCGGTGGGAGATCACCGGCTCGGCGCCTTCATCTGCTACGAATCGGTGTTTCCGAACTTTGTCCGCAAATTCGCCGATCGCGGCGCGGAAGTTCTCGTCAACATCTCCAACGATGGCTGGTTCGGACACACCGCCGCGCGCCTCCAGCATCTCTCGATTGTCCGCATGCGCGCCGCCGAGAACCGCCGCTGGCTCCTCCGCTCTACGAATGACGGCTTCACCGTCACCATCGACCCGTCCGGCCGGATCCGCGGCATGCTCCCGCCCTACACCGAAGCCAGCTCCTACACCGGCTTCACCTACATCGCCGGGAAGACCCTCTACACTCGCTTCGGCGACTGGTTCCCCTTCCTCTGCGCCACCCTTGCCCTGCTCTGCCTCGTTGCTGAGGTCATCACACAGCCCGCTGACGCTACTGTGCGGGAGTGAATTTCACGTTGATGTACATCTGCCGTTGGGAGCCCAAGGCCGGAAAGCGGGTGTTCTTCACGCGGTCCAACGCCAATTGAACCAACCCCGGATCGGAAGCCGTCAACAACTCCTCCTCCACCACCTGCCCCCTTCCGTCCACCGACGCGTGCACCATCACCGGTTTCATCCCCGAGATCGACGCGTTGGCGACCGTCATCGGAAACCGCGCCGGGGAATCCAGCGTGGACACCGGGCCGGCCGCGATCATCTCGGGCGTCGCCACCAATTCGCTCTCGTTCACAGCGCCCGCATCCGTCAAATTGACCTGCGCATCCAGGATTCGTGCTCCGTTGATGTAGATCGTGATGCGATCCGGCGTGGCGCGCCCGTGGAAGTCCAGATTCCGCCCATACCCGTACACCGCGTACGACCCCGGAGCGATCGAGTGGACGAGAAGGACGCCGGAAGTGTTGTCGATGCAGAACTCCTCCTCTTCCCACAGCCGCGTCTGTTCCGCCGGCGTCGTGATTCCCGATGCCAGCAGGCAGGTGGCCGCCCGCCCATTCATCGGAACCGCCGCCGTGCGGATCTGAAAATTGCCGGGAATTGAGGGAATCGCCCAGAAGATCGCATTCCGCAGCATATGCAGGCGCATCGGAACCGCGCCCGGAACGCTCTCGCCCGACGCGGTTCCCGCGCCCGGAACCCGCGTCACCGAATAACCCCCCAGGGCCGCCGTCCAGCGCCACCTCTGCCCCGAAAGCCACGTCTCGGTGAGTTGGCCCGATCCCACGTAAGCCGACGCGCCAAAGCTGCTGAACGTCGCCTCCAGGCGGTACGGCGGCGTGCCCGGCCGGTGCGTCAACCCATTCGACCGCGCGCGCTCCACCAGGGCAAGAGCGGCTGCGCGCTCCGCCGGATCCGTGGCGGAGTGCGCGGACCCGGTAACCGGCTCTTGCGCATCGGGTGGAATCGGCGCCGGACGGAGCGCGGACGTATCGCTCCGGCGCGCGCCGCGTTTCTGCAGCGGGCGCATCGCCACCACGGCTGGAAGCCCGTCTCCAACGGTCGCCGGCGCCGCCACCACGCGCGGCTGCCCCGTCAGCGGAAACGAAAGACACGTGAACCAGCCCGCCACCGCCAGGATGGCCGACATCGAACCGTACGACAGCACCAGTCTGCGCTTGGACATAGAGGTCTCCTTCAAAAGTGAGTGCATGCGATGCGTCAGATGACGGCGTCGCAGAAACAGCGGGGCCGGCGCCAGATCGAGCGTTTGCCGGTCTCGCGCGATCGCCAGCAGCGCCTCGACATACGGCTCGCGCGATGCGGTTAACCGCACCGTCTCCTCGTCCACCAGCTCCTCCCGAACCAGTCGCGTCTGCGCCAGCAGAAGCCACGCCGCCGGATTGAACCACACCAGGGCGGCCGCCAACTCCTCCAGCAGGGTCACCACCCAATCCGCCCGCCGCACGTGCAAGAGCTCGTGGCACGCAATCGCGCACTGCGCCTCCTCATCGAGCTCCAGGAAGCGCTCCGGCAGCAGCACGATGGGCGCCAGCCATCCCAGCATCACCGGACCGCGAACCTCCGGCGACACGCAGAACAGCGCGTCGGCATGCGTAATCGCCGCAGCCGCGCGAATCGAGTCCGGGATCGGATAAAGAGGGGTGGCCCCGATCCGCCGCTTGCGGATCTGCCACAATCCGCCCAACAGCCAGGAGAGCCGCGCCAGCGCTCCCCCAGCCAGAATCCACGGTAACGCGCGCGCGTCCATTGCCCTGGCCCCGAAAACCGGCGGCGAAACCCAACCCGTGGCAGCCGGAGCCGATGGCAGGCCGCGCGCAGTTGGAACGTTTCCCAAGTCCCCACTCGTGCTCGACCGGGACGAACTGCCGCCCGGATACCGGTCCACCCCAACGGGACCGAGCGTCACAACCGGATGCGACCAAGGCTCGACTGCCGGCAGCAGCAGGCAGGCGATCAGCAGGGCGTGAAAATACGCCAGTTGTGTCCGCGGATGCCGCAGCCCGAACAGTAGCGGCAGAACCGCGCCCGCCGCCGTCAGCAGCACGACTTGCGCCATCCACGCCGGCAGATTCCGCACGGCCGTCTCAATCATGGCTTCGGCTTCCGCCGCGCCCGCACCAGTCTCTCGATTTCCGCGAGATCCTCGGGCGCAATATCCGGATCTTCCACCAGGTGGACCAGCAACGGTTTCACCGAGCCACTGAAAACGCGATTGACAAACTCGTCGACCATGTTCTCCACGACCTGTTCCTTGGGGTGCGTCGGCCGATACAGGTAGGCCCGCTCGCCGGCAGTCTTCTTCAGGTGCCCCTTATGCTCCAGGACGCCCATTATGGTCAACACCGTGGTGTAGGCAATCTTGCGGTGTTCGGAGAGATCCTGGTATACCTCCCGAACAGTCGCCTGTCCTCGATCCCAGATCACCTTGAGGAGTTCGAGTTCCAGGTCGGTCGGCACGGATTTGGGCGCTTTCATTGTTGACTGACTAATAACTTAGTCTATAGTCAGAGGGAAAGCAAGAGAAATCTCTACCGGAAGTTTCCCTACCGCGCTCCCGCGGCCCACTCCACGCCCTGCACGATCAGTTTCTGAAATTCCCTGCACCGGAAGTTCGGATTTTCCTCGTTCGCCCACGTGTGTCCGAGCATGGTGACGTACACCCGCCCTTTGCCATACGTGCGCACCCAATCGAGGGGCTCGTTCTCGTTCACATCCTTCGACCACGCATATGTCAACACGGTCAACGCCGCCGCCGGACCGTGTTGTCCGTGCGTGAGTTGCTCCATCGGCTGCGTCCAGTGCTTTGGCAGTCCACGCGTGATCGGATGCTCCGTGTTCAGCACCGTCATCTCGAACGTGTGCCGCGGACCGTGCCCCGCGTTCCGCCCTTCTCCCGCCGGAATCGTGATCACCTTCTCGTCCGGCCCGACGATCAGACTCGGCCCGAATTCCTTCGTGCGCCATCCCAGCCCGATCATGTCGTTGTACTCCGGCCACTTCAGAAACGCGTTATTCGCTGCATGGAAGACGATGAGTCCGCCCCCGCCGCGCACGTATGCGAGCAGCGCCGACTCCACTTCGGCCGGCCACCGCAACCCGTTCTCCAGGTGCCCGCCGTTCCAGTTGAGCAGCACCGCTTGGTAGCGATCGAACCTCGGCCGCCACTTGGTCCATTCCTCCGGCCCTGCGTCCCGCGCCGGCGACGTGGATACGTCCACCTGGAATCGCCCCGCTGCCGCGAAGATCGCTTGCAGTTCCCGCGTTCCCGTCTGCCAGTCGTGGTTATTCACGCCGTCCACGATCAGCACGGGAATTTTCGCCTGCCCGAAACAGCCGCCCGCCAATACCGCCGCCAGAAGCACAAATCGCATCCTCTCCTTATACACTAGAGGGATGTCACTCAGAGATCGCATGCGGGGTGTCCTCGGATTTCCCGTCACACCATTCCGCCAGGACCTCTCTCTCGACCTCGATGCCCTCGCCCGCAATGTCGACGAAATGGCGAGCCACCCGTTCTGTGCCCTGGTCGCCGCCGGCGGCACCGGCGAGTTGTATTCCCTGACTCCCGAGGACGTCGAACAGGTCGTGCGCGTCACGGTCGACGCCGTCCATGGCCGCATGCCGGTCGTCGCGGGCACCGGTTACAGCGCCCCCATCGGCACAGATATCGCCCGCCGCGTGGAGCGCGCCGGCGCCGATTGCATCCTGGTTCTCCCCCCGTACTACAGCAATGCGCCCTTCGAAGGCCTGATTCGCTACTATGCCCAAATCGGCGCCGCGACGCCCCTCCCGTTGATGATCTACAGCCGCGACTGGGCCGTATTCACAGCCGGCATGGTCGCGCGCGTGGCCGACCACGTCCCTACTCTTACATTCTGGAAAGACGGCCAGGGTGACGCGCGCAAATATCAGCGCATCATGCAATCTGTCGGCGATCGCCTGGCATGGCTCGGCGGTCTCGGCGACGATTGCGTGCCACCCTACTTTTCCATTGGCGTGCAGGCCTACACCTCGAGCATTTCGAACATCGCGCCGCGCGTCTCGCTGGAATTGGCCGAAGCCGGCATGGCCGCCGATTTCAAGCGCCTCGATGTCCTCATGGCCAAGTACGTCCACCCGCTGTATGCCTTCCGCGAGCGCGCCAAAGGCTACGAAGTCGCAGCCATGAAAGCCGCAATGGAAATTCTCGGCATGCCCGCGGGCCCGGTTCGGCCGCCTCTGGTCGACTGCACCGAGAAGGACAAAGCCGAGCTTCGCGTCCTGCTCGAGGCTTACTCAGACGTCCTGGCCGCGGCCTGATTTCGGTAGTCCTACCGGCCAACCACGCCGCGCAACATCGCGATCGCTATGGGGGCATCCACGAACACGTCTTTGGGCGCTCCGTGGATGCTGAATCCGCCGCGATACCCGCCGTCCTTCAATGCCCGGAAGAACGACGCATAATCCGATTCGTCGGCGGACTTCGGATAGACCCGCCCGTTCGGATTCTGTATCTCCACCTGCTTGATGTACGGCGCCGCCTCCCGGAGAGTCTTCAATTCCTCCTTCGCCGTCGTGAAATTCCCGTAATCGACCAGCATCCGGAAATGCTCGTTCCCCACCGCGCGCACCAACTCCAGTCCCTCCGCCACGGTGTTCACCATCACGCCGCCACGCGCCGGCATCGGTTCGAACAAGATCGTGATGCCATGCCGGCCGCCCTCGGCCGCCGCCCGCTTCCCGAAATCCACGAGCTGCTTCCGCGCATCCGCCGCCGCAAAACCCTCCGGCAGCGTCCGCCCCTTCGTTAGCAGGTTCCCGTACACGACCATGTTCAGCCCGAGCTTCTCCGCCCGCGCGATGCCGAAACGCAGCGCTTCGTCCACCTTTTTCGGATCCACGTCCGGCCCGACCACTCGTAGTTCCGCGGGCAGGAACCCGTACCCCGAGATCGCCGGGATCTTCAATGCCTTGATCCGCGCCACCTGTTTATCGAACTCCGCGTCCGGCAGGGGCAGCATGTCCTGCAGCGCCAGTTCGACATAATCGAAGCCGACCTTCTGCGCGTCCTCGGGAGCTGCCACCCCCAGCACCCGCACGCATCGGCCGATCGGGAAGTCGGAGGCGGCCGACCCCATCATCGTCACGAACAACAGTAGCGCTACCTTCATTGATCGGCAGTCCCTCTTCGAAATGATATATCAGTATACTGGCTGTTGTGCGCGTCCTTTTTCTGTTGACCCTCGCTCCCCTCTGCCTGCCGGCCCAGAACGAAGTTCTGACGAACCGCTACGACCGGTGGACTACCGGAGCCTACTCCCACGAAACCGTTCTTAATCCCGCCACGGTTACGGCCGCGAAGTTCGGCAAGCTCTATAGCTACTACGTTGACGGCGCCGTATATGCCCAGCCCCTCTATGTCCCGTCCGTGAACGGCCACAACGTCCTCTACGTCGCCACCGCCAACGACAAGGTCTATGCCTTCGACGCCGACCGCAGCGGCCCTCCTCTGTGGATGCGCGACCTCACCAACGAACTCGCCGGCGTAACGCCGTTCGCCGTGCCCGATATCACGGGTGGACGCAACGATCTCAATGTGGTCGGCAACGCGGGCATCATCGGCACACCCGTAATCGATGCCACCGCCAAAGCCATGTTCCTGGTCGCCCGCACCCGCGAGAGCGGCCAGTATGTGCAGCGTCTGCACAAACTCGACATCGCCACCGGCAAGGATCTCCTCCCGGCCGTCGTCATTGAGGGCTCCGCCGCCGGCTCGCCGGTGAAGTTCGACCCGAAGGCCAACAATCAACGGCCCGGGCTGGTGCTTGCGCGCGGCAGCGTCATCATCGCGTGGGCATCGCACGAAGACATCCAGCCCTATCACGGCTGGGTGCTCGCCTACAGCGCCGCGACGCTCGAGCAGACGGGCGTCTTCTGCGTCACGCCCGACGGGCCGATGGGAGGGATCTGGCAATCCGGCCGCGGCCCAGCGGTCGATTCCGGCGGCAATATTTATTTCGAGACCGGCAACGGCGCCTTCGACGGAAAACGCAATTTTGGCACTTCCGTTATCAAACTCGCGCTCGGCCGGGATGGCTTCACCCTAGTAGACTTCTTCACGCCCCACGACTGGGAAGCGCTCAACGCTCGCGACGTCGATCTCGGTTCCACCGGCCCCTTGCTTCTTCCCGGCACAGACCTGCTGCTCTGCGGAAACAAGAAGGGCATCCTGTTCCTGCTCGACACCCGCCAACTCGGCAAGATCACACCGGACGATAAAGGCGTCGTCCAGACTGTGGAAGTGAACGGCGGACGCGACCTGGCCGGCCCCGCCTTTTGGAACGGTAACGTCTACATCTGGACCGAAGCCGATGTCCTGAAAGCCTTCAAGTTCGATGGCAAGCTGCTCGGACCGGCGCCGTTTGCCAAAGGCGAGATCGGCTCCAAAGGCTCCCCCGGCGGCGCCCTGACCATCTCTTCCGATGGCGCCAAACCAGGCAGCGCGATCGTCTGGGCGATGTTGACCGTCAACCGCAGCGCCGACCACGGCAACGCCCCGGGCGTCCTCCGCGCATTGCATGCCGAGAGCCTGCAAGAGCTTTGGAGCACCGAAATGCAACCCAGGCGCGACCGGCTCGGCACGCTCGTGAAGTTCGTCCCGCCCACCGTGGTGAACGGACGGGTCTACGCCCCGAACTACGACAACGCGGTCGTCGTCTACGGGTTGCTCCCCTAAATGCGTTTCAGCCCACGTTCAAGTTTGCCTTCGCCCAGGCAATCGATTTATTGATGCACTCATCCTCGAGCCGGAGCGCCGCCTCCGGGCTGAGCCCCGTCGTTTTCGGCAGCGACTTCGACCCGTGTTTCGCAACGATCTCGACCACCCGGGCCACATCCCGTCCCGGCAGCGGGCTATAGGTGTCGTCGAATGTCGCCCAATACTTCTTGGTGAAGATCGGGATCTTGAGAGGATCGCGCGTGATCATCTCGAGATCCAGCGGGATGTTCGGATCCTTCTTCTGCAGCATCGCGACCATTCCTTTGAGGTCCAGGAAGCCCTCCCCAAGGGGCACTTCCGAAAGCAGGAAGCCGTCCTCATAAGGTTCCACGGCCATGTCCTTGATGTGGCACGCGCGCGCGTAGGGGAGCAGGTTCCGCAGCGTCTCCATCGGGTCCTCGCACAGTGCGACGTTATTTCCAAAATCGAAGTGGACACCGATCCACTCGCTGCCCATCCTCTTGATCCACGCCGCCTGCTCGGCCGAGCGCCATCCCTTGTGGTTCTCGAGAAACAGCGGCATTTGGTGCTTCCGCAGTATCGGCTCCGCCAGCGCCACCATTTTCTGGCAACGTTCGAAATTGGTCTTGAACGCCTCGAAGGTGTCGAACTCCTCATATCGACGCGCCGTCATTGCCGCATGGATGCCGATGACGCCCGCCTCCTTCGACGCTTTGATCCCCGCCTCGAACGCCTCGACGCCCGAGGCGTCACGCGGCAGCGGCACGTTGCCGATGGCGCGCATGTGATACGCCTCCATCTTGCGCCGGAAACCCGGCGCCTCATCGGCGGCAATCGCGCGCATCTCCACTACGCCGACGCCCAGGCTGTGACAGTGCTCGACGTAATCGAACTTCAGCGTCCCGCCGCGGCCGGCCCGCGAACGGACCGGCAAGCCCGCGGGTGCCACCCCCAGATTCTTCAATGGCATCGCCTGCCCGAAGGCGTGCTCCATCGAAAACAGAGCGGACGCCGAACCGGCCGCCCGCAACATCTCCCTGCTGGTCATGTCAAACCCTCCACAATTCCGCCCGCGGACGCTATCCGCATTGGCGCCCATTGTATTACCCTGGCGATGACGTGTCCAAACTTCTTTTTTTCCTCTCTGCCGCACTGTGGGCCCACGCCCAGCCCGCGACGCCTCTCTTCGACGGCAAGACCCTCAACGGCTGGCGCGTCCTCGGCGGCGGCTCGAAATTTGAGGTCAGCGACGGGACCATCGTTGGCACGTCGCTCCCTAACAGCGAGCACACCTTCCTCTGCACGGAACGAAACTACGGCGACTTCATCCTCGAATACGACTTTCTGGTGGACGCCGCCATGAACTCCGGCGTTCAGATTCGCAGCCACGCAGCCCCCAAGGTCTTCGGCCTGCAGGTCGAGATCGATGGCGACCTGAAGACCAAACGCTTCTGGAGCGGCGGCATCTTTGACCAGACCCGCCGCGGCTGGCTTTTCGACCTTTCCCGGAACGAGGCGGCCCGCCAGGCGTTCCGTCCGGGCGAGTGGAACAGGATGCGCGTCGAAGCCAAGGGCGACTCGATCAAGACCTGGATCGACGGAGTCGCCGCCGCCGACCTCGTGGACGCCGTCGACCTCGATGGCTTCATCGGCCTCCAGGTCCATCAGAATCGCAACCCCGAACCCATGCGCGTCCGGTTTCGGAATCTGCGAATTCAGGATCTAGGGGTGAGGAAGTGGGCGCCGCTGACCGGGAAGCTCTCGCCGGAATTTACAATCCGCACCCCGGCCGCGCGCATCGCGTTTGACTCCGGCATGCGCTTCGACGAGGACCTGTACGACGGCGACCGCCTCCTCGCAAAAGCGGACCCCCAAAAAGGTGTCAAGCCAATCGCGGGTCTCGGCGTGAGCGTATCCTTCCACGGCGGCCGCCTGGTTATTCATCGCGACGGAGTCCGCGTCGTGGATACCCGCCGGGATCGTCCCGCGGGTCAGCCGGTTGGAACTGTTGAGGTAATGCGCTAACAAACTCGATCGAGCCCCGGCAGTTCGCCGACCCGCATTGGCACTGAAACGCCGCCATTGTTTCATCGCAGCAGGCCGCATAATCGAGAGTCAATTCCTCATCCATGCGGATATCGCGCACAGCGATCAGATTCAACCCGCGATAAGCGGTGTTCGGCTCGCACGAGTGATTCTGCGGCGACCATTCATTCGGATCCTCGTCCCACAGGATCCGCACATCGCCCCCGGTGGGTAGCGCGTACCGCCGGAACACCTCGATCTGCGACGCCGGCCAGTTCACCTCCACATGCCGCATGGTGACCAGCCTGTGCGCCCGCTCCTCTCCCCGAAACACCACTTCCCCCGCGCGGATGTCGCGGACGGCGTAAATTCCGAATCCCGCAATGGCATTCCCCCGCCGTTCGTACAGCTTCTGTCTCACGCGATGCCGCGCGATGCCATCCGCGATAATGTGCCGCAAAAACCCCGCGGGCCCCGTCGGATCGAACCGCAAAATATAGTCCGCCGACCCTTCATAGCCCTCCGGGTAAAAGACCGAGCACGCGAAATTGATGTCGAGGAAGAATATCTCGCCTGCGGCGTCCATCCGGAAATCGAGACGCGCATAGCCCTCGCCCTCGAACCCGACAAAGATCTCTGTCGCAGCCCGCCGCAGACGCTCGCCGAGGTTCTTCTCCGTGACCGGCGCGTTGCACTCCGGATGATGCTGCGCGACCTTGAGATCGTACGTTTTGAAGCAGACTCCATCCGGAAAGAGGAACTCGATCGGGCGGAGCGCCAGCGGCTGAAACCGGTTTCGCGCATCGGCCGACACCAGCACCGTGAACTCGCGCCCGGCGATGAATTCTTCGATGAGAACCTGCCCGAACTCCCCCCGCACCGCACGAGCCTTCTCCCGTAGCTCGACTTCGTTCCGCACGAGCGAGGCCGCGTCGATGCCCAGACTGTCCCCGGCGTGCGCCGGCTTGACGAACAGCGGGAAGCGCAGCCGCCTCAGCGCGTCGTCGCAATCGTTCAGCACGAACGCCGGAAACGGCACGCCCCGCGTGTGTGCCACATACTTCATGAGCTCCTTCGAAGGATCGTAGAGCCGCGCGCACGGCCCCGTGTACGGCAGGCGTAACGCGTCAAGCGCCTGGATCACGTCGATCGAAGGAACGTCCCAATCCAGATACCCTTCGCACAGGTTGACGAAGATGTCGTACTCCCTCGCGGCCGCCTCACGAAGCTGCCGGTACGTCGTGGCCTTTCGCAGGAACAGATGGTCGACCTCGTCCCCTGGCAGGAGCGCGCTCAGCGACCGCGGCGGATCGTAATTCCGATAGTCGACCGACGAACCGCCATAGTCCGGCTGCAGCACGCAGACTTTCATGCCGTGCTCTTCATGGCGAGACGGGCGGCTCCGCCGTCTTCCCAGTTCGCAAGCGTCTGCGAGATAATTCTCCCCACCAAGTCCGCAAATGTCATGCCGGCGAGGTCCAGCATGCGCCCGACCGATACCACTTCCTCATCGCCCGAAATCCCCGGGTTGGCATTTACTTCCAGCACATAAAGATGCCCGTCCGGGTAATCCATCCGGATATCGACCCGTCCATAACTCGTTCCCTGGACCGCGCAGTATGCCCGCTTCGCAATGTCGCGCAGCGGCTCGCGCAACTCCGGCGGACACGCGTCGTAATGATAGAAAGGCCGCCCGAGCCTCTCATTGCACAGAATACGCTCCTCGGCCGGAATCGCCTGGTCGAAGACCCGCTCCGTGGGTGGCAGCGTCCAAAGCCCCTCCGGACGATCGTAATACCCGCCGACGAAAACCGTGAACTCCGGACCGCCGATGAACTTCTCGACGAACAGGGTGTCGTGCATGAAATACTGCGCCATCTCGCCACTGAGCAATTCACTCCGGCAAGCCGCGATCTCGGCGTCCGAATGCACGACTGACCGTAGCGTGAGCCCCCAACCCGCCGCCGAGGTCGCGGGTTTGACGAATAGGGGAGCCCCCATCCGTTCGCAAATCCCGTTCACGGAACCAGTCTGCGGCAGGACAGCGAAGGGCGCCGTGGAGACGCCCGCCCGCATCAGCGCCTCCTTGATCAAAATCTTCGACGTCGAGACCTCGTAGAATCTCGCATGCGCGCCTGTGAACGGAATTCTCGACGCTTCCAGGGCCTCGATCAGCCGCAGCCCCGGATATCCGTTCATATCGTCGCCGTCGCAGAAATTGAAAATGACCGCAGCGCGCTTCTCCCGGAATCTCGCGATCTGAGCGATCACCTCGCCGATGCACCCCGGCACAACCGGCTGCCAAATCCACGGCAGCCCGAGCTGATGGAAGGCGAGGGCCGCCTCGGCTTTCGTCTGCTCATTATCGTAAGACTCGCCGACGAGTCTGCTGTCGCGAACGAGGTATGGGGTCAGTGCCCAGACCAGTGGCCTTCGGTTCTCAGGCATCCCGGACCTATCCCCATGGCGCGGCGAGCGCCGAAAGCAGAATGAGCTTGAATGCAGTCACAACAAAGTTCTACCATGCCGCTGTATATATGCGAAGACGGGAATTCATAGTATTCCTCAGTGACAGACCCGCTCGGACTCCGGCAAAGCGTGGTAGACGCCTCTCTCGTATCGCTTCAACGCCGCGGGAAGCCGCTGCGGAAGGATGCTCTTCTTCCACCCGCTGCCCATGATGAAGCTCACCATGGTTGCCCGGAGGCCACGGAATCCCTTGTGCTCCAGCACCAGCTTCGTGCCCTGCGGGGCCGCCTCCAGCGTGAACGTCACGACCGTGTCGATGCCGCCGCCCTTCCACGTGTAGGCAAGACGACGCGGGGGAACGAGTTCGATCACCTCGCAGTTGACGATGCCGTCGAACCCCGGCGCGGGCTTCGTGCGGAATTGAAATTTGTGCCCCAGCCGCGGCGCGAAATCGGTTGGCATCAACCAGTCCGAGAGCGCCTCCGCGTCGGTGATCGCCTCCCAGACGCGCTCCGGAGGGTAAGGATAGATCTCTTCAAAACGAAGATCGCGTTTCATTTGTCCCTCTCCTTCAAATGTTTGCCAAGCATACGCAGCCGGCTTTGCCAGAACTCCTCGTAGTGCCCGACCCAATCCGAAACCTCGCGTAGCGGTCCTGCGACCAGCGTATAGACGCGCATCCGCCCGTCGCGCCGCTCTTCCACCAGGCCCGCTTCTCGCAGCACCTTGAGATGCTGCGAGACCGCCGGCAGAGACATGGCGCACCGCTCCGCCAGCTTCATCATGGATTCTTCCCCCTCCGCCAGCCGGTCCAGCAGTCCGCGCCGCGTCGGATCCGCGATGGCCCGAAAAACATCCGTATCCGCCCGAGGCCGCGCCATCTATGGCCTAACCCCGCGCACACCCCATTTCATGAGGTCGATAATACTTAATATTTCGCTTAAATGTCAAGCGGATTCTGGGGCCCGCCAGCGGACTCTCGTCAGAGCACCAGCCGCTCGTCGCCTTCCCGCCGCGTCACGTGCTCCCGATCCAGAAACTCCAACAGAGGAATCGCATACTTCCGCGACACGCCCGTCCATTCCTTGAACGCGGCGACATTAAAGCGCTGCGATTTCCGCGGCGCCAGAAGCTCGCGCAGCCTATCGATCGCCGACCGGTGAAACACGAGTTCATCGTTAATGCGCGCCAGCCGCTTCTCGCGCAGCAGCAACGCCAGCAGATTCCGCGCCCGCGCGGGCTCGATCCCCGATTTCGCGAGCACCTCGGCCACCGACGGGACCGCCAGTCCGGCGTCTTCAAACGCCCGCTCGATCGACCCCCGCGCGTGTTCCTCGTCCTCCTTCAAGATCAGCTTATGTGCGCGGCTGCGAACCGTCTCGCCTTCTACCACCAGATCCTTGGCGCCGGCGAGAATCGTGTCGAGAAGAAATGGTGGGGCTTCGGGCAACTCGCGTCCCCGCAGGTCCTGCTTGGCAATGCCCGGCAGCAGTGGATGTTGCTGGTGATATTGACGCACCACCCGCGCCAGGCGCTCGCGAGTCGCTTGATACCATGCGCCGTCCACATACCAGTCGCGTCCTGGAATCGGCTGGAGCGAAATCTCGCCGGGCCGCAGACCCGTCCGCGCGATCAGGTCGGCGAGACTCATGCCGAACGCCGATTCCCGCACCACCAGCGCCACGCGCGCCGCCACATCCGGACCCCCAAGAACATCCAGCCGTCCCGCCGCGTTTTCGCCCTTCCGATATCGCCGCTCTCCGATATCGACCACCACGCCGCCGCCGATCGTCACCACCGGCGAAAACATCCGGATGATGAACCGGTCGCCCGGCAGAAGCAGGGCGGCGTCGCGCAGCACGATGCGCGCGTAAGCTGTAGCTCCCGGCTGGAGAACCGCTAGTCCGCCCAACAACCGCACCTCCGCCTCAATCTCGGCGGCGCCGGAGTGAAAATGGACGGGCGCCCGATGTTTGAGCGGCCGCGCCGAAGACAGGAGGTCGAGGCGGCAATCCAGATGCTTCACCGGGTGGAACCGCCCCGGCGCCGACAGCACGTCGCCCCGCACAATCTCCGCAGGCTCGATGTCCGCGAGATTGACCGCTGTCCGCTGCCCAGCCACCGCATGGTCGGCCTTGGATCCGTGCACCTGCACGCCGCGCACGCGCAGCCGCCGGCCGGATGGATACAACTCCACCTCCTGCTCTTTCTGCACCGCGCCCGAGATCAAAGTTCCCGTGGCGACCGTCCCAAATCCTTTGATCGTGAAAGCCCGATCGATGGGCAGACGGAAGTGCCCGTGCGAATCCTTCTCGGGCACTGCCGACGCCACGCGCGCCAGCGTCCGCCGCAGTTCCTCGAGGCCCGCGCCCGTCGTCGAGCTGACTGGCACGATCGGCGCGCCTTCCAGAAACGAGCCGGATACCAGTTCCTCCGCCTCCAGCCGCGCCAGCCCCAGGAGATCGTTATCGACCAGATCGGACTTCGTCAGAGCGATCACACCACGCGGAATTCCCAACAGACGGCAGATATCGAAATGCTCTCGCGTCTGCGGTTTGATCGACTCATCCGCGGCGATGACGAACAGGACGACATCGATCCCGCCCACCCCCGCCAGCATATTCTTGATGAACCGCTCGTGGCCGGGCACGTCGACAAAGCCGAGGCTCAGGGCGGCCGTGAGTTGGAGATGCGCGAACCCGAGGTCGATCGTGATTCCGCGGCGTTTCTCTTCCTCGAGGCGGTCGGCGTCGATCCCCGTCAGAGCCTTCACCAGCGCAGTCTTGCCGTGATCGATGTGGCCGGCCGTGCCTACAATGATGTGTTTCATCCGCTTGTTACAGTGTAAAAGTGCTCGTGCTGCCTCTGCTGGCCCTGGTTGCCGGTTCGCTCGTGTATTGCGTGCTGACAATCGTTGCCGCAGCGCGTTATCGCGCCGTGAATCCCGCTCCCGCGCGCGCTTATTCGCCCATCAGCATTCTCAAACCCCTGGCCGGCGTCGACGAAGGTCTCGAAGAGAATCTGCGCACGTTCTTCGAACAAGCGTATCCGGCCTTCGAGGTCTTGTTCGCCGTGCGCAGCGATCACGATCCAGCCATTGCGGTGGTGGAACGCCTTCGTGCGGAGTTTCCCGCCGTCCCATCGCGACTCATCGTCACCGGCGAACCACCGTATCCCAACGCCAAAGTCTACAGCCTCGACCGCATGCTGGCCGCCGCCCGGCATGATCTGATCGTGATGTCCGACAGCGACATCCGCGTCACCCCTGAGATGCTCGCCGTCATCGCAGGCGAATTCGCCGACCCGAACCTCGGCATGGCAACCTGCCCATACCGCGCCGTCCCCGGCCCGAGCCTCTGGTCAACGCTCGAAGCCGTCGGCCTGAATACCGAATTCATCGGCGGTGTGTTGGTCGCGCGCATGCTCGACGGCATGAAGTTCGCTCTCGGCCCCACGATTGCGGCGCGCCGTGAGACTCTCGAAGCGATCGGCGGCTTCGACGCGGTGAAAGACTTCCTCGCCGAAGATTTCGTCCTCGGCAAACTCGCAGCCGAGCGAGGCTATGGCGTGATCCTGTCATCCTATGTGATCGAGCACCGCATCGGCGCGCAAGCCTTCCTCGCGAATATGAAGCACCGCCTGCGCTGGAACCGCAGCACCCGGCGCTCGCGCCCCTGGGGCTATGTCGGACAGGTGTTCACGAATCCCCTGCCTCTCGCCTTGCTCCTCTGCGCCGCGGCGCCCCAGTGGTGGCCCGCGCTGGCTGCGACCACGCTTCTCCGCGCCGCCGCCGGTGTCGCCACCGCGGGCTTCGCCTTGCGCGACCCGCTAGCCCGCCGTCTCTGGTGGCTTGTTCCCGTCCAGGACGCGATGAGTTTCCTGTCCTGGCTCGGCGGATTTTTCGGCGACACCATCGTCTGGCGAGGCCGCAAGTACTATCTGCGCCGCGATGGCCGATTCGAATTGATAGACAGCTAATGGCGTGGCAGCCTCAAACCCCAATATCCTCGTTCCACAATTCCGGCCGCGCCGCGATGAACTCCCGCATCAAACGGATACACTCTTCGTCCTGAAGGACTTCCACCGACGTCCCATTCGACCGCATGTACTCTTCGGCCCCGAGGAACGTCTGGTTTTCCCCGACCACCACGCGCGGAATCTTGTACAGCACAATTGCTCCGCTGCACATCGGGCACGGCGACAGGGTCGAATAAATTGTGCTGTTCCGGTACACCCTCGCCGGCAGACGGCCCGCATTCCGCAGACAGTTCATCTCGCCGTGATCGATCGCGCTTCCGCTCTGCACCCGGCAATTGTGCCCGCGCCCGATGATTTCCCCTTCGTGCACCAGGACCGAGCCAATCGGAATCCCGCCCTCCGACAGGCTCTTCTTCGCCTGCTCGATCGCCGCCTCCACGTGCCGGTCTCGCCCCATTCGCCTCAGTCCTCGTCGTGCTGCGCCGCCAGGCGCGTCACGACCGACAGGTCCTCCAGAGTTGTCACGTCTCCGGTCACCGAGTTCGACGTTACGATCTCCCGCAGCAGCCGCCGCATGATCTTTCCGCTCCGCGTCTTCGGCAGCGAATCCGTAAACCGGATCTGCTCCGGCTTGGCGAAGCTGCCGATCTCGTGCGCCACCCACTTCCGCAACTCCTCGGCCACCACCGTGTGGTCCCATTGACCCTTCTTCAGAGTCACGAAGCACGCCACCGCCTGTCCCGTGATCTCGTGCGGCTTGCCGACCACGGCGGCCTCCGCCACGGCCGGGTGACGCACCAGCGCCGATTCCAGCTCCATCGTGCTCAGCCGGTGTCCACTCACGTTCATGACATCGTCGACCCGTCCGAGCACCCAGAAATAGCCGTCCTCGTCCCGCCGCGCCGCGTCCCCGGTCATGTACACGCCCGGGATGCGTTCCCAATATTGCTGCTGGTACCGTTCCGGATCCCCCCACAGTGTCCGCGCCATGCTCGGCCACGGCCGCTGGATAATCAGGAAGCCCTCGCGATTCGCCTCCACCGGCCTTCCCTGCAAATCGACCACTTCCGCCAGAACCCCCGGCATCGGCAGCGTCCCCGATCCCGGTTTGAGCGGCACAGCCCCCGGCATTGGCGCGATCATGATCGCCCCAGTCTCCGTCTGCCACCACGTGTCGACAATCGGACACCGCTCCTTCCCGATGGTCTTGTGATACCACTCCCACGCCGCCGGATTAATCGGCTCTCCCACCGACCCCAGCAGCCGCAGGCTCGACATGTCGTGCGCATTGGGCCACTGGTCGCCCAGCCGGACGAACGCCCGTATCGCCGTCGGCGACGTGTAGAAGATGTTGACCCGGTACTTCTCGATCAGCCGCCAGAATCGATCCGGCTGCGGAAAGTCGGGCGCGCCCTCGTACATCATCGTCGTAGCCCCCGCGGAGAGCGGCCCGTATACGATGTAGCTGTGTCCCGTCACCCAGCCGATATCCGCCGTGCACCAGTACGTGTCTTCCTCGCGCAGGTCGAACACCCACTTCATGGTCATATGCGCCTGTAACAGGTATCCCGCCGTCGTATGGACAATCCCTTTCGGCTTACCCGTCGTTCCCGACGTGTAGAGCACGTACAGCGGATGCTCGCTGTCGAGTTGCTCCGCGGGGCACACCTCGCTCACGCCTTCATCCAGCGTATGCCACCAATGGTCGCGCCCCTCCTTCATCTCGGTGGCTCCGCCCGTACGCTGGTAGACGATCACGTCCCGCACCGTAGGACATTCCGCCAGCGCTTCATCCACTGCATTCTTCAGCCGCACTTCCTTGCCGCGGCGCCATGAGCCGTCGGCCGTAATCACCACCGCGGCTTTCAAATCCTGAATGCGAGCCTTGAGGGCTTCCGCCGAGAATCCGCCAAAGACCACCGAGTGCGTAATTCCCAACCGCGCGCACGCCAGCAGCGCCACCGGCAGTTCCGGGATCATGCCCATGTAAATGATGGCCCGGTCCCCGGCCTTGAGCCCCCTCCCCTTCAACACATTCGCGAACCGGCACACCAGCCTGTGCAGTTCCTGGTAGGAGATTTGCCGCTGATCGCCCGGCTCTCCTTCCCACAGAATCGCGATCTTGTTCTTGCGGGCCGTGCCCAGGTGCCGGTCGATGCAGTTGTAGGAGACGTTCGTCTTTCCTCCCACGAACCACTTCGCGAACGGGGGGTTCCACTCGAACGTGTGCGACCACTTCTCGAACCAGAACAGCTCCCGCTCCGCCAGTTCCCCCCAGAACTCTTCGGGCCTTTCCGCGGCGCGCTGATACAGCTCGCGGTACCCTTCCATCCCCTTCACGTTTGCACGCGCGCTGAAGTCGGCAGGAGGTGGAAAAACATTCGCAGTGGACATGCCAAAAGCTTATCAGATACCCCATGCAGCGCCGCTTGGCGAGGCGCCAAAACGGCCGCCGCGAATGGCTGGATCGATTGTCTTTGCGAGGTCGGACCTATCCAGTGAGGAGCGATTCGTTGAGAGTGGCGTCGAAGGCCGGAGGATCCGTATAGATGCGCATGATGCCTTGCAGATCGGCGAAGCGGCGGACGAAATCGGCGGTCACCTCGACGAAGCGGGAACCCGTCAACATGTCGATCTCGCGCAACTGATCTTTATGGGCGCCCAGCCAGCGCGCCCACTCCCCGCTCACCTCGATCGACGCGCCGCGGACGTCGCGGGCGTCGATGAAAAGCCGCACCGGCGGCGCGCCCGCGAGGCACTCTTCCAGGCCTTGCATGGGCGCGTCGCCGAATTCCCCAATGTCCGTTCCACTGATTCGCAACACCACAACCCGCGGTCCGAACTGTTGGATCGCGAGGTTGCAGTGGATGCCGTCGTAGCGGATGTCGCGGTGCGTTGGCGCTTGCATTTGCGGCTTCTACTGATAGGCCGGCGTGTTGGCGATTCCGAACTCCGAGAGGAATAAGCCGATGTCGATGGAGCCGCCGGCGGTCAACGGAGCTGTGAAGACGCCATTGTTGCCGGCTGCGGGACTGACCACCGAGAATACGGCCAGCGAACCGCTGGCGGTTGGCGACAGTTGGTTGAGAATGTCCGATCCCACAGTGATCCCGCCCGCGCCCGCTGTGGTGATGCACGTGAAGGCCGACCCGCTGACGGTGATGTTCGGCGCCGTGCCGGAGCTCACGCTGGAAACGCCGTTGACGATGACGATGTCGGTCGAGTTGCCGCCGGTCCATGCCAGACGCAGGCCGCCGCTCCGGTTGACTGTCGAAGGCAGACCGCCGGCAATGGTGAGGGGCGCTCCCAGGGTGACCGAGGCGTCGAACGAGCCAACGTCGACGCCGCCCTCCCCGTGCAGGTTATATTTTCCGGCGACGAGAGTGGCATTTACACCTCCCGGCAACGCTGGGAAACCCTCCGTCCCGAGGGAGAGCACGTAACCGCCCGTGCTTGCGTCTTTGGGCACCGTCACGTTGGTGAGGCCCGACCCCGCGGGACCTGTCAGCCTCAGGATTCCTCCGTCGAGGACCGTGCCCCCCGACACCGTGTTTGCCGCAGTGTTCGTGGACGTAACCGGCGTCACCGTGCAAGCGCCCCCGGTCGGAGTAGCGGTGGGATTGCCGGTCTCTGCCGACGCCAGTTGAAATCCGGTGTACTTCGTGAAGGCGCCGGCGAAGTTGTTGATCTTGGCGTTTCCGACTTGTGGCACCGTCACCGCGATCTGTGACAGTGTGAAAATACCGCTGCTGTACGTTCCTCCCTGGTCGAAGCGCTGCAACTGGGCCGTCGTGAATGTGGGCGAGACGCAGGCGCTGGCGCTATTGCTCGGCGCAATGCTGATGAATGTCGCATTGCTGAGCTGGCCGGCGACCGAGATCTGGAAGGACACCGAGCAGCCGGTCGGGACATTGGCGGGCAGGGCAAAGTTGATCTGATCCGCGCCGGCGAGTCCGGGCGCGCGTCCGGCATAGAGCGGCGTGATGGTCATCCCGCCGACGATCGCCTTGATGTCGACCCGATCGGCCAGGAAGTCGTGTCCCGGCGATGCCGAATTATCGGGGCCTTGTGCTCCCAGACCGGTGGCCCAGGCGATCAGGATCTGGCCAGGCTTAGCCGGCGAAATCGTAAAGCCGGAGAGGTTGCCAGTGCTGAAGCGATTGATGTCTAATTGCGTCGCGGAAACGAAATTTTGGACCACCGCAAGCCCGGTTCCGGTGCTGTCCTGTGTAATCAGGCCGGGTTTGCGCGCGACCACGGTGGCGGCGAAATTGGCGCTCACGGCAGTGCCATTGGTGACCGTCACATTGTAGTTTCCAGTGGCGAGCGTGGAAGGCAGCACGGCCGCGAGTTGGTTGACGCCGCCCTGATTATACAGGTAGATCAGGTAGGCGTCCGTGCCGGCGCCTCCCCCGGTGGGTGTCAATGTAATCTTGACGCCGCTGTTGCTGGTGGGCAGAGGAAAGCTGAGCTGCGTGAATCCGCTCGCGCTCAGATTGGATCCCTTCACCACGAAAATACTGCCCTGAGCGATATTCTTGGTGTAGCTGCCGGCGTCGAGCACCGCAGTGATGGTGGGAGTCGTCCCGCCGCCGCCCGAACTGCCGGTCGTGACCGTGCCTGCTCCGTTGAAGTGCAGGGTGATGGACGAAGTCACCGAGCCGCTGCCTGTGCCGGTAACGGTCGGGAAAGTCCCGGTCGTTCCCGCAAGGCCGCCTGTTCCGCCGGTAATTGCCGCGGAGCCGCTGCCGGTGGTGGAGCTGCCCAGGAAGAGCGACACCGGAATCGTAAGCGTGCCCGTCAGCGTGCCGCCGGTTGCGCCGGCCATGGTGATCGTGAACGGCGCTGTGGCATTCGCGCCGGTAACTGTGGAGATGTTCACCGTCGCGGAAAACGTCCCCGTCCCGGGGCCTACATTGGGAAGTGTCGCGGTTCCGGTGGCGGTCAATGCGCCCGTGGTGAGTGATAGGGTCGCGGTGGCATCCACCGTCAAAGTCGTATTGACGGTGGCGGCTGTTGCCGCCGCACTGATAATCAGGATCAGGGTCAAAAGTGAAAAGAACCGTTTCGTCATCATTTCCTCCTCTATAGGAACGCACGAATCCGGCACGAAAAGGATCAGCGGGCGAGCTCGCGCCCCGTTCCTATGTGCAATTCCTCACGATTCAGAGAATACGCAACTCTTTTGACGTTTGCGTCAGGATCTCGCACCCGGTCTCCGTGACAACCACGGTGTCCTCGATCCGAATGCCCCCGAAACCCTCCAAATATACACCGGGCTCGATGGTGATGGCCATGCCTGTTTGCAGCCGCGTCTTGTCTTTCCGTCCGATGCGTGGAGGTTCGTGGATCTCGAGGCCCAAACCATGGCCCGTGGAGTGGACAAAAGCGCGGTCGAGGCCATAGCCCTTGAGAACCTGCCGCGCCGCCCGGTCGACGTTGCGCGTCAGGGCGCCCGCCCGCACGGCATCGATGGCTGCCAGTTGAGCCTCCAATACGGCGCGGTATGTTCGCTTGACCTTGGCCCCTGGAATCCCGAGGAATAACATCCGGGTCATATCGCTGCAATAGCCATCCTGGAGGGCGCCCATGTCGACAACGATGAGTTGGCCGTTCTCCAGCCGGGCGGCGGTGGGCTGCGCGTGCGGCAGCGCCGAACGGGCGCCGCCCGCGACGATCGTGTCGAAGCAGGGCTTCTCCGCGCCGAGGCGCCGCATCCGGTATTCGAGTTCCGCAGCGAGGTCCGATTCCTTCATCCCTGGCTTGACGCGCGCGGCCGCCTGTTCGAAGGCGCGCGAGTTGGTCGCGACCGAACGGCGGATGCGCGCGAGTTCGTCCGCCGACTTCACCATGCGAAGTCCTTCGACCCAGCCGTTGACGGGCTCGAGGGAGGCTTCGAGTGGCAGGAGGGACTTCATCGCTTCGTAGGCGTCGCAGGTCATGCGCGCCGGCTCGTAGCCGATGCGCTGGAGCCGGAGACGCTTGATCGCGGCGAGGATGTCGATCACCAGCGGTCCCTTGGCGATCTTCACCACGCACGAGACCTCGTGTGCCGCCTGAATTTCGAAACGCGGATCGGTGAAGAGAACGGCTTTGTCCGGAGTGATCAGGACGTTGCCATTGTCACCCGTGAAACCGGTGAGGTAGCGGACGTTCGGCGCTCCCGAGACCAGTAGGGCGTCGAGTTTGCGGTCGGCTAGGCCCGAAGATATGGCGTGAATCATTTCAGTTCTCGCGCCAGGACCAATGCCCGGCCGGCGAGTTCGGTGGCCTGCCGCATGTCCCCGCGACGGCGGGCATCGTCGGCCTGATGGAGGAAGGCATTGATGCGGTCGATCGAATTCTGCTGCTGCCGAAGGCGCGCTCGTGGAATCCGGCGAATGAGTTGGGTCACCTCCTGTTTGCGGTTGTCGGCTTCATCCTGCAGGCGCTTGAATTCGGCGGCGGGTGTGACCTCGCTGATCGGCGGGCGTTCGGTCTCGACGGGCGCCGGCGGCGCGGCCGGTTCGGTTCTCGGCGACGGTCCTCCGGTTCGCGCCGGTGTGCGCGCCGGAGTTCGAGGCGGGGCGGGTGTCGGAGCCGGAAAAGGCTCGACTGCCGGCGCGGTGGTGGCCATCGCTTCTGGAGGCACGGGCTGCGGAGGAGGCAGTTGAACATTCGTCTGCGGAACCGAAAGCGGCTCCGGCGGGGGCTTAGCAGCCGGCGGAGAGCTTGGTCTGGGGGCCGGTGGCGCAGCTTTGACCGTCTGCTGGTTCTTGGGAACGCAGCCGCCGAGCGAAATCGCAATGCCAATCATCAGAAGAGCGTGCGCGGGTCGCATGAAGATGCCTCAATCACACCGCAATCGGCAGGCGGATCAAAAAGGTCGTGCCCTTCCCTGGTTCGCTGGTGAAGTCGATTGTACCATCGTGAAGCTGAACGATCCGGAATGTCATGGCCAGTCCGATACCGGAGCCCTCCTTGCGTGTCGTGAAGTACAAGCGGAAGATCTTGTCGCGCAACTCCGGCGGGATGCCGGCGCCCGTATCCGAGACACGAATCTCCGCCGTGTCCTCGCCCGCCAGCGCCTCGAAGCGTAACTCGCCGCCCTGCGGCATAGCCTCAATGGCGTTCACCACGACGTTGAGCACTGCCTGTTTGAGCAGATCGCGATCCACCCGCACCTCGACGCCCTCGGCTTCCTGCACGACGTTGACCCGGATTTTGGCGGCGTTGGCCTGCGGACGGGCCAGTTCGACGATCTCTCCCACCAGTTCCTGCAGCGGCGCCGTAGCGAGATTCAACTCGACTGGCTTGGTGAAATCCAGGAACGTCTTGACGACGCGATCCAGCCGCAGAATCTCGCGCGAGATGATCTCCATTTGCGGTTGCACGTCGGTGTCGCCGCGGGAGAGCTTTGCCTTGGCCACTTCGACGTGAAGCAGGATGGCGTTCAGCGGGTTCTTGACTTCGTGCGCGACTCCGCCGGAGATGCGGCTGATGGCGGCAAGTCGGTCGGCCGTCTGCAGCTCGCGGCCGATTTTGCGCTCCGCTTCCGGATCCCGCAGCCGCACCAGCAAACCGGAGCCGCCCGCCGCGCTGCCCGGGACGGTTTCGAGGGCATCGACGGACAGGAGCACGACCGGAACACCCGACACCATCTCGCCGGGGGACATCATCGGCACGCGGCGATTGCGAATGGGGTGGCCCGTCTGCGATGCCCGCGCCACCAGCAGGCCCAGGGTGGTGGAGGCCGGAAAAACCACCTGAATCAATTGCCCTGCCAGATCCGAGCGCTCCCGTCCCAGGAATTTTTCGACCGAGCCCGAGGCGAAGACCAGCCTGCCATCGCGGCTGAAGATGAACACGGCGTCCTCGAGATCCCCCAGGAGGCGGTCGATATTGCCGCGCAAATCGGAGACTTCGTATTGCGCGCCCCGCAGGCGCTGGCCGAGCATGTTCACTTTGGACGCCATTACGGAGAGTTCGTCCGTGCCTTGTTTGGCGATCGGCTTGTCGGCCTCGTATTCGCCCTTGGCGATGAGATCGAGTTGCTGGCGGAGGAGCCCCAGCGGCCGGAACGCAATGGCGGAGAAGAGCAGAGTCGCGGTGATGGCGCCGATGATGCAGAATAGCGCGATGGTCGCATTGTTCCGCAAGCTGGGATTGATGTCGTGCCGAATCAGCGCGGGCGCGACGATCACCCGCACCAGCAGCACCGTTTCGCCGGCGGGCGTCGCCAGGCCTTGTTCGATCTGGTAATATTCCTGCGCCCGGTTCATCACAACCTGCGCCTTTTCCGTAACGCCAGGACGGCGCACGAGGTCGCGGAAATCGGGATAGGGCCCCGCGGTTTGACCGATCCGGGAGGGGTCGCTGTCCGCAAACACCTCGTTGTTGGGATCGACGACTGCGATTTCCAGAATGGCGCCGGCCTTCGTGACGAGATCGAGCAGATCGGCGGCCAACGTCTTGTCGCGAAGCGCCTCGCGTAAAGGGATGGTGAGGCGTGAATTGAGCGTCCGCTTAACGAATTTGGTGGCCACCGGGTTGAGAATTTCGGCGCGCTCCAGAGTGGCGTCGAACTGCTGCTGCATGTTCATGGCAAGATCCAGGCCGGAGATGATCGTGACGATGACAACGGCCAGGAGCACATATCCAAGCGTCAGTTTCGCCTGGAGATTCATGACAGCTTGCCGGCAGACATGTGGCCGGACCGCCGGCTATTCCCATTCGAGCCGGTTTGCATATCACGCCACGGATAGAATCAGCTTGCCGGAGGTCTTCCGGCCTTCCAGATCGCGATGGGCGCTGGCGGCGTCGGCGAGCGGATAGACCCGGTCGACGCGCAGTTTGAGCTTCCCCGAATCGACCCACTTCAGGACGTCGCCGGCGCGCCACAGCAATTCCTCGCGCGTCAATAAGTAATGCCCCAGGCTCGGCCGGGTGAGGAAGAGCGACCCCTTACCGTTCAGGATGTTGGCGTCGAACGGCGGGACGGAGCCGCTGGATTGGCCGAACAGGGCCAGCGTGCCGCGCGGCCGCAGCGAGTTGAGACTCTTTTCGAAAGTAGTCTTGCCGACCGAATCGTAGACGACGTCCACGCCCTTCCCGCCCGTGAGCCGTTTCACTTCGACGTCAAAATCCCGCATCGTGTAGAGAATCGCCTCGTCCACGCCGTGCTCGCGGGCGATGGCCGCCTTCTCTTCGGTCGATACCGTGCCGAACACGCGCGCGCCGAGCATCTTCGCCATCTGCACGATCAGCCCGCCCGCGCCACCCGCCGCGGCATGCACGAGGCACGTGTCGCCGCTCTTGAGCGCGTAGGTGGAGTGCGTCAGGTAATGCGCGGTCATGCCTTGCAGCATGGCGGCAGCGGCAGTCTGGAAATCCAGATGGTCCGGGATTTTGACGAGCGTGGCCGCCGGCACGATGGCGTATTCGGCGTAAGATCCGCGCGCCATCGCATAGGCGACGCGGTCGCCGGGAGAAACTTCGGCGGTGTCCGGCCCGACTGCTTCCACGACCCCTGCCGCCTCGCTGCCGAGCGTCGCGGGCAGATCGGCTTTATAGAGCCCGGATCGGAAGTACACGTCGATGAAGTTGACGCCGCTCGCCGCAATGCGCACCAGCGCCTGTTTGGGTCCGGGAACCGGCCGTTCGACCTCCACCAGTTCCATGGCTTCTGGTCCGCCGGGTTGTTTCACTTGTATGGCTTTCATGCGTCATCCTCTTCTCAAAGCACGCCGGGCGTGCACAGTCGTTGCATAGAGTAACAGATAGGCCAAAGTGAACGGGAATGAAAGCACACGCGCGAGCGTGCGAATCGCCCCCGCGCCGGCAAGTCCCGAACGTAAAAACACAAGTTCCCGGAGCGGAGCCGCATGACCCCGGTCGAGCCAGAAGTAATCGCCGTTCTCATTGATGATGAAAACCTTGGCAGGAATCCGCAAGGCGATCACCCACTTCCATTTGAGAAGGATCGGCTCGCCCGAGCAGATCATCCCGATGAGGCCGTACCGGTTCGCGGCGAGCTGCCGGAAGAGCTTGCGCCGTCCTTCGGCTCCGCGATAATCGGTGGTGCGATAGACGCGCGTGTTCTCCGGGAATCCTTCCGGCAGGCGGGCATAACACGTGACAATGTCGATGGCGACGTCGTCTCCCCAGGTCTGCCGCAATCCAGGGCCAACGATCTCCAGCAGACTGCGAGAGCCGCTCTCGATCAGAAGAATGGCGTCGGCGGGGGGGATGCGTCGACTCAGGACATAGCGCACAATTTGAATATAGCAATCGAAGGCGCGGTTACAGGTCGTTCAAAACCCGTACCGCGTGGCCGGCGGCCTTCACTCTTGCATAGACTCGCTCGATCCTGCCGTCCGGACCGATGACAAAGGTGCTGCGCTCGATTCCCATCACCTTCTTGCCGTACATCAGCTTCTCCTTCCAGACGCCGAATGCCTGCGCGGCGGTCTTCTGATCGTCGGACAGGAGGGCGAAGGGCAAGCCGTACTTCGTCTTGAATTTCTCTTGCGCGCCGGGCTTGTCGGGCGAGATGCCGACGACCGCGGCCTCCTTGGCGTCGAAGTCGCCGATCCGGTCGCGGAATTCACAGGATTCCTGCGTGCAGCCGGGTGTATCGGCCTTCGGAAAAAAGTACAGCACCACGCGCTTGCCGCGGAATTCGGACAAACCCGGAAGATCGGGAGCCTGGTCGCCGGCCTTCAACATGATTCGCCGCTCCTCAGCATGCGCTGAAACAGCTCCGTCACCACCGCGACATTGGCCTGTCCGCGTGTGGCGCGCATCGCCTGCCCCACCAGGAAATTCAGAACCGTCGTCTTTCCGCCGCGATACTGTTCGACCTGCTTCGGGTTGTTCGCGATCACTTCCTGCAAGATACGCTCCAGTTCGCCGGTGTCGCTGATCTGTTTGAGGCCCTCCCGCTGCATGATCTCGCCCGGCGAATCCCCCGTCGCGAACATTTTCGGAAAGATCTCCTTGGCGAGCTTGCCGGATAGCTCACCCTTCGCAATCAAACGCGCCAGTTCGCCTAGATTGGCCGCGCTCACGGGCGAGTCCGCAATGTCTTTGCCCTCGCCCTTCAGCAGACCCATCAGATCGCCCATCACCCAATTGGCGGCGGTCTTCGGATCGCCGGAAGCCCGCGCGGCAGCCTCGAAGTAGTCGGCGGCGGCGCGAGTTGCGGTTAGCACCTCGGCGTCGTATTCGCGCAGGCCGTACTCGCCGGTGAAGCGGGCGCGGCGGCTGCCGGGAAGCTCCGGCATGCCGGACCGGATGCGGTCGAGCCAATCGCCGGAAATGCGCAAGGGCACGAGATCGGGCTCGGGGAAGTAGCGATAGTCGTGCGCGTCTTCCTTGCTGCGCATGCTGAAGGTCTCACCGGCGTCCGGGTCATAAAGACGCGTCTCCTGCGCCACGCGGCCCCCGCCTTCGAGCAGCGCCACCTGCCGCGCCACCTCGAATTCCAGCGCCTGACGCAGGAAGCGGAACGAGTTCAGGTTCTTGACTTCTGCTTTCGTCCCCAACTTCGCTTCCCCGCGGAGCCGCACGGAGACGTTGGCGTCACAGCGAAGATGCCCCTTCTCCATGTCGCAGGTGGAAACCTCGACGAATTGCAACCGCTGCTTCAGCTCGTTGACGTACGCGTAGGCTTCATCGGAGCTGCGCATGTCGGGCTCGCTGACGATTTCGATCAGCGGCGTGCCGCAACGGTTGAGATCGACATAGGAATAGCGGTCGGAGTCCTTGAATCCGTCGTGGATGCTCTTGCCCGCGTCGTCCTCCATGTGGACTCGTGTCACGCCGATGCGGCGGCCGGGAGCAATTTCGATGTGTCCGTGCTCGGCGAAAGGCTCGTCGTACTGCGAGATCTGATAGCCCTTCGGCAGGTCGGGATAGAAGTAGTTTTTACGGGCGAAGCGGGAATTCGGCCGGATGGCGCACCCGAGAGCGAAAGCTCCCTTAACCGCCAGTTCCACCGCCTGCCTGCTCAACACCGGAAGCGCCCCGGGCATCCCCAGGCACACCGGGCAGACGTTCGTATTCGGCGGCGCGCCGAAACTGGTCGGGCAACCGCAGAAAATCTTGGTGGCTGTGGCGAGTTGCACGTGCACTTCGAGCCCGATGACGGTCTCGTAGCGCGCGAGGGCCTCGGGTGTGGCGAGGTCGGGTGCCGAGGAGGACATGAACCTACATTATAGGGGCGGCGCGCCTACCTCTGATTGGACTTCAGGACCTTCTTCCGGAGCCGGATCGATTGCGGCGTCACTTCGACGAACTCGTCTTCCCGGATGAATTCGATTGCCTGCTCCAGATTGAGAATGCGCGGCGGCACCAATCGGATGCCTTCATCCGACGTCGACGCCCGCATATTGGTCAGCTTCTTTTCCTTGACGATGTTCACGTCGAGATCGGCGTCGCGCGCGTTCTCGCCGACAATCATGCCTTCATACACTTCCGTCCCCGGCGAAACGAAGATCTCGCCGCGCTCCTGCAGGTTGAAGATGGCGTAGCCGGTGGTCTTGCCGGGACGGTCGGCCACCAGCGACCCCGTCGGCCGCGTCGCAATGTCGCCCTGCCAGTCGATGTAGCCGTGGAACAGCGAATTCATGATGGCCGTGCCGCGCGTGTCGGTCAGGATCTCGCTGCGTAAGCCGATCAGGCCGCGTGACGGGATCAGGAATTCCAGACGCACCCGGCCGGACCCGTGGTTGACCATCTTGCTCATCTTGCCCTTGCGCGCGCCGAGCTTCTCGATCACGACTCCGATAAATGTCTCCGGGCAGTCGATGACCAGGTGCTCGACCGGCTCCTGCAATTTATGGTCGATGGTCTTGGTCAGGATTTCGGGTTTGCCGACGGCGAGCTCATACCCCTCGCGCCGCATCATTTCGATCAGGATGGCGAGCTGCAGTTCCCCCCGGCCCATCACCTTGAACGTGTCGTGGCCGAGTTCCTCCACGCGAATCGAAACGTTGGTCAGCAGTTCCTTGTCGAGCCGCTCGCGAAGGTTGCGCGACGTCACCCACTGGCCCTCACGGCCCGCGAACGGCGACGTGTTGATCGTGAACGCCATCGCGATGGTCGGCTCGTCGATCTGGATTTGCGGCAGCGGATCCGGCGTCTCGGCGTTGGTCACCGTCTCGCCGATCGTGATGCCCTCCACGCCGGCGATCGCCATGATGTCGCCGGGATGCCCGATCGTCTCGTCCACGCGCTTCAGGCCTTCGAACGAATACAGCTTGGTGATCTTCGTGGTGTGGAATGTCCCGTCGCGCTTGGCGATCGACACCAGGTCGCCGTACTTGAACGTGCCGTTGAACACCCGGCCAATGCCGAGCCGGCCAAGATAGTCGCTGTAATCGAGATTCGCGATCAGCATCTGCAGGATGCCGTCTGGGTCGCCCACCGGCGGCGGGATGTTCTTGACGATCGAGTCGAAAAGCGGCCGGAGGTCGGTGGATTCGTCTTCCATGGAGGCCTTGGCGATCCCCGTCTTGGCAATGGTGTAGAGAACCGGGAAATCGAGCTGGTCTTCGGTCGCGTCGAGATCGATGAAGAGATCGTAGACCTCGTTCAGCACCTCCTGCACCCGCGCGTCCGGCCGGTCGATCTTATTGATGACGACAATGGGAGGCAGGTGGGCTTCGAGAGCTTTGGAGAGCACATACCGCGTCTGGGGCAGCGGCCCTTCCGACGCGTCCACGAGGAGCATGACGCCGTCGACGATCTTCAGGGCGCGCTCGACCTCGCCGCCGAAGTCGCTATGCCCCGGAGTGTCGACGATGTTGATCTTGACGCCGTGATACCGGACGCCGGTAATCTTGGCGAGGATGGTGATGCCGCGCTCCCGTTCCAGGTCGTTCGAGTCCATGACGCGGTCGACATGTTCTTCGTGCGACCCGAAGATGCCGCTCTGGTTGAGCATGGCGTCGACCAGCGTAGTCTTGCCATGGTCGACGTGAGCGATGATGGCGATGTTGCGTATGGAGTTGTTAGGAGATTTCAAAGTGTTACTCAGGCGTGTTGGGTGACAGGTCCGCCCCCCTGACAGTCCCTGTTCCGGGAGGAGGACAGTCTCCTCCCAGAACAGGGGCCGCCCGGAGAGCGCTCAAAGCTTACGAAAAACTACTCTTCTTTTGCGACGACCACCGTGATTTCGGCCGTCACGTCCTTATGCAGCCGCACCGGGACCTTGAATTCGCCAAGTTGCTTGATCGGCTCCTCCAATTGCACCTTGCGGCGGTCGATGGTGAAGTTCTTCGCGGCCAGCGCGTCGGCGACGTCCTTCGACGTGACCGAGCCGAAAAGCTGGTCGTTTTCACCGGCCTTCTGGGTGATGGTGACGCTGACGCCGTGGAGCAGCTTCGCCAGGTCCTGCGCTTCGCTCTGCTGCTTGGCTTCCTTGCGCAAGTGCGCCTGCCGCTCCTGCTCCACGATCTTCTTGTTGGAGGCGGTGGCGGCCACGGCGAGGCGTTTCGGGATGAGGAAATTGCGGGCATACCCCGGCGCGACCTTGACCATGTCGCCCCGATTGCCCAGCTTGTCGATGTCTTCTCTCAGAATGACTTCCATTGCGATTTCCTCCCGCCTAGAACGACGCCGCGAAAGGCAGCAACGCGATGTTGCGCGCCTTCTTGATGGCGTCCGTGAGCCGCCGCTGGTGCGGCGCGCACACACCCGAGATGCGGCGCGGGATGATCTTGCCCCGTTCCGCCACGAAGGCGTGCAGCAGTTTCATGTCCTTGTAGTTGATATCGTCGATCTTCTCGACGCAGAACCGGCACACTTTCTTGCGCCGGAAGTATTGCTTCTTCTGGGTGACGACAGCCTTGTCCCCCCCCGTGGGCCGCTGCGCGGCGCTGCCTGGTCTTCCTCTCGATTCCGCCATCGCTTAACCCTCCACCGGCCGGCCTGGCATCGCCGGGCCCGGTCCTTCCACCATTTGCTTTTCCAGCGAAGGCTGCGCGGGCGCCGGCGACGCCGGAGCTTGCGAGGCCCGCTTGGCCGCGCGCTTGTCGCGCTCCTTCTTGCGCTTGTCGAGCCGTTTCAGCGTCTCGTCGATGCGCACCGTCAGGAATTTCAAAACCACGTCCGATACCCGCAGGCGCCGCTCCAGCTCCTTCACCGTTTCGGGACTGGAAGTGAACTGAAAGAGCACGTACGAGCCCTCGCGGTATTTATCGACCTTGTAGGCGAGCCGTCGCTTGCCCCACTTATCGACTTTGTCTACGGTGGCTCCGGCAGCGGTCAATTGCGTTCGCAGCGTCTCCACGAACGCATCGACCTCTTCTTCCGGAGCATCGGGTTTTACTATGAACAGCTCTTCGTAAATCCTCATGCTTCCTCTGTGTGTAAGCCCGGGGCGCGACGATTGAATCTCGTCATGGCCTTGGCGACGCCCCCGGCGATTATGGAGCGAATCGCATCGGCCGCGTAGCCGATGAATTCCTCCAATTCCTCTTTCTGCGAGCGCTTGATCGGCGCCAGCACAAAATCCGCGCCGCTCGCAATCGGGCGGCCCGGATGAATTCCCATGCGCACTCTCACCAGATCGCTGGTCTTCAAACTGCCGATCACGGACCTCATGCCGTTATGACCGGCCGCCGAACCGCTGGGCTTGATCCGCAGCGATAACCATGGCAGATCCAGTTCGTCGTACACCAGCACCAGACGATCCGTCGGGATCGAGTGCTTTTCCATCAGCGGAGCGAGCGACGTTCCGCTGAGATTCATGAACGTTTGCGGCTTGGCCAACATCACCGGAGTCCCGTCGATTTCGCCCACACCGACGAGCGCCTTGGAATCCTTCCGGTTGACGCGGATACCGTGCCGCTCGGCCAGCCGGTCAATCGTGAGGAACCCGAGATTATGCGGCGAGAATGCGTACTCCTCGCCCGGGTTCCCCAGACCGGCCACCAGAAACATGGCTGACTATTTCTTCTTGCCCTTTTCTTCGGGCGCGGCCTCTTCTTCCTTCTTGCCCTTCTTGACTACTTCGGGCTCGGCTGCGGCAGGGGCTGCGACCGCGTCGGGAGTCGCGGCGACTTCTTCGGCGCGGAGCGTCACGATGTGCGCGATGACCGTGTCGGGCGCGCTCACCAGCTTCATGGAGCCGGTCAGAGGCACATCGCTGGCGCGCTTGCTCTGGCCGATCAGCAACTCGGTCACGTCGATCGTGAACCCTTCCGGGATCTCGTCCGGCAGGCATTCGAGTTCCACCGCGCGGGTGATGACTTCGAGCAGTCCGCCCTGCACCTTGACGCCCTTGGGCTCGCCGCTGACGTGCACGGGAACCGTGACGCGAATCCGCTTGGTCAGATCGATGCGTTTGAGGTCGGCATGCAGCAGCGTGCCCCTTACCGGGTCCACCTGCTGATCCACCACCATGACAGGCGTGGATTCGCCGCCCGCGATGGCCAGCGTGAAGATGGTGTTGTAGCCGGTCGTGCTGCGGATGATCCGGTGGATTTCGCGCGGGCTAACGGACACGGCGACGGGGTCCTGGTAAGCGCCATAAAGAACGGCTGGAATGTTTCCCGCCTTTCTTGTGCGGCGCGCTTCATTCTTGCCGCGCGAGGTGCGCACCTCGGCGGTCACGGTAATGTCTTTTCTCAACTCAAATCTCCTTACAGGCTCGAAGTCCGATCGCTCCCGCGGAGGAGCTGACGTGGGTTCGGAACCTGCCTATATAAACCTGCCTATATAAACCTGGCTATATGAACAACACACTCACCGAAGTCTCTTCGTGAATCGATCGGATGGCTTCCGCCAGTAACGTCGCGACCGACAGCGATTTGATCCGGCTCGATTCTTTAGCCTCTGCCGACAGCGGAATCGAATTCGTAAAAACCACTTCCTTCAAACACGACTCCTCGATCCGGCTGACCGCCGGACCGGAAAGAACCGCGTGCGTGGCGCAGGCCGAAACACTGGCCGCGCCCTTCTCCAGCAAAGCCTCGGCGCCCTTGACTAGCGTGCCGGCGGTGTCGATCAGATCGTCCACCAGCAGACAATTGCGCCCCTCCACCTCGCCTACAACATTCATCACTTCCGCGACATTGGCCTCTTCCCGCCGTTTGTCGATGATCGCCAGCGGGGCATTGAGCCGTTTCGCGAAAGCCCTGGCTCGCTCCACACCCCCGGCGTCCGGCGAAACCACCGTCAAATCCGGTATGTTGAGCGGCTTGAAGTACTCGATCAACACGGGCGTCGCGAACAGATGGTCCACCGGAATATCGAAGAACCCCTGAATCTGCGCGGCGTGCAAATCGAGCGTCAGAACCCGGTCGGCGCCGGCCGTCTCCAGCAGGGCTGCCACCAGCCGCGCTGAGATCGGCACCCGCGGTTTGTCCTTCCGGTCCTGACGGGCATATCCATAATAGGGTAACACTGCCGTGATGCGTTCCGCTGAGGCCCGTTTCAGGGCGTCCATCATCAGCAGCAGTTCCATCAGGTTGCGGTCTACCGGAGTGCAGGTCGGCTGGATGATGAAAACGTCGGCGCCACGCACGTTTTCCTTGATCTGCAGATAGATCTCGCCATCCGAGAATTGCCGCACCATCACCTCGGCGAGTTCAATGCCGAGGGCTCGCACGATCTCCAGCGCCAATGCGGGATTCGCATTTCCGGCGAAAATCTTGAGGCGGTCTGGGTTCATCGTTTGTACCGGCTTCGGGGAGGCCATACGCTCCGTTCTCGATCTATATGGGCTTCGAGCGCCCGCCGCCAGAGATTGCGGTACCGGGCGCGCGTAACCAGGGAAATGGGAAACACCTGCTCATCGGTCAAACGCTCGAGCGCGCGCCGCCGCCCTTCGCGGTCGCGAAACAATCCGAACAGCGCGGAACCGCTCCCTGTCATCATCGCCGGCGCAGCGCCCGCCCGCAGCAGCCTCTGCTTTAGTGTAGCGAGACGGCCCTCCTGTTCGAAGGCCACCGCCTCGAAATCGTTCGCCGCAGCGGCCTCATCACTCACGTCCCAAGTGTGCGACTGGAAACTGAAGATTTTATTTTCTTGCGATTCCGTTGTCAAACGGGGGCTGAGCGCGCGGTAGGCTTCCACCGTGCTAATGTGCACGCCGGGCGCGACAATCACGCCGGGCCGGGATGGCTCGTCGGGCAGCGGGAAGAGTTCCGTGCCCCGGCCGATGGCGGCCGCCGTTCCGCCGAGCAGAAAGAAAGGGACATCGCTGCCCAGTTGCTGTCCCACGGCGCAAAGCGCTTCCACCGGCGCCACGCGGCCGGCAAGCGCTGGCAGCGCGAGCAACACCGCTGCGGCGTCGGACGATCCCCCTCCCAGGCCGGCGCCCATCGGGATGCGCTTCCGCAGCTGCATCGAAACCCGTCCCGTGACCCGCATGACGTCCATCACCAGTCGAGCCGCGCGAACCACCAGGTTATCGGCGATCCGCGCGGAATCGAGCAGCTCGATCGAGGTCTGCGCCGCCGGCGTGTATTCGATATCGAGCGTGTCCGCCAGCGAGACTGTCTGGAAGATCGTGCGGAGTTCGTGGTAGCCGTCGGCGCGTTTGCCCAGCACCCGTAGGTCGAGGTTGATCTTGGCCAGGGCGCGCACGCGGGCGCGCCGGGGTTCGCGGGCGCCCGCCCTCATTTGTCGTACTGGAGGAGGGAGAAGACGTCGTGCCCGGCGAGCTTCGTGCGCCCGTTGAGGAACGTCAGTTCGATGACGAAGCCGATTCCCACCACGATCCCGCCGGCTTCCTGCACCATCCGAGCCGTGGCGGCAGCCGTGCCCCCCGTGGCCAACAGGTCGTCGACAATCAGCACCCGGCATCCGTTGCCGACCGCGTCCTTGTGCATCTCGAGCGAGTCGCTGCCGTATTCCAGATCGTATGTGACACGCACGCATTCGGCGGGCAGCTTTTTCGGCTTGCGGACCGGCACGAAACCGGCGCGGAGCGCATACGCCAGCGCCGGCGCGAAGATGAATCCGCGGGCCTCGATGCCCAGCACGACGTCGACTTCCGCCTCCTGGTAGTGGTGCTGCAGACCCTCGATGACGCCGCGGAATCCCAACTTGTCCTTGAGCAGGGTGGTGATGTCGTAGAAGAGGATGCCCGGTTTGGGAAAGTCCGGCACCTCGCGGATGAGCTTCTTCAGATCTTCCATAGGGGCCTATTCAATGTAACGCGGATTCGGCCCAGCCCGCTCAAGGCGTCGAAGGGGAGTTGAGCGCCGGATGCAGATCGGCGACGAGGCGGTTGAGAAGCCGCTGGCAGTCGGCCGGAGGACACTCTTCACAGGTGAAGCCGGTCGCTCCCATGGACCGGAGAGGCGTCCCTACTGCGCACAAATGCGCGTGCAGGGTCGCTTGCAAGTCGTCGGCCACGCCGATCAGCAGCCACCCCTTGGCGTTCGAGATCCCGTACACGCCAGGGCGGCGCGGGGCATTCTGCCGCACGGAAGGAATTGTGAAGGAGTAACAGCTGAACTTCCCGAAGAAAGGCATTGCGCGCCTATACTTCGCTGCGAGGACTGAATCCGCTCGGGCTGGGGGTTGGGCGCCGGTGCGTCCGCCGCGCTTCGATGCGCTTCGTCTCCGCCGCAACCCGGGCGTCTGCATGTGCGCGAATATCGTCCGCCGTCAGGACGTGCGCGCCCTCAAAACTACTCTCCAGGTCGGCCGAGAGCTTGTTCGCACAGAGTGTCGGACCATCCTGAATCCCTACGTGGTGCTGGAGAAACAACGCCAGGTCGCAGGTGACAATCGCCTGCCTGGTGACTTCGCCTTTGGTGATGATGTCGAAACGGAAGACGCGGGCGTTCTGTAGTTGATCGAAGCCTAAATACCGGAGTTGCATGGTCTCCCCCTGCGGGACCACAATACGGCCCCGATTTACGACATTTGGGTCCTGCCGGAGGCGTTTTCCGCCTCCGGCCTATGATGGGGAGAGAGATTACCAGCGGGAACGCTGCTGCCGGCCGCCACCGCCGCCGCCGCGGGAAAATCCGCCGCCGCCGCCCGACGTCTTGGGCTTCGCCTCATTAATGTTGAGAGCCCGCCCGTCGAGGTTGGAGCCGTTGAGCGCTGCAATGGCCGCATCCGCCTGCGCCGCGTCTGTCATTTCGACGAACGCGAAACCGCGCGAACGGCCCGTGTCGCGATCCGTCACGACGTTGACTCGTTCCACATTGCCATACGGCTCAAAAAGCGACCGCAGAGACGAATCGGTCGCGCTGAAATCCAGGTTGCCTACAAAAATATTCTTCATGTCAAATCAATTCTTTCCGTCTTTCAATCGTGCGGGCTAGACGAGGCAGGGTTTCAATGCGCGGCCAGGTTTTGCGGGACTTTCAAAAGGCAGCTTCCAGTCTACCACGTTTACACGTAATACACCCTCTTATTTCTCGCCCCCGGCGCGCCACGGTCGTCATTCTACTTCGGGCTGTGCCAGCGATGCCGGGAACGCGACGTCCCGCTCCTTCGTGCCGTGCCACTGCGTAAACGAGTCCCTCACAATACGGTAGACCACCCGGCGGTTCTGGGCGATTAACTTCATCCACCTCCAGGCGCCCTTTTGCGGGAAGTAAATCCCGCGGAAGAAGAGACGCGCCATGAAATGGCTGATCTTATACGGCACCGGTTCATCGGCGATCGACTCGAGCGCTCGCTCCGTGGCGGCCGGGTCATAGGCGTCGGTCCATGCCTGCCGAACCTCGTGCTGGACTTCCGGGACGGTCATCTTCAGCGGCGTGTGCGCCATTTGGAACGGCGCGAACTCCAGCCAGTGTTTCGGACGGGTCAACCGTCCTTCCTTGGCGAGCCGATCGTACAACGGCGTTGCCGGGAACGGGGTGATCTGCCCGAAAACCGGTAGCACGGGCGGCCATTCCTTCATCTGCTCCAGCGTGCGCGACGCGACCCCCGCGGTGTCGTTATCCAGGCCAAAGATGAAGGACGTGATCGCATACACGTTGCGGCGCGCCAGTTCCCGCAGAACGCCCGCGTATTCGGCGGGCTTGTTGAAGCTCTTGTTGACACTGGCGAGGTTCGCCGTATCGAGCGACTCCATCCCGATGAAGATCCACTTCCCGCCCGAGGCCGCGATCAGGTCTAGCAACTCCTTGTCCCGCAATAAGTTGGCGCTGATCTGCGCGACCCAGTTGAGCTCGGCGCCGGCGGCGATAATGTCGCGCAGAAGCGATTTGGTGCGCTTCACGTTGATCGCGAAATTGTCGTCCACGAAAAACACCGCGATCTTGCCGCGCGTGCTGCCCGCGCGCGCTTTCAGCTTCAGCATCTCGGCGACAATGCTCTCATTCGTCCGGAAGCGGATGGAATCGCCGAAGAAACCCGTCACCGTGCAGAACTCGCAGCCGTATGGACAGCCGCGGCCGGATTCGATGGGGATGATGTGAAACGTCTCCCACTCGGCGCGGTAGTGCCGCATGATGGGCCGAAAAAAGGCCGGGATGCGGTTGAATTGCTTCAGATCGAGCTTGTCCCACGGAATTGCCGGATAGTCCTGCAGCGATGGCTTGCGCTCCTGTCCGAACGTGTCCACCGGCGTATACACCTCGCGCAGTTGGCCGCACGCCGCATCCGCAACGATCCTCGGCCAGGTCTCGTCCGCCTCGCCTAGCGCGACCGCATCCGCATGCCGGGGACCGCCGTCCTTGCCCAACGCTTCGTCCGGGCATTCCGTGACGTGTGGACCGCCCATGACCACCGGAATCCCGGCCGCGCGCACCGCGTCCGCCACACGGTACGCCTTGGCGATCATCCGCGTCATGGCGCCGATCGCCACCAGACCAACACCCTTCTCCTGCGCGAAACGAACCAGTTCGGCATCGTCCATCGGCTGCGTATTGCCGTCGATGAGAATGACCTCATGGCCTGCGGGCGTCAGCGCCTGCAAGAGGAACATCCACAGATGCGGCATGAAATTCTGCGTGACCCCGTTATCCGGGTTATAGAGGAGGATTTTCATTTGGGCTTGCCGGCTCCAGCATGACAGCGATGCTGGATATCCCTTTCTCCGGCAAGTCATTCGCTAGCGGCGCGAGTGAGGCGCAGCCTCGATGGAGGTGTCGGTGAAGACCAGCTTATCACTTTGTTGACCTCCCGGGCCCGGCGCACTATGCTCACCTTATGACCAACGAATCCGCAAGAGCCCTGGCCGATTTCCTCCTGCCCCAACTGCAGCAGGAATCCGCCACCACCCGCAAAGTCCTGGCCGCCGTCCCCGCTGACACCTGCAATTACAAACCCAGCGAAAAATGCATGAGCGGTCTGGAACTCGCCATCCACATCGCCGCCGCCGAAGCGTTTTTCCTGCAGGGCGTCCTCGACGGCGCCTTCAACTGGCAGCAACCCGACCTGAAAACACCGGCCGAAGTGGTCGCATGGTACGACGAGAAAATCCCCGCCCTCCTCGCGAAAACCGGCGAACTTCCAGTGGAGAAACTCGCCCAGGAGATCCATTTCGCGGTATGGGATGAGCCTGCCGTTACCTACCTCGCGCTCAGTCTGAAACACGGCATCCACCATCGCGGCCAACTCTCGGCCTACCTCCGGCCGATGGGCGCGAAGGTCCCTTCGATCTATGGTCCGAGCGCTGACGAGCCCCGCCAGGCCGCCCAGGCGGATTAGGACCGTCGAAGAAGCGGGAGCGGCGGGCTGGTCCCACCCGCCGGCTCCCCAGCCATTTTTGAGGTCTAAGTAGATGATGAAGCGGCTACTGACTTGTCTCGCGGCCGCGACCCTGGCATTGGCCCAGGAGCCGCGGTTTCCGCAACTCAAGCTCGAAGACACCAAAGGCGATCAGCGCGCGTTGGCCGAACGGATGATGAAAGAGACCCGCGTCGGTCTCGGGGGACCCTGGAACGTCATGCTGCGAAGTCCCAGGATGGCCACCGGCCTTGTCGACTTATACAATTACTTCCGCTGGAACTCCTCGCTCCCGGCCCGCATCGTCGAGTTGGGCATTCTGACGACCTCCCGCGAGTGCGCAGCGCCGTACGAGTGGTACATCCATTATCCGCTCGCGATCAAAGCCGGCGCCTCGCCCGAAACGCTCGCGGCGGTCAAGGCGGGCCGGCGGCCGGCCTCGGCAGCGCCGGACGAACTCGCCGCATACGACGTCGCCATTGAGGTCCTCCGCAGGCATGTTGTCCGCCAGCCCACGTTCGAATCCGCCAGGAAAGCGCTCGGCGAGCAGGGCGTCGTCGATCTCACCGCTCTGGTCGGCGCATACGTGGCGATCGGCGGCCTGCTCAACCTCAGCGAGGTGGGAGGGCCGGACGGCAGCGGGCCGGAGTTTCTGCCAAAGCCGGCATTCCGATGACTGTGCGGCAACCCGTCCGAATCGGCTTCATTGCTCGCAGATCGGCGTGATATTCTCTGTGTCGAGAGGAGATCGCCATGGACTCCCCGAAGCCCAAACTGCCCGCCGAAGCGATACAACTGTATAACCTTTTCATCCACGGAGAGATCGGCAGACGTGAGTTTCTCGCCGGCGTGCAGCGATTCGCCGTGGGCGGGTTGACTGCTGCGGCAGTTGTCGAAGCATTGATGCCGAATTACGCCCTGGGGCAACAAGTGTCCAGAGCCGACGATCGAATCCATGCCACATACGAAACCCTGCCGTCGCCTCAAGGAAACGACACCGTCAGAGGATATCTGGCCCGCCCCATGAGCGCCGAAACACGAAACGCCACGCCTACGAAGTTGCCCGGTATTCTCGTCATTCACGAAAACCGCGGCCTGAATCCGCATATAGAGGACATAGCGCGCCGCCTCGCGCTCGCGAACTTCATGGCGTTTGCGCCGGACGGACTCACCAGTGTGGGCGGCTTTCCGGGTGATGACTACCGGGGTGGCCTTCTGTTCAACACGATCGACAGCAGGAAGATGACGGAAGATTTCGTGGCTGCCGCCCTCTGGCTGAAATCGCATCCCCGCTGCACCGGTAAGATCGGCGTGACCGGCTTCTGTTATGGAGGCAACATCGCCAATACTCTGGCGGTTCGCCTGGGAGCGGATCTCGCGGCGTCCGTGCCGTTCTATGGCGCCGTCCCGCCTGCGACGGACATTCCGAACATTCGCGCGGCCATCCTGGCCCATCACGGAGAACTCGACTCCCGGCTTGCAGCATCGTGGCCGGCGTATGACAGCGCCCTGACGGCGGCGAACATCCCCCACGAAGGCTACATCTATCCCAATTCCGTTCACGGCTTCAATTGCGATGCTACGCCGGAGCGCTACAACAAAGCCGCGGCCGACCTGGCATGGCAGCGCACGATCGACTGGTTTACAAAATACGTGGCCGCCTGACATCCCGGCGTCCCGGCTCCCCGCCTCATCCCGCCCACGGCAGGTACGCCGCGCCGTACAAGCCCGCTTCGTTCCCCAGCGTCGCCATAGCGATCCGCGTCTCCGTCTTCGTCGCGCGGTAGGTGAACGAGCGCCGCTCCACCGTCCGCATCATCTCCGGCGCGAAAAACTCCCACGCCGGCAGCATCCCCCCGCTCAGCAGGTACAGCGGGAAGTTGAACGTGTTGATCAACGTCGCCAGCGCGATCCCCAAACACTCGCCGACAATCTTCCAGATCTCCCGCGCTTTCTCGCCGGGCTTGCCGGTGTCCTGCCGTGCCAGATCGAAGACATCGTGCGACGTCAGCTCTTCTCCGAGTTGCATCAGACGAGCCATCGCCGTCACCGCCGTCGCCGAAGCGTGCTTCTCCAGACAGCCGCGATTGCCGCAGCCGCAGGGATTGCCGTTCGGCACCACAGTCACGTGCCCCAGTTCGCCCGCCATCCCCACGAACCCGCGCACGATCTTTCCACAGGAAACGATCCCGCCCCCGATTCCCGTGCCGAGCGTCAGCAGCACCAGGTCCGGCACGCCCTGGCCCGCACCGATCCAGTGTTCGCCGAACGCCGCCGCATTGGCGTCGTTCTCGAGAATCACCGGCGTCCCCAGACGGCGTGAAATTTCATCCCGAACCGGAAAATTCTCCAGGTACGGCAGATTGTTCGAGCCCGTAATGAATCCCTCTTTAATGCGAATGAAGCCCGGGACCCCGACGCCGATTCCCCCCAGACCTGTCATGCCGTGCCGCTCGCGCAGCGTCGAGATGGCCGTGACGATGTCGGTGAGGACGGCGTCTCTGCCCTCGCTATACTTGGTCGCGCCGGAGATCTTATCCAGCATTTTGCCGGTGCGGTCAATCGCGGCTGCGCGCAGATTCGTGCCGCCGAGGTCGACTCCGATAGAGTAGTCGGACATACGCACCGGAATCATAACATGCCCTCCTGGCAGCACAGCGCGCCGAGTGCTACCCGCTTCATAAGCCCGTCAAATGGGGCAAATTGAAACTTTTTTAATTCACAATGGCGCTGCTTGTGCTACAACAATGAAACAAAAGCCCCCGGCTTTGACGTCGATCTAAGTGGGGGTTGGGAGAACAACCATGAGTGACGCGCGGTACATCGACATACCCGGCAGCCGGACTCACGAGCTTCCCCCGCTGCTGGTTCACGCCACTCCCGAACATCCGCCCGTGGAAGATATGGAGTCCGTCCTGGGCGAGGCCGACGATATGTTGTCGGTGAGCGACGCCGCGCCCGATGTCATCGAACAGCGCCGCTTCGAGCTTGCCCTGCAATTGAAAGAACAATACAAGGGGCTGCTCTCCCATTGGCTGTGGGGCGATTCCATCATCGAGTGGATCCGCCAGTGCGAAATCACGTTCGGATGCGAAGACACGCTCCGCCGCCTGCTGCATCCCGATGTGTGGCCGCATGCCAGCCGCGCGAGTTTTGTCACGCTTCTTCTGGAAAAAGACGTGCCGACCCGTGGCGTCGCGCTCGAGCGCGCGGTGGGCCTGCGCCTCACCTTCCGCCAGCCGCCCCCGATCGACTGCGTCTCCAGCCAGTTCCTGTTCTACCTGAACTCGACTGTGGCGAACTCCGCCTACCAGACCTGGTCGCATCTCGTCCCGCGGGAGCCTTGCCTCTTCCCACCGGACCGCTTCCATTTCGACGTGGTCAATATCGGGAATTAAACGCTATTCCTGCACGGACGGCAGCATTGCCCGCCAGGTGATCAGCCACCCGACGTCGAAACGCGCCAGCGCCAGAATATCCGATCCCGCTTCCGCGTACGTCTGGCCCTCCTGCTCGTACGTCATCTCCCAGCCGTAAACCGCCATCGCCGTGTCCCCAGCCAGATCGATGGCCGGGTCCTCCAGCACGCACTTCTGCACGGCCGAGCTTCCCAGGAAATCGAGGTAGCTCTGAATGCATTCTTCCTTGCCGGCGCTGTTAATCTGCAGATCGCCGCCGCGGATCACCATCGCGGGATGGAAGCAGGTGTCGAGCACCGCCGCCACCTCCTCGATCGGCCCTTCCAGCCAGGCGCGGTTCATGCGGTCGATCAGTTCGCGGATCTGTTGTTCGTCCACGCGTTCATTGTAGCCCGCTATAATGCGAGGCATGATGCGCTCGACACGACGAGAACTTCTGGCCGGGACCGCGGCCGCCCTGCTGGCGCGCCGCCTGCGCGCGCTGCCCCTCGCGGATATCAAGCTGGGGATCACTACGGACGAGATCGACGACGACGTCCTCACCGCGGCGAAGTTCCTCCGCGAACACGGCCTCAAGTGGGCCGAAGTCCGCAACATCTGGGGCCCTTACAACACCGCGCAACCCATGGAAAAGGTGCGCGAAGCCATGAAGATCCTCGACGAAAACGGCGTCAAGGTGTCCATCGAGGGCACCGGCTTCTTCAAAATCCCGCTGCCCCCCGAAGGTCCCGAGGGCCAGAAGAAGCTGGACGATCAGTGGAAGCTGCTCGACGCGTCGCTCGAACGCGCCAAAGCCTTCGGCACGGACAAGCTCCGCATCTTCACCTTCATGCTGGCAAAGGGCGAGCAGCCCTCGGCCCGGAGCTATGCGCGCATCGACGAGCTCCTGCGCGAGGCCGCCCGCCGCGCCAAAGGCTTCCGCCTCGCCGTGGAGAATATCGGCGGCGGCCACGTGTGGAGCGGCGCGCAGGCCGGCGAACTCCTCAAACGCGTCCAGGAAAATAACGTCGGCATGACCTGGGACCCCAACAACGCCGCCGAATCCGGCGAGCAATCGTTCCCCGACGGGTACCGCAAGCTCGATCCCGCGCGCATCTTCCATGTCCACCTGCGCGACTACAAGCATCAGGACGGCAAAGTCGTGTGGACCGCCGTCGGCGCGGGTGAATTCGATAATCTCGGCCAGATCCGAGCCCTCCGCAAGGACGGCTACAAGGAAACCTTCACGCTGGAAACCCACTGGCGCGACCCCAAGGGCAAGATGTACTCTACCGAGACTTCCCTTGCCGCCCTGTTGAAGGTGATCGAAAAAGTCTAGCGGGGCTACCCGATCCGGAACTCCTGCCCGATGCCGTCGAGCGCCACCCGCCCGGGCTCATGCCCCGCCGCGTCATACACGCGCGAAATCGGCTCCAGGTAAGGTTCGCTGCTCAACGAAAAGGTCTGGTGGTGCACCGGCAGGAAGAACTCGGCGCCGGCGTCGTTCGCCATTCGCCACGCCTGTTCGGGCGTGCAGTGGTAATGAATCCAGGGATCGTACGCCCCCACCGGCATAATCGCCAGATCGAATGCGCGCGAACTGCGAAGCGCGCGAAACGCCGTCGTCGCCGCTGTGTCGCCGCCGAACAGAATGCGGCGCCGTCCCACCTCGATGGTGTATCCGTTGTACCCGCGATAGGCGTCGTTGCGCATGCGCGCGCCCCAGTGATTCACTTCGAAAGCGCCGATCCGCGCCGGTCCGGCCTGCGTCGATTCGCCCCACCCGAGCTCGCGCACGGCGGCGTAGCGGCCGGTCCGCAGCAGGTCGGACGTCTTCGCCGCCGTGACCACCGTCGTGCCCCGGCTCTCGAGAAGACGCAGCGTCGGCAAATCGAAATGATCGAAATGCGCGTGCGAGAGCAGCACCAGATCGATCTCGGGCAGCTCCGCCACGCGGAGCGCCGGCTCGACCAGCCGTTTCACTCCCACCGTCAGCGGCCCGAAGTTCAGGCCGACGCGCGTGCTGAATACCGGGTCCGTGAGGATCGTCACGCCGTCGACCTTCAGCAGCGCCGTGCTGTGGCCCAGCCAGGCGGCGTGCAGGCCTGTATCCGGCCAGTCTTGTGGATGGGGCCGTGCCGGGGCCGGCCGCACCTCGCGCTTCCGGTCCTCCGTGTAGCGTTTCCAGAACATGGGCGCCGCGCCGTATGCCCACCGGGCGAGCGCGATAGTCGATTGCATCTGTTTATCTGATGCGACCCGCGGACCCGCGGTTGCGCGCCCCCGCTGCGCCGCGTGGTATACCGGGAGCATGTCCCGCGATCCGGTGCGCGTAGCCATTCGTGTCGGCGTCTATATCGTGCTGTTCATTCTGACGGCCGCCGTCTTCGGCTGGGCATTGACCGGGCTCGGGTACCTGATCGCCATCGTAGCCACCTCGCTGGTGGCCGCGGGATTTGCCAACTGGCTGTCCCTCCGCATCTTCGAGAACCGCCCTCTCGTCGACGCCGGACTTTGGTGGAATCGCGCCTCTTCCGCGAATCTGATGATCGGCCTGGCCGGCGGGGCGGGCGCCGCCGCCGCCGTGCTCCTTCCCGCCCTGCTGTTCCGCGCCGCCCACCTTGCGCCCTCGCCGCTCGACCGGCCCACCGCCGGCTCGATCGTCTTCGTCGCCGCCATTCTCGCCAGCGGCGTCGTCGGAGAGGAGTTGCTGTTCCGCGGCTACGCCTTCCAGCTTCTCCTGGCGGCCGCTGGCCCCTATGCCACCATCGTGCCGGTCGGCGTCGTTTTCGCCTGGCTGCACAGCGGCAACCCCAATGCGAGCCCTCTCGGCCTCGTCAACACCGGCGCCTTCGGGGTCGCTTTCGGCTACGCCTACCTGCGGAGCCGCGATCTGTGGCTCCCCATCGGCCTGCACATGGGCTGGAACTTTACACTGCCCCTCTTCGGTGTCAACCTCAGCGGGCTTAGAATGAAGGTGACGGGCTACGAGATGTCGTGGACCGCCGGCGCGGTGTGGAGTGGCGGCGAATACGGCCCGGAGGCCAGCATTCTGACCTCCGCGGTGGTGTTGCTGCTATTCGCTTACCTGTGGAAGGCCCCCATTCGCCGGCAGTTCTCGCCGATTGCGGACCCGCCCGCGGAGAGTGCTCTATGCGCGCCTGTGCCATCGCCGCCGTCGCTGCCGTCATAAGTCTCGCGCCGCTTCCGTCGCGCGCCGCGGAGAAGCTGACCTTCGAGGAGCGCGTCGAGCTCACGCGCGGCCTCATGGCCGAATACGGCGCCGTCAAGGTGCTTCTGCCGCGCTCCAAAAAAGCCCTCGAGTTCGATTCCAACGGCTCCTTCGACAAGAAAGAGTGGGCCGCGATCGCCAAGGAGAGCGGGCCCGCGGCCCGCGTCGGCGACTCCGTCCAGGTGACCAAAGTGGTGCTCGATAGCGACCGCATCGTGCTCGAGATCAACGGCGGCTTTAAGGGCGGCCGGAAGTGGTACGAAGGCGTCCAGGTGAGCGCCAATGGCGGCGCCCCCACGCCCATCAGCCGCAACGACAGCAACGCGCCCGGAGGCACCTCCATCGCCATTCTGTTCCACAAACCGCTGACGCCGATGAAGGCGGCCGAAGTGAAGAAGATGCTCGCGCCCGTCATCGATTTCGAGAAGCACAGCGTGACCGAAATCTACTCCGAGACCCTGCCGCCCGAGATGCAGAAAGCGATCAAGGACAAACGCGTGCTGGAGGGCATGAACCATGAGCAGGTCGTGCTGGCGGTGGGCAAGCCCGTGCACAAATCGCGCGAGACCAAAGACGGCCTGGAACTCGAAGACTGGGTCTACGGCCAGGCGCCGGGCAAGATCACGTTCGTCACCTTTAAAGGCGACAAGGTGATCAAGGTCAAGGAAGCCTATGCCGGCCTCGGCACTCAGGTGCAGGATCCGAAATAGTGGCGATTCGTCCCTGGGTGGGGCTCGCGTTCTGCGCGCTCGCCGCGTGCTCTCGTCCGGCCGCTCCCCCGCCTGCCAAGACCGCGCCGCCGCGCATCACGCAGTTCTATGCCACCTTGCCGGAACTGCCCCGCGGCGAAAAAGAGCTGCTCTGCTACGGCGTCGAGAATGCCGGGACCGTCTGGCTGGAACCGCCGAAGCGGGAATTGTCCGCCGCGCTGTCCCGTTGCGTCGAAGTCGAGCCCGCCCAGACCACCACTTACACGCTGACCGCCGAAGGCCCTCAGGGCAGGGCATCGCAGCAGGTGACGGTCACCCTCGGCCCCCCCAAAGTCAAAATTATCGAGGTGCGCGTCAGCTCGCTCGACATCAAGCGCGGCGACCCGGTCAGCCTCTGCTATGTGGTCGCCAATGCCAAATCGGTCCGTATCGAACCGCATACCGCGCCGTCGCAGAAGTCGCCCTCCTGCGGAGTCGATAATCCGCAACGGACGACTACATACACAGTGACCGCTTTCGGCGCCGCCGGCGACCAGGACCAGGAGCGGGTCACCGTGAAAGTTCACTAACCCAAGTCCGGGATCCGCGTCTATGCACCAGGATGGGCATGATGAAGAACCACACCTGGTCTTATTTCGCCGCCGCGGCGCTGGTAGCTGGCGCGCTACTGAATCCGGCGCCGTCGCTCGCCGCCAGAAACTACAATCTGAGCGTCAACATGGAGAATGGCGAGCATTGCTCCGACCTGCGCGTACGGTCGAGCAACGGCGAAATCGCCCAGACCGCCGAGACGGTGACCCTCGGCGCCCGCGACGCCTCCATGCTCGAACTGGAGGACAACGCCGGCCGCGCGGTCGTGCGCGTGCGCGCCTGGGACCGTCCCGAATACTCCGTCGAGACGTGCAAGATCGCGGTTTCGGACACCCGGTCGGCGGCCGAAGCGATCCTGCCGGGAATTTCCGTCAGCCGCAGCGCCGGCCGCATCACCACCGCCGGCCCCAACGCCGATAACGGCAACTGGCAGATCTATTTCCTGATCCACGCCCCGAAGAACGGCAGTCTCGATCTGCAAACGAAGAATGGCCCGATCGACCTCGCCGGCGTGACGGGAACGATCAAAGTGCGCGCCTCGAACGGTCCCATCGCCCTCAAGGACTGCGCCGGCCAGATCGACGCGCAAACCACCAACGGCCCGATCTCGTTCCACGGCGGCGGCGGCGAGGTCCATCTGAACGCCAAAAACGGCCCCATCTCGCTCGAGCTCGCGGGCGAAATCTGGAATGGCTCCCTGCTCGACGCCCGCACGGTCAACGGTCCGGTCAGCGTCAATATCCCGGAGAACTTCCGCTCGGGAGTCCGGCTGCAGACCACCGGCCACGCCCCGCTCAGTTGCAAAATTGAAGCGTGCCGGACCGCGTTTACCGACGCGTCCCAATCGGAAAACCGGACGATTCAACTGAACGGCTCGGCCGACACGATCCGCCTGTCGACGAACAATGGCCCGGTCTCCGTCAACGGGCCGCGCCGCCGCGTAATCTAGAGCGGGCATTCGCGCCCCAAACCGTCACAGCGCCAGCTTCCGGACCCGCGGCGTCTCCATCCGTTTCCGCAATCGTTCCTCGCGCCGCCGGCACGGCGCACTTTCCGCGATCGCCAGCGCGCTCCGCGTCAATTCCAGCGCCATCGCGTAGTTCCGCTCGCGATGCTCGTAGTGCTTGGCGAGCTCTTCGAGCGCCCGCGCCCGATACGGGTTCCGCGATTCCGTCAGCTCCGTAATCAGCGCCAGGGCGGCGTCCCGGCGCCCCGCCCGCCGCTCCATCGCGGCGATATCCCAGAGCGTCCGGAACAGCAGCGCATCCGGCAGCCCGAGTTCTACCGCCCGCCGCAGCAGCCGCAGCGCCTCCTCCTTCCGATCGGTCTTCTGCAGCCACCGCGCCAGTCCGATCAGATCTGCCCCATGACGAACCGCCGCGTCCTCTGGCCGGTGAAAAGCAAATGGCACGATCGCCGTCAGGCATGCCAGCGACAGGATGTCGATGGCGTTATGGTGGAAAATCGGCACGACCCGAAATGCCTGCTTCGTCCGCAGAAAATCGAAGTAGCAGTACGGGATCATCTCGCCGGGTAAGTCCCCCTCCCGCTCCACGCCGAGGATCTGGCTTTCCAGGTCGACCAGCCGGCAGCTATCCAGCCGCAGTTTCCACAGCCGGCGCGCTCCGAACAGCAGATCCAGATGCTGCATCCTGCCGAACGGGTGCCGCGCCCGCGACATCCGGAAGCGCGTTTCCAGGAGCGGCTGATCGTACGCCTTGCCGTTGTACGTGATCAGGACGTCGAATTGCGCCAGGTGTTCGTGTAGCCGCGAGAGCAGCGACGGCTCCTCCCCGTAATCGCGCATGAAAAATTGCCGCAGGCGGAACCCCGTCGCGTCGATCGAGCCCACGCCGATCAGGAAAGCGTACGTGCCGGTCCCCCCCGCCAGACCGGTCGTCTCCGTGTCGAGAAACGCCCATTTCACCGGATGCGCGCTGGGAATGGCTCCCTCGGACAGCGGCGCCAGCAGATCCTCCGGCAGCTCGATCAGGTCCGAAATGTCGATCGAGCCGTGCCGGCGGTGCCGCTCCCACACGCGCTCGGTTTCGAAGTGCTCGCCCAGCGCCGTCCGCACCACCTCCCCGGACATGAACTCCTCGATAGAGCACCTCGGAGGGCGCGGGCGTTCCGCTGGAGGCGGTAATTCCGCCGCAACGCCCATGCTGGGGAGGCGGCGGCGAAGCGCGGCGAGCTGTTGTTGGATATCCTCCATGCTTCGCTTTTTCTTTGCTCCACTATACCGCACCCGAAATGCGCGCTGCTATATTCATATGGTGATTAAGAGCGCGATCATTCCCGTCGCGGGCCATGGCACCCGCTTGTTGCCGGCCACCAAGTCGCAGCCCAAGGAGATGCTGCCGGTGGCGCGCAAGCCAATCGTGC
>CAZSQK010000006.1:0-148360 GCA_964608645.1 uncultured Solibacteraceae bacterium | reverse complement strand
CGGCGGTCTTGAAAACCGTTGACGGGGAAACTCGTCCGGGGGTTCGAATCCCTCTTCCTCCGCCAGCCACGTTATTCAGGAGCGCTTTCGAAGCATCTCCGATTGCTGGCAGGCTGTTGCTGGAAAGGGGTTTACATGCGAAACAGCCGGCGGAAATGTGGCTTTTTAGCACTGCCGGGCGTCGCTATGCTCCGTTATACTGGTACCGTTCATGCGCTTTGCCGTTGATGCTCATGCCATCGGCCGCCACCTCACCGGCAACGAGGTTTACGTTCGGAGCCTCCTGAACGCATTTGGCGCGCAAGATCAGGAATGCGAGTTCGTGGCGTACGTCTCTACCGACGAGGCGCGCGCGTGCATTCCGTCGCGCATCCGGACACGTGTAGTGGCCCGCAATCCCTTTCTGCGGCTCGGATGGGACCTCGGGAAGAAGGTCCGCGAGGACCGGCCGGACGTTCTGCACGTACAGTACACAGCGCCGCTGGTCTCCTCCGCGCCCGTGGTGGTCACGGTGCACGACATGAGTTTCCTGGAGCATCCCGAGTACTTTACGCGCGCGCGGGCATGGCAATTGCAGCACACGGTCCGGCGCACCGTGGAGCGTTCCGCGAAAGTGGTCACCGGGACCGAGTACGCCCGATCTTCGATTCTCAAGGTCTACCCCGACCTGGACGAGGACAAGGTCGTCGTGCTGCCCTATGCGGCCGCGCCGGCGTTTCGTCCGATCTCGAAAGAGTCTGCCGCTGCCGCCGTCCAGGACCGCTTCGGGATTCGCGGGCCTTCCATTCTCACAGTCGGCGATCTGCAGCCGCGCAAGAATCATATCGGCCTGATCCGCGCCTTCGGGAAGCTGGTGCGCACGCACCCGCAACTGAAGCACGAGTTGGTGATCGCGGGAAAGGGAAGCTGGTTTGCGGAGCAGGTTCATGCGGCCGCGCGCGACTCCGGCGTCGCGGACCGCATTCGATTCTGCGGGTTCGTGTCGGATGCCGACCTGCTTCAGCTTTACAACGCCTGCGATGTGTTCATCTTCCCGTCGTTGTACGAAGGCTTCGGCCTGCCGGCGCTGGAGGCGATGGCCTGCGGACGGGCGGTGGTCTGCTCGAATGCGACGGCGCTGCCGGAAGTGGTCGATGGCGCGGCGTTGCTGTTCGACCCGTACACCGTGGATGAAATCGTGCGCGCGCTGGTGGACGTCCTGGTGGATCCTGAATTGCGGGCGCGGATGGAGCGGCTGGGCCTGCAGCGGGCGGCGAATTTCAGCTGGCAGAAGACCGCGGCGCGCATGCTCGGCGTTTTTCAGGAAGTCGCCGAGCGTCACAGCGAAGTGGAATCCGCGAGCCTGCGGACCGCGGTCAGACGGTAGCGATCCCCCCGCCGGCGCCGCGCGCGGCGAACTATACTGGGGCAGCATGAACAAACTGTTGTCCCTGTTGCTCCTGGCGGCTGCCGCAAGAGCGGCCGCGCCGCAGATTACGGGCGAGCTGATCTTTCCCTTGGAGAAGTGGCACAATCACTCGTCCTCGGTTGTCGAATTGCCGAATGGGGACCTGCTGGTGGTGTGGTTCCACGGCTCGGGCGAGCGCACCGCGGACGACGTGCTGATTCGCGGCGCGCGTTGGAACCATGCTTCGGGCAAATGGTCGGAGCCATTCGTCATGGCCGACACGCCGGGGTTCCCGGAGACCAATCCGGTTCTGTTCCTCGACAGGAAGCAGCGGCTGTTCTTCCTGTGGCCTCTGATCGTGGCGCACAAATGGGAGACGGCGCTCATGAAGTACCGCATCTCGACCGATTACCAGCAGGCCGCGGGGCCGCCGCGATGGGAGTTTCAGGACAATATCGTTCTGATCCCGAAGGATATCGCCGCCAAGACGAAGGCATGGATCGGCAAAGAAGCCGACGGCTCGGGCGCAACGGCGGAGTATGCGAAACGGGTGATCGCGCATGCGGAGGACGAGTACTTTTCGCGGATGGGCTGGTTCACGCGGACACATCCCCTGCAATTGCCGTCGGGGCGGATTCTGGTGCCGATGTATTCGGACGGGTTCTCGTTCGGCATCATGGCGATCAGCGATGACGGAGGCTACACGTGGAACGCCAGCGAGCCGATCGTGGGCGCGGGGTGCATCCAACCGTCCGTGGTGCGAAAGAACGATGGGAGCCTCGTCGCCTACCTGCGCGATAACGGACCGCCGCCGAAACGGGCCCATATCAGCTACTCGAAGGACGATGGCGTCTCGTGGACGCAGGCGCGCGACACGGAGATTCCAAATCCGGGGACGAGTCTCGAGGTCGTGCGGTTGCGCGACGGGAACTGGATCGCGGTCTACAATGATCTGGAGCGCGGCCGGCACTCGCTGGTGGCGGCCCTATCGGACGACGAGGGCGCGACGTGGAAGTGGAAGCGCCACCTGGACGGGAGCCCGGCGGCGCAAAGCGCGAATCAGTATCACTACCCGTCCGTGATCCAGGCGAAGGATGGGTGGATTCACGTGACGTACAGCTACTTCGTGCCGGAAGGGAAGACGATCAAGCACGTGCGGCTGAACGAGGAGTGGGTGAAGGCCGGCGAGTGAGCGGGGGCGGTTACTGGACGGTAACGAGAGGTTCGGGGGCGGATTCGCCCCGATAGGCGCGGAGTTTGCGGGTAAGGGTGCGGCGCGAGATGCCAAGCAGATCGGCGGCGCGCTGATGGTGGCCTTCGGTGAGAGCCAGCGCGGTGAGGATGGCTTCGCGCTCGACGCCTTCAAGCCGGAGGTCGCCATTGGAGATGGGAGCCGGCTGGCGGGAGCGGATTCGCGCGGGCAGATCCTGGGGACGAATCTCGTAGGCGCGCGCCGCGATGACGGCTTTGACGACCGTGTTGCGCAATTCGCGGATATTGCCCGGCCATGCATATTGGCGCAGAGCTGCCTCGGTCTCGCCGGCGAAATGAGCCTGCTCGGAATGCTGCGTGAGGAAATATTGCGCCAAGGGAATGATATCGTCCACGCGCTCGCGCAGGGGCGGGACATGAATCTGGTATTCGTTCAGGCGATGGAATAAGTCGGAGCGAAAGCGCCCGTTCGCGGCGGCGCGCTCGAGGTCCAGATTGGTGGCGGCGAGGATGCGCACGTCCACCCGGGTCTTTTTCTGGCTGCCCAGGCGATAGTAGGGGACGCCGTCGAGCACACGCAGCATTTTCACCTGCATGCGCGGATCGAGCTCGCCGATTTCGTCGAGAAACAAGGTGCCGGTGTGGGCCAACTCGAAGAGCCCGGACTTGGTGGAATCGGCGCCGGTGAACGCGCCTTTCTCGTGGCCGAACAACTCGCTTTCCATCAGGAGCTCGGGGAGCGCCCCGCAGTTGACATCCACCCAGGGTTTGGCGCAGCGCAGGGAGTAGTGGTGAATGGCGCGGGCGACGATCTCCTTGCCGGTTCCGGTCTCGCCCGTAATCAAAACGGCGACGGAAGCGCGGGCCACCCGCTGCGCGTTTTCGAGCACGCGCGTCATCGCATCGCTGGCGACAATCGCCTGCATTCCGAGAAACACATGCCTCTGCGGCGCCATTTTGTCTCCTGTTCACCTTATCGGCGCCTGGGGTGCAAGCTTGATCCGGGAGCGCCGATAAGCACTAGAGAGGCAGCGAACATTCATGCAGCTCCGCGCCAAAGCATATATCGGGTTCTTCTACGGAGGGGGGCTTGCGTGCTTCGCGTATGGGCTGGCGCACTGGAGTTGCGCGGATCCGCTGCATTACCTGTGTCACCTGGCTACAGCGTTAATCGCCTCGGGTCTGAAAGTGCCGCTGCCGGGAATTCAAAGCACGCTATCGGTCAGTTACGTTTTCGTGGTGGCAAGCATGGTGGATTTCAGCTACCCGGAAACCGCTCTGGTGGCGTGCCTGGCCATGGCGGCGCAGTCCCTCTGGCGCACGCAGAGCCGTCCGCGGCTCCTGCAGGTGGGCTTCAATCTCGCCACCATGACGATCGCGGTGTCGGTAGCGTACGGCGTGTATCACGTGCTGAAGGTGAACGGCCAGACGCTGCCGATCTGCGTGGCGGTCGCGGCGATCTGCTACTTCCTGGTCAACACGCTCTCGGTGGCGGGCGTGATTGCGGTCACCGAGGACCGCAACCTCCGCAAGATCTGGAACGAATGCTACTTCTGGTCATTTCCCTATTACCTGGTCGGGGGAGGCGTCGCGGCTCTCATCAGCGTGCTGAATCACCGGCTGGGATGGCAAACGGTGTTTCTCGGACTGCCGGTGGTCTATGTGATCTTCCGGTCGTACCGGTTGTATCTGGGGAGGCTGGAATCGGAGAAGGACCATGCCGAGCAGATCGCCGGTCTGCATCTGCGCACGATCGAGGCGCTGGCGTTGGCGATCGAGGCGAAAGACGACACCACGCACGAGCACTTGCAGCGGGTGCAGGTCTATGCGTTGGAACTCGGCAAGAAGATGGGCCTGGACGGCGGCGAACTACAGGCGCTGCGGGCGGCGTCGATCCTGCACGACATCGGGAAGCTGGCGGTTCCGGAGCATATCATCTCGAAACCCGGGAAGCTGACGCCGGAAGAGTTCGAGAAGATGAAGATCCATCCAATCGTGGGGGCGGAGATTCTGGCGCGCGTGCAATTCCCTTACGGGGTGGTGCCGATCGTGCGGTCGCACCACGAGAAATGGAACGGCTCGGGCTATCCCGATGGATTGAAGGGGGAGCAGATCCCGATCGGGGCGCGGGTGCTGACCGTGGTGGACTGCCTGGACGCCCTGGCGTCGGACCGGCAGTACCGGCGGGCGCTGCCGCTGGACGATGCGATGGCTTCCATCGCCACCGAGTCCGGCATCAGCTTCGACCCGCGGGTGGTGCGGGTGCTGCAGGAGAATTACCAGGCATGGGAGAAGCTGGCGTGGGCGAGCGAACACCCGGGCAATCGCCTGTCGAAGGAACTGCATGTGCCGAACGGGTCGATGCCCGGGGCTGGCTTGCAGCCAGGGGATTCGCATCAACCGGAGTTTCTGACGTCGATCGCGGCGGCCCGGCAGGAGGCGCAGACGCTCTACGAACTGACGCAGGACCTGGGCAATTCGCTCAACCTGCATGAGACCCTCTCGGTGCTGGACAGCCGGCTGCAGCGGCTCATCCCCTATGACGCGATTGCGGTGTACGTGCTGCGCGACGGGCGTCTCGAGCCCGAGTACGTCAACGGAGAGAACTTCCGCCTGTTCACATCCCTGCAGATCCCGGTGGGGCAGGGCCTCTCGGGTTGGGTTGCGGAGACCGGGAAACCAATCGTCAATGGAAATCCGTCGGTGGAGCCGGGATACTTGAACGACCCGACGAAGTTCAGCAATCTGCGGTCGGCGCTGGCGGTGCCGCTCGAAAACGCGGTGGGCGTTATCGGGGTATTGGCGCTATACCACCTCGAGCGCGACGCCTTTCAGACCGATCATCTGCGCGTCCTGCTGGCAATCAACCCGAAGGTGTCGCTGACGATTGAGAATTCCCTGAAATTCCAGCAGGCGGCGATTTCCGCCACCACCGACGCGCTCACTTCGTTGCCCAATGCGCGCTCCCTGTTCCTGCACCTGGACGCGGAACTGTCGCGGGCGAGACGGAATGGCGAAGCGCTGGCAGTGCTGGTATGCGATCTCGACGGTTTCAAGCAGGTGAACGACCGGTTCGGCCATCTGGAAGGAAACCGCGTGCTGAAACTGGTGGCGGCGGGACTGCGCGATTGCTGCCGCGAGTACGACTACGTGGCGCGGATGGGCGGCGACGAATTCGTGCTCGTCCTGCCGGGCCTGAAGCTGCCGGACCTGGCGGAAAAGAGCAAAGGGCTGGAGCGGGTGGTCGTGGAAGCGGGATTCGCGGTGTGTGGCGAGCGCCTGCTCAATATCAGTGTGGGCGCGGCGTTTTGTCCCGAACACGGCACGGACGCGGAAGGGCTGCTGGCGGAGGCGGATCGCCGGATGTATCTGGTGAAGCAGACGCATAAGTGCGCGGGGGCGAGCGTGGCGCAGGATCTGGCGGCTCTAGCGGCGTCCGTGGGGGTCGCGGAGGCGCAGGACAACTTGTCCTCCGAGGACAAACTGTCCCGGCTCGGTGACGCATCGGGTCTTTCCAATCAACCACTTAGCGATGGCTCGCCAGATGCATAGGTGAAGTTGCGAGCAACCTATGAAAAGTCCACTTCAACTTACACTTTCTCTCTTCACCGCCAGCCTATGCGCCTTCGCCGGAACGGTTTCCCCCGACCTGAAGGGGCTACCCCCGTCAACGCCTGTGCGGGTGCTGATCCAGTTCAACAGTCCACCCTCGGCCGCCACCGAAGACTCGGTAAAGGGCGGGGGCGCGACGTTGACCAAGAAGTTCAAACACTTCCAAAAGCTGCAGGCCTACAGCATGAAGGCGGGCCAGGTGAACGGCATCGCGCACAATCCCGCGATCAAGTACATCTCACTCGACCGCAGCGTGCAGAGACGGCTCGACCTGACGACCGCCACGGCTGGAGCGACACTGGCGTTTCAGTCGGGATTGACCGGCCAGGGCGTGGGCGTCGCGGTCATCGACAGCGGAATCGACGCGACCCACCCGGATCTGGCCGGCAGGGTGGTTTATCAGGAAGACTTCGTCGGCACGGGGACGCATGACTATTACGGGCATGGCACCCATGTGGCTGGCATCGTCGGCGGGAGCGGCGCAAGCTCCGGCGGCCAGTACAGGGGCATCGCGCCCGGCGTCAACCTGATCGATCTGCGGGTGCTGGATGAAACCGGCGCCGGCGCGGAGAGCGCGGTGATCGCCGCTCTCGACCGCCTGATCGACCTCAAGGACACCTACAACATCCGGGTGGCCAATGTCTCCCTGGGGCGGCCGGTCTACGAACCGTTCTTTGCCGATCCCCTGTGCCAGGCGGCCGCGGCGACGTGGCGGGCGGGAATCGCGGTAGTCGTGTCCGCCGGCAACGACGGCCGGAACAATTCCGTGGGAAACAACGGTTACGGGACGATTTCGGCGCCTGCCAACAGCCCCTGGGTCATTACAGTGGGCGCGATGAAGGCGGAGGGCACTCCGATCCGCGGCGACGACCTGATCGCGAGTTACAGCTCGAAGGGTCCCACGGCCGGCGATCATATCGTGAAGCCGGACATCGTGGCGCCCGGGAATAAAGTCTTTTCACTCCGGGCCGCGGGCAGCACGTTGGACGTGCAGTATCCCGGGAACCGGCTGGATCCTACCGTTTATGGTGGAACCGCCGGCGCCGCGCCGGCCTATTTCAGCATGAACGGCACGAGTATGGCGGCGCCGGTGGTGAGCGGCGCGGCGGCGTTGTTGTTCCAGCAGCACCCCGAACTGACTGCGGACCAAGTCAAAGTGCGGCTGATGAAGACGGCCAGCAAATCCTTCCCGGCATCCAGCGTCGCGACGGACCCGGACACCGGGGCGACCTACCTGTCGTTTTACGACATCTTCACGATCGGCGCCGGGTATCTCGATATTGGCGCAGCGCTCAACGACAATCAGACCGTCGTCGGAACGGCGCCGTCGCCGGTTGCCGTGCAGGACCCGATCACCGGAATCGTCACAATTGTCCGGCCGGATCAGATGGCCTGGGGCGATCAACTGGCGTGGGGCGACCAGCTGGCCTGGGGCGATCAACTGGCCTGGGGGGATCAGCTCGCCTGGGGCGACCAACTGGCCTGGGGCGATCAGCTCGCCTGGGGCGATCAGCTCGCGTGGGGCGATGCCGTATTCGGGACGCACGTCCTCAATATCGCCAATAACGTGTGGCTCCCCGCCGCAAGCCCGTTGGCGCAGACCAACACGCAAGGCTACACAGCGATCTGGAAAACGGCCACTACCTCGCCTGCGAGCTCGCCGACCGCAGAACGCACGAAGATGAAAGGCGAGAAGTAAGCCAATTCCCGAACGGGGACAGTAAGGAATGGAACTATGACCTTCCGATTGGCACTTCTCCTCTCCGGATGCGCGGCCGCTGCGCTGGCGGGTTCGGACAAGATAGCGAAGGACCTGGATGGAGTCCCGGCAGGAAATACGGTCGCGGTCATCGTGCAATACGCGCACACCCCCGGGCAGGCGGATCTCGACCGTCTGGCGGGCAACGGCGGCCGGCGGATGCGCACGCTGCCCAGCGTGGCCGGCGTGGCGGTGAACCTCCCGGCGGCAAGCCTGGCGGCTCTGGCTTCGTCTCCGGACGTGATCTATGTGACGCCCGACCGCCAGGTCCATGGCGCAATGGACCGGACCGTCCCCACGGTGGGTGCGGACCTTGCCTTGCGCTACGGGTATGACGGCAAAGGAGTAGCGGTCGCGGTGATCGACAGCGGGATCGCCGGACACGCCGATCTGCAGGATCCGGCGACGGGTCAATCGCGCGTGGTGTACCGAGAGTCGTTTGTCGCGGCGCCGGCACAGGACCGGCACGGGCACGGCACGCATGTGGCGGGGATCATCGGTGGCGGCGGGTACGCATCGGGCGGCGCTCTGCGCGGCATCGCTCCGCAGGCGCTCCTGGTCGACTTGCAGGCTCTCGACGAGAACGGCGCCGGAACCGACAGTTCGGTGGTGGCGGCGCTGGAACGCGCGGTGGAATTGAAGGAACGGTTCGGAATCCGGGTAGTGAACGTCTCGCTCGGCCGGCCGGTCCACGAAAGCTATACGCGCGACCCGATCTGCCGGGCGGCGGAAGCCGCCTGGAAAGCGGGACTGGTGGTGATCGTCGCGGCGGGCAATGCCGGACGGTACGGATTCCCGGGCAGCGGCGGATATTGGACCGTGACGGCGCCGGGAAACGATCCTTACGTGCTCACGGTAGGCGCCATGAAGTCGATGGGGACGCCGGGACGCGGCGACGACCTGGTGGCCAGTTACAGCTCGCGGGGCCCGACCTCATTCGATGGGGTCGTAAAACCCGATCTGGTGGCGCCGGGGAATCGGGTGACGGCGGCGTCGGCGGGTCCGGCGAGCGCTCTTGCCAGGCAGTTCCCGGAGGCCGTGGTGGGCTTGGGGAGTTCGCAGTACCTGACGCTGAGCGGCACGAGTGTGGCGGCGGCGGTGGCGAGCGGCGCGGCCGCGTTGCTGCTGGAGAAGGAGCCGGACCTCACGCCGGACCTGGTGAAGTTCCGCCTCATGAAGGCCGCCGGCAAGAGTTTCCCCTCGACCAGCATCCTGGTGGACGAAGTATCGGGACAGGTGTACCGCAGCCAGTATGATGTCTTCACTATTGGAGCGGGATACCTGGACATTCCGGGCGCGCTGGCCGAGCAAACGGCCGCGAGCGGTCCGGCTCTCTCGCCTCTCGCCCGGTTCGACGGGGAGTCCGGCCAGGTATGGGTGAGTCTGGACGCGGCGTCGGTCTGGATGCGGGCCGGCGGATTGTCGGCGGCCTGGGGGTCGTCGGTGTTCCTGCCGGCGGGCAACTCGGCTGCATGGGGCGGCTCCGCGGCGGGCAATCGCCAGGTTTGGGACAAGCCCGGCGGATGGAGCAGTTCGCCCGTCTGGGGAGCCTCGGCGGAATGGGGAAATTCCGTCGCATGGGGCGCCTCGGCTGCATGGGGCAGCTCGGTGGCGTGGGGAACCTCCCTCGCGCCGTTGCGGGAGAAGTAGAAGATGGATGGGCGGCGCCTGAGCGGACAGTTGGTTCGACGGCTGGGAGTGTGGCTGGGAGTTCTCCTGCTCGCGGGACTGCTGGCCGCTTCCCTGGTGCGCATGGCGCCGGGATTCGGGGCTGACGAGCGGCTGCTGGACGCGCGGCTCAGCAGCGCCAGCCGGGAGGCAGTCGCCAACCAACGGCTGGAGCGGCGGAGCCTGCTCGTGTATTATGCGGATTATCTGGCGCGGCTGTCGCGAGGGGACCTGGGAATGTCGCTCTCGCTGGGCCGGCCGGTAAAAGAGTTATTGGCGGAGCGGGCGCTGGTGAGCGCCCGCTCCGCGTCATTTGGCCTCTTGTTGGCCTGGCTCACGAGCCTGGCCGCGTTGGCGGCGCTCGAATGGCGGCCGCGCCGCGCGGCCGATGCCATCGCGTCGGCGGCGACCGGAGCGCTGTTGTGCCTTCCCGCGGCCATGGCCGCCCTGATCTGCGTGTATGCGGGGGCGGCGCCGGCGGTGGCCATCGCGGCGATCGTCTTTCCGAGGCTGTTCCGTTATACGCGGAACATCGCCGGCGCGTCGCGGCAAGCTCCGCACGTGCTGGCGGCGCACGCCTTCGGACTCACGCGGTGGCGGGTGCTGCGCTGCCACGTGGCGGCGCCGGTGCTGCCGGAGTTGCTGGCCTTGGCGGGCGTTTCGGTGAACATGGCGGTGGGCGCGACCATTCCGGTCGAAGCGCTCTGCGACTCTCCGGGGTTGGGTCATCTGGTCTGGCAGGCGGCGCTCTCTCGCGACGTTCCCGTGCTGCTGAATGTGACCCTGCTGATCACGGCCGTGACTACGGGAGCGAATCTCCTTTCGGACACGGCGCGCGCGGCGCGGGAGGCCGGGGCATGAAGCGCGCCGCGGCGGCTGTCTTGTGCGGGCTGGCGGTGCTGACGCTGGGAGCGGAGTTTTTCGCGCCGCATCGTTATGACGAACAGTTTCGGGAGTCTCCGAACGCGCAGGCTTCGCGGCAATTTCCGCTCGGCACGGACGCTCTGGGGCGCGACCGTCTTTCGCGGGCGCTCCACGGCGGGCGATTGTCGCTGGCCTGCGCGCCGGCGGCGGCGCTGCTGTCGGGCCTGCTCGCTGTGGGGCTGGGGCTCGCCGGCGGACTCGGCGGGCGGCGGACCGGGCGGCTGGTGGGGTTGGCGGCGGACCTCTGTCTCTCCCTGCCGTGGCTCTTCGTGCTGCTGGCGGCGCGCGCCGCCCTGCCCCTCAACGCGCCGCCGTGGACCACGGTGACGGTGACTTTCACGCTGCTCGGCGCACTCGGATGGGCCGGGCCGTGTCGCCTGATGCTGGCCGCGGTGAAGCGCCGCGACGCCTCGGACTTCGTGCTGCTGGCGCGCGCATCCGGGTGTGGGCGGTGGCGCATCGCGGTGGTGCAGATCACGCCCAATCTGCTGCCGCTGGCGCGCGCCCAGTTCCTGATCGCGGTCCCGGCGTTTCTGCTGGCGGAGGCCAATCTGGGCTTACTCGGCCTGGGGGTGCCGGAGCCGCTGCCCTCGCTCGGCGGAATGCTGCGCGAGTTGGAGGATGTCTCGGGAATCGCCGCGCATCCCCTGGCGCTGGTCCACGCGCTCCTTTTATTTACGATCGTGCTCTGTTTCCAGGCCCTGGTTTCTGCCGATGAGTATCCTGTATGATCTCCCGGCGCCTGTTTCCGCTTGGCCTGATCGCTGCCGCCTGTTTCGGGGGGCAGTGGGGCAACGAGCTCCGCTTCTGCCTGCATAGCGAGCCGCGCAACCTCCATCCCGCGCTGGCCGACGACGACGCTTCCGAGACTGTGCGCTACCTGACCGGCGGCGTGCTGCTGCGGGTGAACCGGATCAATCAGTTGCTCGAGCCGGAGCTTGCCAAGGCATGGCGCGTCGAGAACGGCGGCCGCACGATCGTCTTCCAACTGCGCGAGGGCGTCGCCTTCTCCGACGGCACGCCATTTTCGGCCGAGGACGTCGCTTACACGATGCAGGTGCTGATGGACCCGAACCTGCACTCGGCGACGGGCGACGCCTTCCGCTCCGGCGCGGGCGAAGTCAAGACCGTCGCGCGGGGGCGGTATGAAGCGGCGGTGACCTTTCCCGAGCCCGTCGCCGGCGTGGCGCGGCTGTTCGACCAGGTGGCGGTTCTTTCGAAGAACTCTCCTTTGAAGGAGCGGGCGGTGCTGGGGCCGTTTCAAATCGCCGAACACAAGCCCGGCGCCTACGTGCTGTTGGCGCGGAATCCCCACTACTGGAAGATGGAGGCCGGCCGCCGCCTCCCCTATCTCGACCGCGTCCGGCTGGACATTCAGCAGAACCGCGAGCTGGAGCTGCTGCGGTTCCGCCAGGGGCAAATTCACTTCATCGCGGGTCTCGATCCCGAACTGTTCGAGCGCCTGGCGGAGCAGGACCGGTCGCTGGTGCGGGACGCTGGACCGTCGCTCGAGGGCGAGATGATGTGGTTCAACATGAACCCCGGCGCGCCCATCCCGGAATATCGCAAGGCGTGGTTCCGTTCGCGCAACTTCCGGCGCGCCGTGTCGCACGCCATCCGGCGCGACGACCTGTGCAAGATCGTATATCGCGGGCATGCCTCGCCGGGCATCGGGCCGTTCTCGGCGGCCAACCTCTTCTGGTTCAATCAGACTCTGCGCCCACCTGCCTTCGATCTCCCGGAAGCCCGGCGCCTCCTCGCCGCGGACGGCTTTCACGCCGATGGGCGCGGCTTATGCGATCGCGAAGGCCACCCCGTCGAATTCTCGCTCATCACCAACAGCGGCAACCGCGCGCGCGAGCGGATTGCCGCCATGCTGCAGCAGGACCTTGCCGCGGTGGGGATCAAGCTGAACATCACGCCGCTCGACTTCCCTTCCCTCATCGAGCGGATCGGCAAATCGTTTCAATACGAGTCGTGCCTGCTGGGCCTGGTTAACGTTGATCTCGACCCCAACGCGCAGATGAACGTATGGCTCACCTCCTCGGCCAATCATCAGTGGAATCCCAACCAGACGACCCCCGCGACCCCATGGGAACGGGAGATCGACCAACTCATGCGCAAGCAGGCGTCGACCGTCGACGAGCGGCGCCGCAAACCGCTGTTCGATCGCGTGCAGCAGTTGGCATGGGAAGAAGCGCCGTTTCTCTATCTGCTGAATCGCAACGCGCTGGCCGCCGTTTCGCCCACGCTGCGGGGCGTCGAGCCGGCCGTGCTGCGGCCGCAGGTGCTGTGGAACGTGGACCGTTTATGGATATCGGCCGCCCGGTAGAACCGCTGCTGCGCGTCGCCATCTCGGCCGACTATCCGGGCCGTCCGGGCGTGCTCGACGATGTGCGCCTGACGCTCGCGCCGGGTGAGATCGCGGGCCTCGTCGGCCCGAGCGGCTCCGGCAAGAGCACCCTCGCCCTCGCCATTCCCCGCCTGCTCGAGCTGCGCGGCGGCCGTATTCGGGGGTCGATCCGCTTCGACGGCCGGGAGTTACTGGCGGCGTCGGGCCGCGAGCTCCGCCGCATCCGCGGCAAGGAAATCGCACTGGTGCTCCAGAGTCCCATGTCCGCGCTCAACCCTGCCCTGCGCCTCGAAACGCAGCTCCGCGAGGTCTGGCGCGCCCATGGCGACGCCCCGTGGCGGCAGGCCAGGGAGGCCGTCCTCGAACTGTTGTCGCACATGGGACTGCCGGCCGATCGCGAGTTCGTGCGGCGCTATCCGCGGCAGGTGAGCGTCGGCCAGGCGCAGCGCGTGGCCATCGCCATGGCCGTCATGCATCGCCCCAAGCTCCTGATCGCGGACGAAGCCACCAGCGCGCTCGACCCGGAATCGCGCGGCGGCATTCTCGATCTCTTCGAGCGCCTCAACCGGGACCTCGGCGTCTCCATCCTCTACGTCTCGCACGATCTCGCCTCGGTCGAACGTCTCTGCCATACCGTGACAGCGCTCGAAGGCGGGCGGATGGCTTCCTCGACCCAGGCATCGCATGGTCTAATCGAACATCATGAGGATCCCGATCTTCTTCGTCTGCGCGACGCTGTTCGCCCAGCCGCCGCTGCCCCGGTATGAAGCGAAGCGCGCGGCGGGCGCCATCGTCATCGACGGCAAGCTCGACGACAAGGCGTGGCAGGCGGCGCCTGCGCTCGAGCTGATCTTCCCCTGGGAGTCGCAGACGGGCGCGAAACAGAAGACCACCGCGCGCCTGTTATGGGACGACCGGTTTCTCTACGTCGGCTTCGAGTGCGAGGACCGCGACATCGTCGCGCAATTCACCGAGCGCGACGATCCCACCTATCGCGACGACGCAGTGGAAATCTTCCTCAACCCCAAGCCCTCGCAGACGGGCGTCTACTTCGGTCTCGAAATGAACGCCCGCGCCGTCCTCTACGATTACCTCATGTACGACGCGAAATACGCCTTCAAGCGCTTCAACCTGCAAGGCGTGCAGCTCGCCACCTTCTTACGCGGCACGCTCAACGCGCGGGGCGACGAGGACCAGGGGTGGAGTCTCGAAGTGGCCATCCCGTGGGCGAACTTCGAGGAATTGGCCCCCAAGCCCGAGGCGGGAACCGTCTGGACCATGAACGTGAACCGCTGGGACGGCGTCGAGCCGGATCGCCGCATGAGCAACTGGTCCGACCCGATGCAGCCTCGTCCCAACCCGCACGCCCCGGCGCGCTTCGGTCAACTGGTCTTCGGGAAATAAACATGCTGCTTTCCAATCCCGCCGGCGGTTATGCGTTCCTGCGCGGCATCGGGCCGTATTCGGCCGGGGTCGCCGCGGCCGAAGGCTTCACGATCGAGCACGCGCGCCTCTCGGCGCCGCTCCCGCTGCCGGCCGGATTCGACGCCGTGGACGCGCATCTGCGCTCGCTGGGACGTCCGCGCGCGGCGCTGTGCGCGATGGCTCTGCGCTCCCCCGCGCCCTTTTCCTTCCCCGGTTTCGACGAGTTCAACGCCGAATACATTGCCATGCTCCAGGACTGGGGCCTTCTCCTCGACGGCGTCAATCCGGTGGCGCGCACGAACGTCGCGCCCGAGTTCGACCCGCCGCCCGTCCCCTCCCTCTATTCCTTCGCCTACACCGTGCCGTCGCAGGCGCGATCCGCTCCCCGGTTCGTGGTCGCGGGCGCCGGCGAGCTGCCCGAAGGCTCGCTCGACCCGCGCGACGTGGTGCGCGCCGGCGAAACGTCCGCCGCGGCCATCGCCGAAAAAGCCCGCTTCGTTCTCGGGCTCATGAGCGAGCGATTGCGCGGGCTCGGCGCTTCGTGGGACCACGTCACCGCCACCAACATCTACACCATCCACGACGTCCACCCGCTGCTCGCCGCCGAGATCCTGCCGCGCCTCGGACCCGCCGCGCGGCACGGCGTCACGTGGTACTACACGCGTCCGCCGATCCTCTCCATCGAGTACGAAATGGATCTCCGCGGCTGTTCCAGCGAGCGTGTCCTCGCAGTAGCGTAAAATGCTCGCATGCTCACCGGGCTCCAATGGCGGATTCTCGCCCTGTTGTTCATCTCGAGTTTCCTCCTCTACGTGGACCGCTCCAATCTCTCGGTGGGCGCCGTCGACATCCAGCGCGAACTGGGTTTCAGCACGAAACAGCTCGGCATGCTCCTCTCCGCGTTCTTCGTGACGTACGCCACCTTCCAGCTCTTCATGGTCGCCGGCTGGTTTGTCGACCGTTTCGACGTGCGCTGGGTCTTCGCCATCGGTTTTTTCGGCTGGTCCGCCGCCACCGCCGTCACCGGAATGGCGCACTCCTTCCTCCTCATCTACGGCCTGCGCCTCGTCCTCGGCATGGGCGAATCCATCTCGTTCCCATCCTATTCGCGCATCCTCGCGACGCAGTATCCCGAACATCACCGCGGCTTCGCCAACGCCCTGGTCGACGCCGGCACCAAGACCGGCCCGGCGCTCGGCACGCTGCTCGGCGGCCTCCTCATGGCGCGATTCGGATGGCGCGTCTTCTTCCTCGCGCTCGGCTTCGGCAGTCTGCTGTGGCTGATTCCGTGGTTCCGCTGGATGCCGCGCGTCGGCAAGGCCGACCATCGCGAGCAGCGCGCCGACCTCGTCGGAATCGCCGAGATCCTCAGCAAACGCTCCGCCTGGTTCAGCGCGCTGGCGCTGTTCTGCTCCAACTACTTCTGGTACTTCCTGGTGACGTGGCTGCCCGCCTACCTGGAGCGCGAGCGACACTTCCCCAAGTCGAAAATGGCGGTGTTCGGCTCCCTCTCTTACCTCGCCATCGCGCTCTCGACGATGGCGGCCGGGTGGCTCTCCGACCGCATGATCGCGCGCGGCGCCAGCCCCACGCGCGTGCGCAAGGGCTTCAGCGGCGCCGGCCTCAGCCTCTCCACCATCATCCTGCTCGTGGCCGTGGTCCGCGACGAAAACGTCGCCATGGCCCTGCTTTTCACGTCGTGCCTGTGTTACGGCATTTTCGCGCCGAACCTCTTCGCCATGACGCAGACCATGGCCGGCCCCCGCGCCGCCGGCAAGTGGACCGGCTTTCAGAACGGCTTCGGCAACCTCGCCGGCGTCGCCGCGCCGTGGGTGACCGGCTGGGTCGTGCAGGAAAGCGGCAACTTCTATCTGGCCTTCGTGGTGGCCGCCGTCATGGCGCTGACGGCGGCCGGCCTGTACGTCTTCGGCGTCGGGCCGATCCGCCAGGCCCAGTTCCGCGCGCGGGCGGCATAATGGACCCCGCCTGTGTCATCGTCGCGGACGATCTTACCGGCGCCTGCGACTCGGCCGTCCCCTTCGCCGCCGCCGGTCTGCGCACGGTCGCGGCCTTCGGCGAGCCCGTCGAACCCGCCGAAGTCCTGGCCCTCTCCACGGAGAGCCGCGACGCCGGCGCCGCCGAAGCCGTCTGCCGTCTGCGCCGGATCGCCGGCCGCGCGCGGGCCCCGATCGTATTTAAGAAGATCGATTCCACCCTGCGCGGCAACACCGGCGTGGAGATTGTCGCGGCGCTCGAGGCCTTCGGCTGCGAGGCGGCGGTCGTGACGCCCGCCTTTCCCGCTCTGGGCAGGATCGTTGAATCGGGGCGTCTCCGCGTCGTGACAGACCCCGCGTTCCTTCCTGTCGAGATCGCCCCGTGGCTGCGCGCGGCGGGCGCGGACTCCTGCCGCCACGTCCCCGCCGGCGGCATCGCTGAAGCCATCGAAGGCGGCGCGCGCTTCGTCTCCGTCGACGCCGTCTGCACGGAAGATCTCGCGCGCATTGCGGCCGAAATCCACGCGCTGCCGCGCCGCATCCTCTGGGCGGGCTCGGGCGGACTTGCCGCCGCGTTAGCCCCTCGCCTCGGTGCGGCTGGCCCAGCGCCTGAATTGCCGCGCGCCTCCGGTCCGGTCCTTTTCTGCATCGGGTCGGACCACCCCGTCACGATGGAGCAACAGCGCCGCCTGGTCGAGACGCGCGGCGCCATCCTGCTCGACGCCCGCGCGGCCGCCGCCGAAGATCTCCGCGGACGCTCCGCCGTCCTGCGCATTCCGCGCGGCCGGGTCGCCGTGAAATCTCTTGCCGAGCTGTTCGATCGCTTCCCTCCGGCCGCGTTCTTCCTCTCGGGAGGCGACACCGCGTCACTGGTCTGCCGCGCCCTCGCCGCGCGGGCCATCGAATTGCGCCGCGAGTTCCTCCCCGGCATGCCGGCGGGCGTTCTCCACGGCGGCCCCTTCGAAGGGACCGCGGTGTTCACCAAATCGGGCGGCTTCGGCTCGCCCGAAGATCTCGTCCAGTTAGCGGATTCCTACCATGCCTGACGACTTACCCGTAATTGCCCTTACCATGGGCGACCCCGCCGGCATCGGCCCCGAGGTGGTCCTGAAAGCCCTGGCCGATCCGGCCCTCGACGGCCTCGCCCGCTGGGTCGTGGTCGGCGACGCGCGCGTCCTCGAGATGGCGGAGAGCGTCACCGGCGTCCCTCTCGCCCACGCGCGCCTGCTCGACGCCGCGGCGCTCGCGGACTACGCCGATTTCCAGTTCGGCAAGCTCGACGCGCGGTGCGGTGCGGCCGCCGTCGAGTACGTCCGCCTCGCCACCCGCCTGTGTCTCGATGGCGGCGCCGAGGCGATGGTCACGGCGCCGTTGAATAAAGAGGCTGTGACGCTCAACGGCATGGCGTTTTCGGGCCACACCGAGTACATCGCGGAATTGTGCGGCGCCACGGAATCGCGCATGCTGCTGGCGAGCGAGCGCCTGGCCACCATCCATGTCAGCACGCATGTCCCGCTCCGCCGCGCCTGCGATCTGGACACGCAGCGGATTCTGCGCACCATCGAGCTGGGCAACGGAGCTATGAAGCTCCTGGGCTATGAGACGCCGCGCATCGCCGTCTGCGGCCTCAATCCGCACGCCGGCGAGCACGGCCTGTTCGGCGAGGAGGACGAGCGCGCCATCGCCCCCGCCATTCGCGCCGCGCAGGCCGCCGGCATCCGATGCACCGGCCCGCACGCCGGCGACACGGTCTTCCTGCAAGCTTCTCGCGGAGCCTACGACCTGGTGGTCGCGATGTACCACGATCAGGGCCATATTCCGATGAAGTTGATCGATTTCGAAGGCACGGTGAACATCTCGCTGGGCGTTCCCGTAATTCGCACTTCCGTGGACCATGGCACAGCCTTCGACATCGCCGGCAAGAACCTGGCCGACGCGCGGAGCATGAAACAGGCGATGCGCCTCGCCGCGCGGATGGCGGCGACGCGCCGGGCGGGGACGTAGGGAGTCGGCGGCGCAAGAGATTCCTGCACCAGCGAACCACCGACCGGTTCCCACCACCCGCCGATCACGAGCTTGCGAGACGCGAAAGAGGGTCGCAAGCCCTTCATGGCCCATGACTTCCGCCTCTTCCTGCGCCTTTGAACACAGTGGCAAACAAGCTGCACCTTAGGCGGCAGCAAACCGCCCGGGCGGGCGCCGCAACACCAGCTGTTCAAAACAGGCAGGAGGAAAGATGCAATATACCCCTACAATCATTACGTTTTCCCACCTGCGTTGGGACTTTGTTTACCAGCGCCCTCAGCACTTGCTGTCCCGTCTTGCGTCACGCCATCGTGTAATTTTTATCGAGGAGCCCGTCCCCGGGAAATCGGCGCATATCGAATGGCAGTTCGACCGGCCAGAGCCGAACGTCCTCGTCTGCCGTCCACACACGCCTTCCGACGCTCCCGGTTTCTGCGACGAGCAGATGCCGCATCTCCGCGGGTTGGTGCGGGAACTCATCGAATCGGAAAAACTGCAGGATTACATCCTATGGTTTTATACGCCGATGGCGCTGCCACTGGCCGACGAGTTCCAACCGCTGGCGGTCGTGCATGATTGCATGGACGAGCTTTCGGCGTTCCACAATGCGCCTGCACAACTGGTGGAGCGGGAGATTGCGCTGCTGCAAATGGCCGATGTGGTCTTCACGGGTGGTCCGAGCCTCTACCGGGCCAAGAAAGACCGCCATCCGAACGTGCATTGCTTCTCGAGCAGCGTCGACGCGAAGCATTTCGCCGCGGCGGCCAACGGCATGACTGAGGCGGAGGATCAGGCGGCGCTGCCGCATCCGCGGCTGGGATTCTTCGGCGTCATCGACGAGCGCTTCGACATTCCCACGGCGCGTGCGATGGCGGAGGCGCACCCGGAATGGCAGATCGTGCTGGTCGGACCGGTGGTGAAGATCGATCCTGCGACGCTGCCGCGGAATCCCAATATTCATTATTACGGGCAGCGGTCGTATCAGCAGTTGCCGTCGCATCTCAAGGGCTGGGACGTCTGTCTGTTGCCGTTCGCGCGCAACCAGTCGACGAAATTCATCAGTCCCACCAAGACGCTGGAGTACATGGCCGCCGGAAAGATGATCGTCAGCACGCCCATCACGGACGTGGCGGAGCCATACGGCGATATCGTTTACCTTGGCGGCACACCGGAGGAGTTCGTCGCTGCGTGCGAGCAGGCGCTGGCGGCGGGACCGGTAGAGCGGGCGGAGCGGCAAAAGAAGATGCGGGACGTGCTCAGCCGGACGTCATGGGACATGACGGCGTCGAAGATGGAGGAGTTGATCGCCGAGGCGATCGCGGCGCGCAAGCGGTCGCGGCCGGGCAGGACGGAGGCGCATACGATCGTCGTGGGCGCCGGTCCGACGGGGTTAAGCGCGGCGTACCATCTTGGCGAAGACTCGATTCTGATCGAACAGAACAACCGTGTCGGCGGGTGGTGCCGGTCCATCGAGACGGACGGATTCACTTTCGATTATGCCGGCCACATCATGTTTTCCAACGAGCCGTACGTGCATCAGCTTTACCAGATGCTGCTGGGAGACAACGTGCACTGGCAGGATCGGGAGGCATGGATTTACAGCAAGAACGTATATACGCGGTATCCGTTCCAGGGCGCGCTGTACGGGCTCCCGCCGAATGTGATCAAGGAATGCATTATCGGCGCGGTGGAGGCTCGGTATGGCGCGCTGAAGCCGGCAAAGGGGAACGGGGCGAACGGGCACGCCAACGGCTCCGGCAATGGCGTGTGCAAGCCGGAGATCAAGGACTGCTGCGCGGACGGGATTCTGGAGAGCTCGGCGCCGCTCGTGGAAGCGGGGACCGGGCCGAAGAACTTCGAGGAGTTCATTTATAAGGTATGGGGCGCGGGAATCGCGAAACACTTCGCGATTCCGTACAACCGCAAATTGTGGGCCGTGCCGCTGACCGAGATGGAGACGTCCTGGCTCGGAGGGCGCGTGCCGCTGCCGGATCTGCAAGAGATGATCGAGGGCGCGCTTTCACCGGTTCCGAAGCCAATGGGTCCGAACGCCCGGTTCGGGTACCCGCTGCGCGGCGGATTTCAGAAGCTGATGGACGGGTGGGTTCCGCATTTGAAAGGAGAGCTGCGGATGAATGCCCGCGTGGTGAAGGTCTCGCCGCGGAAGCACACGCTGACGTTGAGCGATGGCGCGGAACTGCGTTACGACCATCTCATCAGCACCATGCCTCTGCCGGTGCTGATCCGGCAGATCGGCGAGGAGGCTCCGGCGGAGATCCGGGACGCCGCCAACAGTCTGCGGCACGTGTCGGTGCGGTGCGTGCATCTCGGGGTGGGGCGCGAGAACCTCACGGAGAAGCACTGGATTTACTATCCGGAAGACACCGTGTTCCACCGCATCTTCGTGCAGGGGAATGCGAGCCCGCATTGCAACCCGCCGGGCGGATTCGGCTTAACTTGCGAGATCACCTATTCGGCTCACAAGCCGCTGCCGTGCGACGGCGAGGATTTGATCCGGCGGTGTATTGCGGATTGTCACAAGGTAGGCATTTTCAAGCCGGAGGACCCGATTCTAGCGACCGCGCAGTGCGACCTGCCGCACGCGTACGTCGTGTACGACCATGGGCGGACGGCGGCGGTGGAGAAGATTCGCGAATGGCTGGCGGAGCGCGACATCCTTCTCTCCGGCCGCTACAGCGAATGGGAATACTACAACTCCGACCATGCGTTTCTGGCGGGGAAAAAGGCCGCGGACCGTGTGAGAGCATTGGACGAGGAAAGGGCGATGGGGCCGAAGGGCTGGAATCCGGCGGTGTCGTCCGAGTCGCTCGACGCGGCGTAGGGAACACAGATTCTCGCCAAGGCCGCGCTAAAGAGCCACCCAGACGGACTTCACATTGGTGTATTGTTCGATCGCATTGGCGCCGAGGTCGCGGCCGTAGCCGCTCTGTTTATAGCCGCCGAAGGGCGACGCGGAGTCGAGGACGTTATACGTGTTGATCCACACGGAGCCGGCTTTGATTTCGGCGGCCATGCGGTGGGCGAGGCGGATGTCGCGGGTCCAGACCGCGGCAGCGAGGCCATAGGTGGTGGCGTTGGCGATGCGCACGGCTTCTTCGGCGGTGCTGAAGCGGATGGCGCTCACGACCGGGCCGAAGATCTCTTCGCGGGCGATTTTCATCTCGGGGCGAACGCCGGCGAAGACGGTGGGCTTGACGTAGAAGCCCTTGGCCTTGTCGCCCTCGACGTCGCGCTCGCCGCCGGCGAGGAGGTGGGCGCCTTCCTGCTTGCCGCTTTCGATGTAGTCGAGGATGCGGTCCATCTGGCGGGAGGAGATCTGCGATCCCATCTGGCTGGCGGGGTCCATGGGATTGCCGACACGGAGTTTCTTGGCGCGGGCGGCGAGCTCGTCGAGCACACGGTCGTGGATGTCCTCATGGACCAGGAGGCGGGAAGCGGCGGTGCACATTTCGCCCTTGTTGCCGAAGATGCCCCAGAACTCGGCTTTAATGGCGGCATCGATATCGGCGTCGGGGAAGATGATGTTCGGGGACTTGCCACCGAGTTCCAGACTGAGGCGCTTCAGGTTGGAGACGGCCGCGTTTTGCAGAAGCTTGCGGGCAGTAGCGACGCTGCCGGTGAAGCTGATCTTGTCGACATCCTCATGCAGGGCGAGCGCCTCGCCGGTGGTCTGGCCGTAACCGGTGACGACGTTCAGGACTCCATCGGGCAAGCCTGCTTCACGCGCGATCTCGGCGAAGCGGAGGGCGTTGAGCGGGGTGAGCTCGGATGGCTTGAGCACCACGGAGCAGCCGCAGGCGAGCGCGGGCGCGACCTTCCATGCCGCGATTTGCAGGGGGAAATTCCAGGGCACGATCGCGCCGACTACGCCGACTGGTTCGCGGAGGGTGTAGTTGAAGTACGGGCCATCGACAGGGATGGTCTCGCCGTAGATCTTGCGCACCCAGCCGGCGTAGTAACGGAAGCAATCGGCTGCGGTCGCGACGTCGGCGCCAGCGGCCTCGCGCAGGGTCTTGCCGTTTTCGCGCGAAACGATCGCGGCGAGCTCATCCCGGCGCTCCAGCAGAAGGTCGGCGATCTTCCAGAGAATGCGTTCGCGTTTTGACGGGTCCATCCCGCGCCAGGTTTTCTTCTCGAAGCTCTCGCGCGCCGCCGCCACGGCGGCGTCGACGGCGGCCGGCCCCCCGTCGGGGACGGTGGCAATGAGCTCGCCGGTCGCGGGGTTAATGACGTCGATGTGTTGTGTGGCGGGGTGCACTTCCACATCGTAGCGCACGCCCGCGGGGGCGCTACTGCATGCCGCGAATGGTCATTCCGACATAGGCCAGAGTCAGGCCGATGATGACCATGACAGCGACCCACGATACGAGATTGAACCATTTCGGATTGACCCATTCCCCCATCAGCTCCTTCTTGTTGATCAACAGGATCATGAAAACGAGCACCAAAGGCAGGAGCATGCCGTTCAGAACCTGGGACCACAGGATCATCTTCACGAGCGCGTTCTTCTTCAAGGCCAGCACCACGCCGGCGCCCGCGACGATCAGTAGCGTGTACAGGAAATAGAAAATAGGCGCTTCCCGGATGCGGCGATTGACGCCCGATTCGAAGCCGAGGCCCTCGCACACGGAATACGCGGTGGAGAGGGGGAGAATGCAGGCGGCGAAAATCGAGGCGTTGAAGAGTCCCGCGCTGAAGAGCATGAAGGCGTACTGTCCGAAGGGTTTGAGTCCGAGCGCGGCCTCCGCCGCGTCGTTAATCTCGCGCGGGCGGATGGTGTAGATGGCGCCGGCGCAGGCCACAATGATGAAGAAGGCGATCACGGCGGTCATGACGCAGCCGACGATCACTTCGATCCGCGATTCCGCGTACTCTTTGGCCGTAATGCCCTTCTCCACCACGGCGGCCTGCAGGTAGAACTGCATCCACGGGGCGATCGTAGTGCCGACCATGCCGATCAGCATGTAGATGTAGGCCGGCTGGAACAGCAGCACCGGACGAACGCTGTAGATCGCGGCCTCCTTCCAGTCCGGTTTCACGAGGAATCCCGAGATCACGTAAGTGACGTACAGAACGCAGGCGAAGAGGAAGATCTTTTCGACGCTCTGGTAGTTGCCTTTGACCACGAGGAACCAGACTGCGGCTGCGGCGAGCGGCACGGAGATGTAGCGGCTGATGGAAAAGAGTTCGAGAGAGCCGGCGATGCCGGCAAACTCGGCCATGACGTTGGTCAGGTTAACGATCACGAGCATGGCCATCATTACAAACGTGATGCGCAGGCCGAACTCTTCGCGGATGAGGTCGGAGAGGCCTTTGCCGGTGACGGCGCCCATGCGCGAGCACATCTCCTGAGCGATGATCAGCAGGACCGTGATCGGCATCAGGGTCCACAACGGCAGATAGCCGAATTGCGCCCCGGCCTGAGAGTACGTGAGGATGCCGCCGGCGTCGTTATCGACGACGGCGGTGATAAACCCCGGGCCGAGGACGGCAAAGAACACCGCGATGTGATAGCGGAACCGGCTCAGGAATCGGCGCATCCGTCACTTCGCCCTCAGTACGGAAATGATGTCGTCGGCGGTGATCACGCCGGCGAGCTTGCCGTCCTCATCCACGACGGGGAGGGTCAGCAGGTTGTACTTGTCGAACAGCTCGGTGACGCGATCCTGTTTCTCGTCGACCGACACCTGAATCATGGTCTCAGCGGCCAGGTCCTTGAGGCGGGCGCCGCCGGAGGCGATGAAGAGGCGGGCGAGTGGAATGGCGCCGGCCAGACGCTCCTCGGCGTCGACGAGAAAGAGTGTATTCAGGCTCTCCAGCAGGTCTTCATTGCCGCGCAAGGCGGCGAGCGCATCCATTACCGAGGCGTTGTCGTGCAGGGATACGTACTCGGTGTTCATCAGGCCGCCGGCAGTGTCCTCGTCGAATTCGAGCAGTTCGCGAACCTCGGTCTTGGGCGCGGAGTCCATTTCCTCGAGGATCTCCTCGGAGGACGCCTCTTCCATCTCGTTGAGAATGTCGGCGGCTTCGTCGGGGGACATTTCCTCGACGATGTCGGCGGCTTTTTCGGGCTCCAGCGATTCCAGGATGCGCGCCTGCATCTTGGGATCCTCGACCTCGGAAAGGGCGTCGGCCGCGGCTTCACTGTCGATGGTTTCGAAGATCGCTTCCCGCTCGGCGGGGCCGAGCTCCTCGACGATATCGGCGAGATCGGCGGGGTGCATGTCTTCGAGCTTGCTGTACGAGATGTTCAGGCGGAGGCGGCGGAGCGGGTCAGGCTCCACGACGTTGGCGAGGTCCCAACCGATGGAGTTGGGGGGGATGCGATGCTGCAGACGGCGGATCCAGCACGGCGGAATCACGCCCTGGAGGAGGCGGCGGAAGATGGAACGGACGCCGATGTCGACTTCGAGCACCGACAGCGTTTCGCGCGATCCGTCACGCTGGATTCCCATGGTGACGTCGTTGACCCGGACGACTTTGCGGCCGTTGACGTCGATGATCTGCTGGTCATACAAATCGCGCGCGATGCGCAGCATGTACTCGTCGTCATGGTACGGGATGAGTTGCTCGTCGTTGAGCGCGATTCCCTTATGGAGCTCGATGGAGCGGACCTGGTCGTAGCGAATGGTGAGCCAGGCATCGGCGCCGCCCATCAGGAAACGATCGATGCGGGAGGGGTGAATGAGCGGAACGATGGCGGCATCTTTGATGCGCCCGATGCGCCGGCCTTTGAGGTCGAAGACCGGCATTGAGACGAGTTCTGTAAAGTACAGAAGGTTCTCGGCCATCGAAAACGTCCCGGCGCCGGACACCCCGAGCGCCAGAGGGGACAGCTTTCGACATTGGTCCTGGGATGCGCTCTACACGGCTTTACCGACGCCACTTTCACTATGGCGCATCGCGTTGGAATGCCGCAACAAAAAAGTGGACGAAGAGCCGTGCGCCCGGCACGATCCTCAGCGGCAGTAAGCGATCGCAGCTTCCGCGAGGATTTCCGAGAGCTGGAATACGGATTCGATGTCGACCCATTCGACATCCGCATGCGCTCCGGCGCCGGCGGCGCCGCACACGACGGTCTCGACGCCGGCTGCCTGCAACAGGGCGGCGTCCATCCAGGGCGTGTCGCCGATGTGCCTGGGAGGGCGGCCGAGGACCTTGGCAACGGCGGCGTCGACGGCGCACACGATCGTGGCGTTTTCCGGCACTTCAAAGGGATCGCGCACGAAGAAGGGCCGGACTTCGGCATGAAAATCGGGATCGGCGGCGGCGAGAGCGTCGACGATCGCCTGAATTTCCGCGACCGCCTGCGACTCGGTCTCGCCGGGGATCGTGCGGCGCTCGATTTGCACGGTGGAGGCGGCGGCGTAGGTGCTCAGTCCGCTGCCGCCGGTGAGAAGAGCGGCGTGGAGTGACGGCGGTCCGACCAGACGATGTGGCGGCCGGTTACGCAATTCGGCTTCGAGTTTCGCGAGGGCATGCAGAAAGGCGCCCATCTTCATGTTGGCGTCGATGCCGAGCTCGAAGCGGCTGCCGTGGGCGGCGCGGCCGGTGACGGTCACTTCGATCCAAAGATAGCCCTTGTGCGCCAGGCACACCTCGAGAGCCGTGGGCTCCGTCACAATTGCGCCGTCCACTTTGAGGCGGGCGATCAGGTCGCGTGTTCCGAGACTGCCGTATTCTTCGTCGGCGACGGCGGCCACGAACAGGTCGCCGGCAAGGCGGGCGCCGGAGTCGGCGAGGGCTTTGGCGGCGGTCATACACGCGGCGAGGCTGCCTTTCATGTCGTAGGCGCCGCGGCCGTAGAGCTTGCCGTCGCGGATCGCGCCGGAGAAGGGGTCGGCCATGCCGGCTACATCGACGGTGTCGCCGTGCGCGTTGAGCATGAGCCCGCGGCCGCCACCGGTTCCGGCGAGGCGTCCCACGACGCTGGCGCGGCCGGGTTCGGGCTCGAACGTTTCGACGGCGAGGCCGATCCCGGTGAGCGATGCGGCGATGAAGACGGCGAGCTCGCGCTCTCCCGGGGCGCCGGGGACGAGCGTCGGGTTGATGGAGTTGATCCGCACCAGGCGGGCGAGGGTTTCGCTGGCATAATCGCGATCGATGCGCATGATGGCTTCAGTGTAGACGCTATCCTGGAATCGGATGCGACCGAACCTGACGATGCTGGCCGTCCGCGGTCTTGACCTGGCGGTCTGGGATTGGCCGGGTGACGGGCCGCCCTTGCTCTTCGCCCATGCGACCGGATTCCACGGACGATGCTGGGACGAAGTAATCCGAGTTCTGCCGGGGCGGCGGGCGGTCTCAATCGAAATGCGGGGGCACGGCCGTAGCGAGAAGCCCGCGCCTCCCTATTTCTGGCACGATTTCGGCGAGGATCTGGCGGAAGCGGCGCGGCTCCTGGACATCGCGGGGGCAGTTGGCGTGGGGCATTCGATGGGGGGCCACTCGATCGCTCTGGCGGCGGCGTTGCGGCCGGAGACGTTCTCTTCGCTGCTGCTGGTAGATCCCACCATTTTTGTGAGGCAGTACTACGGGCAGCCACGGAAGCTCGATGCGTCGTTCATTCGCAAGCGTCGAAACGATTGGGCGTCTCCGCAGGAGATGTTCGAGCGATTCCAGGGGCGGCCGCCATTCGCGAATTGGCGGCCCGAGGTTCTGCGTGACTACTGCGACTTCGGCGTCCTGCCTGCCGGGGGTCGCTATGTCCTGGCGTGTCCGCCGGAGGTGGAGGCGTCGATCTATGCGCGCTCCAACGCGCCTGAGGCCGACCTGTACCCGCTGTTGCCGAAGATCGAGGGGCCGGTGACGATCATGCGGGGCGGCATTCCGTGGGACACAGAGAGATTCAACCTGGCGGCGTCGCCCACGGCGCCGGACCTGGCCGCACATTTTCGCGATGGCCGCGACGTCTTCCTGGAGGGTCGGAGCCACTACATCCCGATGGAAACTCCGGAGTTGGTGGCCGCCGAGTTAGAGCGGCGTGGTTAATTCGCCAGGACGCCGAATTTCGCGTTCAACTTCGCCAGTTCCTGGCGAAAGAGGGGATTGTGCGGGTAGTCGCGCGAGAGCTCCGCAAGCAGCTTTTGGGCATCCCGCGGGCGCTTTTCGCGGAGCGCCGCAATGGCCAGAAGAATTCGCGCAAACGCCTTAAAATAATGACCTTCGCGCGCCGCGAGCTCCAGGTTCTGCTTGCCCTTCTCTTTGCTGCCGCTGACGTTGTCCCAGTGCACAAACCAGCGGATGAAGAACGGCAGGCTGCCGACCACGTACTCGGAGAAGCCGGCGGTTAGGTAGGCGTCGTAGAACTTGGGGTCGATCTTCAGGAGTTGCTGGGCGTAGTTGTTCGATCGTTTGGTTGGCGACAGGCTTCCAAACTGGCGTTTGTCGACCAGCGCCATGTAGTCGGCCGTGCACCCCTGCGCGATCGTCAAGGCGAAGAGGGCTTCTTTGTCCGCGGGATTGGCCTTGAGGGCGGTCTCGCCGTATGACTGGGCATCCGACAGTGCTTTTTGCATCAGCGTCCGGACGGCGGGATCGGGCGCTTTCTTCTTCTTGTCATAGGCCCAATCGTCGCCGCTGAGAAACTCGGCTTGAAGCGTTCCCATACGGTCCAGTTCGGAGAAGAGATATCCAGCGGCGCGAAAGGCGTAGGGCAACGGCGCGCGGGGGTTCGAGGCGATCAGACGGTCCAGGACTTCCTGTGTGGCGGGAAAGTTGAAATTGTAGAGTTGGTTCACCGCCTCATCGAGGGTGGGCGGATCGGCCGCCAAGGAGGGCCAGCAAAGAACGGGGACTAGCAACCAGAGTCGGGGCAATCGGGTGTCTCCTCGAGACAACTGTTATTCTCTCAGAAATGGTCTCTCGACGCGGATTTCTCGGGGCACTGGCCGCCGCTTCCCTGACGGGGCAGACGGCCGAGCCGATTATCGACATCCACCAGCACACCAATTACAGCGGCCGCAGCGACGAGGAGTTGATCCGGCACCAGCGCGAGATGGGGATCGCGAAGACGGTCCTGCTGCCGGCCGGCTCGAAATACGGCCTGGCGGCAGATTGCGGAGGCAATGACACCGTCGTGGCGGTCGCGCGCAAGCTGCCACGGGAATACGTTTACTTCGCCAACGAGCTGCCGGACATTCCCGAAGCCCGCGCCGTCATCGAGAAATACCTCAAGATGGGCGCCATCGGGATCGGTGAGCAGAAGTTCCCGGTGGAGGCGGACTCCAGCGCCATCGACGGCATTGCCGCGATCGCGGAACGGCATCGTGTTCCGGTGCTGCTGCACTTCGAATTTCAACATTACAACCTGAATCTGGAGCGCTTTTACAAGATTCTGGACCGGCATCCCAAAGTGAATTTCATCGGCCACGCGCAAACCTGGTGGTGCAATATCGACAAGGGCTGCGATCAGAAGACGATGTATCCGGCGGGCGATGTTACCCCCGGCGGCATCTCCGACCGGCTGCTGTCGGACTATCCGAATATGTATGGCGACCTGTCGGCGGGGTCGGGGCTGAACTCGATGATGCGCGACGAAGGGCACGCGCGCGATTTCCTGAAACGGCATCAGGACAAGCTGCTATTCGGGAGCGACTGTAACGACCGGCAGGCGAATGGCCCGAACTGTCTCGGGTCGAAGATCATCGCCGCCGTGCGCAAGCTGGCGCCGGACAAGCAGGCTGAACGCAAGATCCTGTACGGGAACGCTTCGAAACTGATGAAGATCAAGGTGTAGGGGCGCCTACCGGAGGGTAACGATCGTGGCGCCCCGGCCGCCGGCTTCGGGGGGTGCGTCGCGAAAATCTACAACGAAATCCGTCTGGGCCAGCACCGAACGGACGACCTCGCGTTGCACGCCGATGCCGCGCCCGTGGATGATCCGCAGAGCAGTCAGGCCCAGGCGACGGGCTTCGAGCAGATACTCTTCGACTATCGCCTTCACATCGCGGGGAGCGACCGTATGGAGGTCGAAGACGCTGGTGATGGGGATGCGGATGGGCTCCATAGACGCGAAAAGGCCCGGCCGGGGAGCGGCCGGGCCAGCAGGATTACCGTACTGCGCGCACCTGATGTTAAGCGACCTGCTGAGATCGATACTGGCTCAGGATCGCTTCCATCTGATCTTTCAAACGAAGTTTCAGCTTCTTCAGCCGGGTCTCTTCCAATTCCTGATCATATGTCAGGTGGGGAAGCGCTTCGAGGGCGTCGAGCTGTTTGGCATAGTCCGAGTGTTGGACAGCCAAGCGCTGAAACTCCTCGTTCGTCGACATCAGGTGCGCTTTCAATTCTTCCTGTGCGTTCCGTTCCATAAGGGGCAATTCCTCCCGGTGAGGTTGCCGCGCCGAGTCGGTCGGTTCGGAATCAAGGCTCGGTGGGTAATCTCGATTCTATTGTCTCGCTGCGACGGCGATACCGTCTATTCGCCACCTTAACATGAATGAAACTTCATGACAATACCGGATTCGGGGGGGTCGGAATAATACTGAGGCCTTCGGCTAACCTCAAGAAAATCAAGGCACTTGTAGAAATTTCTGGCGGCCGTATTCGACTCGCGCACTTCCAGAAAAACCACTCCGCGGAGGATGGGCTCCAGCAGGTTCCGCGCAATTCCGCGCCTGCGAAAATCAGGCGCCACGGCGAGATTCAACACCTCGCGTTCACCTTCCGCGAGATCGCGAGTGACCAGAAATCCGACGATTCGGCCCGCAATTTCCGCGACCGTGACGTCATACCCGGCCGGATCCCAAGCGGCTGCCTCGGGGCATAATCGCTGGATCGCGGCGATGGCGTCGCGGTCTTCGGGAGCGGCTGGCCGGATCACCCGGCGCTACTTTCGGGGAGCGTAATAACCGCGGCGGGCATGGACGACGAGATCCTTGCGGCCCTTCACGCGGAGATCGATAGGGTGAAACAGGCCATCCGCAATCAGCGGCTCGGGACGGTATGAGAGATTGTACTGGTGGCGCAGTTCACTGGCGAGATTCTCGAAGGAGACCTCGAGGTCCTCGACTTTGAAGGGGAAAAAGGCGCGTCCGCCGGTCTCGGCGGTCAGATATTTGAGCACTTTGTCGCCGTCCGACTCAATTTTGGTCAGGTTGGTGGAAATGGCGTAGATGACCGCGTCGGCCTTCTGCGCCATTTCGAGCGCCTGATCGCGGGTGTAGCGGCTGTTGTTATCGTCGCCGTCGCTGAGGAGGACAATCGCGCGGCGATACTTGGTGGAGGGCTGGTCGCGCTGCAGTTTGTCGGCGCATGCGAAAAAGATGGCGTCATAGAGGGCGGTGCCGCCGCCGGGCCGCAGCCCGCGGATGGCTTTTTCGAGGAGGCCGGTGTCTTCCATCAGGTCCGCCGCCAGTTCGGGCTGCGTGTCGAAGCTGACGATCATTCCCTTGTCCTGCTTCGTCTTGATCACGGACTTGACGAACTCGCTGGCCGCCTCCTGCTCAAAGCGGAAGCGTTCGCGGATGCTGTTGCTGGTGTCGATGAGGACGGCGATGCGCAGGGGCAGGTCGCTTTCGGCGTTGAACTCCGCGACCTCCTGCCGTTTCTTGTTCTCGAGGATCTCGAAGTCGCTCTTGATGAGGTCGGTGATGAATCGGCCCTTCTTATCCGTGACGGTGAAGAGCATAGGGACACGGGTAACGTCCACCTGAATTCGGGTTGGCTCGTCGGATTGGGCGGGAGGGACCGGCTTCGGCGGACCCTGAGCCCACAGCGCGAGCCCGAGCGCACCCATGGCGGCCAGTTGCGCCGAGAGTCTCATATGTATCGATTATAGCGGCGGGCGCGAGCGAGAGTACAATCGTGGGGATGAATCGCCGCCAGTTTCTCGCCGTGTCCGCGGCTCCCGCGCTCTTCGCGCAAGAGACCGATGAAACCGGTTTGACGCCGCTGTTCGACGGCCGGTCGCTTGCCGGGTGGTCGGTGCAAGACGGCCCGGAATCGGCTTTTTATGTGGATGACGGCGCCATCGTGGCCCACGAGAGCTCGGGGTATCCCACATGGCTCCGGTCGGGGCGGGAGTATGAGAATTTCGACTTCCGCGGTGAGTTTTTCGTGCGCGGCTGGATGAATTCGGGCATTTACCTGCACGCTCCGGAGCACGGGCGGAACATGTGGTGCGGGATGAAACTCAATATCTTCCATCAGGTCGACGAGAAACCGGCGCCCGAGTCGATGGGGTCGATCTTCCCGATCGTTCCACCGCTGAAAGTCAACGTCAAGAACAAGGGGGAATGGAACACGTTCCGGATCGTGATGGACTGGCCCCGGCTGCGCGTGTGGACGAACGGCGAACCGATTCAGGATCTGGATGTCGAGACCGTTCCCGAACTGCGCCACCGCCTCCGTAGCGGCTATCTGGGGCTGGAGTCGCTTTCGTACCCGATTCGCTTCCGGAATCTCCGAGTGCGGGAGCTGCCGTCGAAGGTCGCGTGGACCGCGCTCTACACACGGCCGGAGGATCTTGCGAAGTGGCACGTGTCCGACGGCAAGCCGAAATTCGAAGCGCTCGGTCCGGTGCTTCACTCGGACGGTCTGGGTCACTTCGCCACGAACGAGAAGTATCGCGACTTCGAGCTGCAGATGTACATCCGCCACGCCTGGCATCACAATGGCGGCGTGCTGTTCCACAGCGCAGGACAGGGGAATCGCGGCCGGCATTACGAGATCCAGCTTCACGACGTGGAGGGCGCGCACTATCCGACGGGATCGTTGTATTCGGTCAAGCGCGGCGTCTATCCGCGGATCGAAGCGGGGCAATGGTGGCTGTTCCAGCTTCGGGTGAAAGACACCACGTGCCTGGTGCGCATCAACGGCGAGACGATCGTGGAGTACGATCGCCTCGACAATCTGGAGGAAGGGCCGATCGAGCTGCAGGCGCACGACGCCGGAAAGTGGACTGAGTACAAGAAAGTGCTGATCCGGCGGATCTGAGCCTCACGGCTACAATAGAGCGATGGCGTTAGGCGAACTCACCAAACAGATCGCGCAGCAGGCGTTGCTGTCGGCGACCTCCAAGGAGCCGGCGGCGGCCGCCCCCACGCCGGCGGCGGAGAACGTCCCGGCGGTGATCCTGGGGCAGGTCGCGGCCATGCAGAAGGCGCTCAAGGAAGACGAAGAACTGGTCGTCACGTTTCAGAGCGGCGCGGAACGCATACGGGTGATGGAGATCTTTACGCCGTCGCGGCAGTTGGTGGTGCTGAGCGGGCTCGACGCGGAGCGTAATGTCACACGCGTGATCTCTCCGGTGGACGCGCTGCAGCTCATTTGTAAGGTGATGAAGGCTCCAGCGGGGACGAAGCCGGTGCGGGTCGGATTGGTCATCCCGAAGTAGGCAGGTTCCAGCGAACCATTACGCGCGCCTCTCGCTCGCGGCCGAGGATTCCGAGGGATGCGGTTCCCAGCGCGAAACGCCTGGCCGCGTCCGGCGCGAGATCCAGCCAGCAGGCCGTCAGAATGCGGAGGACATGGCCGTGTGCGAACAGCAGGACCTCACCGCCGGCGGCTTCGGCGCGAGCAATCACGGCGCGGGCGCGCGCGGCGACCTGTGCGACGGATTCACCGCCCGGCACGCCATCGTCCCACAGCGACCAGCCCGGACGCTCCTCGCGGATTTGCGCGGTGGTGCGGCCTTCGTATTCGCCGTACGACCATTCGCGCAAATCGGGCTCGACCTCAGCGAGACCGGCGTACCCGGCGAGACGGCAGGTTTCGAAGGCGCGCTGCAGCGGGCTCACCAGCACCAGGGAGAACTTCCGGCCGGCCAGATAGCGCCCGAGGCCCTCGGCGTCGGCGCGTCCTTTTTCGGTTAGGGGGATGTCGGTGCTGCCGGTGTGCGCCCCGGAGAGACTCCATTCCGTCTCGCCGTGGCGCAGAAGCCAGATCTCACTCATCGAGCACGGGCCACCATCTGGCGGCGCGAGATGTCTTGCAGTTGACGGATTCGCATGCGCAACGCCCTGGTATAGAAGTATGCCTCATCCCGCGTGGCGCCGGAAGCGATGAGACCGGCATGAAGCTGCGGGTCGCTGAGGCGGCCCAGATAGCGCATCAGCCAGCGAACGTCGTCCGGCCGGATGTTGTCTCGCATGCGGTCGGTGTGGGTGCCCTTATAACCCCATTCGACTTCCCCATCCTTTACCCCGGTGACGAATTGGGAGCTCTCGCGATAATAGTCGACGCAGTCCCATTTGGTGCGGCTGAGGTAGTGGCCCCAATTCCCCATCGAGCCGCCCCAATCGTCAATAAAGAAGAGGTAGCGGCCGCCGTCTTTGTATAGAGCGGTGTTCGTGCCGCGCCGTTTGGCGTCGTTCAGGTCCTTGTCGTCCCAATTGGAGAGGAGCATCATGAGGATCTTCAGGCCGTTGAGTTGCGGTGTGCCAACGAAGGGATTCTCGTCCCAGGACCAACTGACGCCGCTGAGGTACTCAGGCGATTTGCTGCGCAACTGGAACCGCCCGGCTGTGAACCGCCCGGCCTCATCTACGGAGTGACGGGCCCGTTTGAGGTCGTGGGCGCCGCGGATGAATCCGGCGGGAACAAAGTAATTGACCTCGGTGTAGTAGCCGAGGGCCCATGCCAGATGAGAGCCGAACGTGTCCGGGCGCGACTCCACACCGAACTTCACCACCCACTCGCGACCGGCGGCATCGCGCACCCGCACTTTGGGGGTAGTACCGCCTGTGTCCTCTTTGACGAAGGTGAAAGGGGCACGGGGGAGGAGCGCTCTGCCTCCGGAGCCATAGCGAAGGTCGAGGCGCTCGACGGGGCCGGGATCATGCCATAGAAAGGCGTTGCCGTGGTGAAGGTCGTAAATGGTGGTGTAGTCGCGCTCGGCATCGCCGGCGAACGCGGCTGAGGCAGCGAGAATGAAAATGAGCGCGCGCACGGTGGTCCCTGAGCACGCCGGGCGCCATCGATGTTGTACGCTCGTAGTTTCGGTGCAAACGATACTCTTGATCTCACTCGGCGCCGTGGTTGGAGCAAACCTCCGTTATTGGATGGCGCAACAGGTGACGAAACTCACGCCGCCTGGCTCGTTCCCTTTCGGGACGCTGGTGATCAATGTCACGGGAAGCTTCGTACTGGGCTTTTTTCTGGTCTGGACCACGGAGCGGGTAATCGCCGATCCGCGGTGGCGTCTGCTGGTAGCCGTAGGCTTTTGCGGCGGATACACCACATTCTCCAGTTATGCGTTCGAGAGTTTTTACCTGATGGAACAGGGACAATGGTGGGCGGCGCTAGGCAACATGATCGGATCGAATGCGCTTTCGATGGTGGGCGTGGCGCTTGGGGCAGTGCTGGCGCGGAGTTTATGAGGGACGTGTGCGATGAATACCGCCGTTCAAATCACGGTTTACTTGAATCAGTCGGACAAGTGGCACAAGCGGCCGCTGCACCTGGAGGTTCTTCAGATGCTGCGGACGGAGGGGGTGGCCGGCGCGAGCGCGCTTCATGCCATTGCGGGGTTCAACGGACGAAGCGCCGTGCATACATCGGGCCTGGTGGATGCCGGCGGCGACCTGCCCCTGATGATCGTATTCGTCGATTATGAGGAGCACGTCAACCGCGTGCTGCCGAAGCTGTTCGAGATGGCGCCGAACCGTCTGATCGTGCGGGAGAGCGTCATCATCGAGCAAGGGAATCTGGACTAGAGCCAGCGGACCTTGCCGTCGGCGAGATTGTAGACGCCGCCGACCATTTTCAGCTTGGTGTCGCGGACGCGGCCGGCGAGCAGCTCGCTGCCGCCCTGTAGGTCCCGGATGGACTCCGACACGTTGGCAGTGACGCACTCGGCGAGTAAGCCCGCGCCTTTCAGTTCGGGACTGCGCTTGCGCACGGCGCCGACTGCTTCTCCGATATGCATCACCATGCGATGGATATCATCGGTCACCTTTTCGCCATTGACCACTGCCGAGACTGCGCCGCACTGAGAGTGGCCGAGGACGACGAGCAGGGTGGATCCGAAGTGCTCCACGGCGTATTCCGCCGACGCGATCTGATCGTTATTGGCGACGTTGCCGGCGACGCGGACGACGAAGAGGTCGCCGATGCCCTGGTCGAATATTGCCTCGGGCGGGACGCGCGAATCGGAGCAGGTAAGCACGACGGCGCGCGGGTGCTGTCCAGCGGCGACCTCATGGACGCGGGTAAGGGTCGCGCGAGGACGGGCCGGTTTGCCCGCGGCGAAACGCGCATTGCCGGCCGTCAGGTCGCGGAGGACCTCATCCGGCGCGGGCATTGCGGGAGTGTCGTGGTGTTGAGCTACGGCGCGGACAACGCCGAGGCCGGCGGCGAGGAAGATGCGGCGATTCACGGGGACAGTGTATCGCAGAAAGGCGCCGGCAGCCGGAGGCAATCCGGCATCCGGCTCCGCGGCCCGCACGTTAGAAGGTGATTCCGACCAGGAACTCGGCCTGGTTTTGGCTGCTGTGGAAGCCGCCATTCGTATCGAGGAAATGTTGCGCTCCCCAGCGGGTATAACGGATCTCGGGGGAGATGTGAAGAACGAGGGCATGGACATCGACGCCGAAACCGAGGACGAAGCCCGTCGTCGTCTTCTGATGCAATTCGGTGGGCGTGCTCGTCGAAGTTACGCCCGCATTGTTCAGGGCGGTGCGCACGTCCTGTTTCAAGCCCTGCAGCGAATCCCAGGCGATGCCGCCATCGATAAACGGGCGCGCGACCGGTGTCCCAAAGCGGTATTTGGCGAGCACCGGAAACTCCCAGGCGTTGCCGCTGGTGGAGGATGTGATGCCCGCGCCGAGAGTCGCGCTGTTATAGCTGAAGCGGCGGTACAGGGCGTCAACCTCGAGCCCGAGGCCGCCCGCGAGATGCACTTCGAGCGTCGGCCCAGCGATATAGCGCTGGGTTTTGCTGGTGTAATCGAACCGCCCGGTGTTAACGGCGTTGGTGAAATCCGTCAGAGGCACGCCGGCCCGCAGTCCGAAGCTCAGCGGTCCGGAAAATGCGGATGAGGCGGCGAGGAGTAAGAGGCAAAGGAGTCTCATGATGATGTTACGAACGAAGCCAACCAATCGTTTCTATTGTCACACCCGGAGAGAAAAACTTTCGCCTAAATAAATACGTTTCACCTCGGGATCGCGCTCCAGAGCCTCGGGGCTGCCCGCGCGGAAGATGCGGCCATTGTTGATGATGTAGGCGCGGTCGGTGACCACCAGTGTCTCGCGCACGGCATGGTCCGTGATGAGGATGCCGATGCCGGAGCGTTTGAGGTCGAAGATGATGCGTTGGAGCTCCAGCACCTGAATCGGATCGATGCCCGAGAATGGCTCGTCGAGCAGGAGGAAGCTGGGATTGATGACGAGGGAGCGCGCGATCTCGACACGGCGGCGCTCGCCGCCGGAGAGCATGTAGCCGCGGCTGCGGCGCACCTTTTCGAGTCCGAGTTGGTCGATCAACCGGTCCAGGTTCTCGCGGCGCTGGCGGGCGCGTAGCGGCAGGGTTTCGAGGATCGCCAGCAGGTTCTCTTCGACGGTGAGCTTACGAAAAACGGACGCTTCCTGCGGCAAATAGCTGATGCCGCGGCGCGCGCGCTGGTACATGGGCAGATCGGTGATGTCCTGGGAGTCGACGAGGATGCGGCCGGAATCGGGGCTGATCAGCCCGACGATCATGTAGAAGGACGTCGTTTTGCCGGCGCCGTTGGGACCGAGGAGGCCGACCACCTCACCCTGCTGGACGAACAGCGAGACATCGTCCACCACACGGCGGCCGCGGTACGTCTTGGAGATTTCCCGGGTCTCGAGTTTCGTCATGAAATACTATTTTCGCTTGACGTGGCTGCTGGCGGGCTGGTTCCCAGACCCATTGATGAGCAGCCTATCATCGTTGACAAAGTAGGTCAATCCGCCGGGGCCGACAGTGGCGTTGCCGCGGTTGTCCACCATCTTCGGCGTGCCACCGAGGAGAATCACTTTCTGTTCGTCCATGTAATATTCGCTGTGCTCGGCGGCGCCGTTGTAGGTGACCGTTTTGGACGTCTGCAGGATGTGCACGTCGCCATCGGCGAACGCCTTTTCGAGGCGCGAGTCCGACCCGGTCTCGGCGAGAAAGGCGCGGATCTGTCGGGAATTCACCTGTAGGTTGGGGCGCTTGAGCGCGGCGCCGCCGGTATAGGTGGCGAGGCGGTCCGCCTCGGTATAGACGAGGTGGGGAGCGCGCACTTCCGTGAGCACGGGGGGCGTGGTCGATTTCTTTTTGGGGTCTTTGGGCTCCTCCCAGAGGTTCGTCACGACATTGCCATCGGCGATCAGGGTCCGCTTCTCACGGTCGAGATCAACCACCTCTCCCTGGATGCGGTTGGCGCCTTGCCACATCAGAACGCTGCCTTCATAGTGCAGCTTCCTATTGTGGTTGGACGAATCCATGCGCCGGGCCTGGGCGTGCAGGGGCTCGTCGCCCGAGAGCATTTCGGAGTTCTTCTTCTTGTCCTTCTCCGGCAGGCGGCTCGAGCTGACGTTGCCCTCGGCGGTGAAATCGCCGGTGCGCTGATCCATCCGAATGCGGTCCGCGGAGGTTGTGCCGGTGGCATCGGCCATGCGCGCGGCGGTGTCCAGCAAGATCAGGTTATGGTCGGCGTCGAGCGAGCCTTTGGCTGCGCGGGCTCTGCGGTCGCCCTCTTCGTAGGTGAAATCCCCCGTCTGATCGATGGCGGCGATGTGGCCGGTCTTGGGGTCGAAGCGCGCGTCCATGAGCTTGCTGCTGGTGGCGGAGGTGACGCGGTTGCGCTTCTTTTCATCGGCAGTGGGGTCGGTGCGGGTGAGGACGTTGACGGCGCGGAATGACTCGATGCGGTTCTGCGGACCGTAGGCGATCACCATATCGGATCCATCGAGCGAGCGATGGCGCTCGGTGGGAAGGTTCGGCAGGAATTCGAGCGTGCCGGGGGTCCGGGTAACCACGCGTTCGATCTCCCGGCCGCCGGGGCGCATCTTCATATCGATCTTGTCGCTGCGCAGCACGTGCGTCTCGCCGAGCGGGCGGCCTGCAACCGGGAGAGGCTTCGATGTCACCACCGCGCTGCCATCGGCGCTGACATCGGTGAGCACACTCTCATCGCCCTGCGCATCGAAAGCGAGATCCACATGTGTTGCGGCTATGGACGTCTCGGCGGCTTCCGAAGTTGCAACCAGTTGCGCGCCGGACGTGCCGGTGACCTTCTCGGCCTGCCCGTCCTCATTGAAATTGACGAGCAGGTGTTCGGCGGCATATTGAATCTTGCGCTTGGGATAGATGTCGCTGCCGTGGGCTTTGCCGGCCTCGATGCTGCGTAACGACTTCTTTCCCTCGCCGCCCTGTTGCAGCTTGATGGTGGCATCCTGGCCCTCGACGACGGTGTTTTCGCGGGTCATGCGGCCCCAGGGCTTGAGCCAGATCTCCGACTCCGCTTCCCGGTAGTAGAGCGAGCCGGCTTCGATCTTCATCGGCTTGGCGCGCGGCCCGATGGGCTTCCAATCGAGTTTGACATCCTGTTTCAGGTTGAGGACCCGGGTTTCGGGGTCATAGAAGGCGCCGGTGGCGGAACCGGTCCCGTTCTCGAAGGCGAAACCGGAAGCGCGGTCGGTGTTGGCCTGGCCGGAGCTGGTGTCGAAGCTGACGCCCGAGGATTTGATGGAGATCAGAGTATGTTTCGGCTCGCCGGTCTTCGGGATGGCAAGCGTGATCTCGACGTCGCCTTCAGAGTAGAAGCGGTGGTCGTTCTTGAAGTAGCTGGCGGCGGCGCTCTTCACGAGGTCGTAGGTGTCGCCCTTCTTGCTATACAGCTTCAGGACGACTTCTTTGAGGTCGACCCGGGAGGAGTCTTTCACTTCGCTGAAATCGGCGGCGGTGATTTCGAAGGTCGTGTGATTGCTATTGGTCTCGGTGTAGCTCCAATTGCGCGCGGTGGAGTTGAGGCCGGCGGATAGGGCATCCGGCCTCGGAGGAGATTGTGCCCGTAATGCCTGTCTTTGAGCCCGGTACGTGAGGCCAAGGCCGGTCAGAATCGCGACAATGGCCACCAGCAAGAGCCAGCGCGTGCCTCGCATGGAGATGCTTCCATGATACCAATGGCGCGAAACGAGGCGCTAGCGGGCTGCAAAAGTGCGACATTAGGATAACGGTGAGAAAGCTCTTCTTCTGGAAACTCAAGCAGCGTGAGATCAAGCTCGGCGAACGGACCGTGCTTCTCGGGGTGATCAACGTGACGCCCGATTCTTTCTCCGACGGCGGGAAGTACTCCGACCCGGACCGGGCCTTCGCCCGCGCGCTGGAGTTGGAAGAAGCCGGCGCCGACATCATCGATATCGGGGCGGAGTCCACGAAACCAGGGTCAACGCGCATCTCGGCGGCAGAAGAGATCCGCCGCCTCATTCCCGCCCTGAAACGCCTGAAGGACCGTCTCTCCATTCCGATTTCCGTGGACACGTACAAGTTCGAAGTGGCCGAGCGCGCGCTCGATCTCGGCGTAGAGATCATCAACGATCCGTCCGGCCTGACTTTCGAGCCGCAGTTGGCGCGCGCGGTCTCCAATTACGACGCCGGATTGATCGTCAATCACATGCGCGGCCGGCCCGAGATGTGGACCAAGCTGGCGCCGATGCCCGATCCGATGGCGACGATCGCGCGCGATCTGGACGCGGCGGTGAGCCGGGCGCGGCGGGTGGGAATCGACAAGACGCGGATCGTGATCGACCCGGGGATCGGCTTCGGCAAGCGGAAAGAGCAGAATTCGCTGATTCTGGGCAGCCTGCATGCGCTCGACGGCCTGGACATGCCGATTATGGTAGGGCCGTCGCGCAAGCATTTTCTGGCGCATGAGAGTGCCGAGGAGACGAAATTCGCGACCGCGGCGGCGGTGGCGGCGTCGGTGCTCGGCGGGGCGCATCTGGTGCGGGTGCACGATGTGCGCGAGATGCGCGTCGTGACCAATGTCGCCGATGACATTCTGCAGCAGAAAATGACCTGAAGATACGAAACGCAATCGGTCGAAATACGTCTGAAACGATGCTTATGAAACGCGTTCTGCCCCTGTTGGTGCTGTGTTTTGCAGCGTTTAGCCAGACGCGCAGTCGTCTGGGCGAATATGCTCTGGTGCTCGAGGACGAGCCGGTAGCTCGAAAGGTCCTGTCGCGGGTAGCCCTTCGGAGTCCCGAGGCGCAAGCGCACACACGCCGGATTCGCGGCGCGCAAGCCGGGGTCATCGCGGAATTGGAGCGCAGGGGCGTCGCGGTCACGGGCGCGACACAAGTGCTGGTGAATGCCGTGGTCGTGGCGGCTACGCGCGAGACCGCGGCGGGCTTGCGAGAGATTCCGGGGGTGAGGTATATCGTGCCGGTGGGCAAGGCACGGCCGGCTCTGGACCGCGCGGTGAATCTGATGAACGTGTCCGCGGCGTGGAGCGCTGCCGGGGGAACTGGACAAGCGGGCGCGGGAATCAAGATCGGAATCATCGATTCGGGGATCGATCAGAATCACCCGGGCTTTCAAGATCCTTCGCTCACGGCGCCGGCGGGTTTTCCGAAAGGCAATGCGGGATACACCAACAGTAAGGTCATCGTGGCGCGGAGTTACGTGCAGCAGGACCTGGCGCCGGGCTATGCGTTCGATCCGTCGAATCCCGATCCCGCCACGACTTCGCAGCCGGACGACTACTCGCCACGGGACCGCATGGGCCATGGGACGGCGATTGCGATGATCGCGGCGGGAACGCAGAACACCGGGCCGCTGGGGGCGATTCAAGGGATCGCGCCCAAGGCGTTTTTAGGCAACTACAAGGTGTATGGCTCGCCGGGTGTCAACGACTTCACCAATTTTCCGGCGGTCCACGACGCGCTCGCCGACGCGCTGTCGGACGGGATGGACGTGGTGACGCTGTCGATGACGGAAGGCGACGCGAGCACGTACGACGGCCCGATCGACAACCTTCCGGAATGCGGCGGCGCATGCGACGTGTATTCCAACGCGGTCGAAAGCGCGATCAAAGCGGGCATGGTCGTGGTGGTGTCGGCCGGCAACGACGGCAACATCGGATTTCGCCCGCAGACGCTGAATACGATCCATCGTCCCGGCGACGCGCCGTCGGCGATCACGGTTGGAGCGGTGATGAATTCGCACGCTCTGTACCAGACAGTGCGAGCCAATGGGCAGAATATCGCCGCATTGTTCAGCGACGGGCCGCGCCCGGCGGGCCCGGTCGGCGGGCCGATTCGGGACACTACGAAACTCGGGAACGACGGCCTGGCCTGTTCGGCATTGCCGGCGGGGTCCCTCGCCGGGGCGATCGCGCTGGTGCAGCGCGGGACCTGCTTCTTCACCGACAAGATCAATAACGCCCAAAACGCCGGCGCGATTGCGGTCGTGATCTACCAGCCGGCGGGGATCGACACCGTTGACGCTCCGCTGGGGGCCATCGACACGGGGATTCCCGCGGTCATGATCGGCAATCGCGATGGTCTCGCGCTGAAGAGCACGGAGCCGGCGGCGACGCTCGATCCGGCCTTTACGTCCACGGAGTCCACGGCAAACACCGTCTGGCCGGCCTCTTCGCGTGGGCCGTCGCTGGGCGATTTCGCGGTCACGCCCACTTACGTGGTGAAGCCGGAGGTCGCCGCCATCGCGGTCAACATTTATACGGCCGCGCAGAAGTACGATCCGAACGGAGACACGTATAACGCCACCGGTTACGCGGCGGTGAGCGGGACCAGTTATGCCGTGCCGATGATCGCCGGAGCGGTGGCCCTGGTGAAGCAGAAGCATCCCGGATACACTCCCGCGCAGCTCAAGTCGGCGGTGGTGAATACGGCGACGCAGGACGTGACGGATTCCGGCGTTGCGGCGCGTGTCGATGCGGTGGGAGCGGGCAAGTTGAACGCGGCCGACGCGGTGAACGCCGGCGCCACGCTCGAACCGGCGACAATTTCCTTTGCCGAAATTGCCGCGTCCGCGCTGCCCATCAGCCGGACGCTGAAGATCACGAATACAGGGTCCGCCCCGGCGACCTTCAGTTTTACCGTGCAGCAGCGGGACGCCGACACCAACGCGTCCCTGCAAGTGACTCCGTCGAGTCTGACCCTGTCGGCTGGGCAACAGAACAGCGTGACGGTGCGCCTATCCGGAACCAGGCCACGGCCCGGGTCGTATGAGGGGTTTATCGTGGTGAGCGGCGGCGGGACGACGCTGCGGCTGCCGTATCTGTACCTGGTGGGCGATGGCGTAACGGCGGACGTTTTTCCGATTCACAACGGACAGTTCACCGGCGGCGTAGGCGATCAGGACTGGCGAACGGTGCTGCGCGCCGTGGATCAGTATGGCGTGCCGGTGGTGGGCACGCAGGTGCGTTTCAGCGTCACGCAGGGCGGCGGGAACATCGGATTCGGAGACTCGCAGACGTTTCGGCTCGGCATCGCCGCCGCGAGCCTGAATTTTGGACCGGGGGCCGGGCCGCAAGAGGTCACCGCGCTCGTCCAGGGCTTCACGAAGCCGATCGTGTTCGAAGGCTTCGCGCGGCCATATCCCACGATCTCGCCGAACGGCATCGTCAATGCGGCCACGAGCCAGTTGGGCGGGGGAGTGGCGCCGGGGTCCTATGTCTCGATTTACGGATCGAGCCTCTCCGAGGCGCTACAGGTCGAGTCCACGCCGTACCTTCCGGTCTCCCTGTCCGACGTGAGCGTGAGCTTCGACGCGGGGGGCGTCAGCCAGCCTGGACATCTGCATTTCGTCAGCGCCGGCCAGGTGAATGCCCAACTGCCGTGGGAGTTTCAGGGTCAATCGTCAGTGAAGGCGAAGGTCACGATCCTGGGGTTGCAGGGGCCGGTGGTCACCGTCCCGCTGGCGACGTATTCGCCGGGGATTTTCGAGATTGCGGGACTCGCGGCCGCGACGGACATTTCCTCGGTTATCAGCCGAAGCCACCCGGCCAAACGCGGCGACGCTGTGGTGCTATACGTCAACGGGCTGGGTCCGGTCACCAACACGCCGGCTTCGGGCGAGCCGACTCCGGGCGACCGATTCTCGACCACGCTGGTCCCGCCATCGGTGACGGTGGGGGGGAAGGCGGCAAGCGTGATCTTCAGCGGCCTCACGCCGGGAGTCGTCGGACTATACCAGATCAACGCGATCCTGGCGGCTGACACGCCGACGGGTGACCAGGCGGTTGTGGTGTCGATCGGCGGGGTGGACTCTAAAGCGTCCGTTCTGCCGGTGCAGTAGCGCGCTACGGCTTGTCGGGCTGGACGACGTGGTCGCCTTCCTGGAGACCGGAGATCACGGACACCTGCGTATTGCTATAGCCGCCGATCTCGACTTCGCGGGGAACCACCGACTCTCCCTGCTTCACCATCACGACCGATTTTCCGCCGCTTTCCTGGACCGCTTCGCGCGGAATGAGCAGGCCGTCCTCCTGCTCGCCGACCACCACGTCGGCGTTGGCAGTGAGGTCGGGAATGACGCGAGGGTCGCTGCCTTCGAGCGCAATCCGCACCGGGACGCGGCGGACGTAGTAGCTGACGCGGCGGTTGCTGCTGGCCATCATGCCGACGGCCTCGACCTTGCCATCGAGCAGAAGGCCGGGATAGGCATCGAAGCGCACTACGGCCTTCTGGCCGAGACGCACTACTTCGGACTCCGTCTGGCTGATGGACGCCTCCACCTGCATGCTGGAGAGGTCCACGACCTTAGCGAATGCCATGCCAGGATAGACTTCATCCCCTTGCTGGACCTGCTTCTGCTCGCCGTTGCGGTAGATAGACCGCAGAATCACCTGTCCGTCGCGCGGCGCGCGAATGGTGAAGCGGGCAAGATCGTCGCGGTGCCGGTTGCGGTGCCGCACCTGGCTTTCCTGCCCGATTTCCGCGATGCGCCATTCCGCCGCCTGCCGGTCATTGAGCATTGCCAGTTCCTTCTGGATTTGCTCGTAGCTGAGCTGCGTTTCCTCGAGCGCCAGTTTAAGCTGTTCGCGCTGGATCTCGGATTTGACCGCCGCGGCCTTGACGTCCTGCTGGGCCTTCTCCCACACGGCCTTCGCGACCCGCACCTGCTGCTCCATGGCTTCGCGGCGTGACTGCTGGCGCGCACGCAGACTGCGCATGTCCAACTCCATCTGACTGACCTGCGATTCGATGTCGTCGAGATGGTCTTGGACGGACTGGCCGTCGATTTCGGCTACGAGATCGCCTTCCTTCACCATGCCGCCATTCGCCGCGAGATTGATCAATACGAGCCCGCGCCCGAAATCGGGCGCCTGCACGATGGGAGCGAAGATGTTGGAGAAATTCCGTGCGGCGACGGAGCCCGTGACGCGCAGGGTGCGCTGCAATGCGCCGCGAACGGCCGTAACCGTCCGGACGCTGTTCGCCAGGGCCGCTTTGGCTTGAGGGCGCGGGCGCAGTTGCCAGGCGGCGGCGCCCAATATCAAGACCGCCAATACAATCGGCCAACGGCGTTTGGGTTCGTGTGGCGGAACCATTTGCAGGCTGGCGCGCTGCGGCGCCATAGCCGCGGGGGAACTCGGAGCTGGCGACATGTCGAAGCTCTATTGTAAACGGATTCGGGATGCGGGAGTCTGAGATATTCCACAGTCCACGCTGCTACAATAATGGGATTCCACCCCCATGTTAGAAGAATCCATACAGGAACTGGAGTCCCGTTCCCTGGCGCGCATCACCGCCGCGACGACGGCGGAGGAACTGGAGGCGGTGCGCGTGGAGGCGCTTGGCCGAAAGGGCGGCCTGACCCAGTTCAGCAAGGATATGGGGAAGCTCGCCCCAGAGGAGCGAAAGCGCCTCGGGATGCTGCTGAACGGCGCCAGGCAGAAGCTCGAAGCGGCGCTCGAAGCCCGGCAGGCGCATTTCGCGGAAGCCGCCTTGCGCGCGCGGCTGGATGCCGAGTGGGTCGACCTCACTCTGCCGGCGCCGGGTCCGCGGCGTGGACACCTGCATCCAATCACGCGCATCCAGCGCGAGTTGGAAGAGCTGTTCAGTTCGCTCGGTTTCGCGGTGTTGGACGGGCCCGAGGTCGAGACCGAGTACCACAACTTCGACGCGCTGAACATCCCGCGCGACCATCCGGCGCGCGATATGCAGGACACGTTCTGGCTGGATGGCGGCAATCTGCTGCGCACGCACACATCGCCGGTGCAGGTGCGGGGGATGGAGCGGCTGGGGCCGCCCCTGAGGATGATTGCGCCCGGGCGGGTTTTCCGCAATGAGAGCGTGGACGCTTCGCACGAGCACACGTTCTATCAGTTGGAAGGCATGATGGTCGATCGGGACGTGTCGGTGGCGCACCTGTTGTATTTCATGAAGACGCTGCTGACCGCGATTTTCCATCGCGAAGTGACAGTGCGGCTGCGGCCGGGATATTTTCCCTTCGTCGAGCCGGGGTTCGAACTCGACATCCAATGCCTGATCTGCGGCGGTCCGGGCTGCCCGGTTTGCAAGCAGAGCGGCTGGGTAGAACTGCTGCCGTGCGGGCTGGTGAACCCCAACGTCCTGCGGATGAGCGGAATCGACCCGGAAGAGTGGAACGGCTTTGCGTTCGGACTCGGGCTGACGCGGCTCGTCATGATGCGATATGGGATCGACGACATCCGCCACTTACAGGGCGGCGATCTACGGTTTCTGGAGCAGTTTTAGCCTGATCGGCCCGGCATGCCAATGCCAGGGGCCCACGGACAACCATGAAGTTCTCTTACAACTGGATTCGCGAAATGGTGGACGGGCTGGATGCAGCGCCGGAGGCGCTGGAGCGGCTCATCACGATGAAGACGGCGGAGTGCGAGGGTATCGAGAAGTGCGGCGCGCTGCTCGAGACGGCTTGCGCGGCGCGCGTGGAATCGGTCGAACCGATCGCGAATAGCCATAACGTCAAGGCGGTGGTGGACGCCGGCCGCTACGGCTTACGCACGGTTGTGTGCGGCGCCCCCAACTGCCGGCCGGGCCTGATGACGGCATATGCGCCGATCGGGAAGAAGGTCATCAACGGCGTCGAAAGCGACGGCATGCTGGCGAGCGGCGCGGAGATAGGGATCAACAAAGACCACAGCGGCATCATCGAGCTCGAATCGCAGGTTGGGGCTCCGCTGACGGGCTGTCTGGCCGACAGCGCCATCGAAATCGACAACAAATCGATCACGCACCGGCCCGATCTCTGGGGCCATCACGGGATGGCGCGCGAAGTGGCGGCCATCCTTCGCAAGACGCTGAAGGATCCCGTGAAGCCGGAACTGCTGCCGGAGGGCGAGGCGGCGATCGGTGTGCAAATCGAGAATCTCGACCTGTGCCCGCGGTACAGTGCGCTGGTGTTCGAGAATGTCACGGTGCGGCCCTCTCCGGAGTGGCTGCAATGCCGGCTGACGGCCGTGGGCCTGAACCCGATCAATAACATCGTGGACATGACGAATTTCGTGATGGCCGAACTCGCGCAGCCGATGCACGCATTCGACGCCGATCTGATCCGGGGAGGGACGATTTTCATCCGGCCGGCGAAGACCGGCGAGCGGTTTCGCGCGCTGAACGGGGAAGAGTACACGCTCGACCCATGGAACCTGGTGATCGCCGATGGCGGCGGGGTGATTGCGCTGGCCGGAGTGATTGGGGGACTGGACAGCGCGATTACGGAAAAGACGACGCGGGTGGTGCTGGAGAGCGCCAATTTCCAAGCGGCCTCGATCCGCAGAACATCGTCCGCGATCAAGCTGCGCACGGACGCTTCCATGCGGTTCGAGAAGGCGCAGGATCCGTCCACCACGGTGCGGGGAATCGCGCGCGCCATCGAGTTGCTGCGCGATATCTCCCCGGGAATCCGCACCGTGGGGGGAGTGGCGGACCAGAAAAGGCCGCTGGCGCCGCCGCCGGCGATCGAACTACCGCTGGAGTGGCTGGCGCGCAAACTGGGACGCGAGCTCGCGCCCGGCGAAGTGCGCGAGATCCTGGAACGGCTGGAATTCGGTGTCGCCGTGGCGCGGGAAGGGGTGTTTTCAGTGACCGTGCCCTCGTGGCGCGCGACGAAGGATGTCTCTATCAAGGATGATCTGGTGGAAGAGGTCGGGCGCATGATCGGGTACGATTCGATTCCGCCGAAAGCGCCGCTGGTGGCCGCCGCAGTTCCACCGGTCAGCGCCGAACGCAGGTTTCAGCACGAGGCGCGGAACGTATTTGTCGACTTGGGCTTTACAGAGGTCTACAACTATTCATTCCTGAGCGAAGAGGCGGTGCGCGCCTTTGGGATGGACCCCGCCACCCATGTGCGGGTGACCAACCCGATCGCGTCGGACCAGGCATTGATGCGGACGTCGCTACTGCCGGGAATCTGGCGGAATGTCGTGGAAAACGCGAAGCACCGGGAGAGTTTCCGGATCTTCGAGATTGGGCTGGAGATTCACGGGCAGGCCGCCGGCCTGCCCCATGAGGCGCCGCGGCTGGTCGCGGCGCTCTACGAACGGTCGGGTGATGGGGCCGCGGGGCTGTTCGAGATCAAGCGCGCGGCGGAATGCCTGATGCCGGGAGCGCTGGCGCGGCCCGCCGAGGCAGCGAGGCACGAGCATCCGGCGCGCACGGCGATTCTGGAATGGAAGGGCGAACGCGCCGGGCGAATGTTCGAGTTGCACCCGTCGCTGGTGGAGACGGGGCGCGCCGCAGTGCTGGATCTGGACCTCCGGGTGGTTCGGTCGCTCGCTGCCGGCGAGACGAAGTACACGCCGATTCGCCGGTACCCGTCGAGCGCGTTCGACCTGTCGGTGATCGCGGATGCGCGCGAGTTTGCCGGGACGCTGGAAGCGCGCGTGGCGTCGTTCGCCGGTCCACTGCTGGAATCGATCCAATTCGTGAGGCAGTACGCCGGTCCGCCGCTCGAAGAGGGACGGAAGAGCGTTTCGTTCCGGCTCACGGTGGGGTCCGCGGAGCGCACGCTATCCTCGGAAGAAGTCGGCGAGATTCGCGGGCGGATCATCGAGGGCATGCGCGGGCTCGGGCACGAACTGCGGGTGTGAGCACCCGCCGGACGATGCCCGGGGGATGGGTCCGGCGGCGCCGGATGCCGTGCCGTTGGTGCGGCGGTGAGGTTCCGCCGCGGCGGCTGACGTTTTGCAGCGCGGCATGCGTCCACGAGTGGAAGCTGAGGACCGATCCTGGTTACCTGCGCGCGCAGGTGTTCGCGCGCGATCTCGGCGTGTGCGCGCGGTGCAGGGTTGACACCGAGGCCTTGCGGAAGGACAAGCGCAAGCTCGACTACCGTTCGCGCCGGCAGTTCGAGAAGGAATGGGGCGGGCGGCGAAACCTGTGGGACGCCGACCATATTATTCCGGTCGTGGAGGGTGGCGGCGAGTGCGACCTGTCGAACATGCGCACGCTGTGCCTGAAATGCCATCGGGAATTGACGGCGGCGCTATTGCGGCGAAAGAGGCGGTAGGATCCGGCCAGGCAAAACCGTTGCGCCGCAATGCGCCGCAACGGTTTTTTAACAGAAATAAATAACTTACACGTCAAAAACCGTTTTTTGGAACGGTTTTGCCGATCTGGCCCCGGCCTCGCATCCATGCCCTTCTTACGCGCCTCACGTCTATCGGCCCACGATCAGGCGGTCGGCCAGGATGGGCGGCAGGCCGGCGTCGCGAATCTTCTCCTGCGCCGATTCGATGTTGTAGGGTGCCCGGAAATAGGTCACCATCGACGCGTCCGAATCGTAGAGGCAATACGCGGCGCGCGGATCGCCGTCCCGGGGTTGGCCGACGGAGCCGGGATTCACGAGGTATGCGCACTCCGGGTCGATTTCCATGATCTGGCGATCGGTGCGGGGCGAGGTGCGCAGGATCGTTTCGACACGCGAGTGGTTCCAGATAAAGCCGCCCTGCACGTGGGTGTGTCCGAAAAATGCGAGTCGCGATTCCAGGTAACCGAACGCCTGGCCGGCTTCTTCGGCGGCGAGCACGTATTCGTCTTCGTCGAACGGCGAGCCATGCACCACCTGGAAGCCGCCGACCGTCAGCGGACCCTTGGGCAGGTTGCGCGTCCATTCGGCGTTCTCCGGCGTGAGATTCTGCTGCGTCCACAGCGCCGCCGTTTTGGCGACCGGGTTGAACCACTCCAGGTCATCCATGCCGGTGCAGGCCTTGTCGTGATTCCCGCGGACGGTTGTGGAGCAATGGGCGCGCACCCACTCGACGATGGGATTCGGATCGGCGCCATAGCCGACGAGGTCGCCGCAGCAGATCGCCTGGTCGTAGCGGCCGGCGGCCTGATCGAGGACGGCTTCGAGCGCCTCGGTGTTCGCATGCAGATCGCTGAGAATCAGGTAGCGCAAGGGTGGAGGCGCCTATGGCTTTCGCAGCCGCAAGACGACGATTTCGGTGAGCGCTCCGATGCCGCGTGTAACATACGCGGCCGCCGCACCCGAGCGGTAGAGCCCGTAAACGTGCCGGGTGAAGAACCGCGCGGGGTTGATGGGCTGCTCCAGAATCTCGACCGTAACCTGTTCGCCATGCGAATGACCCGCAAGCAGCAAATTATAGCCCTCTGAGGCAGCCACTGGAAAGACGTCCGGATTGTGCGAGAGAAGAATGTTACATGCGCCGGGTGCGAGCAGCCATTCGGCGCCCGTTCAGAGCCTTGCTACAAAATCGACGAAGTGATTACGGAAGTTGTGCCAGCTATGGTCGCCGGAAACGACCCGGAAGGTGTGGGCGATGCCGAGCTGATCCAGCCGATCGTGCGCGGCTTGAACGGAGGCGAACGACACCAGACTGTCGTCGGTCGCGGCGGAGAGGATGACCACTCGAAACTGCTGGTTCAACGCGACGACATCGTTGAGCGAGGCATAGGTCTGGCTCGCCAGGGCCGGGACGGCATTGTGGAAGATCCCCAGCGAAGAGAACAGCTCGGGGTGCTTAAGCGCGACGTGAAACGCCTGATTGCCTCCTCGCGATTGGCCAACGATGCCGCGGGACGACTGCGTGGCTAGCGTGCGGTAGTTCGCGTCGACGTATGGAATCAACTCCTGAACCATGTACTGCTCGAAGACGGGCAGGGAATTCCCTGGTATGTTCGCGTCGGGCGAGACCAGTATGGTTTCCGGCATGCGGCCGGCGGCAATCAGATTGTCCGACAGCTCCTGCATGCGGCCATCGGACTCCCATTGCGAGGCGGTGCCGCCTGTTCCGTGGAGCGTAAACAGGACCGGGTACTGCTTGCCGGAGGTCTCGTATCCCGGCGGCGTGTAGATGTAAACCGGAACGGAGCCTTTCAAAACGGCCGAAACAAAGGTCTCGATGTGCACCTTGCCGTGGGGCACGGTTGGGTTCGGATCGTACAGGAATGGATCGCGCCCGCGGACATCGACGATGCTGACCCACGGGATGAAATTGCGCCAGTCGCGCTGGCGGGTGTTGCTGGGGTCCGGTGTCAGGACGCCATCTACCAGGAAACTGTAGTGGTACGTGCCGGGATCGAGCGGCGGGGTTGTGTAGGTCCATAAGCCGGAGTCCGGATTCCTGGCAAAGGGCGGGGTGACGCCGGCTCCGACTCCGATGTCGCCGAAGAAACGGACCTCGGAGGCGGTGGGTAGGTCGATGCTGAACGTGACACTGAAGTCCTTGTTTACGACAGGTGGGTGATTTTGCGATCCGGGCGCTCCCTGCGCGTGGATGACCGGCACAGTTGCCATAAGCAGAAACGAGGCGAGAATCGGTGTGTTCTTCATGCCTCCATTGAGCCTGAATGAGGGAGCGCCACGTCAGTGGAAAAGCCGGCTTCTACGGTGGTTCTACGTAGCAGGGCGCAAGGAAATCAGCGGTTTACAACAGGTTCATTTTCTTCAGCAAGGCCGAGAATTCGGGCGTGGAATGCCATCGAAAGTAGAGAGGGTCGACGGGAATCCACTGGAAGCAGCCGGCGCGGCTGTCAATCAGCCGATCCAACTCGGAGATTCCCTCAGACCGATTGTCCAACCAGGCGTGAACCGCCGCCGCGCGGCAGGACGCTTCCGGACCGGGGGCGAGGGTGGCGAGCGCTTCGGCGCGCTTGCCTTCGGCGGCATCCAATTCACCCTCCAGTTGGGACAAGAGGTGTTCAGGCAGCCGCGATCTTTGGCCCTCAAGGAAATTCCGGGCGCCGGCGAAATCGGGTTTTAACAGGTAGGCCCGCAACAGGGGGGCGAGCGCGATCTGGAAGCCGGGCTCCAGGTCAAGGGCTTTCCCGAACCAGGCAATGGCCGAATCGTATTGGCGAAGGAAGTAGTAGCGCCGGGCGACGCTCACCATCGCGTACGGCGAAAGCGGGTCGAGACTGGCCGCCTGCTGGGATTCGCGGAGAGCCTCTTCGAGGCGGCCTTTCGGGGTCAGGTAGAGCTCCGCGTACCAGCCATGCGCCTCAGCGGAATTTGGGCCCAGCTCCAAGGCCTTACGGAAGGCGCTTTCGGCGCTTGCCCAATCGAACTCCTCCACGAGCTTGGGCGCCAGGCTGGCCCAGGCCTCGGCGGAGTTTGGGTCGAGTTCGATGGCCTTCAGGGCAGCCGCCTTGGCCTTCGCGCGAGATTCCGGCGGCGGGATGGCGCTGCTGCCGAATGCGGTGAGCAAACCATAGGCATCGGAAAGGCCAGCGAACGCGGGCGAGTATTTAGGGTCGCGCTCGACGACCTGCTGGAACAGCCCGATGGATTTGAGCATGCCCGCCTGGTTCCACTTATTGAAATGGTGGCGAGCCTCCAGGTAGAGACGGTAGGCTTCGGGATCGATTGGCTGGGGCGCCGGCCGGCCGAGCTTGCCGCCCAGCGCTCCGACAATGGCGCCGGCGATTTCGCGCTGCACGGCGAAGAGGTCCTTCCATTCGCGGTCGTATTCGGCTGACCAGAGATGGTAGCCGTCGGCTACGCCAACCAATTGCGGCGTGATACGGATTCGATCGCCGTCCTTGCGGACGCTGCCTTCCAGGAGCAGCTCGACACCGAGCCTCTTGCCGATGGACCGCACATCCTCGTGCTTGCCCTTGAATTGAAATGTCGACGTACGGGCAACTACTTTGAATCCCTGAGAATTAGCGAGCGCGTTAAGGATCTCGTCGGTCAGTCCGTCGCTGAAGTACTCGTTGCCAGGATCGGAGCTGAGGTTCTCGAAGGGCAGGACCGCGAGTGAGCGAGGGCCGGGCGCTGCGTGGCGCTCACGCGTGAACCACGCAACGGGGATCGCAATTACGGCCACGAGGGTCACAAGAGCGAGCGCGAGGCGACGCGGGGATCCGCGTTCCGCCTTCGCGAGTGGGGCCTGGCGGGCGCGAAAGAGGGGAGCGTAGGCGCCTTTGGGAAGGTCGATGACGACGGGATCGCCTTCGGGCGCGTTCTCATAGTATTCGTTCAGTTTCGACCGCAAACGGCGGGCCTCGCTTCGCACCGTCGGGTCAATGCGCGGATCGAAAGCTTCGCCTTTATCGAAGACTTCCAGCGCGATCGTGTATTCCTTTAGATCGTCGGCCTGCCCTGCGAGTGCGCGTTCCACGATAAACCGCAGGAATCTCGACATGCGGTCCGATTTGGAAAAGACAGGGCTCGTCAGGATACGCTCCAGTTGTTCCTGGACAACCTTGGCTGGCGGAGACGAAGATGAGTCGATCGCCATGAGCGGATGGGACGAATTCTAGCACCCCGGCGGAGTTGGAAAAAGGACAGCGCGAGCTACCCCAGGAGTCATCAGCCCAATGCGGCCGCCATCACAATGGCAAGGGCGGCGATGGCAGCGGTTTCGGCGCGGAGCACCTGGGGGCCGAGCGATGCGGCTGTCCAGCCGGCCGCGGCGGCCATCTGGCGCTCGTGATCGGTCCAACCGCCTTCGGGGCCGAGCAGCAATGCGGCGGAGCCGACCCGGCCGGGTGCGACGCGAAGTAGGGGAGGCGCGACCTCTTCTTCCAGGAAGATCCGGAGGTCGGACTCCGTCGCGAGACTGGCTTCGAAACGGACGGCGCGCAGAATCTCGGGCAGGCGGGCCCGCCGCGATTGCTGGCTGCTCTCGCGGGCGATGCGCTGCCACCGCTCCGTGCGCTTGCGCGAGGCTTCGAAGAGGCCTTTTTCCGAACGCGCCGCCTCCACCGGGAGAATGCGCTCGACGCCCAGCTCGGTGGCTTTTTCGACGATCCACTCGAAGCGATCGAACTTGATCAGTGCAGCGCAGAGTGTGAGCCGCACGGGTGGCGGCGGCGAATCGAGGGGCTCCTTCACTTGAAAGATCACACGGTCGCCGCGCGCCTCGGCGATTTCCGCGAGGTAGACCGCGCCATCCGCCGCAATCTCGAAGCGCTGGCCGGGCTCGACGCGCAGCACCCGCGTCAAATGGCGAGCCTCGTCGCCGCGCAGTTCGGCCTCGCCGTTGCGAACGGTGTCTACGAAGAATCGACGTCGCGCCAAGAGATTATTGTACGGATGTTACGCTGAGATTTGCGCCGTCACCCTCTATTCAAGCCGTACCTGGCCCTGGTTGCGGTGTGCTTCTTCTGGGGAACGACTTATCTCGGCATCCGTATGTCGCTCGAGTCCTTCCCGCCACTGCACCTGGTCTCGATGCGGTACATTCTCTCGGGCGGCCTGATGGTCCTGTTTGCGCTGGCGCGCGGACTGCATCTGCCCCGCGGCAGAGAGTTGGCTGCGGTCTGCTTCAGCGGCTTCCTGACGCTCGGAATCGGCAATAGCGCGCTGGTGTTCGCGGAGACGATCATCCCGAGCGGGATCGCGGGGCTGATCGTCACGATTTCGCCGTTCTGGATGGTCGGGGTCGAAGCGCTGCTTCCCGGCGGCGAGCGGCTGCATGCGCCGACGATCGGGGGGATGGCGGTGGGGATGGTCGGCGCGGCGCTGCTGTTCAGTCCAGAGCCCGGCGCGTTGCGCGGGATCGACCGGAACCTCCTGAACGGTTTTCTGATTCTTCAAGTGGGAATGGCGGGTTGGTCGTTCGGATCGATCCTGCAACGGCGGCGGCCCGGCAAGGCGCATCCCGTGATCGCGGGCGCAGTGCAGCAATTAGCCGCCGGGCTGATCCTGGCGCCATTTGCGATGGCGATTCCGGAACATCCGATCCATTGGAGCATGCGCGGGGTGACGCCGCTGTTATATCTGGTGTTCTTCGGGTCGATCGTGGGGTACAGCGCCTATGCATACTCGCTCGACCGGCTGCCGGTGGCGATCGTGTCGGTGTACCCTTACGTCAACGCGGTGGTGGCGGTCGCATTGGGATGGCTCTTTTACCGCGAACCATTCGGTTTGCGGGAGGCGATCGCGATGGTCATTATCTTCGCGAGTGTCGGCGTGGTGAAGCGGTACGCGCGAAAGCACTAAGAACGCCGAGTCATCCGGGCGCCCAGGGCTCCGCCGGCCATGCTCAATAGGGTGGTGAAGACAAAGAGCTGCACCAGCATGCTGGCGATGTGGGGGCCGCTCTGCAGATGTTTCAATTCTTCCAGGACGCGCGGGTCGAGAGCGGTCTTGAGCTGCGCCTGAACGGCGGCGATGCCTTCTGCGGCCTGAATAAACAGCAGCGAAAGGGTAAGCAGCACGGTCATGATCGCGAACATCATGACGCCCGTCATCCAGCCCATGCGGACGCCCGATTCCATATTGAGCATGTGCCCGGTGCGGCGGCGGTAAAAGAAGACCGCGAAAAAGCCCGCTCCCATCCAGTTGAGGTAGGGCAAGAAGAACAAGAGCGTGGCCAATCCGGCGGCGGACAGAGCTATGCGAAGAGCAATCGGATTGTGGAAGTTCAGCGGCGCAGCTTCCGGCCGCGCCGCGACGGCGGGCCCGACCGGCTCCGGCGGGGGCGCGATGGTTTCCGGCACGACAATATCCTGCTGGGGCTTCCCACACTTGTGGCAGAAAACCGCGTCTGGCGGAAGTTGCGCGCCGCAGGTGCAGAATTCAGGCATGATAGCGGCCTCTCCAGTGTAGCAATTGCCAACCTAGCGAAACCGCACTTTTACATCCGGCTTATTCTCCAGGTGTGTGGTGTCGATGAAGCGGACGCGGGCGGGCAAAGAAGTCATGACGACGGACTGGGTGTGCGTTCCATCACCCGTGAAGCGGACGCCCTGGAGCAGGTTGCCATCCGTCACGCCGCAGGCGGCGAAAACCAGGTTGTGCCCGGGCGCCAATTCCGGCGTGGCGTAAATGCGGTTGACGTCCCGAATTCCCATCTCCTGCATGCGCTCCTTTTGCGCCTCGTCCTTGACGACCAGGCGGCCCAGGATCTCGCCGTTCAGACAGCGGAGCGCTGCGGCGGTGAGGACGCCTTCCGGGGCGCCGCCGGATCCCATGACGGCATGCACTCCCGTGCCTGCCACGGCGGCGGCAATGCCGGCGGAAAGATCGCCATCGGAGATGAGACGGATCCTGGCGCCGGCCTGGCGGATGTCCGCAATCAGCTTCTCGTGCCGGGGACGGTCGAGCACGACGACCACCAGGTCATCGATGCCACGCTGTAATCGACGCGCGATGGCTTTGAGGTTGTGTTTGACCGGCGCTTCGAGGTCGACCGCGCCTTTGGCAGCCGGGCCGACGACGATTTTCTCCATGTAGCAGTCCGGGGCGTGCAGCAGGCCGCCGTTTTCCGATGCCGCGAGGACGGTGATCGCGCCCGCGCCGCCCGTGGCGCACAAGTTCGTCCCCTCCAGCGGGTCGACGGCGATATCCACCGCGATCGGACTATTGTGGTTGCGCGACCCTACCTTCTCGCCGATGTACAGCATGGGCGCCTCGTCGCGCTCGCCCTCGCCGATCACGATGGTCCCGTCGATGGCGATGGTGTCGAGGCAGCGGCGCATAGCCTCGACCGCCGCCCGGTCGGCTCCATGGGCGTCGCCCATGCCCATAGTTCGCGCCGATGCGATGGCTGCATCCTCGACGACGCGGAGCATTTCGAGCGAGAGGTCAAACATGTGCTAGCCTTTCTCCGCATGGAGAATAACACAGTCCTCGTCCTGGCAAACCCGACGGAACCCCAGCTCAAGATGCTCACACAGTTGCCCCCCGAGACGAATCTCGCAGTCGGAAATTCTCTGGAAGCCTTCGAGAACCTAGCGCCCGACGCCGATGTCATTTTTAACTGGTCCTTATCGGGCAGCATTCTACGCGATGTCTTCCAGGTGTGCCCGGGGGTACAGTGGGTGCACACGCGATCGGCCGGGCTGGACAATGTGCTGTTTCCCGAACTGATCGACAGTCCCGTGCCGGTGACGAATGGCAGCGGAGTTTTCAGCCCGTCCCTCGGAGAGTTCGCGCTGGCGGCCATCTTGTATTTCGCAAAGGACTTGCGCCGGATGGTGAGGAATCAGGAGGCCGGCCGCTGGGAGCAGTTCGACATCACCGAGATTGTGGGCCAGACGGTCGGGATCGTCGGGTACGGCGATATCGGCCGGGCGGTGGCCACGCGCGTGAGGTCGATGGGCATGCGTGTCCTGGCGGCCAAACGGCATGGTCCGCCGCTGTATAACGTCGATCCGCTGGTGTCGCAGATTTATGGCCCGGACCGCCTGCTCGAAATGCTGCCGCAGTGCGATTACATCGTCGTCTGCGCGCCCCTGACGCCGGAAACCAAGGGCATGATCGGAGAGGCCGCCTTCGCCAGCATGAAAAGCGACGCCGTCGTGATCAATGTAGGCCGAGGGCCGGTAATTGATGAAGGGGCAATGGTGAAAGCGTTGCGGGATAACCGCATCAAAGGCGCCGCGCTGGATGTCTTCGACCGCGAACCGTTGCCGGATGGGCATCCGCTGTATGGGTTGCGGAATGTGCTGCTTTCGCCTCACTCCGCGGACCATACCCCCGATTGGATGGATCGGGCCATGCAGTTTTTCCTGGATCAGTTCGAGCGCTTTCGAACCGGCGAGCCGCTGATGAATATTGTGGATAAGAAGCTCGGGTACTGACGGTCCGTCAGCCGTCCGATGAAATTCGGGCCCCCGGGTAATAACCCCATCTTTGTGCGCGTTCGCAGCGCTTCCCATTTCCGGAGGTGGTATACTCTTGGCGCGGTTCTCGTATGGAGTTATTCACCCTAAGGGGGTGTCTTCTTGGTCGACCTTTTCATCGTTCGTGCGATCTTCATTCTGGTTCTTGCCGGTTCCGCCTACGCTCTTCACCCTTTTCAGACCTCTCCGCCGGTGGCGGCGGCTGGCGGATTCCTATTGGGCGCATGCATTATCTTCTTTGAAATCCGTCTGGAACAGGTCAGCATGAAGCGGCTGATCGGCGCCGCATTTGGCTCGGTCCTGGGGATTTTCGGGGCTTTCCTGATGTCCCTGGTCCTCGAGAAAGCCGTGCGCGAACAGCCCTTCCTTCAGGTGGGACTTCTCCTCCTGATGACGTATGTCGGCCTGATCGTCGGCGCAAAGAAGGGCGACATGCTCAACCTCGCGGCTCTCGGGGGGATCTTCGGAGGCGAAAAATCGTCGAAGAAAAGCTTCAAAATCCTCGACACCAGCGTCATCATCGACGGACGGATTGCCGATATCGCCGAGACCGGTTTCCTGGACGGCGTCCTGGTAATCCCGCAGTTCGTCCTGCGCGAGCTGCAACTGGTGGCCGATTCGGCCGACTCAATGAAGCGGAATCGCGGCCGCCGCGGGCTCGACATTCTGGCGCGCGTGCAGAAAATGGCGCATCTCAACGTGCAGATTGTGGAGGAGGATTTTCCGCACGTCCGGGAGGTCGACATGAAGCTGATCGAGCTCGCCAAGGTGTATGACTGCAAAGTCATCACAAATGACTTCAATCTCAACAAAGTCGCGCAACTCCACGGCGTCGAGGTGCTCAACATCAACGAGCTGGCCAATTCGCTCAAGCCGATCGTGCTGCCGGGCGAGACCATGCGCGTCTTCATCCTCAAGGAAGGCAAAGAGTACAACCAGGGTGTCGCGTATCTGGACGATGGGACCATGGTCGTGGTTGACAACGCCAAGCGCGTGATCTCCAAAACCATCGATATTTCCGTGACCAGCGTGCTCCAGACCACGGCGGGAAAAATGATCTTCGGCAAGTACGACGAGCGCATGCATGCCGTTGCCGGGGCGGAAAAGCACGACCGGCCACAGCGCAAGAGCGATCCGCAGCCGGCGCAGAACCCTGCCGTCGAGAAAACCACGATAGAATCGTAAGTCACAATGAAAGTTGCCGTCATATTGCCCGCCGCGGGTCTGGGGACTCGCATGGGGAAGGGCTCGGCGGAGAAGTCCGGCACCAGCCGCAAGCAGTTTATGCTTCTGGAGGGCTCGCCGATCCTGGTTCACACGGTGAGAAAATTTGCCGCGTCGGGCCGCGTTTCAGAGATTCTCGTGGCCGTGCGGCCGGAAGACCGGGAGTGGGTCGAGAGCATCCTCCGGGCCGAGTTTCCAGGCGGCCGGGTTCGCGTAGTCGAGGGCGGAAACAGCCGGCAGGAGTCCGTGCAGAATGCGCTCGCCGCATTGCGCCCGGACACCGACCTGGTGGCGGTGCACGATGCCGTGCGGCCCTTCATCGATCTCGAAACGATCCATAAGGTGTTCGACGAGGCGGCGGAGTATGGCGCGGCGATCGTCGCAGTTCCGGCAATCGACACCGTCAAGCAGGTCACTCGCGGCACCGAGCATGTGCGCGTGCGGTCCACCATTCCGCGGGAGAAACTGGTGATGGCTCAGACGCCGCAGGTCTTCCGGTATGAGCTCCTCACGCGGGCGTTTCACACGGCGCGCGTCGACGGGTTCACGGGCACGGACGAATCGAGCCTGGTAGAGCGGCTCGACGTGGAGGTCAGCGTCGTGCCGGGCAGCGATCGCAATATCAAGATCACGAAGCCGGGCGATATGGAACTGGCGCACCTGTTTCTGCGCGAACAGACCGCCAAGGAAGCGCGCCCTTGAGCGAGGTCCGAACGGGCTTGGGCTGGGACGTGCACCGCCTGAGTTCGGGGCGCCCGCTGATTCTCGGAGGCGTGATGGTGCCCAGCGAACTCGGGCTGGAAGGCCATTCGGACGCCGACGTGCTCGCGCACGCCATTACCGACGCCCTTCTGGGCGCGGCGGCCCTCGGCGATATCGGCATGCACTTCCCGGATTCCGACCCCCGCTGGAAGGGCTGCGACAGCCTGGTGTTTCTGCGGCACGCGCAACAACTCGTGGAACAGCGCGGCTTCCGCCTGGTGAACGTGGATTCCACGGTCATCCTGGAACGTCCGAAACTAAAGGACTACCGGCAGCCGATTCGCGACCGGCTGGCGGGAACGCTCGGTTTGGACGTCGATCGCGTCTCCGTCAAGTTCAAGACCGCGGAGAAGGTGGGACCGGTGGGCGAAGGCCGGTCGGCAGAGGCGCAGGCGATCGTCACGTTGCAGCGCGACTGACATCACTCCCCGGCCAGGAACTGCTCGTACTTGCCGGCGGCCGTCACGTAGACGTTCAACGACAGCGTCTTTTTCTCGAACTCGGCGCGATAGGCACGGTGTGTCATCCCCCCGCGCAGATTCTCGCCGGCCGATGTCACTTCCTTCAACCTGCCGATCGGTCCCAGGGACATTTTTACGTCCTGTAAAGCGGCCGTGCTGAAGTACGTGTTGGCGTTATCGGTGAAAAGCGCGCGATCGATCCTGCCCTTCTGCAACCCTTCGAGAATCGACCGCACCTGCGCGGTGTCTTTCTCCGATGCCTGCGGCTGGTCGGGCAGCAGCACCAGGGTTGCGATCTGCCGTGCCAGGGGAGCAACCAGATTCACGCAGTCCTGGTTCGAGAGCACGATCACCGCGGCCCGCCGGGTCGGGAAGATCATGTTCGAGGAGATGAAGCCGGAGACTTCGCCCCCATGCTGGAGCGAAGGAACGCCTCCAACGTCGCCCAGTGTGAGGCCGAGCGCGTAATGGGTGACGTTGCCGTCGTTCAGTCGGACTTCCCGCGTAAAATCCTCGTACGAGCGCGAGGAGAGGATCTTCTTCTCAACCACGGCGAGATCCCACTTGGCGAGGTCGGACGGGGTCATCGCCAATTCGCCGGCGGCGAAGTACCATCCCGCCGCCTCGCGCTTCACAGGCCGTGGCGGACCGAGCGCGTAACGTGTATAAGCGACGGCGTCGAGCGGGTCGCCTGGCGGCCAATCCCCCGCGGAGGCCATGTCCAGCGGCGTGAAGATGCGTTGCTTGAGAAAAGCCACCAGCCCCTGGCCGGCGGCTTTCTCGAAGATCTGTCCTGCCAACACGTAGTTGGTGTTGCTGTACTGCCATTTCGCGCCGGGCTCGAAGTTCAGCGGCTTCATGGCCCACCGGTCGCAGATCGCGGCGGGGGTAATCGGCTGGGTCCACTCGGGAATGATGTAGTCCTGCGGCGCATAGTCTTCGTACCCCGACGTATGCGAGAGCAGTTGACGGATCGTGATGTCGCCGGCGCGGCGGAGGTTGGGAAAGAACTTCGAGACCCGGTCGTCGATGGAGAGCTTTCCCTCCTCCTGGAGCAGAAGGAGCGCGGCGGCCGTGAACTGCTTGGAGATCGAGCCCACGGCGTAACGAGTATTCGTGGCGGCAGCTCGGCCGGCGGCCATGTCGGCGAGGCCGAATGCCTTGGCGAAGGTGAGTTTCCCATCCTGCGCCACGGCGACGGAGACGCTCGGCGCGCCGCTCTTTTTCAGGGCGGCTGAAATCTTATCCGTCAGTTTGCCGGCGAGGTCGAACTGCTGCGCGGAGAGGCTGCACGCTACGGTCAGTAAGCAGAAGAATCGCTTGCCCATACGTAGAGGTTACTAATCCGCGCGGAGTTTATGGAACCCAGAAGTCCTTGGCTTCGAGCTTGCACTCTTCCACCATTTGCAGCCCATACTCGCACCGGCCGAGGTCCTGCGGGCCGGTGTTATTCGAGCCGAAGGTGAATTTCGCACCCGACGCTTTTGCCATCTTGATAAAAGAGGGGCTGGGCAGCTTGTAACGGTTATTGATCTCGATGGCCACGCCGCCCTTCACGGCCGCGGCGATCACCTTCTTGCGGCGCGCATCGGTCCACAGCGTCTCGTAATCCCTGGCAATGGCGTCCGGAAGAAAGGTCGGATTCGCGTAGATGTTGACTCGTTCGCGCTCCAGAATGCCGGCGGCGCGGTCGACGAGCGTGTCCATGAACTCCTGCGGGTCGGAGATGGTTCCGACTTCGTCCGGCATCCACGTCCGCATGCGGCGTCCGCGATTGTCGGTCCACGTCATGGAGTCCGTGAAGACATAGTCGAACTTCTCGACGACACGGCGGGAAAACATTTGCGTCCACTCCCGGCCTTCGGCTTGCATCGCGACGAAGATCGGCCGCCCCTGCATGCTGTCGATGAAGGCAAGCGCCGCGGCGTCGTTCTCCGTGGGGAAGCCCTTGCCGCAGTTGACGGCGATGCCGTACTGGACGCCGTCGCGGAGCGACTTGGCGATCGCCTGGTCGAGTGTGAGTCCGGCTTTCAGGTGAACGTGAAGGTCCGCTACGGGGATGTCGCGACGGACAGCATCGGCGATCCTGCGGGACGTTTCGTCGGCGGGCGGAGGAGTGGGCGCAGTTGCGTCGTCCGCGAGCGGCCGCACGCGGAGATTCCGGAATACGTCCTTGGGACCCTTGAGCGATACTGCCGCGCGCTGGATGGGGACCGCGTCGGAATAGTCCACCACCGTCATGCCGTTTAGCCGCACCTGGATATTGCCGCCGCGCACGGTCGCCGCGATCTTGCACCACTCGCCGTCGGGAACGTAGCTCTTGTAGACATTGCGCAGGCCGACCAGCGATCCGGTCCGGGCACGACCCGTGTTGCCGACCCGGATCTCATAGCGCTTATGAAACGCGACCCCAGCCGTGGCTCCGCGATGCGCGCGCGCCTCGACATCGAGCTCGAAATTCTTGAAGTCGGAGGAGCCGGCCGCGCTCAGGCAGCCGAGAGCCGACATCGCGCCGACAAAACTGCGGCGGGTTAGAGGAGTTTCAGGCATGAATATATTGTATAGACAAGGCCCGGGGCGGCGCTTGGTTTACTTGTGTTAACCGCGTATACTGGCCCGGTGACCGCGCGCATTCGGGATGTCGCCGCGAAGGCTGGAGTCTCCACCGCAACGGTGTCGTACGTGTTGAATGGGACGCGGGGCACCCGAGCGGAAACCCGCGAGCGCGTGCTCGCGGCTATAGAGGAACTCGGCTACTCGCAAAACCAGGCTGCGCGCGACCTGGCGAGGGGTCGAAGCAGCCTCCTTGGCCTGGTCATTTCCGACATCCGCAATCCTTTCTTCCCCGAGGTCACCGCCGGCTTTCAGGATCAGGCGTTGCTCCATCAGATGGACGCTCTGGTGGTCAACACCAACTACGATGCCACTCGGACCCTGAATTCGGTGCGGCGGCTGTTGTCGCTCCAGGTGCCGGGCGTCGCGCTGCTGACTTCGCAGATTGACCCGGCGGTGATCGAAATGCTGGCGGAGCGGGGCGTGGCAGCAGTCTATCTGGACCTGGGGCGGGTCGATCGGGCCATCAGCAATATCGCCATCGATTACGAGCAGGGGATTGAGCAGGCGCTCGACCATCTGACGCGCCTCGGGCATCGGGAGATCGGCTATATCGGCGGACCGCTGCACCTGCCGTCGGCCGCCAGGAGGAAGCGCGCGTTTCAGGAGATCGCGGCGCGCATGGGCATCGGCGCAGGTCACACAATCGACAGCGACTTCACCCCACAAGGCGGGTACGCCGCCTGCTCGCAAATGCTGGCCGGACCTGGTGTGTCCGCCATTCTGGCGGCAAACGATTTGACGGCCATCGGAGTGCTGCACCGCGCCCACGACGCCGGAATCGGGGTGCCGGCCCAGATTTCCGTCGTGGGATTCGACGATATTTCGATTGCGGCATATTCGCAGCCATCGCTTACGACGGTGGCGGTGCCACGCGAGGAAATCGGCCGCGCGGCATTCGAGGCGCTATGGGCAATGATCGAAGATCCCGACCTCGCGGGGCGTGAGTACGGCATCGCTACCCGCTTGATCACGCGCGCCTCCAGCGCCCGCCATTTCAGCGGTTAAGCGGTACACTCCGTTGCTGGAAATCGGCGTGCCCCCCTTGCACAGGTGGGCCAATCACGATATAGTATGCCCCAGACTTCCAACAACGTAAGCGGTAGCCGTGTATCCGTGGGGGTTTGTTGGAATCCACTTTTGCTAGGGGGAAATACGTGCGAAGAAATTTGACTCTGCTGTCCCTTCTTTTGCTCCTGTGCGCCTTGTTAAGCGCTCAGGAATTTCGCGCTTCGATCTCGGGTCACGTGCTGGATTCGAGCGGAGCGGCAGTACCCGGCGCCAAGGTTCAGGTGACGAGCACCGGAACCAATGAAGTCACTTCTGCCACGAGTGACAGCTCCGGAGCCTACACCATTCCACTTCTTCGTCCGGGCGATTATAAATTGTCCGCGACGGCCCAGGGCTTTAAACAATTCGTCCGCGATCACGTCACTTTGGAAGCGGCCAAGATCGCCGGCATCGACATCAACCTAGAGGTCGGCGCTGTCACGGACACGGTCGAAGTGACGGCCGATGCCGTGCAACTCGAAACGCAGACGGCCAGCCGCGGCGGCGTCGTCACCACGCAGCAGGTTGCCGAAATGCCGCTCAATGCGCGCAATCCGTTCATGCTCGGCGCGATGATGGCCGGCGTGACGTTCAACGGCGCGGCCATCTGGCAGCGGCCCTTCGATAACGGCGCGATCGCGCAATGGTCCATGAACGGCGGACGCGATTCGTCCTCCGAATTCATGCTCGACGGAGCTTCCAACGACGGCCAGATGGGAAGCAACAACGTCGCCTACGTGCCGATCGTCGACGCGGTGCAGGAATTCAACGTGATGCAGAACATGTACAACGCCGAGTATGGCCACACCGGCAGCGGCATCATGAACGTGGTTTTGAAAAGCGGCACCAACACGTTCCACGGCGCGGCGTACGAGTTCATGCGGCGCACGCCTCTGGACGCCAACACCTTCCAGAACAACGCCATCTCCAAGCCGAAGACCACCCACTACCTCGATCAGTACGGTTTCGAGATCGAGGGTCCGGCTCGCTTCCCCGGCCTGCTCCGCAAAGACGGCCCGGTGAAACTGTTCTACATGGGCGCGTTCGAGAATTATCGCGAAGGCACGCCGAATCCGCTGATCGTCTCCTACCCGGAGCCGGAAATGCGCACGGGCGATTTCTCCAAGCTGGTGAACTCCACCGGCCAGAAGATCACGATCTACGATCCATTCACGTCCACGGATGGCGGCGTTGCCGTTCCGCGCACGCCGTTCCCGGGCAACGTCATTCCGGCGAACCGGATCAACCCGATCGCGCTCGCGGTCACCAAGTACATGCCGCTGCCGAACCAGGCCGCGCCAGGCGGTTTCCGTTATGCCAACGGCAATCTCTCGATTCCCGACTTCTTCGACAAGGACAAGTTTTACAACCTGATTCTGAAGTTCGACTGGAACTTTGGAAGTAAGCATCGCGCCTTCTTCCGTCACGGCTCCAACGATCGCACGGAAGACCGGTCCTCGAATGGCATCGACAACAAGCCCGGCACCGACGGACAACAGCCGTTCCAGCGCATCAACGATGCGTATGTGGTCGATTGGGTGAGCACGGTCACGCCGACCTTCATTCTCAACGCGCGCGCTTCCTTCAACCGGTTCATCGAAAAGGGCTATGGCGCGGCGAATGCCGGTTTCGACGTGAGCAGCTTCGGGATCCCGAAATCGCTGATCGCCCAGCTTCCGAACCAGGACAAGATCTACTTCGGCCGCTGGAACTTCGATAACGGCTACAACTCCCTCGGCCGCAGCCAGAGCAACAATTACACCGACAATTTCCAGGCGCAGTTCAGCGGGACGAAGGTTGCCGGCTCGCACACCATCAAGTTCGGCTTCGACATCCGCCAGCAGAACTACGAACTCCAGAATAGCGGCGACATTCTGAGCTTCAGCGGCAACACCACCTGGACGCAGCGCGTCTACAACACCGGCGAATCGACTGCCGGTGACGGGTATGCTTCGTTCCTGTTGGGCATCGTAGGCGGTTCTTCGAATTACCCGCTCTTCCCTTGGTGGAAGCAGTATTACGCTGCTCCGTACGTGTCGGATGACTGGAAGGTCTCCCGCCGCCTCACGCTCAACCTCGGGATTCGTTGGGACTTGAACGGCCCGCAATTTGAAAAGTGGGGACGTCAGAACGCCTGGTTCGACCCGAACGTGCAGAGTCCGATCGCAGGTCAAGTGGCCGCCAACGTGGCCAAGTTACAGGCTGCCGGCTCGATTCCGTCGGACCTCACGGCGCAGTACGCCTCGCTGGCCAACCTCAAGGGCGGCATCACCTTCGCCAACACCAACGGCATGTCGAAATCGCCGTACCCGTTCCAGAAGGGGAACTTCGAGCCGCGCTTCGGCTGGGCATACCAGTTGAAAGAAAAACTGGTCTTCCGCGGTGGCTTCGGGCAGTACCACTCGAATCCGACCAACGATTATCAGCAGACCAACGGTTTCAGCACCAGCACAAGCATCACCAACACGATCGACGGCGGGCGCACCCCGCTCCTGACCCTCTCGAATCCGTATCCGACGGGCATCCTCAGCCCGACCGGCTCTTCGGCCGGCGCGGCGACGTTCGTGGGCCGCGGTCCGAGCTGGTTCGACCCGGGTTTCCAGAACCCGAGTGTGTGGCAGTATTCGCTCGGCCTGCAGTATCAGGTCGGCCGGAACTCCACTATCGAGGCGTCATACGTCGGCAGCCGCAGCTACAACCTCAACATGAGCGCCGCGTACAATCTTTTTGCCGGCGGTCTGGCGCAACGGCAAAAGTGCGATTACCTGGAAGGCGGCAATGCGGCCTTCTGCAACGTCCAGGTGCCGAACCCGTTCCAGGGCATCTCGGCGTTCCTGGGGACCGGCGACTACACGGCCACGACCATCAGCCGCGCCCGCATGTTGACGCTCTATCCGCAGTTTACGGGCGGTAACCAGCTCGGCCGCAACGACTCGACGATCTCGTACGACTCGTTGCAGGTCAACTACAACCTCCGCATGCGCAACGGAATTTCGCTCCTCGGCAACTACACCTTCTCCAAACAGGTGGAGGAGTGGGGATTCCTGGACCGCTATCGGGACCTGCACCAGAACGGCCTGTATTTCCTCGACCGGCCGCACGTGATCAAGCTGACGGCTATCTGGGAACTGCCCTTCGGCGAAGGCCGGCACTGGGGCGCCGGGACCCACGGGTTCACCAAGCGGCTCATTTCCGGATGGGAATACACCACCTTCTTCGTGGATCCCCTCAAGGGCTTCCCGGCGAACCTCCCGGGCAACGCGATCATGCTGAAGGACCCCGCCAAGTCCACGGGCGGCGGGTACAACGGCTCGGTCGACTGGAAGGCGTACCAGGTGCGTGAATGGAATCCCTGCGTTCTGAAGCAGGATCCGAACACCGGGGCGATCGCTCCGACCTCCGCCAGCATCGGCCTCGGCTGCGGCGCCGACTTCAGCAACAATTGGGGCAACTACGCCTGGCTCGAGACCACCAGTTTCGCGCCGGACCGGATGTTGCCGAACCGCTCGGGCCAGATTCGCGTTCACCACGCGGTTCAGCTCGACGCTTCGATCCTGAAACGGACGCGGATCAATGAGCGGATGTCGTTCCAATTGGGCTTCGAAGCCTTCAATCTGATGAACCACAACTACTTCGGTCGTGACAACATCAGCACGTCGGTGGAGAGCGCCAACTTCGGCAGCGTGATCCCGTCGACGGTTTCGACGCAAAACATGCTGCCGCGAAATATCCAGGTGCGCTTCAAGTTCAACTGGTGAGGTCGCGGTAGTTTCGACGTAGTACAGACGGGCGGTCCGGCAACGGGCCGCCCGTTCTATTTCTCAGCCCTTCCCAACAGCTGCGCAATTCGCGACAATCTCGGCATGAGCCGTATTCTTTTGTCGCTCCTCTTCGGCGGAGTGCTTTGCGCCCAGGTCCAACCCGCCAATCCCGGCTTCGAACAAGGCGAATTGGGAAGCATGCCGCAAGGCTGGATTGCGCCGGTCGCGCAAGCCGGTTACGACGTGAAAGTCGTCGATCAGGGCTGCCGCGCGGGCGCCCGCTGCGCCATGCTGACAGGACTCGCCAGTCCGCCCGCCAATGCGCCGTTCAACAACCTCATGCAGAGTATTCCAGCGGACGGGTACACGCTCCGCCGCGTCCGCTTCCGCGCCGCCGTCCGCGTTGAAGGTCAGCAGACCCGCGCGCAGATGTGGCTCCGGCTGGACCGCGCCGATCGTTCCATGGCGTTCCTCGACAACATGAACAACCGTCCGATCACGTCCTCCGAATGGAACACCTACGACATCGTGGCCGAGGTTCCGGCGGATATCAGCCGGCTGAATGTCGGAGTGATGCTCTTTGGCGCCGGAAAATGCTGGGTGGACGACGTCACTCTCCAGATCCTCGGCGAGATCATCAAAGACAAGACTGAACCGGCGCGCCCTTTGACGGCTCGAGGTGTCACCAACCTGATCGCATTCACCAAACTCTACGGCTATGTCCGCCACTTCCATCCCAGCGATCAGGCGGCGGCGACCGATTGGGAGACCTTCGCCGTAGAAGGCATCCGCAAGGTGGAAGACGCGCCAAACCCGGCCGGGCTGGTCGAGAGACTCCGCGCAGTCTTCCAACCGATCGCGCCGATGGTAGATATTTGGGCCGGGAACAACCGCCCGGCCCCGCCAACCGTCACCGCGGCGCCCGATTTCTTGCGGTACCAGCATGTCGGCGCCGGCCTTCCCACCCTGGCGCCCTACAGCCCGTACAAGAGCTGGCGCGAAAAGAAGCCGACGACAGAAGGGGCGCCCAAACCCTTCGAGGCGGAGCTTGTCGCGGGAGTCACTGCATCGGTGCCTCTGGCGCTCTACGTCGATTCCGGCGGGACGTTGCCCCACGCCGGGCCGGCTGTCGCGCCACCGCTCTACGACCGGTCGGCCGACGACCGCGCCACGCGCCTCGCCGCTGTCGTCATCGCCTGGAACGTCTTTCAGCACTTCTACCCGTACTTCGACGTGGTGAAAACCGACTGGAACGCCGAACTGCCGAAGGCCTTGCGGAACGCCGCCACCGACGCCAACGGCGAGGCCTTCACGAAGACTCTACAGCGCCTTGTTGCCGCCCTGCGCGACGGTCACGGGCGAGTCTCGGGCCGCACGCAGCCCATGTTGAGTCCGCCGGTCACGATGGACTGGGTAGAGAAACAGTTCGTCGTCACACGTGTACAAAAGGGCAATACGGCGGATGTCGCGCCCGGCGATCGCATCCTCGGGATCGACGGCAAGCCGATCGAACAGGCCGCCGCCGAACGGCGCGAGCTGATCTCCGGAGCCACCGACGGATGGCTTCGCTACCGGGTCGCCGCCGACCTCAGTCTCTGCAACCCGGAGACGAGGCGCATGCGACTCGAACTGGAGCCCTTCGCCGCGCCCGGCGCCACCAAGTCCGTGGATCTGGCGTGCGGCCCGCCCAAGTTCAAGGATCCCGAGGCCTACACGGAGCCGCGTCCGGCGGAGAAGATCGTCGAGCTGGAGCCCGGTATTTTCTACGTTGACCTCGACCGGGTCGAAGACAAGGAATGGAACGACGTCGTGCCGCGCCTGGAATCGGCCAAGGGAATCATCTTCGACATGCGCGGGTATCCCAGCGGCCCCGGAATTCAGTCCTTGGCCCACCTCACCGATAACCCGATTCGCAGCGCGCGCTGGAATATTCCCACCCCGACCCTGCCGGACCGGCTCGACTCCCCATTCTTGGAGAGCGGGTGGCCGGTGCAGCCGCAGAAGCCTTATTTCACAGCCAAACGCGCTTTCCTCACCGACGGGCGCGCGATCAGCTACGCCGAAACTGTCATGGGGATTGTAGAGAATTTCAAGCTCGGGGAGATCGTCGGCGAGCCGACGGCGGGCACCAATGGCAACGTAAATCCCTTCAAACTTCCGGGCGGCTATACGGTCTCATGGACCGGCATGAAGGTGCTGAAACACGACGGGTCGCAGCACCATGGCATCGGCATCTTGCCGACGGTTCCCGCGTCGCGGACTCGCAAGGGCGTAGCCGAAGGCAAGGATGAAATCCTGCTGAAAGCTCTGGAAGTGGTGAAGCGGCCCTGATTGAATCCATCAAACGGTCTTGCCGTTCACGGACACATTTTCCAGTTTGAGGCCCTCGACATTCTCCAGGACGTTGGCCTGCGCGGCCTGCTCGAACGAGCAGTCGCGGAGCCGCACGTCGCGCACCGGCGCGTCCTTATAACCGCGGATCGAGAGAGCGGCGCGGCATTTCCGCACCTTCAGATTGACCAGTTCGATGTCGCGCACCACCGGCTTAAACGGGCCGTTGGGCCCTTCTTCGTATTGCAGATCCACCTCGATCGCCGGTCCCGCCACCTGCCCAGCGTCGATATCGCGCATGTACACGTGTTCCAGAACGCCGCCCCGCATGGCGTTATTCTTGAACCGCAGGACGCGGTCGAGATTCGGACTGTCCATGCGGCAGTTGCGCGCGTACACGTTGCGAATACCGCCCGAGCATTCGCTGCCCAAAGTCACGCCGCCATGCCCGTCCTTCATCGTGCAGTTCTGAACCACGATGTTCTCCGACGGCGCGTGAAGCCGGCGGCCATCGGCATTCCGGCCCGATTTGATGGCGATGCAATCGTCGCCCGTGTCGAAGGTGCAGCCGTCAATCAGCACGTCGCTCGATGACTCGGGGTCGCAGCCGTCGTTGTTGGGGCCATGGCTCGATACAGTCACATTGCGTACGGTGACGTTGCGGCAGAGCACCGGGTGCATCTCGTACATCGGTGAATTGGTGATGGTGACGCCCTCGATTAACACGTTCGTGCAGCGGTACGGCTGCACGAACATCGGGCGCAGCCAGCCGCCATCGCCGAAGACGCGCTTCTCGACGGGCGTCCCGTGCTCGGCCATCTCCATGAGCGCGGCGCGAGCCTTCCGCTGATCGCCGGGGGCCGAGCCGCAGTTGCGTTTGCCGCTCCACGCCCACCAATGCTCGCACGACGCGTCCCCATCGAGAGTCCCGGCGCCGGTGATCGCGATGTTCTGTTGCTCGAAGGCATAGATAAAGGGCGAGTAGTTCATGCACTCGAGACCTTCGAAGCGAGTGAGCACGATCGGGTATTGCTTCGCATCGGGGCTGAAGCGGATCGTGGCCCCCTTGACGACGTGCAGGTTCACGTTGCTCTTGAGGTGAATCGCGCCCGTGAGCCATACGCCTTCCGGCACGACGACGCGGCCGCCCCCCGCCGCATTCGCGGCGGCGATGGCGCGGCGGAACCCCTCTGAGGAGTCGCTCTTGCCATCCGGCTTCGCGCCGTAGCCTGTGACCGGGAAGTCCCGCGCGGGGATGGCGGGCGGCAGGATTCGCTTCAAGATCCCAGGCACGGCCGCCCAGGGATCGTCAGCGCCGCGGGCCAGGCGGCTGAGCGAAAAGGCGGCCAGCGCCCCCATTACGTATCTGCGCGAACAATTCGGCATGAACACCACTATAATTGAGGTTCCAGATGCTTACCTTAGAGAAGTTCTCCCTCGGAGTTGGCGACCGCTTTGCCCATCAGGCCCGGGCGCAACTCCGTGCCTGCCAAATGGCGGCCGAACGTGGCGCCACCGTGGTCCCCGTCTGGAACAAATCGAACCGCGAGCACCTGATCGTAGGCTCTGAACCGGCCAGCGTGCGTGCGGCGGCCAATGCGGCCGTGCGGGAACTGGGCTGGACCCGGCCCTACTACGTGGACGCGGATCACATCAATCTTTCGACCGTCGACCGTTTCCTCGATGCCAGCGATTTTTACACCCTCGATGTGGCGTCCGCCATCGGCAAACCGGCGACCGCTTCCGACATCGACGCGTTTCTGGCGCGGCACACCGAACTGGTCGGCAGCATCACGATCCCCGGGATCGACGCGCCCTTCGTCACCACCCGCGCATCCATTACGGAGATCGCGGGCAACTACCTCTTCGCCGTGCAGGAGGCGGGCCGCATCTACCGGCATATCGCGTCGCGTCGCGATCCGGCATCCTTCGTGACGGAGGTTTCGATGGACGAAACCGACGCGCCGCAGACCCCTCCTCAGTTGCTCGTCATCCTCGCCGCAATCGCTGATGAGAAGATCCCCGTCCAGACCATCGCCCCGAAATTCACCGGGCGCTTCAACAAGGGCGTGGACTACGTGGGCGACGTGCCGCAATTCGAGAAGGAGTTCTCGGAAGATCTGGCCGTCATCGCGCATGCCGTGACGCGCTACGGGCTGCCGGGGAGCCTGAAGCTGAGTGTGCATTCCGGCAGCGACAAGTTTTCGATTTACGGTTCGATCCGCCGCGCTCTGGCGCGGAGCGGCGCCGGCGTGCATATCAAGACCGCGGGAACCACCTGGCTGGAGGAATTGATCGGGCTGGCTGAAGCCGATGGCGCCGGTCTGGCGCTCGCCAAGGACGTCTATGCCGAGGCGTATGCCCACAGCGAAGAGCTTTGCGAGCCATACGCCGCGGTGATCGATATCGACTACGGCAAGCTGCCCCCGCCCGCCGCCGTGCAGGCTTGGACCGCGGAGGAATACACATCGGCGCTGCGGCACGACCAACGCAACCCCGGGTTCAACCCCAACGTCCGCCAGTTGCTGCACGTAGGATATAAGGTGGCGGCCAAAATGGGGCCGCGCTATCTGTCGATGCTGGACGAATGCGAGGAATCGATCTCGCGGAATGTGACGGAAAACCTGTTCGACCGCCATATCCGGCCGCTGTTTTTGGATTGATCATGAGCCGGCTTGCTGTGGTCTTGTTCCTCTCTTGTCTCGGCGCCGGGGCCGCAACGGTCACCGTCGCTCCGGACGGGACCGGCAAGTTCCGCACCGTCACCGACGCCCTCGCTTCGGGCGCGGACGACATTCGCATCCAGCCGGGCACATATCACGAATTGCTCGTGATCGCGCGGCCCGGCATTCACCTGCGCGGTCTCGGCGCCCGGGCGGAAGATGTCATCCTGACGTATGACCTGAGCGCGGGAACCGCCGGGGGCACTACGAAATCCGCCAGCGTCACCATCTCGGGCGACGATTTCTACGCCGAGAATCTGACCTTCGAAAACTCCTTCAGCCGAACCCGGCCGCTCACGCAAGAGGGATCGCAAGCCGTCGCCGTGAAGATCACCGGGGACCGCGGCGTCTTCCGGCGGGTCCGCTTCCTCGGCTACCAGGACACTTTATACGCCAACAGCAAGCGCTGTGAGTCCGATAACGGACCGTGCGAGCCGGCGCGCCAGTACTTCCGCGATTGCTACATCGAGGGCAACGTCGATTTCATCTTCGGCGATGCCATAGCCTACTTCGAGAATTGCGAGATCCACACTCTCGCCCATCCGCTCGTCTACATCACGGCGCAGAGCAAACACTACGCGGAAGAACGCAGCGGTTATGTGTTCGATCATTGCCGCATCACATCCGATGCGGGCGCGAAACGCGTCTACCTCGGCCGCCCCTGGCGGGCATACGGGACCGTCGTGTTCATGAACACCACGATGGGCTCCGAGATCGTGCCCGACGGCTGGCACGAATGGGAACATGACGGCAAGCCATCGCTGCCCACCGCGTTTTACGCCGAATATCGCTCGTCGGGGCCGGGCGCTAATCCCGCCCGCCGCCAACTCAACGACGCCGAAGCCGCACGGTTCGCGCTGAAGACCTTCCTCGCAGGAGACGACCAATGGGATCCCACAAAAGCGCATTAATCCTGGCGGGGCTCGGCCTTTGCGTGGCCGGCCGCGCACAAGACATGCGCCAGGTCAAAGAGCCGGCGATACCCCCGGCCTGCGTGGTGCTGGCGTCCCAGCTCGCCGCCGTGGATTCCGGTAAAACCATCGCCGATGCTGACGAGGGCAAGCTCGACACCGCCCGGATTCAGAGAGCTCTCGATTCCTGTCCCAAAGGGCAGTCCGTCGAGCTTAAGCCCGAAGGCGCCAGGAGCGCGTTCCTTTCGGGTCCGCTCGATCTCCGTCCCGGCGTCACCCTGCGGATCGGCCCAGGCGCCGTGCTGTTTGCGTCGCGCGACCCCAAGGTCTTCGAGGCGCGGCCGGGGAGCTGCGGCATCGTCGACAAGAGCGGGCGCGGCTGCCGCGCATTGATTAATGGCGACAACGTCGCCGATGCCGCCGTCATGGGGGAAGGAACCATCGACGGCCGCGGTTGGGCCAAGATGCTCGGCCAGGATGTCTCATGGTGGGAACTCGCCGAAAAAGCGCGCGCCGGCGGCAACCAGAACTGCCCGCGCCTCGTGGTCCTCGCGCGCTCCAGCAACTTCACGATGTACAAGCTGCGGCTGAAGAATTCGGCCAATTTCCACGTCGTCTTCGGCGGTGACGGCTTTACGGCCTGGGGTGTCGTGATCGACACGCCGGGCAAAGGCGCCCGCAACACCGACGGCATCGACCCCAGCGGCGCGCGCAACGTCACCATCGCTTACTGCTTCATCCACACCGGGGACGATAATGTGGCGTTGAAAGCGGGCGGACACGTGTCGAACGTGACCATCGCCCACAATCATTTCTACACCGGTCACGGAATGTCCATCGGCAGTGAGACCTATGGCGGGGCCGAAGCCATCCGGGTGACCGACCTTTCCATCGACGGCGCCGACAACGGCATCCGAATCAAATCGAATTCCACCAAGGGCGGCATGGTGAAGGACGTCGTGTACACCGACGTTTGTATCCGCGACACGAAGAATCCCATCCTGATGGATTCCGATTACGAGCATGCCGGCAAGGCGGGCAGCCGTTTGCCCCAGTTCACCGGAATCGAGCTGCACGGCGTCCGCATTCAGGGCGGCGGCAAAATCACCTTGCAAGGGTTCGATGAGCAGCACCGGCTTGGCATGACGTTCGACAATGTGCAGGCGGACCCCGCGCCCGGTTTGAAGCTCGTGGCCGAGCACGCCGAATTAGTCTTCGGTCCGGGCGCAGTGAATCTCCGCCCCGAAGGTCCCGATGTCAAGGTAAAGGACACATCCGGCCAGACCGCTCCGAACGCCTGCGCGGGCAAGTTCGTGCCGCTCCCCTGATTCTATTTCAGGTTCTCGTACCACTTCAGGTTGGCGGTCGCCGACCCGATACACACCACGTCCACCCGGCGATCGCCATTCAAATCCGCGGTCGCGCATGCCGCGGCCCCCATGCCGCCATCGTCGAGCACCGTTTTCGTCCAATGCTCTCCGTCGGGATAGTATACGAAGACGCTGCGGCCCTGGCCGCGATAGCCCGCCACCACTTCGTCGAGCCCGTCCCCGTTCAAGTCCGCGGTTACGATGGTATGGCCGTCGACCAACGCTTCGTCGATGACGTTGCGCTGCCACTTCGCCTCGCGTTGCCTGTAAATCGCGACCTGGTTGCCATGCCACGGCTCGATGGCAGCGAGGTAGCGCTCCTTGCCGAGCATCCCCACCGCGACGTCGCTTGAACCCGACTTGGGCCACGGCGCCGGATCGCCTTTTGCAATCTCGGTCCGCGACCACTTGGCGTCCTTGCCCAGCTTGAAGAGATGGATACCGGTAAAGCTCGCCGTCAGAATCTCGTCGCGGCCGTCGCCGTCCCAATCGATCACCCAGATGCCATGCACCACGCCGCTGTTCTCGTCGCTGATGATCTGCCGCTTCCACTCGCCGGCCCGGTAAAAGACCAGCGGCGTCTGGTCGCGATAGTCGGGAGCCGCCGCTTTCGCGCCCGTCAGCGCCGCGTTGACGACTACCGGCTTCCCGCCGTCGATCTTCGCGACCCGCAGGCGGTGCGATGTCGTCAGCCTGTCGATCTCGGTGACCGTCCATGGCTGTCGCGGATCTCCGTTGTGTTTCAGGAGCGACACGACCCCCGCGCTGTCCTTCGCCTGGTTGGCGAACTCGCTGGCGAGGACGATCTCGGGGATGCCGTCGCCGTCGATATCGAGCGCCGCGCAGTTGATCATCCGGTTCAATCCGCCGGCGATCACATGGCGCTCCCACCCCGGATTCTCGTACCAAACCAGCTCCGGCATCCCGCTGGCCAGCGCGATGAGATCGGGCTTGCCGTCGTGATTGAGGTCGGCCACGACTACCTGATAGCCGCCGCGGAGTCCCGTGGCGATGGTGTGCTCGGCGAAACGGGCGGGCGGCGCCGCGGCCAAAAGCGGGAGCGCGAGAAGCAGCGAAAAGGGACGGGTCACGCTCCACAGTATACTTGTCGATTACGGTATGAAACAGATCTTCTTTGCAGGGATGCTGGCAGCCTCCGTGGCGGCGGCGGAGTCCGGGCGGCTGATCGATCTTCGTCAGCTCACGCACGGCGGTCAGAACGCGGAAGCCTATTGGGCCCCCGATGGGAAGCGCCTGGTCTTCCAGACCACACGCCAACCTTACGAATGCGATCAGATGTTCATCATGAACGCGGATGGTTCCGATCAGCATCTGGTCTCGACCGGCAAGGGGCGCACTACCTGCGGCTATTTCCTGAAGGACAACCACCACATCGTCTACGCCTCCACTCACCTGGCGGGCGACGCGTGTCCTACGCCGCCCGACCGGAGCAAGGGTTATGTCTGGGGTGTTTTCGGCGGCTACGACATCTTCCTGGCGACCGACGATGGCAAGATCGAGAAACGTCTGACGGATGCGCCGGGTTATGACGCCGAAGCGACCGTGAACTGGAAGACCGGCAATATCGTGTACACGTCGGTGGCGTCCGGCGATCTGGACCTCTGGACGATGAAGCCGGACGGCTCCGCCAAGAAGCAGATCACCAGGACCGCGGGGTACGACGGCGGCGCCGTCTTCTCGCGCGACGGAAAGAAGCTGGTCTGGCGGGCGAACTACCCGAAGAATCCGCAGGACATGGAGCGCTACCAGTCGCTGTTAAAAGACAACCTGACCGCGCCCATGAAGATGGAGATCGTGGTGGCTGATGCCGCTGGCGGCAATGCCCGGACGGTCACGAATTTCGGGTGCGCCAGTTTCGCCCCCACCTTCACGCCAGACGGCAGGAAGATCCTTTTCGCGTCGAACAAGCAGGAATGCGACAGCCGGCATTTCGAGCTGTTCCTCATGAATCTCGATGGCAGCGGTCTGGAGCAGGTGACGGCTTTCGGCGGCTTTACGTCGTTCCCGGAGTTCTCGCCGGACGGCAAGACGCTCGTCTTCTGCTCCGACAAGGACGCTAAGGAGCGCTACGAGTTCAACATCTTCACCGCGAAGTGGAAGTAACGGCTTACCTGACCGTGATCCAGTTCGGCGTCACCCGCAAGTAACCACCCTTCATCCACGAGCGGAACGGCGCGGCCCCGAAGACTTGTGCCAGCTTCGTCTCCAGCATATCCTCCTGCGACCGCCGCATCAGGACCTCGAGGATGCTCCGCCGCGGCGGATAAGTGACGATCGTGACCTGCTCACCCGCTCCGATATTGGCCTTCTTGCGCACCGCTGCGACCGCCGTCTCGAGCCCGCCCAGCTCATCGACCAGGCCGTGGTCCTTTGCCTGCGAACCCAGCCAGACGCGGCCTTGTGCCACCGGGTCGATCTCCGCGTAGGGCCGATGCCTCGCGGCGGCCACCTTTGTGACGAAGTCGTGATAGCTTTCGTCGATCCCCGTACGAAGCTTGTCCCGCTCTTCGGGCGTGAGCGGCGTGTAGTCGGAGTCGATATCGGCGTGCTTGCCGCGCTGAATCGCGTCCTTGCTGACTCCGATCTTCTCGTAAAGGCCGCGCAGGTTCGGTTTGCCGAAGACCACGCCGATGGAGCCCGTCTCGGTCTGCGGATACGCGACGATCGGATCGCCCGTCATCGCCATATAATAACCGCCGGACGCCGCCACGTCCGACATCGAAATCACCACCGGCTTCTTCTTGCTCAACAGGTTCATCTGCCGCCAGATGTCGTCCGACGCCGTGACCTCGCCGCCCGGAGAATCGATGCGCACGATCACGCCCTTGACGGCTGAATCGCCCTCGACCTCTTTGAGCAGTTTGTCGAAACCATAAGAGGTCAGGTTGCTCTCGCCGCTGCCGGTGTCGTTGGCGTCGCCCCGCACAATCTCACCCGCGCCGATGACGATCGCGATGCGGTTCTTGCCGCCGTCGCCCGCCACCTTCGCGTATTTGTCCAGCGACACCCTGACCGGATCGGCGTGCACCCGGTTCTTTACGTCGCCCCACAACTGGTCTTCGAATCGCAGCGCGTCTACCAGTCCCGCATTGAGCGCCTGGGAGGCTGTAAAGGGCCCTTGGTCGATGGTCGCCTGAACCTCGGCGGTCGATTTCTTGCGCGCGGCGGCGATGCGCGCGACGATGTTGCCGTATAGACCGTCCACGATGCTGCCGATCACTTCGCGCGTCTCGGGGCTCATGTCCGAGCGCGTGAACATATCCCCGAAATCCTTGTACTTGCCGGCGTGCTCGACCTCGATGCTGACGCCGATCTTATCCAACGTCTTTTTGAAGTACGTCAGCTCGGCGCGCAGCCCCTTTAACATCAGGGGCTCCTGTGGCCCGAGGTAGATGCGATCGGCGCCGAGAGCCAGATAATACTCCCGCGTGCCGGGAGCGCGCAGATACGCGAAAACCGGCTTTCCCGACTTGCGGAACTCCTCCAGGTCTGAGCGGATCTCTTCGAGCTTCGCCCAGCCGGCGGAGACGCCTTCGGGCTGCAGCAAGACAGCCTGGATGTGCGGGTCGGCTGCCGCTTTCTTCAGGTTCTGCCAGATGCCGACCACGGTCGCGCCGCCCTTGCCGCCGCCCAGAAACTCGGGCAGTTCCACCGGTGGCTTCTCCGGAATCTCTCCATTCAGCCGCAACACCAGCACGGAATGGTCGGCGATCTGCGGCGGCTTTTCGCGGAACCGGAGGAGCGCGAAGAAAATCAGGACGACGGACAGGAAAACGAGCGCCAGGCCCGTCACCAGGCCGATAAAGAACTTACCCATCTATTCCGACGGTAGCATGGCCGGCAGGCGGGAACCGTCCGATGCCGCACGCCCGCGCTATGCCGGGCTGCGCATCGCCCGGAGGTCGATCCCGAGCGCCTGGCACTTCTTGTACAAATGGCTGCGCTCCAGCCCCAGAGCTTTCGCGGTGTCCGTCATCCGCTGATTGTGCTTCTTCAATTCCGCCAGAATCTGGTCCCGCTCGAAGGCGTCGGTGCGCTGAGAAAGGGGGCCACCGATCGACGGCGCCGTCATGCCGGTCTGTCCCTCCGGCTGCGGCAGGGCGAGCTTGACCGCCTCAGAGTCCACGGGACCATCCGCCAGCAGCAGCAATCGCTCGACGACGTTGCGCAGCTCCCGCACATTGCCCGGCCACGCGTAGCGCTGCAACTCGCGGATGGCGTCGGCCTCGAACGGCTTCGCCTTCCACCCGTTCTGCTCCGCCACCTGGAACGCGAAATGGGCCACCAGCGCGGGAATATCGTCGGCGCGCTCGCGCAGGGCAGGCAGCGCCAGGGGGAACACATAAATGCGATGGTACAGGTCCTGCCGGAAGACGCCCTTCTTCACCAGTTCGTCGAGATTGCGATGGGTCGCGACCACCACCCTCACGTCCACCGTGATCGACCGGTCGCCGCCCACGCGTTCCACCTGCCGCTCCTCGAGAACGCGCAGCAGCTTGGCCTGCATCACCAGCGGCATGTCGCCGATCTCGTCGAGGAACAACGTTCCGCGGTGCGCCTGCTCGAACTTCCCAATGTGCCGCGACGCCGCCCCCGTGAACGATCCCTTCTCATGGCCGAACAACTCGGACTCGATCAGCTCGCCCGGCACCGCCGCGCAGTTTAACGTGATAAACGGGCCGCCCCGCCGCGGACTGCGCTCGTGCAGGGCCCGTGCGATCAACTCCTTGCCGGTGCCGGTCTCGCCCAGGATGCAGACGCGCGCCTCGCTGGAGGCGACCCGGTCCACCTGCGCCAGGACGCGCCGCATCGCCTCGCCCGCGTGCACGATCTCATGCTTGCCCACCCGCTGCCGCAGCTCGCGGTTCTCTTCTTCGAGCCGTTTGAGCTTCAGCACGTTGTCGACAGTGAGCAGCAGCTTATCCGTGGAGAGCGGTTTCTCCAGGAAGTCGATCGCTCCCAGCCGTGTCGCGCGCACGGCCATCTCGATATTCGCCTGCCCCGAAATCATCACCACCGGTAGGGCGATCTCCGCCTTGCGCAGGTCTTCCAGTAGCGCCAGGCCGTCCTTCCCCGGCATGACAACATCCGACAGCATCATGTCGAATGGCTGCGACTTCACCAGTTCGAGCGCGCGCGCCGCGTTGTCGCACACGGTGGCCTCGTGCCCAGCCAGCCGGAATGCCCGCGCCAGCGACGCCAGCGTGTTGGCGTCATCATCGACGATTAAGAGGTGTGCCATCCAAGCTCAATCCAAAAAGTCGTTCCCTTGCCCGGCGCGCTTTCCACCGTGATCCGTCCTTTATGATCGCTCACCACGGATTGCACAATCGCCAGGCCCAGTCCCGTGCCATGCGTCTTGGTCGTGTAATAAGGGGTAAATAGCCGCTCGCATTCCTCCGGCGTCAGTCCGTGCCCCGTGTCCGAAACCTGTAGCCGGATTCCGTTGACGAGCGCCGCCGTGCGCAATGTGAGCGTGCCGCCTTCGGGCATGGCGTCGATGGCGTTCAATATCAGGTTCCGCAGCACCCGCGTGATCTGTTCCGGGTCGGCCTGCGCCGGCAGCGCCGCCGCGTCGAGCTCCACCGACGCGCGCACCCCGGCTTTCTCGAGTTGCGGCCGGAACAGCCTCACGTTCTCGGCGATCAGATCGTTGAGGGCGACCGGCTGCATTTCGGGCGCGGGCATTTTCGCGAAGTCGCTGAATCGTCCGATAATCTGCTTCAGGTTCGCGAGCTCCGCCAGCAGCGTGCCGGTTCCTTCGCGAAACACTTCGTCGAACTGCTCCGGGTATCGTTCCCTGGCGCGCTGCATGTTCTCGACCGTGATCTGCAAAGGGAAGAGCGGATTCTTCAGCTCGTGGGCGAGGCGGCGGGCCAGTTCGCGCCACGCGGCCACGCGCTCCGCCTGGACCAGCCTTTCCCGCTGCGCCACCAGTTCGTGAGTCATCCGGTTGAAGGCCAGCGCTAACTGGCCGATCTCGTCGGTCGAGGACGCTTCCACGGTCGCTCCCCAGTTGCCTGCCGCCACCTTCCCCGCGCTCTCGGCGAGCCGCCGCACGGGCCGCGTCACCCGCGCCGTCGCCCACCACGCCAGGGCAATCCCCAGCAGAATCCCCGCCGCCGCCACCGCGACTCCGATGTTGCGCAGCGACGTCTCCAGTTGCACCAGGTCGCGCCGCGAACTCCCCACCAGCAGCACCGCCAGCAGACTGTTGTCGTGCCCCGCCAGCGGCAGCGCGTGGAAAGTCTCCGCGTCGGCGCCGGCGCCCACCGTGGCCGCCATTTCGCGCCGGCTGGTCTTTACCCGTTCGATCAGCGGCCCGAGCGGCGCCAGCTCGCCCGACTCACTGCCACTCAGGTCCCGCCACAAGAGAACCCGCATTCCCTTCGGAAGGACCAGCGTCGACAGGAACTCCGCGTCCAACTGCTGCCCTCCCACGACGTACATCCTGCGGTCGCCCGCCGCCACCACTCGCACCGCCGCCAGCGCCAGCGTCATCCCCTGCGGCAACTCCTCGCGCCTAAGCACGGCCCCTCGCGCCGCCCAATCTTCCGCGCCGGTCAGCCACTCCTCCTTGTATCCGAAGCGCGCCGGCCATTCCGCCGAGGAGATGATCGTGCCATCCGCCGCCACCAGTTCCAGCAGGTCGAGTCCGTGCGCCGCCGCCAGCGCCGCCGCGTCGTTGTAGTACGGCGCGTAGTCGGAGGCGATCGCGATATTGACAGCGGCCTCGGACTCCGCAATCCCTTTCACGGCGCGCGCGATCTCACCCCGCCGCCGGTCGAACTCCTTGCGGAACTGCGCCACCAGAGCGTCCACGCGTTGCGTCTCGGCCTTTTCGAACGCCTCGCGCGTGTTGCCCAGCGCCAGCAACTCCACGAGTCCCACCGACGCCACCACCGCCACCGTGAAAATCAGGAGCAGGCGCGTGCGAAATGTCATGGCCGCCCGCTTTCGAGCCACAGATTCTCGAACCGCCACTCTCCCAACGGCGTAATTCCCGGACCTCCCTTGACGCGCGGGCTTACCGCGTAGACATCGGGCAGATGGAAAAGCGGGATCACGCGATTCCCGTCGAGCAGCGCGCGTTCGGCCGAATAGAGCGCCTCCGCCGTGTCGGCGCGCGGCGGCTCGGGAAGTCCGAGTGTGGCCGCCACCGAAAGGAGCGCCTGCGCCGGGTTGGCGAACATGATGCGCGCCTGCGTGAGCCGGACATCGGCATTGGCGGTCGATGGAACCACCGAGACCAGCAGCCCGGCGTCCCGCGCATTCAGCGCGATCCGGTCGGCCATCGGACGATCTTCCGCCGCCAGCGAGAGCGTTCGCGCCGCGGCCGGCAGCCCGGCTGTGAGCGATCGCGCCCGCGTCACATCGGCCGCCGTCGGAAAGAGAAAGGCGTATCCGGAGATCCACTGCGGCAAAAGGCCGCCCGAAACCTCTCCCTGCCGTTGCAGCAGCACATTGTGAATGGCGGCCCGGTCCACCGCCAGCGAGAGCGCCTCGCGCACACGCGCTTCCTCGACGCGCGGGCCGAGCACCAGCGCGATCAATCGCACCGGCGAGCTCGACCAGATCCGTTGACCTGCCGGCACGCGGCGGATCTCGTTCGGCGCCAGCTCCACCACCTCCGCGCGCCCCAATTCGATCGCCCGCTCCCGCATCGGCCGCGCCATTTGCACGTCCACCGAGTCGAGAAACGGACGGCCTCCCGGCGCGCTCTCGTCGGCGGCATACACCGCGCGCCGGCCCGCCTCCCACCGCGTGATCGCAAAGCCGCCGTTCAGGTTCGCCATTCCGGGTCCCGACTGCGGCGGATCCGCGGTCTCGATTGAGCCGCGGAGTTCGACGCGCAGAACGCCCCCATAGCGTGCCCGCGTCGCCGCTATACAGAAGAGGATCGCCAATGCGGCGCCGCGCCTACGGCTCACAGGCCACCGTAATGGAGAACGCCTGATACTTCCCCGTTGCCGCATTCCGCGCCACCGCGATTCCCGGAGGCCAAAGTGCGCTCACCGGTCCGGGCAATTCTACGGGTTGCCCTAACGCCACCGCGGCCCGATTGACCACCGCGAATGCCTGAATCGCGTCCGGCCCGTCGCCGGCGCGTGTCGCGAGCACCACCGGAGCCCCGCCGCAGTGTGTGTCGATGCCCGCAATGTCGCTGCCCCAGGACCCGATGCCGTCAACCGGTTCCATCGCGGAGTCGAACACCTCGGTGCGGCCGTCCGCCATCGCCAGCAGCCACAACGTGCGCCCGTTCTCATCGGCCGCAGCCGCGGAATAAAAGGGGCCTACGCTCCTTCGCGCAGCGTTTTGGGTCACGACCCGGCCGTCGAAGTAATTGCGGTTGGCGGCGAAATTCGCCAGTAGTATCGAGCGGCTGCCCGATTCCAGCGTCCATGGCTCATCACTCGGCTTGCATGCCAGTGTCAACGATGGCTCCGTCGAGCCCGAACACAACACGCCGGGCAGATTGACCTGTACGCTGGTTCCCCTGACCCGCAGGCGTCCCCGAAGGTCGCGAGGCCAGGCTTTTGCCGCCGTCACCGGGGCGCTCTGCCGGGGCGCGATCCGCCACACCGCCGAAGGCGTCAGCAGCAACAGCGCGTCGCCTGCCATGGCGGCGTCGAGCATCGGCTCCTCCTGCTCCCACAGTAGGCGCTTCTCCAGGATAGCCGCCGGCTGCGCCGCGCCCGCCGCCGCGCGTTTCCACGAAACAATCCATACTTCCTTGCGGATCTCTTCCACAAGCATGTAAGAGGACGCATTCTCGGAGACCGTGATCTGTGCTTCCGCCGCCGGAGCGATTTCGCTCAACCGCGCGCCGCTTTCGCGCAAAGCGGCCTCGAACACCCCCCGCGCCTGGGCCAGCGCGGCCGATCCTAACGACGAAACGTTGCGCCACGTGACCGCGACCGCCTCGCCCTTGCCTGCCGCGGCGGCAGTCTTCCGCGCCAGTTCGCGCGCGGCGCCGTTCAGGTCCTCAGCGGCTCTGGCGGGAGGCGCAATCCACAGCGAAAGCGCCAGAAAGGCCGCACTCCACCCCTTCACGGACGCGATGATAGCACACGGCAATCGAATGACCCTGCTTGCTACGATTAGGTTACTGCGCAGCGCCCATGCCGCTTCCGGTCTCCGTCTTCGCAACCAACGTTGCCGCGCCGAAAATCCGCTCGATCTCGGGGGTGCGCTCATGCCGCAGTTCGACCACATCGCCCACCGCGGCGATCTCGAACAGCTCTTCGACATCCTGGTTGCGCATCCGGATGCAGCCGTGCGACGCATTGCGCCCGATCGACGACGGAACATTCGTCCCGTGAATCCCGTACCCCTTGCGGCTCAGCCCCATCCACCGCGTGCCGAGCGGGTTAGCCTTTCCCGGAGGAACGGTGCGCCCCTTCGTGTACCAGGTCGGATCCGCGATATGGTTGATGATCGTGAAGGAGCCCTCCGGACTCGGCGACACCGGCGCCCCCACCGCGGTCGGATAGATCTTCACCACCCGATCGTCTTCCAGGACCGCCAGTTTGCGGTCGGGAATACTGATCACGATCCGCCGCGCCGGACGTTTGTCCTGCGCCATTGCTTCCGCCGCCGCCATCATCATCACGCTGGTCAACGCCGCCAGCCGTCTAACCTGATCTTCCGTCCGTCGCATTTTCTGTTCCCTCTACGGCGGAACAGGGATGCAGATCGAGCGCCAATGGCAAAGTGCTTGAAAACAATGTGGTTGTTCGGATATCGGCGCGTGTCAGCGCACACACGCGTGGCAGCTGCGCCACCGGACTTAGACTCCCACTAACTCGGGTAAGCGGATGACTTTCTTCTGGATCGCGTATTGCACTAACTGCGCCTTATTGTGAATATCGAGCTTCCGCATCAGGTTGAACTTGTGCGCCTCGATCGTCTTCACGCTCAGCTCGAAGCCCGTGGCGATCTCCTTCACGGACCTGCCTTCCGCCAGCATCTTGAGGATCTCGCGTTCGCGTTTCGTCAACGTGCCGAAGCGAGGCTGCCGTTCGACGGCCCTCCCCTGCAGCCGGATACCGTCCACCAGTCGCGTCAGTAACCGCGGGCTCAGGTAACTGCCCCCCCGGTGCACCTCGCGAATGCCCGTCAGCAACTGCTCCGCAGGACTGTCCTTCAACACATACCCGCTCGCGCCGATCTCCATGCATTCGGAAAGGTAGTCCTCATCGTCGTACATCGACAGGAACAGGATGCGCGTGTCTGGACGTTCTCGCCGGATCTGCCGCGTGGCTTCGAAACTGCTCATCCCGGCCATCCCGATGTCCATCACAACCACGTCAGGCCGCAACTGCAAGGCGAGTTCGACCGCCTCGGAAGCATTCGCCGCCTCTCCGACCACTTCCAGGTCCGGTTCCGCCGAAAGCAGCGTCCGGATTGCCTGCCGGAACAGCATATGGTCGTCAGTTAGCAAGACACGCGTTTTTCCCATTTGACCCCACAGTTACGGGGACTGGCAGCCGCAGCGCCACGGCAGCGCCCTTTCCGGGCGCGCTCCGCACCGCGAGCACTCCGCCCAGGAGCTTGGCGCGCTCCCGCATTCCAGCCAGGCCAAACGACATCGTCCGGCCCCCGGCCGCCTTCACCGCAAAGCCCGCGCCGTTATCCGCGACGCGCAGCCTGATACTCTTATCGGTGGACTCGAGCGAAAGGTTTACTTCCGTCGCCCGCGCATGTTTGGCGACGTTTTGCATCGACTCCTGGGCGACCCGGTAAATCACCTCCTGGGCCTCGATCGGGAGCGCCGCCGTGTCCCCCCGGATCCGCAGCCGCACGGCCGCGCCGCAGGTTCTTTCGAACCGCGCCGCCAGTTGCCGGACCGCCGCCGCCAGCCCCAGCCGCTCCAATACCGCCGGACTGAGGGCCGCCACGATCCGCCGCAGCTCCGTGACGATCCGCTCCACGGTTTCGCGCGCCTCGAGAAGCTCCCCCCGCGCGGATTCCGGCGCGCCCCGCTCCAGCATCTCGAGCTGTAGCCGCAGCAATAACAGCGACTGCCCCGCCTCGTCGTGCAATTCCCGCCCGATGCGCCGCCGCTCCTGCTCCTCCGTATGCCGGGCCTCCGACTCCAGCCGCCGGACTTCGTCCTCCCGCGTCTCGTAAAACGCGCGATAGAGCGCGAACACCGTCGCCAGCTGCAGCTGCTCCCGCGCCGGCTGAAATCGCGCGTCGAGCAATTCGTCGAGCAGACGGTCGAACTCGCGTAGCGCCCCGGTCGCCTGCTCCGGCGTCACCGGCAACTGCGCCAGCTCCCGGCCGCTCCGTTCCACCAGGAGGAAAAACGCCTCCAGCGTTTCCGCGCGCGCCGCCGCTCCCGGTGTAATCGCCAGCAGACGGACAACCGCCGCGGCGCTGAATCCGCGCTTCTTCAGGATCCCCGACAGTTGCCTGTCCGCGGCATCCGCCCGCGGCGCCAGCGCCCGCAGCATCTTCGTCACGTGCCGCCGCGCCCCCGGCGCCAGCCACCCCGCCTTATTTTCCTCCATGCTCCTTCAGCACGCGCGCGACCTCCGGGAACCCGTTCTTCCCCGCCGACTCCAATGGCGACACCCCGGACTGATTCTTCGCGTTGACATCCGCGCCCCGCGCGAGCAGCAGCTCGACGACCGCCTTCCGGCCCCACGCCGCCGCCTGAAATAGAGGGGTCGCTCCCGAGCTTCGATCGCGCGCCTCGCGATCCGCGCCCCGGTCGAGCAGCAGCGCCGCCATGTCGGCGTGCCCGCTCACCGCCGCGTGGTGCAGCGGCGTCAGCCCGTCGCCGTCCCTGGCGTCGACCTCGGCCCGATAGCCCAGCAGCAATTCCGCCATAGCCAGGTTGCCCTTGAGCGCCGCCGCATGGAGCGGCGTTGCGTCCGACCGATCGCGCGCGTTGACGTCCGCGCCCTTTCGAAGCAATAGATCGGCAATGTCCCGCTGGTTCTTTAGCACCGCCTCGTACAGCAGGTTGGCAATCGTTTCCGGAGCCGCGCCGTCGAGCAGCACGCCCGCCACGTCCGAATGGCCGCCTCGCACCGCGCTCTCGAGCGGCGTGACGCCCCACCGGCTGCGCTTCACCCGATCCGCCCCGCGCGCCACCAGCAACTCCACCACCGCCCGATTGCCCTTGGCCGCCGCTATGTTGAGCGGCGTCGCGCCGTTCTCGGCGCTTTCCTCGTCCACCCGCGCTCCATGCTCGATCAGCACTTCCGCCAGCGGCCGGTAACCGCGGATGGCCGCCTCGTCCAAAGGCGCCGCGCCGGCGTGGTCGCGCGCGTTGACGTCCGCCCCCCGCGCGATCAGCGCCGCCGCCATCTCCAAATACCCGCGATCCACCGCGAGGTGCAGCGGCGTCGATCCCGATTTGTCCGCCGCTTTCACATCCGCGCCGTGCGCCAGCAGCAGTTCCGCCAACTCGACATTGTTCTTGATCACCGCGTAGGCCAGCGGCTCGGACCCGCCTTCCGCGTGTTTCGCCCGCACATCCGCCCCGTGCTCGATCAACAGCCTCGCGATTTCCAGGCGTCCACTCCATGCCGCGTCGTGCAAAGGCGTCGCGCCCATGGCGTCGCGCTGGTTCACGTCCGCGCCGCGCGCCACCTGCTCCTTCACGGCCTCGATATCGCCTGCCCGCACCGCCTCGTGGAGATCGGCCGCTGCCAGCGGCAGCGCCAGACATGCCAAAGCGCTCGCAACCAGGGCCCGTCTACCAACCCACGTACTGCACCTCTTCTTCTATCTCGATTCCGAACCGCGCTCGCACGCGGCCTTTCAATTCCTCGATGACGGCCACCAGGTCGGCCGCCGTCCCCGCTCCCCGGTTGTAAATCAGATTGGCGTGATAATCCGCCACGTGGATATCGCCCCGCAGCATTCCTTTCGCGCCCACCTGCTCCAGGAACCACGCCGCCGGGATCTTGCCCTCGCGAACCACCTTCGGCGGGACCTCCGCCGCCACCGCCGGCGGCAGGTTCTTCAAGAGCAGGTTCTTGAAGATGCTGCCGGCGCACTTCATCGTCACCGGAAATTTCTCGTTCCGCACCTTCAGGATGTCGTCGGCGGCCTTTCGCAGCGCCGCGCCGTCATCGGCGTCCAGCAGCAACTGGGTCGAGAAAATGATCCATTCCTTATGCCGCTTGAAGATGCTCTCCCGATACTGGAACTCGCACTCTTCGTTTCCGAAGACCCGCACGCAGGCGCCGTCGAAGAACTGCACTTTGACCACGCGCTCCGCAATCGAGTGGCCGTACGCCCCCGCATTGCCATACACCGCCGCGCCCACCGACCCGGGGATGCCCGACAGCGTCTCCAGGCCTTTCAGCCCGTGGGCGATTGTGAAATCCACCAGGTCCTGCAGCACCGCTCCCGCCTGAGCCACCACGCGGCCGTTCGAGGCCAGCAGCGCGTCCGCCCGGTACCGCAGCACGATTCCGCGGAAACCGCTGTCGGACACGATCAGGTTCGTGCCTCCGCCGATGACCATGGTCGGCAGCCCGCTCTCCCGAGCCGTGGACATGGCCGCGATAAACGCCTCGACGCTGTCCGTCTCCGCGTACAAATCCGCCGGACCGCCGATGCCGAACCGTGTGTGCAAAGCCAGCGGCGTGTCGCTCGAAACAGTTAAATTGGGAATTCCGGCGAGACGCGCGCGCGTCTCTTCCGTGTTCGGCATCACCTCGATTATAAGGGAGGCATTTTCATGAAGTCCCCGTTTCCCGGCTTTTCCCCGGAGGCCATGCAGTTCTTTCGCGGCCTGGCCCGCCACAACAATCGCGAGTGGTTCCAGCCCCGCAAGCCGGTTTTCGAAGAGCAGGTCAAGAAGCCGATGTATGCTCTGGTGGACGTGGTCAACCTTGCCATGAAACGTTTTGCGCCCGACTACGTGACCGACCCAGCCAAGGCCGTCTACCGGTTCTACCGCGACACCCGTTTCAGCAAGGACAAGACTCCGTACAAGGACCACATCGCCGCCAGCTTCCGCCATCGCCAGTTGGCCGGGGAAGGCGGCGGCGCCGGCTTCTATTTCGCCGTCTCCCACAAGGACGTCGCCATTGGCGGCGGCATCTACATGCCCGCGCCCGAGACGCTCCTCGCCGTCCGCACCCACATGGCAACGTTCCACCGCGAGTTCGCAACGCTGCTCAAAGCCCGCGCCGTCAAACGCCTCTTAGGCGAGCTGCAGGGCGAGCAGCTTTCCCGCGTCTCCAAAGGCTTCTGCTCGGATCACCCGGCCGCCGGCTTGCTGCGCCACAAGCAGTTTCTCCTGTACGTCGAACTGCCGCCCGATATCGCGACTACGCCGGACCTCTACGAAGCCGTCGTCAGCCGCTTCAAGGCCATGACCCCTTTTATTGAGTTTTTGAATGCTCCCCTTGCCGCCAAAGGCCGCAAGGTCGATCGTTTCCAGCTGGAGTAGTCAGCCGCTCTTGACGTCCGCCTTCAGTTCCCCTTTCGCGAGCCGCACGCGGATCTCGGACCCGGCCGGCGCCGCCCCCGCGTCCTTCACGACCCCGTTCCGGTTCGACACGATCGCATACCCGCGCTCCAGGATCCGCAGCGGGCTGAGTTGCGCGAGCTTTGCCGCCGCCTGCTCCCAGACGCTTCGGCGCAGCGCCATGCGCGCCCGCAGCGCCTGCGCCATCGCCGCGTGCGCCGCTTCCATGCGTCTCCGGTCCGCTGCCAGCCGGGGCCGCACGTCGAAGCGCCGCAGCCGCGCCTCCAGCCCGCGCCGTCCGCGCTCGCGCGTGTCGATCGCCGCCCGAACCCGCTCGCGCATACGATACTCCTGCTCGTCGATCCGCTGCAGGTTCCGTCCCACCCGCCGGTGCAGCACACTTAGCGCCCGCTCGATCCCCTGCTGCCGCAGCCGCCGCTCCAGCATCGACATGCGATACCGCAATCCCTGCGTCGCCTGGACGCGCGCCGTGGCGATCCGGTCGAGCAGCTCCTCCCTCGTCGTGACGGCCATTTCGGCCGCCGCCGAGGGGGTCGGCGCCCGCAGGTCCGCCACGAAATCCGCGATCGTGACGTCCGTCTCGTGCCCCACCGCCGAAATGACGGGTGTCGCGCACCCCGCAATGGCGCGCGCCACCGCCTCCTCGTTGAACGTCCACAAATCTTCGAGCGACCCGCCTCCGCGCCCGACGATCACGAGGTCCGCCCACTTCGTCCGGCTGAAGTATTCGATGCCCCGCACCACCTCTTCCACCGATCCCTCCCCCTGCACCAGCGCCGGGTACAGCCGGATGTGCAGCCCCGGGAGTCGGCGCGAGAGGATTTGCAGCATATCCGCGATAGCCGCCCCGCGCGGCGACGTCACGATCCCGATTCGCCGCGGAAAACGCGGCAGCGGCCGCTTCCGCCCGGTCGAGAACAATCCCTCCGCTGCCAGCTTCTTCTTGAGTTGCTCGAATGCCAGTTGCAGCGCCCCGAGACCTTGCGGCTCGAGCGTCTCGATTTGCAACTGGTATTCGCCCCGCGCCTCGTAGACATCGATGCGCCCCCGCGCCAGCACTGCCAGCCCGTCCTGCGGCTTGAACTTCCAGTACCGGTGCGCCGACCGAAACGCGACGCACCGCACCTGCGCGTCCCGCTCCTTGAGGGTGAAATAATAATGCCCGCTGGCCGCCAGTTTGAGTCCGGAGATCTCGCCTGTCACCCAGACATTCTGAAACTCCCTGTCCAGCACCGCCCGAACCGCGGCATTCAGTTCTGCGACGCTGTAAACCGTCCGTTGCGGCGAAAGGTCGAATTCAAACCCGAATTGCTCCAAGAAGAAATGGTACCAGCCGCCTCTCCATCAGTTGTGCACGGCCGTATACAACACCTGCACTCCCTTCGTCCCGTTCAACGTGAACGTCAGCGGCACGAGGTCGTTATTCGGCACGACCGGCACGACTACGTTGAACTGATACAGCCCGACGAATGTCGGCGCCAGCCCGAAGTAGCTCAAATTTCCCAGCACGCCGCCGAACTGCATCTGCAAGGGGTTCGAAAGCTGATTCGCCTGCTGCACGATCTGCCCCGCTGGAATATTCGTATTGGACGCGGTGAGCACCGGTCCGAATCCGATCCCGTAAATGATGATCGTCTCCCCCGGTCGCGCTTGCCGCGACGGCACGCCCGGAATCGCATTCAGCGGCATCACGAACGTGCCGTCCAGGAACTGCGCCACCACGTACTGCTTCCCTCCCACGAGGAACGACGCCGGCGCCAGCAGGCCCGGTTGGAGCGCATTGACGGTGATCGTGTAAGCCGCGCTCGCTCCATTGGCATTGGTCACGATCACCTGCGCGCTCCCCGTCGGCACGTCCGAGGGCACTTGGGCATTCACCTGCCCCGGACTCACGTAATCGATGAACGCCGCTTTCCCGCCGATCGTCACCTTCACCCCGTCGAGCGATGTAGGCGCGTTCACCCCGCTGAAGTCCGAACCCGCCCAGCCCCGCATGGTCGACGACAGATTCGTGCCGTAAATCTCCACCCACGTGGCCGGAGCGATCGCCGCAAAGGCTCCGAACCCGCCCGCGCCGATGGCCGAGTTCACCGTCGGCGTGCTGCCCGCCGAACCCGGAGCCAGGCTGTACGACGCCGTGTAGATGTGGTCCCCCGTCTCGTTTCCGTTCCCGTTCGCCGCATTGCCCGCCACGTAAATGTTGATATTCCCCACATTTGTCGAGGGCGGCGTCCAGTCGAATTCATATGTCTGCGACCCGGTCTGCAGCCGCCCGGAACCGATCGAGGAATGCTCCACATAGGCCAGGGGCTTCGACGCCGCGCAGTTCTGGTTCTGCCCGAAATCGAGGAACGTCTCCCCCGGATCGGTTGGCGTCGCCCCGCATACCACCGCGGTGAACCGGTCCGTGGAAACGAACGTCCCCGCCTGCGTCTTCGTATTGCTCGCCTGCCGGGCCGTCAACTGAAAGCCCCAGACCTTCTGCGCCGGGTCCGCGATCGTCACCACCAGGTGCTGTTTGACCCCCGGCGAATAGCTCATCCCCCCAGGGAATGTCACCTTGACGCTCCCGCCCCCGCCGTTCAGCGCCGTGCCGACATGGCACCCGCTTTCCATGCACGTCGATTCGCCGGGCACGCCCGATTTCCCCACATCGGGCCCCGAGGCGTGCGCCCAGATCAATAGAGGAATGGTCCCCATTACCACTCCTACCTTCGCAATTACGAGCTTTCGCTTCCGTTCCATGGCTATCCGGTTTAACCCCGTCCTAAAGCAGTGTACTCGGCCCCTTTTGTGAATTGTCCTTAATTTGAGGAGAACCTGCCAAATATCCGCAAATTATAGACAAGATAGCAGCTTCAGCGCCTTGCGCGCCGTCGTGCTGAGAGGAATCGACGCCAGTTCCGCGGCCTTGAACCACTGAAATTCCGGGCCCGCCGGCCGCGCGCTCGCCGACCGCACCGTGAACGTATAGTGGTGATGCGTAATCGAGTGCCGGAAGGTCCCGAGAGACCGGCCCACCCGCGCCCTGGGAAGATCTTCCTCCCCCGGCAATTCCCAGAAACCCGCCATCCGCCGCGACGAATCCGCCCGCCGCCGCAACAGAATGCGCCCGCGGTCCCGCGCGATCAGCACCACCGCTTCGATCGCCACCGGCGCCTGCTTCCGCAGCTTGACCGGCAATTGCGCCGCCGTGCCTGCCGCGCGCGCCTTGCATCCGTCCCGTAGGGGACACACCAGGCACAATGGATTCCTCGGCAGGCAGACCGTCGCGCCCAGCTCCATCAGCGCCTGGTTGAACTGTCCCGCCTCGCGCCCGTCAAGCCACCCCTGAGCCACCGCCCGAAACCGCTCCCGCGTGCGCGTCGCCGCGATGTCCGCCGCGTCGTTTTCCATGCGCGCCACCACCCGCATGACATTGCCGTCCAGTACCGCATGCGGCAGCCCGAACGCGATGCTCGCGATCGCCGCCGCCGTGTAGTCGCCGACCCCCGGCAGCGCGCGGATTCCCTCGTAATCCCCCGGGAAGCCCCCTGCCGCCGCGACCGCTTGCGCCGCCCGCCGCAGGTTCCGCGCCCGCGAGTAGTACCCGAGCCCGCTCCACAGCGACAGCACTTCGTCTTCCGTCGCTGCCGCCAGCGCCTCCACATTCGGAAACCGTTCCAGGAAGCGCTCGTAGTAGGGCATCGCCGCTTGCGCGCGCGTCTGCTGCAGCATGATCTCGGAGACCCAGATGCGGTACGGATCGGCGGTGGACCGCCAAGGCAGCTCGCGATGTCCCCGGCGGTACCACGCCAGCAGGAGTTTGGAAATCGAGTGCGCCTTCACTCGATAACGCGCAGCCACTCGGCCACCACCGCGAAATCGCGCGGCTCGACATCCCATGCTTCGAACTCGGGATTGAGCGGCTCGAGCCGGATGCGCTCGTGCTCCCATTCCTCCTCCGAAAGCTGCCGCTTTACGCTCGTGTAACGCTTCACCGTGTACCGCGCTGTTTCGTCCGTCACGCCGAAGCGCTCGATGAGTAGAATCCTTCCCTGTCGCGACCCCGCCGGATGCAGCCGGAACAGATTCAAACTGCCGTCGGGAATTCGCGGCGACATCGAAAGCCCCACCACATGCGCCACGAAGAGGTCCGGCGAAAGCCGCAGGCCCTCGGGCGCCGGGACCCAGTCCTCGGCCTCCACCGCCATCTCCTCGCCCAACGCGCCCGCCGCCGCGCGCAGGCTGTACACCGGCAGATGCGTCACGAACGGCGCGATCCGCCGCTCCTCCACATGCTCCGCGTATAACTGCTCCAGCACCCGCGTGAATGCGTCGACTTCCACCTCGCGCCGCTCGCTCACCCGCAGCACATTCGAGAGCGTGTCCTCGAGCGACCGCAGAAACGCCTCCGCTCCCTCTTCCCCGATCCGCCCGCGCAGATCGTCATCGAGCGCGTCCAGCACCTCCGTATCGTCGGTGAGATCGTCGAAAGACGGACGCAGCCGCGTCCAACCCCGCCCCGTCGCCGGATCGATCAGCAGGACCCCAATGTTGCGCGCCGCCCTCTCAGGGAGGGCCGCTTCCAACACGACATACATGCCCCACCGCGATCCGCGGATCGGCCTGACTTGTGACTCGATTTGTCGCACGGCTTGTTGCTCGACTTGTCGCCCAATCACCGGCGGCGCAGCCCTGCTCAGTCCTTATCGGCCGCCCGAAGACCCATTTGAACCCGCCGCTCCCGGCACGCCATTCGGCCAGTACCCGGGGCGGTGGTGCAGTTTCACATTCGGCAAGTCCGGGATATCCACCTTGATTTTACGGAATACCTTCGTCTTGGCCTCCGGATCGACGTCCGGCACGTACCGTAGGACGTATTGCGTCGTGATCTCGCCCGATACGCCCGCCACCGCTTCCAGAATTCCCTTGGCGATCTCGGCCTCGTACGCCCCCGTCCCCACGGTCAGGGCGTAGTTGCCCGCGTCCTGCGGATTGGAAAGGTAGCCCGAGGTGCTCTTATACCGGTTGTTCAGCGGATACTCGACATGCCCGCCGGTCTCATACGCCAGCCGTTCCAGCGTGTCCCGGTCCTCGTTGGCGAATCCGAATGCCATCGTGCTCACGCCGTACACCGTCACCAGGTTGCGCTGCGCCAGTTCGATCACCTGGTTCAGCGTCTTGCTGCTGGCCGTGTCGTGCCCGTCCCCGATGATGATAATGATGCGCCGCGGCTCATACGGCTCGCCCTTCACCAGGTCGCGCGTCGTGCACGCCTTGTAAATCGCGTCGTAGAGCGCCGCGCCCCCGCCCGGCTTCAGCTTGTCGATCCGCGACGTGATCTTGTCCGCGTCCCAGGTCGTATTGACCGCCACCTGCGCGTCGTTCGAATAGGTGATCAGGTATCCCGAATACCGCTTGTCCCCCGGCAGCAGATTCCAGACCAGCTCCTTGGCCGCCTCCTGGAATCGCTTCCAGTGGATCGCGTTGCTGTTGCTCGAATCGAGCAGGAACCCCACCACGATCGGCTGCCGCTCCGCATGACTGAAAAACTCGATGTGTTGCGGCTTGCCCTCGTCCAGAATGCGGAAGTCCTTAGCCTGTAGGTCGGTCACGAACTTGCCCCGGTCGTCGGTGACGGTCACCGGCACAATGACCTCGGTGGATGTCGATGTGAACTTCGGGGGCTCCTGTTGCGGAGTCGCGGCCGTTGCCGGAGCTTGTGGTTTTTGCGAAACTGCCGGGGCCGACATGAGGAAGGCGCAGGCGGAAATTGCCGCGAATCGGTAAAGCAAAGGCATGACGAGTTGTCCTTTATTCTACCGCAAGCCAAACCACCGGGCTTTTGTCCCCCGGTCCCCGGTTCCGGGCCTTGCTACAATTCCCACGTGTCCCGCGTCCTCATGGTTTCCTCCGAAGCCGCGCCTTTCGCGAAAACCGGAGGCCTCGCGGATGTTGTCGGCGCCCTTCCCGCCGCCCTCCGCGATTTCGGCGACGATGTCGCCGTGGTCATCCCCCGCTATGGCTCCGTCGACCTCACCGCCGCCCGGCGCGTCTACGAACACCTCCCCGTCCACCTCGGCGCCGTCCGTTACGACACTGCCGTCTATCAGGCCGCCGCGGAGTTCCCGATCTATCTGATCGACTGCCCTCCCCTCTTCGATCGCAAGGGCTACTACGGCGAATCGGGGTTGGATTACTCCGACAACCATATCCGCTTCGCCGTCTTCGCGCGCGCCGCCTTGGGCGTCGCCCGCTACCTCTTCCGCCCCGACATCCTCCACTGCCACGACTGGCAGTCCGGCCTGATTCCCGCCTACCTCCGCAGCACGTTCGCCACCGACCCGACCTTCGCCGGCGTGAAAACGCTCTTCACCATCCACAACCTGGGCTATCAAGGGCTGTTTCCCACCTCCGCCCTCGCGGACGCGGCGCTCGATCCCGCGCTCTTCCGGCCCGATGGCCTGGAGTTCTACGGCCGTCTCAGCTATATCAAGGGCGGCATCTCTTTTGCCGACGCGCTCAGCACCGTCAGCCCCACCTATGCCCGCGAAATCCAGACCCCCGAGTACGGTTTCGGCCTCGACGGCGCCCTGCGCACCCGCGCCGGCGTCCTTTCCGGAATCCTCAATGGCGTCGACTACCGCGAGTGGAGCCCGGATGTCGACCCGCTGATTCAGGCCCGCTTCTCCGTTGACGATCTTTCCGGTAAGCGCGTCTGCAAGCAACACCTCGTCCGCGAATTCGGCCTGCCGCCCGAGGCGATGGACGCGCCGCTGATCGGCATCGTCTCCCGCTTCACGCGCCAGAAGGGCGCCGATATCGTTGCCGAAGCGGCGCCCGGAATCGTCGCCGAAGGCATGTTCCTGGTGGCGCTCGGCGCGGGCGACCCCGAGTCCGAAGCCTTGTTTCAGCGCATGGCCGCCGCCCATCCCGGCCGTATCGCCGTCCGTGTCGGTTTCGACAACGGGTTGGCCCATCGCATTGAGGCGGGCGCCGACCTGTTCCTCATGCCCAGCCGCTATGAGCCCTGCGGGCTCAATCAAATGTACAGCCTCCGGTATGGAACCGTCCCGGTGGTGCGCGCCACCGGCGGGCTCAATGATACCATCGAAGAAGACGTCGGGTTCAAGTTCGCCGGCTATTCCGGCCAGGCCCTTCTCGAAGCTGTTCAGGCCGCCGGCAAGGCATTTTCCGATCCGGATGTCTGGGCCGGCCTGGTTCGCGCCGGAATGCGGCGGGATTTCTCCTGGAAGACGTCGGCGCGCGCCTATTCCGGACTCTACCGCCGGCTTTTGGCGCGCGATTGAATCCTTTGCGTAGGCCGTGATTCTAATAGCTAGGAGCGAAAATGGCAGGTAACAACACGTTAACGTTTAGCGATACGGACTTCGACCAGGATGTGCTCCGGTCGGATGTGCCTGTTTTGGTAGATTTTTGGGCCGAATGGTGCGGTCCCTGCCGGATGATGGCGCCCACGATTGACGTGGTGGCGACTGAATATGCCGGCAAAGTCAAGGTCGGCAAGCTCGATGTCGATTCCAACGGCGGCACCGCGATGCGCTATAACATCCGCGGCATCCCTACCCTGCTCCTGTTCAAGGGCGGCCATGTGGTCGAGCAGCGCGTTGGCGCCGTCGGCAAATCCGAAGTCCAGAAAATGATCGAAGCCCACGTCTAATTGCTTCGTATCGAGGAATTGAAGACCGGGGCCGCGCGGCGGCCCCGGTCTTCTTCGTTTACCGTCCAGCCGCAGCCGTTTCCCGATCCATCTGCCGCCCGACACGGTCCTGGCAATCCACACAATACCGGGCCCACGATATCGCCCGCAGCCGCTTCGGCGGAATCGGCTCCTCGCACGCCAGACAGATTCCGTAGTCGCCCGAGTGGATGCGGTCGAGCGCCTCCTCCACCATGCGGAGCTGCGCGTAATCCATGCTGTTGAGGTGCAGGGACACGAATTCGTCGTGCGAGAGTTGCGCCTGGTCGTCTTCTGCCACGCGGCCCATCTTGGCCATCGTGTCGAACTTGCTGCCCATACCCGTGAGGACTTCGCGCCGCCGGTCGAGCAGCATCTGGCGGTAAGTTTCTGGGCTCTCGGGCGCCCGCTCCTTCTTTTTCATCGTCCCTCCCATGCCGAAGTGCTTAGGAAAAGTATCAGACTCGGAGAGGAAAGACAATACGAAAATTGGTGGCTATCGAACAGGATACGGAAGTTCCCGCACACAACCGTCACATCGGCGGCAGCATGACTTCGGAGAGGTCCGCGATGATCTTCTGTTCCTCCGCTGAGAAGCGGCTCTTGAAATCGTCATTGCTGACGATCTTCAGCCGCTGATCCTCGGAAAGCGGCTGCAGACGCCGCAACGCCACCCCGACCGCCCCCCTCCGCTCCGGTTCGAGTTTGCCCAGGGCTTGCATCGCCTGCATGAACAGACCCTTCCGCTCCGGTGGCAGCGCGGCGAACCGCTCCGCCCGCCGGATCATGACGTCCTGCTGCTCCTTCGGCATCGCGTCGAAACGGCTGAGCTGCATCCGCAGGTTCTCCTGCAGCTTCGGCGGGAGTTTCTCCAATGCCCGGTCGCGCTCCTCCGGCGCCGCCCGGTACAGCCGCGCCGCCGGGCTCGCCGGATTGCTCAGCGGGGGTCCGATCGGCTGCTGCGGAAAACGGGGAACGCCCGCCTTCGGCATAGCCCCGTTGCGCGGCGGCGGCGCCGGCCGCACTGCCGCCGGACGAGGAGTCGCCGCATTGCCGGCCGCGCCCTTCTGGTCCGCGGCCAGCCCGGCCGTGACGCACGCGAGGAGCAGCCCGCCGAGTTGAAGCGCGCGAGGCATGCTTACATTCTGGGTTCGGCCGTGTCGGATCGAACCAGACGGCTGAACTCCTGCATCATTTCCATTTCCTGCAGGGCGTGCTCCGCTTGTTCCGCCGGCAGCGATTCCAGTTCCGCTGTCCGCGGCACGGGCGGCGGCATGACGCCCGGCCGCTCCATCCACAGCCCCACCGCCAGCAACATCGCCGCCGCCGCTGCCATGGGCAGCACCCGGGTCGCGAACGCTGGACGGAACGGTCGCACCAGGAACTCCCACCACGGGACTTCCTGCTCGATCCGCCGATAGAGCCGCTGGTCGAAATCCGCCGACAACGCCGGCGCCTCCCACAGTTCCAGCGCCTCGTCCACCGACCGTTGCGCCGCCGCGAATTCGCGGCAGCCCTCGCAGTTGGCGAGGTGATTCTCCAATGTGGCCGCCCGCTCCGCATCCAGCGCCCCCGCATGGTGCGCCAGCAGCAGCTCTACGCCCTCACCGGTTTCGATTGGACACCTCATGAGTTCCTCTTCTTCCCTAAGCCATATGGGCCAGCCGGGCGCGTAATGCTTCGTACGCCCGGAATAAAAGCGACTTGATTGCAGATTCCGAACAGTTCAAGACCTTCGCGATCTGCGAATACTCCATCTCTTCATACTTGTGCATCAGAACCGCCGCCCGCTGTTTGTCCGGAAGCGCCGCAATCGCCTTCCTCACTTCCTCCAGCTTCGCCTGATACACCATACGCTGTTCCACCGACGGACGGCAATCCGCAACTTGCCGTACCGGCAAGTCCGATGAATCGTCGTCCAGACGGTCCTGCAGCCGCTCGTGGCGATTGTCCCGCAGCGCGTTCAGCGCCAGGTGCGTAGCAATCCGGAACAGCCACGTCGTAAATTTGGCCGTCGGTTCATACGTGGACCGCGACCGGTATACGCGCAGAAACACTTCCTGCGCCAGTTCTTCCGCAACTGCGGAGTTCTGCACCATCCGGTACAGGAAATGGACCACCGCGGAGCGATGCTTCTCCAGCAACACCCCGAAACTGGGGCCGTCCCCGTCCTTGACCCTGAGCATCAGCTCAGCATCGTAGTCCAGAGCCGCCACGGCTCCCGCCATACTCGTGTGAACCCGTTCGTCCATCGGAGGTTGCGTTTCGTCGAAAAAGAATTCGCCGTCCGCCTATTCCCCCTTGAGCGACCGTTCCATCAATCGCTGAATCGCTTCCCGCGGCGATATGCCGAAATGGAGCATTTGAAACATCTGTTCTGCGATCGGCATCTCCACCCCCAGCCGCCGCGCCAGATCCACCGCCGCATTGGTCGTTTTGATCCCCTCCGCCACCATCTTCATCGACCGCACGATCTCGTCCAGCTTCCGCCCGTGAGCCATCTCTACCCCTACCGCCCGGTTCCGGCTCAGGTCTCCCGTACACGTCAGGACCAAGTCTCCCAAACCGGCTAAACCAGCCAGAGTCAGCGGTTTGCCGCCCAACGCCAGAGCCAGCCGAGTCATCTCCGCCAACCCCCGCGTAATCAATGCCGCCGTCGCATTATGCCCCAGCCCCATTCCATGTAACACGCCCGATCCGATGGCGACTACATTTTTAATAGATCCGCCGATTTCAACTCCCACCGGGTCTGAAGAAGTATACAAACGGAAGGTCGGACCCGAAAATGCCGACTGGACCGCCTCTGTCAACGCCATGTCCTCTGAAGCTACTACAAGAGCAGTAGGTTCCAGCCGGGCGACCTCACGCGCGAACGTCGGACCCGAAATGACCGCGACCCGCGGCCGGAAACGGGTTCCTAACACATCCCGGATAACCTCCGACATTCGTAAAAGTGTGTTGTTCTCCAGTCCCTTCGTCGCACTGACAAACAACATCGACTCTTGTAGAAACTCGAGCATTTGCCCGTACACGGAGCGCGTCAGATGCGACGGCATGACGCTCAGAACGATCTCCGCGCCCTCCAGCGCCACCCCCAGGCGGTCCGTAATCGCCACGTTCCGGGGAATTTCGAACCCCGCTAAATACACGTCGTTCACCCGCGATTCGGCCATTCTCACCGCGAGATCCGCCTCGTAAACCCACAGGCTAACCCGTTCGAAACGCGCAGCCAGCACGATCGCCAGCGCCGTCCCCCAGCTACCTCCGCCAATAATCGCCAGGTTCCTCAATGCTTCTTCGCCCCGAACGAAAACACGTTCTCCGTCCCCGCCCGCAATCTCGCCATATTAGTACTATGTTTGTAAATAATGAATGCGCCCCCCGCCGCCGCCGCCGCCGGAACCGCCAACGACGACGGATGTAGAATCAGCCAAACCGCCAGTGGAAACGTCGCCGCCCCCACAATCGACCCCATCGATATGTGCCGCGTCCACACCACCGTCGCGACAAACACGACGACCTCGACCGCCAGCGCCAGCGGAGCCAGGCACAGAAACGCCCCCACGAAACTCGCCACCGCCTTGCCACCCTTGAATCGTAGGAATACCGGATAGGCGTGGCCCGCCATCACCGCCAGAGCCGCCACGCTCATCCACAGTGGATCCCGTTCCGTCCATCGTCCCGCCAGCCAGACAGCCGCATACCCTTTGGCGATGTCCAACAGGAGCGTAGCGATCCCCGCCGCCTTACCCGTCGTTCGCAGGACATTGGTGGCGCCGATGTTTCCGCTGCCGGCCGCCCGCACGTCGCCGCCCGTCTTCCAACGCACCAGCAGGTAGCCGAAGGGGATCGCGCCAAGCAGGTACGCGATCAGCACAACCGGTAGCGCAATCATCGCTTTGAGAGTGGGAACTCCGCAAGCTTAGTGTACACGGAACCCTTCGGGCCCGGTTTGCTGCGATACAGAAAGAAGCTCCGCGCCTCGAAGCTCCCGAACTCCGGCGACGGCAGTCCCGCGATCTTCTCCAGCAGCGGCTGCAAATCGATCCGTTCCTTGATTCGCGCCAGCGTCAGGTGCGGAGCGAACGCCCGCTTCTCCATCTCGATCCCCAGCGTCCCGGTCGCCCGGTCGGTCTCCCCCGCCAGCCTGTCGAGCTCCGCCGCGTCGACTCCGCACCAGAAGATTCGCGGCGCATGCGGATTGGGAAAAAACCCTACCCGCCGAATGTGCACCGGAATCGCCGCCCGCGGCGGCAGCCCGCCCAGAACCGCTTGCAACTCCTCGAGCCGTTCCTCCGGCCATTCCCCGATGAACTTGGTCGTGATGTGCAGGTTGGCGGGCGGGCTCCATTGAATCCGCGCGGTCGGCCGCAGCTCGGCGAGCAACCGCTCCAGATTCCGGACTACCTCCGCGGGTAAGTCCAGGCCGGCGAACAATCGCATGCGGCTTTCATTGTACAGTGGTGTTCCGATGCGCTTCGGCCCCATTCTCAAGCGTCCTTTCTATAGCCGGCCCACCACGGAAGTGGCGCGCGACCTCCTTGGCAAAGTCCTCGTCCACGGGCCCGCTGCCGGCATCATCGTCGAGACCGAAGCCTACCTCGGCGGGGACGACCTCGCCTCGCATTCCGCCCGCGGGGTCACCCCCCGCACGCGCGTCATCTTCGGCCCGCCCGGCCATGCGTACGTGTATTTCATCTACGGCATGTATGAATGCCTGAACCTCGTGTGCGAACCCGAAGGCGTGCCGGGCTGCGTCCTGATTCGCGCCCTGGAACCCATCGCCGGAATCGGCCTGATGCGCGGCCGCCGCCCCGCCGCCCGCAAACCCGAAGACCTCGCCTCCGGTCCCGGCAAGCTGACCCTCGCCCTGTCGATCACCCGCGCCCACAACGGCGCCGATGTCACCCGCGGCGCCCTCGTCGTCCGCGAACCCGCCGCCCCCCATCCTGTCGACATCGCCGTCACTCCCCGCATCGGCATCACGAAGTGCGCCGGCCTGCCCCTGCGCTTCCTCATCCGGGGAAATCGCTCCGTCTCTGGCAAAGTGCGCTGCCCCTAAACAATATTTAATTTGGTTATGAACCTTCGCATGTAACGCTCCGGCCCCATTTCCGTCTAAAATCTCGTTACGCGTCCTGAGAGGGGAATTCGTGTGCCACCGGGAATCAAACAGCCTCAGACGCGTATCAGCGGCCAGACGATCATCGACGAGCTGATCCGCAACATGGAATTGGGCCGGCTCGAGATGGCTTACAGCATCCTCCTGCCGTGCATCTTCAGCGTCTACCTCCACCCCGACGATCACGCCCGCATCGTCGCCGTCCATGACCTCCTCAGCGAAGACGCCAAACGCGCCCTTTCCGCCCGTATGGCCGAGTGGAACGCCGCCGGCAAGCCGCTCTTTCGCCGCGCCTCGAAAGGCCCTCATAAGCAATACCGCATCGCGCAGGGCGATTGGTGGATCGAACTCTTCGCCGACACCGAAGGCGCCGTCCCGCCGGGCGATGTCGAGATCCATTCCGAGCTCAACGACGTCGCGCAACCGGGCTACCGCGGAGCCAAGACCACTCTCATCGAGCGCCAGCCCTCCGTCACCTCCGCCCGCGTGGCGCGCGACCGCGAGAACACCCGCCGCCAGCCGGACAAGGTGTTCGCCGAAATCCGCTATCAGGACGATTCCGGTCCGCAGACCTTCTTCGTCACCCAACCCGAAATCAGCATCGGCCGCGGAGGCGAGGACCTTTGGGTCGACCTCCCGCTCTACGCCTCCGACGAAGTCTCCCGCGAACACCTGCGTCTCCGCCGCGATCCCGCCACGGGCGTTTTCACCATTCTCGACAAGAGCCGCAACGGCACGTGGGTCAACGGCAAGCGCCTCCCCCGCGACAAGGAACAGCCGCTCCCCGATCGCGCGGAAATCGCGGTAGCCGAAACTGTCAAGCTCGCCTTCGAGGCCCGCCGATGACGCAACTCTACCAGTGGCACACGCTGTTCGTAGCCGCCTTTCTGGCCTTCGTGGCGATCTTCGTGCTCGTGAACTGGAGGCGGCCGTGACTTGGGCTTCCGGCGCCGCCAGCGACACCGGCTTGCTCCGCGACCGCAACGAAGACCGCTATTGGGCCGATCCCGAGCGCGGCGCTTTCCTCGTGGTCGATGGCGTCGGCGGCAATGCCGCCGGTGAATTCGCGGCGCAGACCGCCGTCGATGTCATCAGTTCCTCGCCCCTCGACACCGAGGACGCCGTGCGCCAAGCGATCGCCGCGGCCAACAACCGGATTTTCGACCTCGCGCAAACCCGTCCCGAACTGCGCGGCATGGCGTGCGTCCTCACCCTCGCCGCCGTCGCCGGCGACGAAATCGTCATCGGCCACGTCGGCGATTCCCGGTTGTACCTCATCTGGCACGGCGCCATCCGCAAGCTCACCGCCGACCACTCTCCCGTCGGCGAGGGCGAGGACGCGGGTGAGCTCAGCGAACGGGAGGCCATGTTTCACCCGCGCCGCAACGAGGTCTTCCGCGACGTCGGCTCCCGCCGCCGCTCTGCGGACGATGCCGCCTTCATCCAGATTCGACGCTGCCGCTTCCACGCCGACGCCGCGATCCTGCTTTGCAGCGACGGTCTCACCGACCGCCTCACCGCCGCTCAGATCCGCGACATCGTCGATCGCTACGACGGCGACGCCGTCCGCGTCGCCTACGACCTCGTCGACGCCGCCAACCGGGCGGGCGGCGACGACAACATCACTGCGCTCTTCGTCGCCGGCCCTGATTTCGCCGGCCGCAGCGCCGCGACGCGGCCCCGCTCTTCGACCACCTGCGTGCGCCGCCGCTGGCGCGTCAGCCGCCGTCTCGTGTTCCTCGTCTTCGGACTCCTCATTGGCATGCTGCTCTGGCTGGGGGTGCGGCGATGACCGCTCCGACCCGCGTCGGCCGCTACGAAATCGTGCGCCGCATCGGCAAGAGCATGACCGACGTCTATCTCGCCACCGATATCGTGGAGCAGCGCCAGGTCGCGCTCAAACTCGTCCCCACCGGCGGCGACGCCGTGAATCGCCTGATCCTCGAAGCGGAGCGCCGCGGCGCCGCTATCCAAAAGGAGCTGCAGGCGGTCGACCCGCGCATGGTCCAGGTCTATGACTATGGCGAGCAGGAAGGCTTCTTCTACGTTGCCATGCAATATGTGGAGGGCCGCAACCTCGCGGAAGTGCTGCGCGCCGAGCGGATGATCGATCCGGCGCGCGCCGCCACCATCGCGCTCGAGCTCTGCGAGCAGCTCGGCAAGTTTCACTCCGCGCAGGCTGCCGTCGTGCATGGCGATATCAAGCCGTCCAATATCCACATCGGCCAGCACGACACCGTCCGCTTGCTCGATTTCGGGATTGCCAAGACGTTGCGCGCCGATTGCGACGCCACCGTCCACAACTTCGGCAGCCCCGGCTACTGCTCGCCCGAGCGCCTCGCCCGCTCCGAAGTCGATCAGCAATCCGACCTCTGGGCGGTCGGCGCGACACTCTACGAGATGCTCGCCGGCGCCCCGCCGTACCAGGCGGAGAACACGCGCAAGCTCGAAGCCCTGATACGCTCCAAGCGCCCGCCGCGCGCTTTGCCGCCTGCCGTCCCCCGCGCCCTGCGAATGATCGCGGGCAAAGCGCTCGCCCCCAATCCCGCGCAGCGGTACGGCTCCGCGCGATCGTTTCAGGCGGACCTCCAGGCCTTTCTGGAACATCGGCCGGCTCGCGCCGAACAGGAGCGCCGCGGCAGCGCCACTATCGAAGCCGTCCTCCGCAAAGCCACCCAGACCGTGGCCAAGGCGAAGCGGAGCCTGCGCGTCGCCGGCGCCGTCGGCTGGTTCTCCGCCGGCATGGTTTTATGGATCGGCGGCAGCTACGGCTGGCAGGCGCTGCAAGCGCGCCCGGTCATTGACCCTCCCAAGCCGCCAGCCCCGCTTCCCAATCTGGCGTTGCTCTACCGGGCGGAGGGCGAGCGGATTCTCACTACCGCGCCGGTCGATTGGCGCAAAGCCGAGCTCCTTCTGCAACGCGCCGTGGAGCTCGGCAACACCGATGCTCATACCCTCGCTCAATTGGCATTGGCGCACACCGGCGGCGCGCCTCCGCCCCCGGTCGAGCCCGCGCCGAAGCCGCTCCGCCCGCCCGCCCGCGTGACTCACCCGCGTCACCGCCCTCTCCCGCGAAGGAGACCTCGATGGCGGTAACCAAAAGCTGGGCTGCGCGACCCGCCTTTACCGCCGTCAAAGCCCCGCCGCGGCCGCCGAGCGGCCTGTTCCCGCTCGTCTGTGCCTCCATCCTCGTCGCTGCCGGACTCCTCATGGCGTACGCCGCCAAGTCCCAGTCCTTCGCCACTCCCAACCTGCTCAACGTCAATACGATTACGTCGTCCGATGACCTCCTCCCGCTCCTCGAGTCCTTCCCCGACCGCGCCGGCCGCCAATCCGTCGCCGAAGGGACCTTTGAATTTCTCCAACGGAAGCGCCCCCTCGCCAACATCGGCGCGCTCGCCCCGTTGCGGCGCTCGCAGAAGTTTCCTCTTGCTCGCCTCAAGCCGCTCACGATTGTCCGCGCCCCGGCCGAATTCCGCCGCGAGTTCCTGACCGCCGCCGGCGTCTATTTCGCCGCATTCTATTTCGTCGCGCTGGTGTGGTCGCTCGCCCACTTTGGCGGCGACCGCGCTCTCCTGCCCGCCCTGCATTTGCTCTCCGGCATGGGCCTCATCCTCATGGTCAGCCTGCGCGATCCGCTGCGCGACACCCTCGAGTTCCATAAATTCGCCGTCGGCGTCGGGCTGGGCTGCCTGCTGTTGGCTCTGCCCTCTCTGCGCGTCTTCGACTACATGCGCCTCGCCGACTGGTGCTACACGCCGCTTTTCGGCGCGCTGGCACTCTTCTCCGCGCTTCTCGTCTATGGAAAAGGCCCGGCCGGCAACGACGCAAAGGTCAATCTCGGCCCGTTTCAGCCCGTCGAGGCCGTCAAAATTCTGCTCGTCCTCTTCCTCGCCGGCTACTTCACGCGCAATTGGGAGCGCCTGCGCGATCTCCGCGAGAAACGCGTTCTCCCGCGCCTCTTCGGCCGTCTCGGGCTTCCCCGTCTCGAACACGTCGCGCCCGTCCTTTGTGCAGTCGCGATCTCACTCACGTCCTTCTTCGTGTTGAAAGACCTTGGACCCGCGCTGGTGACGTTCTTCGTCTTCCTCGCGATGTTTACCGCAGCCCGGGGACGTCCCGGGCTCGCCCTGGCCGGCATGATCCTCATGGTCGGCTCCGTCGCCGCCGGCTATCGCATCGGCCAGCCGCACACCGTCGTTGACCGCATCCACATGTGGCTCTCGCCCTGGGATAACGACGTGCGCGGCGGCGATCAACTCGCTCACGCGCTGTGGGCGTTCTCCACCGGCGGCCCCACCGGCTCCGGTCCGGGGTGGGGAGACCCCGCCCTGATCCCCGCCGGCAATACCGACCTCGTGCTCCCCGCGATCGGCGAGGAATGGGGCTTCCTCGGCGTCGCCGCCGTCTTCCTCCTGTTCGGATTCCTCGTGTCGCGCGCGTACCGCGCGGCGACGCGGTCCGAGACCCGTTTCGGCTTCTATCTCGCGCTCGGGCTCGGCAGCCTGATCGCTTTCGAGATGCTGCTGATCTCGGCGGGCGTTCTCGGCGCGCTGCCGCTCTCCGGCGTGGTGTCGCCGTTCCTGAGCTCCGGCAACACCGCCATGCTCGCCAACTTCCTGGTGTTCGCCATGATTCTCTCGGTCTCGGCCGATGCCCGCGAGACGGATTCCAAACCCGGCCCATCTCTGACGGCTTTGAAGCTTACTCTAGGCGCCGCCGCGGCCACTCTCCTCGGCTTTGCCGCCCACTATCAGATTCTCCACGACCGGGACTACCTCGCGCGCGACGCGCAGGCCTTCGAAGAGGATGGCGTCAAGCGCCCCCAGCATAACCCGCGGCTGAACTCCATCGCGCGCGAGATTCCGCGCGGCAATATCTACGACCGCAGCGGCGTCATGCTCGCCACCAGCGACTGGTCCGGGCTGGAGCGCCGCCGCGCCGAATATGAAGCTCTCGGTGTTTCACTCGACCGCGTCGCCTCCCGCTTCGAATCGCGCCACTACCCCTTCGGCGCCGCCACCGCGCACCTGATCGGCGACCTCCGCACCGGGGAGAACTTTCATGCCTCCAACGCCTCTTTGGTCGAGCACGACTCCAACGAGAAGCTTCGCGGCTATCAATACGCGGAGTTGGCGTCCCTGGTCCGCTACCGCCACCAACCGGGAAATGCCGCGTTGGCAGGCGTCCTGGCCCGTGACCGGGACGTGCGCCTCACCATCGATATCCGGCTCCAGCTCCGCGCCAAAGAGATCCTGGAACAGCGCCTGCGCGAGGCCGGCACGCGCAGCGGCGCCGTGGTCGTCATGGACTCCGCCACCGGCGACGTCCTCGCCATCGTCAGCGCGCCCGCGCCCGATCCTCCCGGCATCCGAACCGCCCCGCCGGACGCCGCCGAACTGCTCGATCGCGCCCGCTACGGCCAATACCCGCCGGGATCGACTTTCAAACTGGTCACCGCCATCGCCGCCCTGCGCGGCAACCCCGAGCTGAAACGCCGCACCTACCTGTGCCGCACTCTCCCCGACGGCCGCGCCGGCAACGTCATCGCGGGTTGGAACCGGCCGATCAAAGACGACGTCGGTGATCACGCTCATGGCACGCTCGATATGGAACGCGCTATTGCGGTCTCCTGCAACGCATATTTCGCCCAACTCGGCGTCCACGACGTAGGCTCGCAATCCCTGGCCGACACCGCCGCGCAGATGGGGATCTCGACCGGCGCGCTGCCGGATTTGCGGAAGTCGCTGCCATTCTCGGCGTATGGCCAGGGCGAGGTGCTCATCTCCCCCTTCAAGATGGCGCGCGTCGCGGCGACCATCGCCGCCGGCGGCCGCATGCCGCAAGGCCGCTGGTCGAATGACGATCCGCGCTCCGCAGCCGCCGTGCAGGTTCTACCGGAAGCGCAGGCCGCATATCTGGCGGGGGCGATGCGGCGCGTCGTGACCGAAGGCACCGCCAGGCATGCAATGGCCGGAGCGGAGATCGCCTTCGCGGGCAAGACCGGCACCGCGCAGCTCGATGCCGGCCAGCCGCACTCGTGGTTCACCGGCTTCGCCCCGTACGATGGCAGCGCCGCCGGTCATCGTCTCGCTTTTGCCGTGCTCGTGGAGCATGGCGGCTACGGCGCGCGCGTCGCCGCGCCCATCGCGCGCGAAGTGATGGAAGCGGCCAAACAACTAGGATTGTTATGACGATTAACGATTTCCTCGAAAAGTGGGGCCGCACTCTCTTCGAAGCCCCGTTGGCCGCCGCCGCCAAGCCCGACGAGCCGCCCGAGCTCGCCGAGATCCGGCTGGCGCTGCTCGATCAGGTTCGCGAGAAGAGCTACCGCTCCGGCGGAAGGAAGGTCTTTCCTTACGATATGCTCCGCGTCCACCTCCACGGTGTCGAGGAAAGCCGCTACGGCATCTTCGCCGGCCGCTTTTTCCGCCAGTACCTGGAACAGGAAGTGCGGAACGCGTTGCGCGACGGCGGCTGCCGCTTTCCCGAGACTCTGCGCGTTCATGTCGACCCAGTTGTCGGCCTGCCGCGCCGCGGCGAGCCATGGCTGGTGGTGGAAGCGGCTTCGCAGGATCCGTCCGCGTCATCCACCGCACGGCTGGTCGTCCGCGAAGGAGTCGCGAACGTCTCCGAGCTGCCCCTCGCCAAGACCCGCATCAACATCGGCCGCGTCGTCGATGTCTACCGCGCGGAAGGACTCTTCCGCCGCAACGATCTGGCTTTCGCGGCTGAGACCGAGGTCAACGCTTCGGTCTCGCGCGAGCACGCCCACATTCAGCTCGATACGGCCACCGGCGAATACCGCCTCTTCAACGACCGCTGGTATCCGCGCGGTCCCCGTCCCGGCGAATGCGGCCTGTGGATCGTGCGAGACGGCATGAGCCAGGAAGTGCACCGCAATACGCGCGGCGCGAAGCTCGAACCTGGCGACGAAATCCACTTCGGCCGCGCCGTCGTGGTCTTCGAGTAAGACCCGTTCGGCCCCGGTGATCTCCGCTATCATAACTACTGTCCCGGCCGGAGGTTGCCATGCTTGCCCGCTCCCTGGTTGCTTGCGCGTTGATGGGCGAGATGTTCGCGCCTGCCCAAACACCTCCCGCGCCTGGGTTGACGCCTGCGGACGCCGCCCGGATCGAGACGCGTCTCGAATCCGACCCCGATGATCCCGCCGCGCGGACAAATCTGCTTCGCTACTACTTCCGCGCCGGCGCTTCCGACGCGGAGCGAGTTCGCCCGCTCCGCCGCAAGCACATCGTCTGGATGATTGAGCGCCACCCGGACGCTCCGGTCCTCGCCGAATCCGCCGGCACAATCGACCCGGCCGGACACGCACTCGCCGATTCCGCGGGCTACGCCGACGCCGCAACCGCATGGAGGAAACATTTCTCCGCGAAGGCCCCGGCGCCGCCGGTCTTCGGAAACGCCATCAATTTTTTCAAGACCTCCGATCCTCCTTACGCCCAAAAACTGGCGGCCGACGCGCTGGCCGCCTATCCGGGCGACGCCCGGATCGCGCTGGCCAAAGGCGGACTCAACGCCCTCGTCATCCTCGGCGCGAAGCTCCTCGACGGCTTCGGCGCCGTCCTGGCATACGATGTCGCGGTCGCGCAATCCGACGCCGCCCGGGAAGCGCGCCGCGAACTCGAAACGACCTCGAATCCCAACATCGTGGGAGGCGCCGCCCGCGTTCTCGCCCGGCAGCTTCAGGCGCTTCCGACGCAGCGCCGTGAGACTCAGCTCCCCGAGATCGCTTCCCTCGCCGAGCGCTGCTTTACTCGCGCCATGGAGCTCGACCGAGCGGGTTTACAATGGTCCGCCGGCCTCAGCAGCTTGTATCAGACGTCCGCAGTCATGAAGCGCGATCCCGCGGACAAAATCGACTTGCTCGAGAAAGCCGTGCGGGTGCCCGGTTCGGAGCGAAATCGGTGGGGACTGCTGGCGGATCTCGGCGAGGCGCAATTCGCTCTCGGCGCCTTCGATAAGGCCTCCGCCAGCGCTTCCGAGCTCCTCGCGCTCGCTCCTAAATATGACAAGGACTGGTTCTATGGCAACGCCATCCATAAGGGCAACATTCTCCTCGGCAGGATCGCGCTGAAGCGGGGAAATGTGGCCGAAGCCGGCAAGCGTCTCATCGCCGCCGGCGGCACGCCCGGTTCGCCGCAGCTCGATTCCTTCGGCCCCGATTGGCAGCTCGCGCAGGACTTGCTGGCTAAAGGCGAGCAGGCCGCCGTCAGCCAATATATCGATCTGTGCCGCAAATTCTGGAAGCTGGACCGCGGCCGGCTCGACGCGTGGACGAAGACGCTCGCCGCCGGTGGTTCCCCCAATTTCTTCGGCCCTCCGGAATTCAAGGCGGTCCAATTGATCGGCAAGCCGGCGCCGGATTTCCGCCTTCCCGACCTCCATGGAAAGACCGTGGCGCTGGCCGATTTCAAGGGCAAGATCGTGCTGCTGGATTTTTGGGCAACGTGGTGCGCCCCGTGCCGCCAGGAGATGCCGGATTTCGAGAAGCTGCATCGCGAATTTGCAGACAAGGACGTCGCAATCCTCGCCATCGATGTGGGGGAAGCCCAAGCCGTCGTCGCTCCCTATATCGAGAAGGAAAAGTACACGTTCCCGGTGCTGCTGGCCGAAGGCAGCGACGTTCCTGACAGGTATGGCGTGAACGCCTACCCCACGCTCGTGGCCGTCGATCCGGCCGGGCGGGTGGCGGCTTACCTGGTGGGTAACCGTCCCGCATCGGGGCTTCGCGACGCCATCGCTCTGGCGCGTGCCGGCGCTCCTTCGGCGGCCGGTCCCGCGCTCCCCGCGCCGAGGCAACTCAGTCCCGAGCCCGCAGCGGTCTTCGATCACTTCCCCCGCCAGACGACATTGGTCTGGTCCGCCGTTCCGGACGCCGCTGGATATATGGTGGAGGTCGACTATTACGCGGCCGGCGCGTGGGACTCGGAGAAGCGCGAAAAGCCCGCCGCCTTTCGCGTCACCGAACCCGTCTACAGCTTCAAGTTCTACGGCGCCCAGCCGGGACGGTGGCGTGTCTGGGCAGTCGATGCCGCCGGCCGAGAAAGCGCCAAAACCGAGTGGCGCGAGTTCCGCTTCACGAAGTGACTCGACGGCACGGATCAAGGCGAGGATGGCGCGTGTAGTGGCTGGCAGAACCGTTGCGGCGCAACGGTTTTTTAACGGATTTAAAGGACTTACACGTCAAAAACCGTTTTTTAAAACGGTTTTGCCCATTGCGAGTCCAACCGGAGTGGCGCAAATTCGTCTTCACGAAGGAACGTCCCATAAAAACAAAAACCCCCAAGCTCAAACGGAGCCTGGGGGTTTTTCGTTTCGTTACCGCCCAATCGCTAATGGCGCCGGGTTACCGGACCGCGACCGTCGCCGTTCCGACGCCGAGGGCGTCGGTCTGGCTGGGAGTGCCGCCGATCGAGACCACGATCGGACGGTCGCCCGATCGCGCTCCAGCCGGGATCTGCACGTTGAGTTGCAGGACGCCGGAAACCAGGTTCGGCGCCTCGCCATAGAACTGCACCTGCGCCGGCAGTCCGTCGATCGTAACCGTGACGCTCGACAGAGGCTGCGGCGTGAAGGCCGCGCCGTTGACGATGGACACTGTGGTCAGCTTACCGGTCACGCCAGGGGGATTCGTCTGGCCTTCGCCGGTCACATAGATGACCACGACGTCGCCCTTGTTGGCCGGGTTGGCTGCCGAGTTGACCGACAGGTTCTGATTCAGGATTGCCCCCTGCCCGGTTCCACTACCCACGGTGAAGATGCCCGGCGCGGCGGCCGCTTGGGGCAGCGTGATGCCGTTGGAGCCCTGCCCCAGGAACTTGACGATCACCGTCGGGTTGGCGATGAACGGCCGATTGATCTCATACGGCACAATGGCCGCAATCTGATCGTTGCGCACGTAGATGAGTGGCGCCGGATAGCCTCCCACCGTGACCTGCACACCGGCGACCGTGGTCGCGAACTGGCTGGATGTCTGCAGAGTCTGCGGCCCCAGCGCTGTGCCGAAGATCGTGATGATCTCGCCGGCCGCAATTGCGCCGTTGTTGAAGCTCGCCGCGTTCGTGACGCGGACAATTGTCGGCAGGGGCGCCGAGACCGTCAGCGTGACGTTAATTGTGGTCGAGCCGGTTGCCGTGCCCGTTCCAGACACCACGATGGTTCCGTTGTAAGTCTGGTTGGCCTGCAGGTTGCCGGGGCTCACCCGGACGGTGATCGTTTGGGGAGCAGTCCCGCTGGCCGGCGATACCCCGAGCCAATCCGCGCCGGAGGTGACCTGTGCGCTGAACGGCAGGTTTTGGCCGGTGCCCGAAACCTGGATCGACTGGTCCGCCGGGTTCGAACCGCCCGCGGTATACGAGAAGCTCAGACTCGTCGGAGTCGCCGAGATCACCGTCGCCGCCGTCACCGACAAAGACACAGGGATCTGGATCGCATTGCCACCGGTTGGCGTGATGGTGATCGAACCGCTGTAGGCGCCGACTGTGAGCCGGCTCGCATCCACGCTGACCGAAATCGTGAGTGGCGTCGTTCCGCCCGAGGTGTTCACGCTCAGCCATCCGGTCGAGTTCGGCGTAACCGTGAAAGACACCGGCGCCGAGCCGGAAGCGCTCGAAATCGTAAGGGTCTGGGGGGTTGGCGAAATTCCCACCTGGGCGGTGAAGGTCAGCGACGGCTTGTCCGAAGTCACGTTGCCGCCCGCGCCTAGCGGAACCGTGTAGCTGACCGGAACGGTTTGGGTGATCCCGTTCGCTACCAGGCTGATGTTGCACGAGTACGTCTGTCCGGGGGTCAGCCCGGCGGGACTCACGGAAACCACCAGATTCTGATTGGTGGTTAGCGAGCCCGAGGGCGACACGGAGAGCCAGCCGCAGCCGCTCGATGAAGTCGACACCGTGAAGACGGTGGACGATGGCGCCGATACGCTCAAAACCTGCGAACTCGCAGCCGCCGTATTGAACGTCAGCGAAGAGGCGCCCAGAGTCAGGGTTCCCCCACTGCCGCCACTGTTGCCGTTGACGACCACCACCACGGGAACTGTGATCGTGTTGTTCGCCGAACCGCTCGCATTCACCTGGATGTTCGCCGTATTCACGCCGTTCGGCAGTCCGGACGGGTTCAAATGCACCAGGAAAGTTCCGGGCGTCTGGGTCGCGGCCCCCGCAATCGTAATCCACGACACGGAGGGGGTGATCGTAATCGGCAAAGCCGAATTATCGCTCGCCGTCACCGTCATGGTGGCGTCGTTGCACCCGCCGCCGGATTGGAAGTTGCACGTCACCGTACCCGAGACGTTGTTGACCGTCGCGTTCACCACCGGCCCGGTGTAAACCGTCAGCGATGCCGGGATCGACTGTGAGATCCCGAATCCATTGGTCGGGGTAATGTTGATCGCCCCGTTGTAACTGCCAGGCGCAAGATTGGCCGCCGCCGCGCAGACCAGGATGTTCCCGGGGCCGCTGAATTCCGAGTTTCCGGAGGTGAAGAAATTGCCGGTCGCCGTAATCGTGTACGTGCCGCTACTCGGAATCACCACGGTCTGACAGGGCGGCGACGGCTTGAACTGCTGATACGAGAAGCTCAGGGACGTGGGCGCCGCGCCGGAAGTGATGCCGCCGCCGCTGGCGCCGTTCACGGACAACGTCACGGAAATCTGCGTCACGTCGGATAGGTTGTTGGCGTTGGTGAACGTAACCGTTCCGGTATAGACGTTGGTCGGCAGGGACGCGGCCGCGACCGTATTCACTGAGAGAAAGACGTTATTCAGGCCGGTGGCGATGGCCCCGGTTTGGGTCGTGCCGTTCACGAGCAGCCAGCCGTTGACGCTGTTGGAGCTTGCGGTAAAGGCGGTGGTTCCGGTGTTGCTGGTGACCGACATCACCGCGCTCGTGTTTCCATTCGGGTAACCGAAGGTGATACCCGTGGTGCTGGGCACCAGGCTGCCGGTGACGGACCCCGTGCCGACCGTGAAGGTGACCGAGATCGTCAGGGCCTGCGTGCTGTTATTGTTCGGGGTGAGGACGATGGCCCCCTGGTACGTGGCGTTCAGCGCCAGGTTTTGCGAGTTGGCGAAGATCGATAAACTCACCGGCGCTCCCACGGCGATGCTAAGCGCCGACGGAACCACCGTGAGCCAGGTGGCTCCCTGGGTGACCTGCGTCGACAATGGAATCGCCGCGGCGCTGGTCGTCGTGACATTTACCGTGCGGGAATCGACGCCGCCCGCGAACGTCGTGCTCAACGTCACGGGGTTCTGATCGACCGCCAACAGGAAGTTGCCGCCATTCGAAGTGCTGCTCCCCAACACATTGATGGTCTGCGTGCCAAACGAGCCGGAACCGGTCAGGGTAATACTGGAGCCCGCGCCGCCGGTGCAGGTGTTGCCGCCCGTGGAGCAATCGGCTCGGAGCCGGATGGTCAGCGTCGCAGGAGTAACCCCCGCGCTGGAGCTTACTGTGTACCATGTGCCGCTGGAGGCCAGGCCGAACGAGATCGGCGTGGTCCCGTCGCTGCTCAACACCTGAACGGTGACTTGGGTTTGGCCCAGTGAGGACAGTGTGACCGTCGGGTTGGAACCCAGGCTGGTGGTTAATGTTTGAGCGGATGCAGCGCCTGCCAACAGCAGCGCAACTGCCAGAAAAGGAGCGGTTTTCTTGGTGATGTGAGCAGCGTCCATGATCTTTCCTCGGCCAGTCTGATGATACAACACGACTAGCCAAAAAACGACTTCCATCTCTCTTTCCATTTTAGGAGTAGAGATAGCGGACGCGGATGCCTCTTATATTACCTCATTTCAGGATCTGAAACAGGTTACTGTAATCATCCGTCCAAAGACGCACCTTCCGTTGTGACTCGATTTCCGTCGAATGGCTGATTTCTTCCGAATCGAAGCCGGTCGCCGGCGAAGCGATGAGCACCCAGGTGGCGCTGAAAACGTCCTGCGAATCGTCCTCGTCGTTGTCGATCAGGCGGGCAACCTTGCCCGTGGCGGTCGTCTCACCCTGCAACACCGGTTGTAAATCGAGATACCGGTTGGAAATGTGGACGGCCAGAATGCCGTCGGGGTTCAAGTGCTTGAAGTACAACTCCATGGCTTCCTTCGTCAGCAGGTGCACCGGAATGGAGTCGCTCGAGAATGCGTCGACCGCCAACACGTCGAAATGCTCGGGCTGTTCCTTTTCGAGCGAAAGGCGCGCGTCTCCCATAGCGACGTCGAGCTTCGCCTTGCAGTCGTTGAGGAAGGCGAATTCGGTCCGGGCCAGCCGCAAGACGAGCGGGTTAATCTCGTAAAACCGGAAATAATCCCCTTGGCGGCCATACGATGCCAGCGTGCCGGTTCCCAGTCCGATCACGCCTACCCGGATCGCCCGGTCCTTCCCCTTCTCCCGAATGGCGATGCCGACTCCCGTATTCGGACCGTAATAGGTTGTCGCCAGGTGACGCCGCATCGGATTGAGGAACTGCTCGCCATGATTGATGGTGCCGTGCGTCAGCGTGCGCGTGGCGTCGAACTCCGTCGGCAGACCCGAGTCGCGGACCCGCAGCGCGCCATAGAAGTTGCGGACGGTCAGGCGATAGTCGGAAGTGAGCTGCCGGGTGTGATACCCGATGTAGCCGATCAGCACCAGCGCCACGGTTTCTGTGGTGAGCGCCGCCAGTCTGCCGCGCAGGCGGCCCCCGCGCGCCGCGATCAGCACGACGAGGGAGCAAACCAGCATCAGGGTAACCACCATCTCGTTATCGACGGCGCCCGGCTCTTTGCCGGACACGCGGCGGATCACACCCGCGGTGATCTCGAGCAGCCGTCCGCGCGAAACGTAGGCGAAGTTCGCCGCCAGCGCAATCAGCGCCGCTGCCAGCAGGAGCACGGGGGGACGAAGCAACTGGCGGAACCAGGCGTATTCCTCATCGCCGCTCAACACGATCAGCGTGAGGATCGCGCAGGCCGCGAGCCCAATCTGGAATTCGTACAAGGCACGGAAGAACTGCGGCGCGATCAGCGCCACGAATAGCCCGCCAATGGCGCCGCCGGCGGAGATCATCAGGTAGAAGTGCGTGAGATACCGCGGATGCGGTTTCAGTCGCGCCAGTTCTCCGTGGCACACCATGCAGCACGTAAACATCCCCATCGAAAACAACGGCACCAGGATCTTGATCGGAACGGCGCCGGTGGCGTCTGCCGTGTCGGCCACCGCCATACTCGCCAGAGCGACAGCGAGAAGCTGCAGATAGGGACTGCGCTTGTACCAGCCGCTTCCTTCGAAGCAGAGGATGAACGTCAGGAGGTAAATGCTCAGGGGCAGCACCCATAGGAACGGAATGGCGGCGACATTCTGCGAAAGATGGTTCGTGGTCGCCAGCAGCAGCACCGACGCGCAGGCCGGCAGGGCCAGCCACAGCGCATACTGGCGGGCGCCGGGTTTGTGCGCCGCGCCGGGTTCTTCGATGTGCTCGGCGACCGTCTCCGCGCCCGACCTCCACGCCGTGAAGGCGCACAGCAGGATGAAAACAACGTAGGCGCACGACCAGATGATCGCCTGGTTGTGCGTCCCGAAGACCGGTTCGAACAGGGCCGGATAGCTGATCAGGGCGAACATCGACCCGGCGTTGGAGAGCGCGTACAAACGATACGGCATCGCGCCCTTGAAGCGGCGCGCGTACCAGGCTTGAATGAGCGGACCGGTAGTGGAGAGCAGGAAATACGGGAGGCCGACCGAGAGGCAAAGCAGCTTCAGAATCGCCAGGGTCGGCTCTTCGCCGCCGGTGGGTTTCCACGAGAGCTTCGGATAGATCGGCAGAGCGGCGGCGCTGAGCAGCAACAGGCCGCCATGCAGCAGCATTTGCGTTCGCGGCTTCACGTATCGGACCACCGCGTGGGCATACAGATAGCCGAGCAGCAGGACCATCTGAAAGAACAGAAGACACGTGGTCCACACGGCGGCGGACCCGCCAAACCAGGGCAAGATGATTTTGGCGATGACCGGCTGCACCTGAAACAGCAGAAAGGCGCTGACCAGGATCGTTAAGGCATAAAGAAGCATGAATCCGTTACTCTAGCGCCTTTTGCCACGGCGGCGCAGAGCGGCGGATTATTTATAGGCGGCTACCCCGGTGACGCGCTCGCCGATGACCAGCGCGTGAATATGGTCCGTGCCCTCGTAAGTTTTCACGGTTTCGAGGTTGCAGAGGTGGCGCATGATTGGGTATTCGTCGGTGATGCCGTTGGCGCCGAGCAGGTCGCGGCTAAGCCGCGCGCAGTCGAGGGCCATGGCGACGTTGTTGCGCTTGAGCATCGAGACGTGCGCCGGCTCGAGCTTGCTCTGGTCCTTCAGCCGTCCCGCCTGCACCGCCAGCAGTTGCGCCTTGGTGATCTCGGTGATCATCCACGCCAGCTTCTCCTGGACCAGTTGGTGCGAGGCGATCGGCCGGTCGTCGAACTGCTTGCGGACGATGCTGTACTGCCGGGCGGTCTCGTAGCAGTCCATGGCGGCGCCGATGACGCCCCATCCGATGCCATACCGCGCCTGAGTCAGGCAGGAGAGTGGCGCCTTCAGTCCTTTAGCGCCAGGCAACCGCTGGCGCTCCGGCACCCTGCAATCGGCAAATGCCAGGCTCGACGTCACCGACGCGCGCATCGACCACTTGCCATGGATGTCGGAGGTGGAATACCCCGGGGCGCCGCGCTCCACGAGGAAGCCGACGACGCCTTCTTCCGCGCGCGCCCAAACCACCGCAACGTCGCTCATCGAGCCGTTCGTGATCCAGGTCTTCTCGCCGTTGAGGATCCACGAATCTCCGTCGCGCCGCGCGGTGGTCCGCATGCCGCCGGGGTTGGAGCCGAAATCCGGCTCGGTCAAACCGAAACACCCGACCGCCTTCCCGCTTTGCAGCCGCGGCAGCCACTGCTGTTTCTGCTCCTCCGATCCGTACCGATGGATCGGGTACATGACCAGCGCTCCCTGCACCGAAACGAAGCTGCGCACGCCGGAATCGACGCGCTCCAACTCCTGCATGATCAACCCATACTCGACATTGCTCATCCCGGCGCAGCCATAGCCCTCCAGGTTGGCGCCGAAAAAGCCCAGGTCGGCCATTTCGGAGATCAACTCCGTGGGGAAGCGCGCGTCGCGATAGCAATCCCGGATCAGCGGCAGGATGCGCTCCTCGGCAAAGCGGCGCGCCGTCTGCCGCACCATCAGTTCCTCTTCACCGAAGAGCGAATCGACAGCAAAATAGTCCACACCTTTGAAGGCCATCTGGAAGTTGTCTCAGGACTATTGGAACATAGGGGCCGAGGGCCGGGGACCGCCGATTGTGCGCCCCCGGCCCCGATCCCGCTCTCTACGGATAGAGTCCGCGGATTTTGCAGGCTTCGGCGACGCGGTTGACGCCCAGCATGTTGGCCGCGAGCCGCATATTGACCCTCCGGTCGACGTGGATCTTGAGCACGTCCTTGAAGGCGCGGGTCATGACCTTTTCCAGGCGCATGTTGACATCGGTCTCGTCCCAGAACAGGTGATTCTCGTCCTGCACCCATTCGAAATACGACACGGTCACACCGCCGGCGTTGCAGAGGATATCCGGGATGAGGAAGACGCCTTTCTGGTCGAAGATGCGATCGGCTTCCGGAGTGACCGGGCCATTCGCCGCCTCGGAGACGATCCGCGCGCGAACCGTGTGCGCATTCGCCTCGGTGATGGCGTTTTCGAGGGCGGCCGGGACCAGCACCTCGCACTCCATCGCCAACAGCTCTTCCGGAGTGATCTTTTCCGACTCGGGGAAACGGATCACGCTGCCCGTGCGCTCCTTGAAGTGAATCAGCGCCGGAATCTCGAGCCCCTTGGCATTGAAGACGCACCCTTTGGTGTCGCTGACCGCGATGACCTTCGCCCCGGCTTCATGGAAGAGCATGGCGGCGATCGACCCGGCGTTGCCGAAGCCTTGCACCGCAACGCGCATGCCCTTTACGGGAATGCCGAGGTGCTCGCACGAGCTCAAGGTCGTGTAGAACACGCCGCGGCCGGTGGCTTCGTTGCGTCCCAGCGAACCACCCAGACTGATCGGCTTCCCGGTCACTACGCCGTGCACTGGATAGCCTTTATTCATGCTGTAGGTGTCCATGATCCACGCCATGACTTGGGGCGTGGTGTAAACGTCCGGCGCGGGAATGTCCTGTTGGGGTCCGATCAGCGGGAGGATGGAAGTGGCATATCGCCGCGTCAGCCGCTCCAACTCGCCCATCGACATTGTCTTCGGGTTGCACGTCACGCCGCCCTTGCCGCCGCCGTACGGAATATTCACGACAGCGCACTTCCAGGTCATCCAGGTGGCGAGGGCTTTGACCTCGTCCACGGTGACGTTCGGATGGAAGCGAATCCCGCCCTTGGCCGGCCCGCGCATGGTGCTATGCTGCACCCGGAACCCTTCAAACCGGGTGACCTTGCCATCGTCCATGCGGACCGGGACGCTGACGGAAAGGACCCGCTCCGGATACTTGATCATCGCCCGCACATTGTTTTCGAGTTCCAGCGCGTTTGCCGCCAGATCGAAATTCTCCAGTGCGACTTCGTATGCGTCCTTTTCGACTGCTACAGAGGTAGCTAACATGGCCAAACCTCGTTCCAAAGAATTTCAGACATCTTAGTCTGTATACAGCTGGCATCATATTCCGCGGCACACACCACGTCAATGGGGTGTCTTCGAAAAAAGAAGGGATCCCGACGTTTATCGGGGGACTTTCGTTGCAACAGAGGGTGTTAGCGCGCGGACGACGTCAGCATGCACGTTTTTGATGGCCCGTTCGAAGCCGGCAAGAGAGCGTTTCAGTTCGGCGAGCGGGATGGTCAGCGAGAGCCGCATGTAACCCGACCGTCCGAACCCGGCGCCTGGGACCGCGAGAATTCCCTCCTCCTGCAGCATCCCGATGAACGCGATGTCGTCGGGGATCGGCGTCTTCACGAAGAGGTAATAGGAGCCCTGAGGGTGCGGCGCATCGTACCCGGCCGCGTTCAGGAAATTGCAGAGAAGATCGCGCTTGGTCTGATACTCGCGCACGTCGACTGTCGCGCCGGGGCAGGCGGCCACCACCCATTGCCAGATTGCCGGCGCGTTGATATACCCGAGAATGCGCGTCGCGAAGGTGCAGGCGTTGCGCAGCGCCGCCGCCTCGGGCAGCCGCGGCGGAATCGCCAGGTAGCCGATGCGTTCGCCGGAAATCGCCATCGCCTTCGACCAGCTCCACACCAGCACGGCGCGTTCGATGTGCCGCAACGTTTCGGGCGGGCGGACGCCGTCGAAGACAATCGTGCGGTACGGCTCGTCGCTCAGGACGAGCATCGGCTCGCGCACGATGCTGTCCAATTCGTCGAGAATCCCCGCGCTGTAAACGACGCCCGTCGGATTGTTCGGCGAGTTGAGGATGAGCGCCTTGGTGCGCGGGGTAATCGCCGCGGCAATCCGTGCCATGTCGGGCTGGAAACACGCATCGGTCTCCACGGAGACGACGCGCCCGCCGTGGTTCTCGATATAGAAGCGGTACTCCGGGAAGTAGGGGCTGAGGACGATGACTTCGTCGCCCGGGTCGAGAATCGCTTTGAGGATGGTGTTGAGGGCCCCGGCTGCGCCATTCGTCATGATGACGTCGTCGGCGGAGAGTCCGATGGAAGCGGCGATGCGCGACCGCACCTCGGGAAATCCCGCGTTCGGCATGTAACCGTGGCTGTGGGGGCGCTGTTCGGCCACGACTCTCCGCAGCGTTTCAAGGACGACGGGAGGGGGCTCGACGTCGGGATTGCCGAGGCTGAAATCGAAGACGTTTTCAACGCCGCGCTCTCTACGGAGTTGGACGCCGATTTCGAACATGCGGCGGATCCACGAGGACCGCTCCATCTGCGCCGCAATCGCCCGCGAGATGCCCATGGCGACCGCTAGTATAGCACCTCTAATAGGTGGTGGCTAAGTGGCATACTAGAATGGACCTCGATCACCGTGCGCATCCTCGACCTGCCCGACATCCGGCGTGTCCTCCACTACCCGGACATCATTGACCGCATGCGCGAGGCGCTCCTGGCGGATGCAGTCACGCCGATGCCGATGCACCTCGACATCGCGGCGGCGGATGCCGAGGTCCATATGAAGTCAAGCTACCGGCGCGGAGGGAAGTATTTCGCGCTGAAGATCGCGAGCACGTTTCCGAAGAATCACGCGTTGGGACTCCCGGCCGGGAACGGCATGATGCTGCTCTGCTCGGCGGAGACCGGCGAGCCTGTCTCGATGCTGGCGGACGAGGGGCATTTGACGGACGTGCGCACGGCCGCGGCGTCGGCGGCGATCGCGCGGGCGCTTGGCAGGCGCGATCCGGCGCTCGGCATTCTCGGCACGGGGATTCAGGCGCGGCTGCAGGCGCGTCTGCACGCCGAGGTGCTGCCGCTGGAGCGGATCGTAATCTGGGGACGGACACCCGGGCATGCGGCCGAGTGCGCCCGGGAGCTCGCCGGCGTCTGCGAGGTCTCGGTGGCCGGGTCCCCCGCGGAAGTCGCGCGGCAGGCGAGGCTGATCGTTACCGCGACGGCGTCGCGATCGCCGTTGCTCTTTCTGGCCGACCTGCAGGAAGGGACACACATCTCGGCGGTTGGCTCGGATGCGGCCGGAAAACAGGAACTCGATCCGGAGATTCTGAGAAGATCCGCGTTGGTCTTGGTGGATTCGCGGCGGCAGTGTGAGAGGCTGGGAGAACTGCAGCATGCCCCGGACGTCGTGGCTGTGGAGATGAGAGAGTTTCTAGGCAGACCGCGGGCCTGTTCCACGAGCGTCGCCGATTTTACGGGACTCGGCGTGGAAGATCTGGCGATTGCCGAATACGTTTACGAGAGGAGCCTGGTTTGAAGATCCCGCAGTTCGAGATGGAGCGGATGCAGTCCACGTGGGAGAACGTGGTCGAGATGGACATGAGCGAGAGCGGGATTCGTCCCGTCACGTTGCGCGAGCTTGGCGCAATGGGGCTCGACCTCGACGCGATCCTGGATATGCCGCTCGGCTACAGCCAGTCCAACGGGACCGTCGCGCTGCGGGAGAGTCTGGCCGAGATTTACCCCGGCGCCACGCCGGACCATATCGAAGTCACGAACGGCACGTCCGAAGCCAACTATCTGCTCGCGTTGAGCCTGCTGCTCGACGGCGACCATTTTGCCCTCGAGGTCCCCAATTACATGCAGCTTTGGGGCGTGCCGAAGAGCCTGGGCGCGCAGGTCAACTGTTTCCGCCTCCGCGTCGATGAAAACTGGGAGCCCGACTGGGAGGAGTTCGAACGCGCGGTCAACGAGAAGACGCGCCTCGTGTACGTGTCGAATCCGAACAACCCGAGCGGCTCCGTCTTATCCGAAGACTCGATGCGCCGGATCGTGGTGCGCTGCGAACAGGCCGGCGCGTACCTGCTCGCCGACGAGGTCTATCAGGGTGCGGAGGTCCATCGCGAGCGGACGCGCAGCTTCTGGGGTATGAGCGACCGGGTCATCGTGACCAGCGGCCTGTCCAAGGCCTATGGCATCCCGGGCGTGCGGATCGGATGGATCGTCGGGCCGCCGGGTGTCATCGCGGATTGCTGGACGCAGCATGACTATCTAACGATCGGACCGAACAAGATTTCCGACGCCGTGGCTCGCGTTGCGGTGCAGGCCGGGAATCGGGAGAAGCTGTACGCGCGGACGCGAACGATCCTGCAGCAGAATCTTCCTGTCATGCGCGCCTGGGCCGACAGCTTCGGAGGGTTCCTGACCTTTCGCGAGCCGGCCGCGGGCGCGCTCTGCCTGATGCGCTACCAGTCGCCCACTCCGAGTTATGAGCTGTGCGAGCGCATTCGGGTCAACCAGAGCGTGCTGATCGTTCCCGGAATCCACCTGGGACTGGAGGGCTTCCTTCGCGTCTGGCTCGGCGGCAAGCCCGAATTCCTGTGCGAAGGGTTGCGGCGCATCGGGATCGAGCTTCGGAAAGAAGCGGAGCGTGTCTAAAGCCGCCGCGCAACCGGAGTTGGAGCGCGAGCTCGGACTGCGCGACATTACGCTGTTCGCGATCACGTGCATCGTGGGCACTCGATGGATCGCGGCTGCCGCGCACGCCGGGCCGGGGTCGGTTACGTTATGGCTGCTGACCGCGGTGTTCTTCGTCGTCCCACTGGCGTTCGCGGTGGCGTCCCTGGCGGTCAAATATCCGCAGTCGGGCGGGTTGTACCTGTGGACGCGGAACGATTTCGGGCCGTCCCACGGGTTCATATGCTTCTGGCTCTACTGGATGAGCCTGGCGGTGTGGTTCCCGAGCGCCGCCCTGTTCTATATGAGCGCCGCGTTGCATGCGGTGGGACTGCCAGTGACGCGGCCCTATGTGCTGCCCGCCGCGCTGGCCGCGATCTTGGTGGCTCTCGGCACCAACCTGGTTGGGATGAAGATCGGGAAGTGGACTGAGAATATCGGCGGCGCGTCGTCGTGGGGCGTGACGCTGCTGTTTGTCGTGCTTGCCGTGGTGGTCTATTGGAAGCGCGGCTCGGCTACGCCGCTGCACTTCCTGCCCAAATGGGATTGGAACACGGTAAACCTGTGGGCGACCATCGCCTGGGGCATGTCGGGCTTGGAACTGGCGGGCATCATGGTGGCGGAGGTGCGCGATCCGGAGCGGACCTTCCCGCGCGCGGGATGGATCGCCTCGGGCTGCATCACGCTGTTCTATTCGAGCGCCACCATCGCGCTGGTGGTCCTCCTGCAGCCGGCAAGCATTTCGGAAATGAACGGCTTGGCCGAAGCCGGGGATGAAGCGGGGCGGGTGCTGGGCCTCGGCTGGCTCGGGCCGGTGATCGCGCTGCTGGTGGTGGCGAGCGGCATGGGACAGCTCGGTGGCATCGGCACGTCGATTTCGCGCCTGCCGTTCGCGGCCGGGGCCGACCGGCTGTTGCCAGCGGCTTTCGCGCGCGTGCATCCCCGATGGCATACGCCGCACATTTCGATCTTCGCGCTGGGGGTGGTTTCCATCTCGCTGCTGTTCGCCGCGCAACTCGGCGACACGCTGCGCGCGGCATACGACCTGCTCGTCTCGCTGATGGTGCTCACGGGTTTTTTCCCATACCTGTACGTCTTTGGCAGTTCGTGGAAGGCGGGGAATCGCGTGTCCGCGATCGCCGGATGGAGCGTGGTCGCGGCGACGCTGCTGTGCTCGGTCGTGCCGGGCGGCGAGATCACGAACGTCTGGCTATTCGAGGCCAAGCTGTTCGGCGGCGCCTTGCTGGTGCTCGCGTCGGCATGGGCCGTTTACCGGCGACAGAGCATATAATCAGATTTCCTCATGGCCACCCTAGCGACCACCCGGCCAGCGACATCCCGCGTCCGCTGGACTGTCTGCGCCCTGCTATTCTTCGCGACCACGATTAACTATGTGGACCGCCAGGTCCTCAGTATCCTCGCCAAAACGTTGGAAACCAAGATTGGCTGGGACAGCATTCAGTACGGATATATCACCGCCGCGTTCCAGGCGGCATACGCCATCGGTTTGCTCGGCGCCGGCCGCGTGATGGACCGGATTGGCACGCGCAAGGGATTCGCCATCGCGATCTCGTTGTGGAGCCTGGCGGCCATCGGACATGCTTTCGCAGCCTCGGCCTTTGCGTTCGGCGTGGCGCGCGCGTTCCTGGGATTCGGCGAAGCGGCGAATTTCCCCGCCTGCATCAAGACGGTCGCCGAGTGGTTCCCCAAGAAGGAACGGGCGCACGCCACCGGCATTTTCAATTCCGGGGCGAATATCGGCGCGGTGATCGTGCCACTGGTTGTGCCGTGGATGGCCAGCCGCTGGGGATGGCAATCGGCATTCATTGCCACCGGCGCGCTGGGATTCGTCTGGCTGATTTTCTGGCTGGCGGTGTACCACACGCCGGACAAGCACCCGGCTATCTCGAGGTCCGAGCTCAACCTGATTCAGAGCGACCCGCCCGACCGCATCGCGTCCTATCCATGGGCGCCACTGATTCCGAAGCGCGAAACCTGGGCGTTCGCTATCGGCAAAGCGCTCACCGACCCGGTCTGGTGGTTTTATCTGTTCTGGCTCCCGAAATACCTGCAAGAGACGTTCGGCCTATCCCTCTTCCAAGCGATTGTGCCGTTGCTGGTTTTGTACAACCTGACAACCGTCGGCAGCATTGGGGGCGGATGGCTCTCCTCGACGCTGATCGATCGTGGCTGGACTGTAAATAAGGCGCGCAAGACGGCTATGTTCATCTGCGCGCTGGGCGTCGTCCCGGTGATCTACGCGCCCTACAGCAAGAATCTGTGGGTAGTGGTCGCACTGGTAGGAACGGCGCTGGCGGCGCACCAGGGATGGTCGGCCAACCTCTTTACGACCGCATCGGACATGTTCCCGCGGTCGGCGGTGGGCAGCGTGGTCGGAATCGGCGGCACGCTGGGCGCGGCGGCCAGCGTCCTGATCCAGATTTCGACCGGATATATCGTCGAGCTGACCCACAGCTATCTGCCGCTGTTCATCTTCGGCGGCTGCGCCTATCTGATTGCGCTGGCCGTCTTCCACAAGCTCTCGCCCAACATGGCGCCGGCGCAGCTCGACTGATGCGGACGGTGGCTGCGCTGGCGGCGCTGCTGGCAATCGCCATCGGCCTGTACTGGAAGCTCACGCTTTCGGAACGCTACACCTGGCTGGAGAATCCGGACCAGGCGTTGCAGGCCCGCCCGTGGTTCGACTACGAAGCGCGCGAATGGCACGCCGGCCGCATGCCGTTATGGGTTCCCTATGAAGTGTCCGGCCAGACGCTGATCGGACAGGTGCAGCCCGGCGTGGTCAACCCGCTCAACTGGCCGCTGTTCGCGATGCCGCTGCGCGACGGGCATATCCAGCTCCGATTCCTGCACTGGTGGTGGGTGCTTCTGCATTGGGTGGCGGCGGTGTTCTGCTACCTCTTGTGCCGCGACCTGAAGTGCGGCGTGGCGGCATCGGTGACGGGAGCTTCGGTATTCGCGTTCCTGGGATACATCGGGTGGGCGGGCACGCCGTACTTTCTCACTAGTTCTCTCTGGTTTCCGCTGGTCCTGCTGTTTTTCGCGCGCGTATTCCGCGGGGAGCGGCCGGTCGCGAATGCGGCATGGTGCGGCGCCGCGCTGGGCGCGTCGTTTCTGGGCGGGCATCACAACGTGCCGATCTATTCGGCGGTCACGCTCGGCGCCGCTTGGGTCTGGGTGTTGGCCCGTCGATGGCGCAACCGGGAACTGTGGGCCGCGGCCGCCCTGTGTCTCGTCACGTGCGCGCTGGTAAGCGCGGCGCAGGCGCTCCCGGCGATCGAGTACGGACGCGACGCGCTCCGCTGGTCGGGAGCTCCCGAGCCGCAGCGCTGGGGAGATCGCGTCCCGTACAGCGTCCACGCCGAGTACTCCCTCAAGCGCCGATCGCTGCCGGGCATGCTGGTCCCCGGGTTGGCTGTGCACGCGAATTCGTTTATCGGCATCGTGGCGGTCGGTCTGGCCTTGGCGGCAGTCTGGTTCCGTCGAGCCGGCGCGGAACTGTTCGTCTTCGCTGCGGTTTTTGCCCTCCTCCTGGCGCTCGGGAATGACACCCCTGTCCATTGGCTTGCCTACCGTTTCATTCCGCTGGTCGAGAAGGCCCGTTACCCCGCCATGGCCATTGTCCTTTCGCAGGCGGGGATCGCGGCGCTGGTGGCGCTGGCGCTGAGCCTCCCCCGCGAACAGCTGAAGAAGGCCGCGATTCCGCTGGCGGTGTTCGGTGTGGCGGGATTTGGGCTGTACTTCCTCGTGGACCACCCCGCGGAGCATCCGGCATGGGTTGTCGCAGCGGTCGCGCTGGCGCTGGCGGCGGTCCTGCGATGGGGTCATGCGTCACCCGTCGCCGTGCTCGCCCTGGTGCTGGTCGAAGCCGCCATTTATCCGCCGCCGATCATCCGGCCGCGCGATGTGGCCGGGTCCTTCGCCAGCCTCATCGAATCGCAGTCCGATATCCTGACTTTCCTGAAACGGCAGCCCGGCTGGTTCCGCGTCGATTTCGACGAGGACGTGGTGCCGTACAACTTCGGCGATCTCTACGGCATCGAGCAGTTCGGGGGATACCTCGCCTCAATGCCGGCGCGCTTCCATCGCGTCCTGGGGCAGGAGGCGACGCCGCGCCTCTACGGCGTCGCATACCGGGTGGCGAAAACGCCGTCGAACGCGGCGCAGGTCGAGGTCTTCCAGTCGCGCAGCGGCGTGAAGGTGTTCCGCGACCCGCGAATCGGCGAGCCGCTGTGGGTGTACCGAGAGCAACCCTGCGCGCTTCCCGATGTTCTGCGCGTGGTGAGCCGGACGCCGGAAGCATCCGTCTTCGAGGCGGATCTCGGCTGCGCGGGGCTGGTCGTCAGCGGAGATCCGTGGTTCCACGGCTGGCGCGCGTGGGTGGATGGAGCGCGCGCGCCGGTGCAGGAGTTCCTCGGCGGAACGCGCGCCGTAAACGCGAACGCGGGGCGGCATCGGATCGAATACCGATACCGCCCGCTCTCGGTGTACGCGGGCGCTGGGCTGACCGTACTAGGGCTCATTCTTGCGGCATTGGCCGGTGTGTATCTTCACAGAAGCCCTGGCTCTGGCATTGCCCGCACGCCTGCCGGCCGTTAGAATCAGGTTGCGATGTCTGCCCCCGAGAAACGAACCATCCTTGTAGTTGACGATGAAGCGGAAATCCGGAAACTGGTCGGCGCCATGGTGAGCCAGTCCGGCTACACCATTCTGACGGCCGACAGCGGCGAACACGCGCTGACCCTCTACAAGAACAACAAGGGGCCGATCGACCTGCTGATCACGGATGTCGTCGCGCCCGGCATGAGCGGCCCGATGCTGGCAGACAAGCTCACCGAGATGCAACCCGACCTCAAGGTGCTCTACATTTCCGGCTACGACAATACGCATGTGGTGCAGAAGTACGTAGTCGAAAAAGGCCACGAGCTGCTCTCGAAACCGTTCACTGTCGAAGAGATGAAGAGCAAGGTGAAGGAAATGCTCGCGCGCGCGGCTCACGGTTCGGCGGGCAGCTTGTAGCGTGTTCGGGGGGTGGTAAGATTTCTCTACCGTGACCATCCGCCCGGCGAGCGACCGCTCTCTGTTGATCTCGTTCGGCGATGACATCCGTCTCGAAACCCACCTGCTGGTCACGCGCCTGACGCACGCACTCGAAGGCGTCCGCGGCATTCTGAATCTGCATCCCGCATACACCTCCGTTCTGGTTGATTTCGACCCGCGCCTCAGCTCTCATGACGATATCGAGGCGATCGCGCGCGAGCGCTTTCAATCCGCCATCGCGCGGGATCCCGAACCGCCTCGCACGGTGAATGTCCCGGTCCAGTACGGCGGTGAGGAAGGTCCCGATCTCGACGACGTGGCCCGGCATGCAGGTCTCTCGCCGGACCGCGTAGTCGAGATATTCGCCGCGGCGGACTACGTCGTCTATTTCGTGGGTTTTTCGACGTGCTTCCCCTACCTGGGGGGGTTGCCTCCGGTGCTGGCGACGCCGCGTCTTGCGGCGCCTCGTAAGCATGTGCCGGGCGGAAGCGTCGCAATCGGCGGGGCGCAAGCCGGGGTGTACCCGCTGGCGTCGCCGGGCGGATGGCGGCTGGTCGGCCGCACTTCGCTGCCGCTGTTCGATCCGCAGGCGGCGCCGCCTCCCCTGTTGCGCATGGGGGATCACGTGCGCTTTCTGCCCGTATGAGCCGGATCCGCGTCCTCTCGCCGGGCTTGCAGACGACGGTCCAGGACCTGGGCCGGTTCGGCTGGACGCACTTCGGGGTCTCGGCGTCGGGGGCCGCCGACCCACTGTCCATGCGGGCGGCGAACCTGCTGGCAGGAAACGCGGAGAATGCCGCCGCTCTGGAGATGACCCTGGTGGGGGCGACTCTGGAGTTCGAGGCGGCGTCGGTGATTGCGGTTGCGGGGTCGGATTTCGGGTCCGGCTTGCCGTTGTGGACGTCCGTCGAAATCGGCGCGGGCGGCGTGGTCCGCTTCGGCGCCACCCGATCGGGTGCGCGCGCATACGTCGCGGTGCGCGGCGGAATCGCGGCGCCGCTGGTGATGGGTAGTGCTTCGACGCATGTGATGACCGGAGTCGGCGGCCGCCCGCTGCGCGCCGGCGACGTGCTGGAGATCGGCGATGTGGCAGTGCGCCGGGCGCGGCCGGGGACGCCGCCGCCCTTCGCGGCCGGCGGTCCTCTGCGGGTGACGGCCGGCCCGCAGGCAGATCGCTTCGCCGGCGAATTGTACGCCGCGCGGTATACGGTCGCCGAGGAATCGAACCGGATGGGTCTACGGCTCCGCGGCGCCGCGATTCCGAGTCCAGCCGGCGGCATGTTGACGGAGGGAACGCCCTTGGGCGCGGTGCAGGTCCCGCCGGACGGACAGCCGATCATCCTGTTTGTCGAGCACCAGACGACCGGGGGTTATCCGAAGCCGGCAAATGTCATCTCGGCCGATTTCCGGCGTCTGGGGCAGTTGCGGCCGCGCGATGAGGTCGAATTCGAGCTGGTGACGATGGAGCGGGCATTGGCGCTCCTGCGGGAACAGGAGCAGTGGCTCTTCTCACTGATCCAGAGCGCGGCGCCGAGAATGCGAGCGGGGGACGGATGATGTCATGATGTGCCCATGGTCATCGACCTCAACTGCGATATGGGCGAACTCGCGGACGCGGCGCACGAGGCGGCTCTCATGGAGCACATTACGTCGGCCAATATCGCGTGCGGCGGCCACGCGGGCGACGAAGCGACGATGGAGCGCACGGTGCGGCTGGCGATCGAGCGCGGCGTGCGCATCGGCGCCCATCCCGGATATCCGGACCCGGCGAACTTCGGGCGCATCGAGATGGCGATGGGGCCCGGGGAGATCGAACGGACGGTGGCGGAACAGATCGAGCGGCTGGACGCCGTGGTGCGGCGTCTCGGTGGTGAAATCGTGCACGTCAAGCCGCACGGCGCGCTGTACAACGTCGCGGTGAAGAACGGGGAGGTGGCGCGCGCCATCGGGGCCGGGGTTGCACGATGGAACCGGGCGATTCCGATCTTTGGGCTGGCGGGGTCGCCGATGCTGGCGGTGTGGCAGGAAATGGGCCTCAAGGCCGTGGGGGAGGCATTCGCCGACCGGCGGTATGAGCCGGATGGGACGCTGCGCAACCGGAAGTTCGCCGACGCCCTGATCACCGATCCGGCGGCCGCGGCCGCGCAGGCCGTGCGCCTGGCCCAGGAAGGCAGCGCGCAGACAATCTGCGTTCACGGAGATACGCCGGGGGCCGTGACGATTCTCAAGGCGTGCCGGGCGGCGCTGGGCGGGTAAGGTTGTAGTTCCACTAGGACTTTCGATGGTTTGCGCGCTGTTCGCCCGTGGCGCATAATGCATATTTACAGTATTGCGAAGGGGTTTCTTCAGGTAGCCGGTAATGGTGTGTCCAAGCTGTGGCGCGCGCAATTCGGACGAACGGACGGCGTGCAGCCAGTGTGGACGCGGATTGCTGGCGCTCGACGACGCGCAAACTGTTTTTCTGGACGAGGGCGCCGCGGTCGAGCCTTCTCTGTCGAAAGCAACCGCGCCCGTGGCCGCCGGCATCCTGACGCCGCCGCCCGAACCGGGCCATGCAATGACTTGGGGGTCGCTCCCGTCGCAAGCCGTGCCGATGCCTTCGACGATCCCCGCGGGGACTGCCTTCGGCCGGTACCGCATCGAGACCCTGCTGGGGGAAGGCGGCATGGGAGCGGTCTACAAGGCGTACGACACGGAGCTGAACCGCACGGTCGCCTTGAAGCTGGTGCGGCCGGAGCTGGCCACCAACCGGCAGACGATGGAGCGCTTCCGGCAGGAGCTGCTGCTGGCGAGCAGCATCTCCCACAAGAATATTTTGCGGATTCACGATCTCGGCGACTGGCAGGGGATCAAGTTCATCACGATGGCGTTCGTGGAAGGCTCGGACCTCGCCGGGCTCATCGAGCGTCACGGTCGTTTGCCCATGGAGCGTGCCCTGCGCTTCACGCGGCAGTTTTGCGCGGCTCTCGAAGCCGCCCATAACGAAGGCGTGGTGCATCGCGATCTGAAGCCGCAGAACATCCTCATCGACGCGTCGGACAATCTGTACGTCTCGGACTTCGGCCTGGCCAAGTCGCTCGAAGCGATGGACAGCGTGGGGACCCGCACGGGGCAGATTCTGGGGACGCCGCGCTACATGTCGCCGGAGCAGGTGGAGGCGAGAGACGTCGATTGCCGGAGCGATCTTTACTCCGCGGGCCTGATTATTTACGAGATGTTCACCGCCGAGCTGCCGTTTCGCGGCGACTCGGCGATGCAGCTCATGTACCAGCGGGTGAGCGAGCCGCCGCGCGATCCGCGCAGTGTCGTGCCCGATCTGCCGGACTACCTCGCGCACCTGATTCTGCGGTGCCTGGCGAAGGATCCGGCCAGGCGCTACCAGAACGCGGGCGAGATCCTGCGCGATCTGGAGAGCATGCGGGCGGCGCCGGTGCGCGACCTTGCGGGGTCGAAGACGATCAGCATCCAGATCCCCAAGCCGACGCGGCGGGGGAGCCTCATCGCGGCGGTGGCGGCGCTGGCGCTGACGGGGACCCTGGCGGCGATTCCCACCACGAGGAACGCCATCCGCGGCCTGTTCGCCGGGACGGGCGCAGCGCAGAACGGGATCCAGCACCGCTTGGCGGTGTTGCCGCTGAGTCTGGGCGATGCAAGCGACCTGAAGTACATCGCCGACGGCGTCGGGGACGCGCTCACGGCCAAGCTCTCCGGTTTGCACAACGTTTACGTGGCGGACAGCGGCACGCTGACCGCCGCCGTACTCAAACAGGACGATGCGAAGCTGGCCAAGACGCTCGGCGTGACGATGCTCGTCAAAGGAACGCTGCAAGCTTCGGGCGACCGGATCTCGATCACGCTCAAGATGGAGGACACGGAGAAGAAGCGCGCGCCTCTGATCAAGGAGTTCTCAGGCGTGCGGCAGGATCTGCTGACGCTAGAAGACGAGATGTTCAACGCGCTGGCGAATTCGCTGGTGATCCGCCAGACGACTGCGGAGAAGGCGCGCACGACGGCGCGGCCCACACAGGACGTCGGCGCGTATGAGCTGTACTTGAAGGGCGTGAATCTGATCCGCGGGCGCCGCAGCAGCGTGGCCGTGGTGAAGGAAGCGCTGGACCAGTTCGATCAGGCGACCAAGGTCGATGCGTCCTTTGCGTTGGCCTACAGCGGTATTGCCGACGCGTGCATTCGCATGTGGCAGGAGACGAAAGACGTTTCGTGGACGCAAAGGGCGGTGAGCGCCGCCGAACAAGCCGAACGGTTGAACGATAATCTGCCTCAGGTGCACAATTCGCTCGGCACCGTTTATTCCAGCACCGGAAAAACCAACGAGGCGTTTGCCGAGTTCAAACGGGCGCTCGCGCTGGAGCCGAATTCGGACGCCGGGCTGCGACGGCTGGGGACCGCTTACCAACGCGCCGGCCAGTTGGATCTCGCGGTCGGAGCCTTCGCCCAGGCGGTCAAAATCAACCCTTATTACTGGAATAACCACAATTCCCTGGGGGGCGCGTATTATCGGGTGGGACAGAACGAGAAAGCGCTCGAGGCGTACAAAGAGGTAGTCCGGCTCAATCCCGAGGAAGGTCGCGGCTGGGGAAACATGGGCGCCGCGTATTACCGCCTGGGGGACTGGGTCTCGTGCATCGCCGCGCTGGAGAAGGCGATTCAATTGGATCCGTCGTTCCGGTTCCAGCTCGGTGTCGCGTACTTTTTTCAGGGGCGATATGGCGACGCCGCAAAGGCTTTCGAGTCGGTGGTGCAGGAAGATCCGGAGAATGCGGAGAAGCGGGTCTCGCTGGCGGACGCATACCGCTGGTCCAACCAACCGGAGAAGGCGGCCGCCGCCTATAGCAAGGCGATCGATCTCGCTCTCAACGAGCTGAAGGCCGATCCGAAGAGCACGACCGCCCTCGGCATTCTCGCCGTATCCTTCGCGCGCACCGGCGACCCGAAGCAAGCACTGGAGCGGATCCGGCAGGCGCGGCAGATCGACCGGAAAGAGAATATTCTGATGTACCGCGAGGCGACGGTTCACACTCTCGCGTCGCGCCTGCCCGAGGCGCTGGCCAGCCTCAAGGAGGCCTTGCAGAACGGCTATTCCCCGCATGAGGCCAGGGCCGATCCGGACCTGAAGCCGTTGCGCGATCTGCCGCAGTTCGAGGCTCTGATGCGCGACGCCGGCAAACCCCAGACGAAGTAGCCCGTTCCGTTCGAGTCTCGGCGGTAGACGGGTGCTATCGTGATTACTTACCCTCATGTCGCGAATGCTCGATGAAATCCGGGAGCAGCCCGGAGCGTTGGAGCGCACCCTCTCCGAGGAACTGCGCCGTCTGCCGCGTTTCCGGCAGGTGATCGAAAAGAAACGGCCGCGCCTCGTCGTCCTGGTGGCCCGGGGAACTTCGGATAACGCCGCGCTGTTCGGACGGTATCTCCTGGAGATTACCACGGGCATTCCCGTCTCCCTGGCCGCGCCGTCGATTGCCACCATTTATAAGGCGCCCATCGATTATCGCGACGCGCTGGTGGTCGCGATCTCGCAGTCGGGTGAATCGACCGACACGAACCTGGTCCTGGAGAGCGCGCGCGAGCAGGGCGCCATTACGGTCGGAATTACCAACGAAAAATCGAGCACGCTCGCGCGCCTGGCGGAGCACACTTTCCTGGTGCGCGCCGGCAAAGAGCGGAGTGTCGCGGCCACGAAAACCTACACGGGACAGGTGCTGCTCCTGTACCTCATCGCGACGGCGCTGGGCGGGGCGATCCGCACGGCCGACCTGGAGCGTATTCCCGGTCTGGTGCAGGACGCGTTGCGGCTGGAGCCGGAGATTGCGGCGCTTTCCGAGCGCTACCGGTTCATGCGGCATGCCGTCGTGGTGGGTCGCGGGCTGAACTATGCGAATGCGTTCGAACTGGCGCTCAAGCTGATGGAAACCTCCTACGTGGTGGCGGAGCGCTTCTCGTCGGCCGACTTTCTGCACGGACCGATCGCGCTCGTCGAGCCCAGCTTTCCGGTGTTCGCGTTTGCCCCTCCCGGCGTCACGTGGCCTTCGATCGGCGAGACGCTGCGGAAACTCCATGGGCTGCACGCCGAGGTTCTCGCGATTACGGATCGCGGCAACCCGGAAGTGGATGGCTGCGCCACTAAGGTCATCCGGCTGCCGCGGCGGATCAAGGAAGTCCTGACCCCCATCCCCTACATCGTGCCGGCGCAGCTTTTTGCCGCCCATCTGGCCGCGCAGAAGGGTCTAAATCCCGATCAGCCGCGCACCTTGAACAAGGTCACACTGACCTTATAAGCGAGTCGTGCGCCCGCGCACGTTCAAAATTCGCGGTACGGCGTCCGTCCCCTTAAAATGGGCGCCATGTCCTCTTCACAACCATCTGCAGCCGCGCCGAATCCGGCCGCCATCTGGGACCACATCAACGCGTATCAACGAACGGCCTGTCTGAGGGGCGCGGTGGAACTCGAACTCTTCACGGCGATCGGAGAGGGCAACCGAACGGTCGACGCGTTGGCGAAGCGTTGCGGAACATCCACCCGCGGCATCCGTATTCTCTGCGATTATCTGGCGGTCCAGGGCCTGCTCACCAAGACAGAGAGCGGCTATGGGCTGACACCCGACAGCGCGGCATTTCTCGACCAGCGATCCCCTGCTTACATGGGCGACGCGCTCCTGTTTCTCAACAATCCGGCCATCGTCTCCGGCTTCGACAACATGGCCGAGGTGGTCCGCCGCGGCACGACGCTTAAGGCCGGTTCCAGCATGGTGGAAGGTGAGGATCCGGTATGGGTGGAATTCGCCAGGTCCATGACGCCGATCGTGAGAGCGGCGGCTGAATTCATCGGCGACCTCGCGGCGACGGCGGCGCCGCAGCGGGTGCTCGATATCGCGGCCGGGCACGGCCTCTTCGGTATTGCGATCGCGCGGCGCAATCCGCAAGCGCAGATCACGCCGGTCGACTGGCCACCCGTGCTGGAAGTCGCTATTGCCAACGCGCAGGCTGCCGGGGTCGCCGGCCGCTACCATCCCATCGCGGGAGACGCTTTCGAGGCCGATTTCGGCGGAGGCTACGACACCATCCTGCTGACGAATTTCCTGCACCATTTCGACGTCGCGACGTGCGAAGGGCTGCTGCGCAAAATTCGAGCGAGCCTCGCGCCCGAAGGAAAAGTCTACACGCTGGAGTTTGTGCCGAATGCGGACCGGATCTCCCCGCCCATCCCGGCCACGTTCAGCCTCGTGATGCTCGCCAATACTCCCGCCGGAGACGCCTACACGTTCGACCAACTCCGGGCAATGTTCGCGGCCGCGGGATTCGAGCGCAGCGAGCTGATACCGGTCCCGAAAGCGCCTCAGTCGCTGGTCGTCAGTTCGTAGCGCCTCGATTCCGCTACCAGACGAGTTTCAGTGCGAACTGGACCTGCCGGGAGGTCGTCACGGTGCTTGAGATGACGCCCCAATTTGACGCCACCGCCGGGACGCCGTTCACGCCGGCGCCGGTAAAAGCGGTCAGGCCGCTCGGCGTGGCGAAGTTCGGGTGATTTGGCAGATTGAACATCTCGGCCCGAAAATCGATGCGGCGGCTGTCGGCGAGAGCGAAGGACTTCGCGAGAGAGAAATCAAAATTCACCAGTCCCGGTCCGATCAGCGTGTTGCGCCCGAGGTTGCCGCGGCGATTGGCGGGCTGAAGCGTGAAGGCGTTGATGTCCCACCATCGGTCCGGGCTGCCGAGGATCGGATTGTTGGAGTAGCCCGGTTTCAGATCGGGGCGCTCGTGCATCGCATAATTCACCGTGTTCAGATTCCCCGACCGGTTGAAGCCGAGCCTGACTTCGAACGGATGGCCCGTCTGCACAGACGTGATGCTGTTCGCCTGCCAACCCTTCAGGAAGAATGCGCCGATTCCTCGCGACGATTTCGCAAACGGCAGTTCGTACGACCAGTTCGCCGTAAACACATGCTGCGCCCAGAAGGAGGAGAGGCCGCGATCGGCTTTGCGGTCGTAGAAATCGAGGACGTACACGCCGCCGGTGCTGAAGTCCTGGGAGTTGATGCCGCTCGAATCGTCCACGGATCGCGAGAAGGTGTACGCCGCCTGCGCCCGCAGACCATGCGAGAACTGCTTCTGGACGTTCAGGAGCAGCGCATTGTAGAACGATTGCGCGTCGGTAGCCCTTTGCGTGATGCTCGCGAAATTCGGGTTCATGCGTCCCAGTTGCGGCTGGTACATCTTGATTCCGTCCACGAGCGTGAACGGCGCGAGATTGGCGTCGCCGATGCGAAACAGGTGCACCCCACGGGAGCCGGAATACGCCGCGCCGGCGACCCAATCGCCGCGCAGCGCCCGCTGCACACTCGCGGTGAACTGCAGCGTGTATGGGTTCTGCAGGTCATAGTTGGTGGTCTGGAGCTGGTATTTGACCTTGTTGGGATCGAAACCGGCGAGCAGGTTCGGGAACGGCGGGCTGACGAGGGAAGTGCGCTGCGTGAAGGGCGGGTTGAGGCTGCCCGAAAAGAAGTAATACTTGGGCAGGATCTCGTCATCGAAGATCCCGAAGCCAGCCCGCACCGATGTCGAGCCGCTGCCCGTGGGGTCCCATGCCAGCCCCACGCGGGGCGCAAGGTTCTTCAGCGACGGATTCCGGTACCACTGTCCGCCGATGTTCAGCGCCGGATCGGTGACGCTCCGCAGGTTCGAGATCTTGCCGTTCACCTCCGCCGGCACAGTAACGAACTCGTAGCGAAGTCCGAGATTGAGCGTCAGGCCGCGCCGGACACGGACGTCGTCCTGCGCAAAGAAGGCGGCCAGGGTTTGCCGGTAGCCCCGAATCGGATCGATGCCGCCGGGCAGCGCGAAATCGAACTGGCTGGGAATACCCTGCAGGAAAGTGGAGAGCGAGGTGAACGTCAGCAACCCGCCGATCTGGCTGCTGGTGTCCTGATTGAACTGGATGCGCTGGGTGTCGAAGCCGGCTTTCAGACTGTGCGCTCCGCGATTGACGAACAGGGTGTCGCCGGCCTGGTAATTGTTGAGCCGGTCGAGGCGTGGCAGGCGATAGTCCCCGAAGTCCTCGGTGGCGACGCCCGAAATGGTCAGATAGCCCATGGGCTCCCCCGGAATCCAGGAGAGCGAGGACGGCACGCTCACCATCCGCAGGTTGATGGCCTCATGGTCCGAGCGGCTGAAGCCGGCGCGGGCGCTGTTGATCACGTGGGGAGAGAGGATGCGCTGCAGCTCCAGGGTGACGTACTGATTGCGTGACCGCTCCTTTGTGTTGGTGACGGGAACCTTCGTGATCGGCGGGCGGTTCACGTTGCCGTTGTCGATGGTGTAACGGCCGAACATGGAAGTCGCTGGCGAGAACCGGTGGTCGATTCTGCCCTGGAGGAAATACTCGTTGGTGGGCTGGGGCGAGGTGAACAGGTACTGGGCGATGCCGCCGCCGAGATCGCGACCGTTGGGCAGGGGGAATAACACCGAGAGGACGGACTGGATCGCGGGACTGACGTTCACGGTGGCCGCCGGCAATAAGCCCCCGCGCGCCGCCGCGGTGGGGACCGACGTGACGCCGGTGACGCCCAGCCGCTCGATCAACGATTCGAATGCGACGAAGTAGAACGTGCGGTCTTTGCGGATCGAACCTCCGGCCACGGCGCCGAACTGGTTGCGCTTGAAGGCGGGGATGGAGGCGGATGCCGGGTCGAAGAAGTTCTTCGCGTCGAGCGCCGAGTTGCGCAGGAATTCGAAGGCCGAGCCGTGCAGCCGGTTGCCGCCCGACCGCGTCACGGCATTAATCACGCCTCCCGCCGACCGGCCGAACTCGGCCGAGTACGAGTTCGTCAGCACCTGAAACTCGAGCACCGCTTCGACGCCCAGGAGCACGCCGCCCACCGACCCGGGGGTCTTGTTGTAGACGTCGTTAATATCGGTTCCGTCGAGGAGGAAGCTGCTCAGCTCCGGACGAGCGCCATTGATGGCGATCTTGGGCGTGCGCCCGCCGACCGGGTCGCTACCGGCGGTATTGACCGCATTGACACCCGGCTGGAGCAGCGCCAGTTGTTGGAACGAGCGGCCGTTTAGGGGAAGGTCGCGCATCTGCTTCTCGTCGACCAGTCCGCTGACCGATCCCGAAGTCAGATTGATGGGGGGCGCCTCGCCGGTGATGCTGATGGTGGTGTCGTTGCGGCCAATCTCGAGGTGGAAGTCGAGCACCGTTTCCTGTCCGACGGCGAGCCGCAGACCCTTGCGGACGAGGGTTTGGAATCCCGGCGCCAACACTTTCACTTCGTACTCGCCGGGCGGCAGGACCGGATCCTCCCATCGCCCCGTAGAGCCGGAGACGAGCCGCGATACCGCGCCGGTTTCCACGTGCAGAATCTCGATGGACGCGCCGGCTACAGCCGCGCCGGAGGGATCGAGAACCACGCCTTGCAACCCCGCGCCGACCGTCTGCGCGAATGCAGCGGAAAGGGAGAGCAGGAGAAGAAATGCGAGTCTCATCGATTTGGTACATCGTACCGCGAAGATTGGCGGGCAAGACCTGGAATTCGTGAGACCGCGCGCAGATCGCGCGGCCGGTGGCGCCACTACAATAAGAGCAGTGTCGGCGCCTTTTCGTTCTTACGTGCTGGTGTCGCGCGAACAGATCGCGCGCAATTTCCGCAACGTGCGGTCGGTCGTGGGGCCGGATATCGAAGTCTGCGGCGTCGTTAAGGCGGACGCGTACGGTCACGGCGCGGCTGAAGTTTCGCGCGTGCTGGTGGCCGAGGGTGCGCGGTGGCTGGCAGTCAGTTCCGTGGACGAGGGAGCGAACCTGCGCTGCGGCGGCATCCACGAAACGCGCATCCTCGTGATGGGTGGCTTCCTTCCGTATGAGGGCGAGGCTCTGGTCGAATATGGCCTCACTCCCGCCGTTCACTCCCTTGAGCAGATCCGGCAAGTCGACCACCTGGCCCGTAGCTCGGGGAAGCCGATCCGGTATCACCTGAAGATCGATTCCGGGATGGGCCGTCTCGGGACCCGGGCCAGCGCCGCGGAGATCCTCTCGACCCTCGCCGAAACACGGCAGGCGATTCTCGAAGGGCTCATGACGCATTTCGCCTCCGCGGCCGATTATTCGACCGGGCAGACCGCCGGGCAGCTCGCCTATTTCCATGGACTCGCTGCCGAGTTGGAGACAGCCGGTCTGCGTCCGGTCCGGGTGCATACGTCGAGCACGAACGCGATCGGGTATGGGCGTCAGGAAGGCTGGCACAACATGGTGCGGGCCGGTCATGCCTTATACGGGTACGTCTCGCCGGCGCGCGGCGACGCGCCCGCGCAACTTCTGGACGTCGCGCCCGCCCTGCACTGGAAGGCCAAGGTGCTCACGGTCAAAGACATCCCGGAGGGCGCGCTGGTCGGTTATGGCGGCACGTTCCGGGCGCCGCGGCCGATGCGCATCGGGATTATCGGCGCCGGATACGCGGACGGAATGTTCCACCGGCTATCCAACCGGGGAAAGGTGATCGCCGGCGGGAAGCTCGTTCCAATTCTCGGCACGATTTCCATGGACCTGACGACGATCGACCTGAGCCATACGGAAGGGATCGGCCCCGGCGCCGACGTGACGCTGCTGGGCCGGGAGGGCGACGTTCAACTCGACGCTCAACAGGTGGCGCGGGTGGCGGGGACGATCTCTTACAACATCCTTTGTAGCATCAGCGCGCGCGTCCGCCGCGTGTATGTATGAACGGCGCCCAACTTGCTAGGAGAAAAGTGGTTTGGAACTGAGAATGCGTAGATTGGGTGATAATATAGGAGCTAGATGAGCTTACTGTCGCCGAGACTACAACTGAAGGTCGCGCAGAAGCAGATTCTGACCCCGGGTCTGGTTCAGATGGTGACCGTCCTCCAGCTTAACCGGCTGGAACTAAAGGAGATGATCACTCAGGAGATCGTCAAGAACCCGGTTCTGGAAGAGTCGTCGGAAGAAGCTGGCGAAGAGATTACGCCGGAAGAACTCCTCCCTATTCTGGAAGCCGAAACGGTGGTGGACGCCGCCGATAAGGAGCTCCTGGACGCATCGGTTTTGAACGGCGCCAACTCGCTGGACGGGTCGGCGGGTGATGTGGCGATCAATGGAACATTGTTCCCCGACGCGGAGGAATCGGCCGCGGCGATCGCCGAGCCCGATCTGAACGCTCCGATCGATCCGCTGGCCCCCGAGACGCCGGCGGCGACCGATCCGTTCGACGAAATCGACTTCGGCTCATTTTTCGACGACTACCTGGATCCGGGGTATAAGAGCCCGGCATCGGAGTCGGTGGAGAAGCCCTCGTTCGAGACATTCCTCTCCGCTCCCGTTACGCTGGGAGATCATTTGCGCTCGCAGTTGAGCGTCAGCCTGATCTCCGAAGAGATCCGGAACGCGGCAGAGTCGATCATCGGGAACCTGGACGAGGACGGCTATCTCACCGCCTCGCTGGACGAGATCGCGGAGGCTGGCGAACATAAACCGGAGCAGGTCAATGAGGCGCTGCGGGTAGTCCAGTCGCTCGATCCAGCCGGCGTCGGCGCGCGCAGCCTGCGGGAATGCCTGCTGCTGCAGCTCGAAAGCGTCAACGGCAAGGGCGGGGTCGCCTGGCAGATCGTTTCGAACCAGTTGCGGCTGCTCGAAACGCGTCAATTCAAGGAAATCGCCAAAGCGCTGGGACGGCCGATGGAGCACATCGAAATCGCCGTCAACATGATTCAGCACCTGAATCCGAGACCTGGCCTGCGCTACTCGGGCGCGGGCGCCCGGGTGGTCGAACCGGATGTTTACTTCATCAAGGATGGCGACGATTACATCATCCAGATGAATGATGAGGACGTGCCGCAGCTTCGTTTGAACGCCCAGTATCGCCGCATGCTGGACCGCGACAATGGGGCGACGAAGGAAGTTCGCGATTACGTCCGGGAACGGTACACGTCCGCCATTCAGTTGATGAAGAACATCGAGCAGCGGAAGCAGACGATCCTGAAGGTCTGCCAGGCGATCGTGCGGCGGCAGATCGAATTCCTGGCGCAGGGTCTCGACTATCTGAAGCCCATGATGATCAAGGAAGTGGCGGAGGAAGTCGGTGTGCATCCGTCGACGGTCAGCCGCGCGGTGGCGAGCAAGTACGTGCACACGCCGCAGGGCGTCTTCGAGCTGCGCTATTTCTTCTCCGAGGCGGTGCAAGGGCCACTGGGCGGCGGCACGCCGCTATTGTTGCTCAAACGCATGGTGAAAAAGATGATCGACGAAGAGGACCGCGGCAAGCCTCTCACCGACGAGCAGATCACCGTGTTGTTGCAGCGGCAAGGCATCAACGTCACGCGCCGCACCGTGGCCAAGTACCGGGAAGACATGAAAATCCCTTCGACGCATCAGCGCCGGATTCGCAACTAATTTTTGGCCAAAGACGGCGGAGACCCAATCCGCCGTTTGCTGCGCCGCCTGAGGGATCGTTTTCAGCCCCCCCGTATCCGAATCGCGCTATAACAAGGGTAGGGGCAACCCATGAAGATCACGTACACAGGCAGGCAGGTAGAGCTGGCGCCGGCGCAGTTGAAGAAAGTAGAGGCTCTCTTTTCCAAGATCGGTAAACTCCTGGACGGCAAGCGGGAGTGCGAAGCCCATGTGATTTTGTCGCTGGAACGCCATTTGCATCACGCGGAGGCCACCCTGAACTACTATGGCCACCAACTGGTCGGGCTGGGATCTGACGCTGACCTTTTCACGGCGATCCATTCGGCGGCGGAGAAGCTCGGAAAGCAGGCCGTCAAGGCCCGCACCAAGTGGCGCGACACGAAGCGCTCGCCGCGCAAGACGGCATCCGCCGCCGCGCCCGAGCCCGCCGCCGCGCCGGAACCCGATGCGGACCTGGAGCGGCGCGTTTATCGCGTCAACCATCACCAGAAACGCAAGCCGATGACGCTCGACGAGGCGGTGATGGAGATGGACAAGAGCCGCGACTACCTTGTCTATCGCGACGCGGAAACCGACCGCATTTCCGTCCTGCTCCGCCGCCGCGACGGACATTTCGATCTGGTCGAAGGGTAGCGCGGCGGGATGGCGAAAAAGAAAACCGCTTCCAAGCCGGAGCTCATCGTGATCACCGGCCTGAGCGGCTCCGGCAAGGGATCGGTTCTCAAATCCCTCGAGGATCTCGGGTACTACTCGGTCGACAATCTGCCCGTCGACCTGATCCCGAAGTTCGCCGAGTTGACCCACGACAGTCCCAGCATCACGGCGGCGGCGCTGGTAGTGGATGTGCGCGAAGGCAAGGGGCTCAAGCGCTTCCCGAAGGTGTACGCGAGCATTCGCGGCGCGGTCAACGCCCGTCTCCTTTTCCTCGAGGCGGACGACCAGACGATCTTGCGCCGTTTCAGCGAAACGCGCCGGCCGCATCCGCTCGGCACCGGGCGATCCATCGCCCGCAGCATTCAATCGGAACGCGAGCAGCTCGCGGCGATCCGCGACATGGCGGACTTGACGGTCAACACATCGAAGTTCACGGTCCACGAGCTCCGCGACTTCATCCAGGAACGTTTCCGCAGCGAAGGCGACACGGCGAAGATCATGATCTACGTGACGAGCTTCGGTTATCGAAACGGCGTGCCCACCGATAGCGACCTCGTCTTCGACGTGCGCTTCCTCCCCAATCCGAATTACATCCCGCGCTTCAAGCACCTCACCGGGACAAACCCGGGAGTGGCCCGTTATATCCGGGGGTTTCCGCAGACGCTTGAGTTTATCGATCGGATTTCGGATTTGCTGATTTACTTACTGCCTCACTATATTCGCGAGGGCAAGAGTTATCTGACGATAGCATTCGGCTGCACCGGCGGCCAGCATCGCTCGGTGATGATCGCCGACGCCATCCGCAAGAAACTCGCCGAAGCGGGATTCAAGGCCAAGGTAAACCACCGCGATATGGCCAAAGCGGCGCACTGACCCCATCGGCGGGCAGAATTGCCCAAATAGCGGCGGCCGCAACGAAACCCGCAATTTCTGTCACAACATTTCCCTTTTTCGCGCGTTATAGACAGTAGAGATTGCGCCATGTGGAAAGGGACCTTATTACTACTTGTGTCGCTCGCGCCGCGTGTCTGTTCGGGCGCGCAGTCATCTTTCGATCCGCAACTACAAACATGGACTATCAATAACGATTGGATTCGCGCGACAATTGCCTTGAGCGCCTCCGGTATCTTCACGGCGCAATCGCTCAGCGACCTGCGCTCGGGAGACGTTTGGAAGAGCCCGGCCGCCAATCCGTCCGCGCCGATCCGGTTTCAGGCCGGGGGCGAGGTGTACGACGCGCAGCGCAGTTACACTCTCGTCGATCACTACACGCAACCAACTACGACCAGCGGCATCCGCCAATACATCATTTTGCAGGATGCGCAAAAGACGGCGCAGTTCACGGTTGTGATCGACATGTATGACGATCAGCCCGTCCTTCGCTATCGCGTTCGTTACCGGAATCTGAGAACTTCCACGGTATATGTCAATTCGGTGAATATGCTTCCGTGGACGTTCGCGGATTTCCGCCGGCGCTACACGGCGTTCCGCGTGAATCAATGGATGGTGGATTCACGTCCTGAGGACTTCCAGCCATTGCAGACCCTTCTCGACCTGGGCGGCGCGCCGGTGCAACTCACATCGGGGGCGCACGGACAGCAGTGCGGCTGGCTGGTGCTGCGGGACGGAGAAATGCGCGGTCTCTTCGCGGGTTGGGAGTTCGACGGCCGAACGAAAACGTCGGTGCGGCACGTGGGCACGGATGGCTACATCGATTTCTCGGCTTCCGTACTGGACCTGAATCACCCCGTCGATCCGCAGGCCGAATTCGCCGTGCCGACTGCTTTTGTCGGCCTGTTCCACGGGGACTTTGACGAAGCGGGATACCGAACGCAGCGATTCGTCGAGTCGATTTTGGCCAAGCCGGCGCCGGACGCCGCCTTTCCGTATGTGTCCTGGGACTCATGGGGTTATGAAGAGGGCATTGAAGAGCAGACGCTGCGCCGGAACGCGGAGCTCGCCTCGGCCGCCGGCATCGAATTGTTCGTGGTGGATCTCGGTTGGGCCCGCGGGATCGGCGATTGGTATGCGGATTCCGCGAAGTTCCCGAGCGGTCTGGGGGCGCTCGCCGATTACGTGCACTCGCTGGGCATGAAGTTCGGCGTCCATTTCGCCCTCGCCGAAGCGGCCGCCGACAGCCCGGTGCTACAGGCAAATCCGGATTGGACCGCCACCGGCAGCGACAGCTTCCACGGTGCGGTGTCGCTGTGCCTGTCCAATCAGCCGGCGCGGGATTGGGTGGTGCAGCAGGCGCTTCGGATGATCGACGACTACCATCTTGACTGGATCCTGCAGGACGGGGAAAACATGGTCAAGGAATGTGCCAAGACCACCCACACGCATGACCCGGCGGACAGCAACTACTCCAATTCGGTGAACGGACTGAACGCCGTGGTGCAGGCGATCCAGGCAGCCCGTCCGAACGTTCACTGGGAGAACTGCGAGAACGGCGGCAACATGATGACGTTCAATATGGTGAAGACGTATGTCACCTCCATCACGAACGACGCCTCCGGCTCGCTCTCCTCGCGCCGCGCCGTCTTTGGCGCCACGTATCCCTTTCCGCCGCGGTATGCCGAACGGTACATGCCGGCCGACGAAGGCCTCAGCCCCTACGTGACACACAGTTATCGTTTCGGCGGCAATTGGGCGCTGATGAACCGGCTTCCCGATCTGACGCGCGATCAATTGGGTTTCCTGACGCAGGAAATTGCGCGCTACAAGAGCCAGCGCGCCGAAATTTCAAGGGGCAAGGTCTTTCACGTTGCCGCTCCGTCGGAGAACAGCACCGACGCCATTCAGAGCTATACGTCCGACACGGACAGCGCTATCGCGGTGGTGACGCGGGCGGCGTCTACAGGGCCGCAGTATATCTTTCACCCGAAGGGCCTCGACCCGAATCAGCGCTACACGGTCTTCTTCGATATCGATCCCACCGTCTACTCCCTACCCGGGGAGCAGTTGATGACGAACGGCGTCCGCGTGCAACTGCCGACTCCGTACAGCTCCGACATCGTTCACATTCAGCGGCAGTAGCCCGGCCGCTTGACCCGATGGAACCGACCCGGGACCAGGCCGCTATGGGTGCACGAACTCGTTGGCGTGTGGGATGAGGTCGAAGTAAAGGCGCGAGGGGAGATCGGTTTGCCAGTGTCCGCTCGCCTGGCCGTAGACGTAAACCCCGATGAACAGCGCCGTCACACCGCCCGCAACCGCCCAGGCAGGCACGCGTTTGCGGCGCGGCGCCGCGAGAAAGAGGGCGCCGGCGGCCGGACATTCGGCGACGCATTCCAGACATCCCGTGCACTCGGCGGATCGGATGGTGACGAGACGGTCGACCGGTAGCGCCGAGGGACAGGCTTTGGCGCACTTGCCGCAATCGATGCACAGACCGGCGTCGCGCCGGATCCGCAAGGGGCTGGCGACCGACACCAACCCCATCAGCGCGCCGTACGGGCACAGGTAGCGGCACCAGAAGTTCTGCACGAATACCGAAGCGATCACAATCGCGCCGACGACGGCCCCGCCGGTCCAACCGAGGAAGCGGAAGAAATTGAGCATCTTCACGTCGGCGACGATGCCGTAGGGGCCCTCCAGGAAGGCGCGGATCGCCGGGACGGACATCGACGCGACCGCATAGAAAAACAGAGCCAGCAGCACATACTTCAGACCGCGAAGGGCGACATCGGCGCCGCGCGGCAGGCGAAACGTGCGGCCGGCGACGCGCCGCCCGAGCCGCCACAGGTATTCGGAGACGGCCCCGACCGGGCACAGCCAACCGCAGAAGCTCTTGCGGAAGATCCAGGAGCCGGCGAGGAAGGCGATCAGCAGGAGCATGCCCGCGGCGTGCATCGCCGGCATTCTGCCGGTCAGCAGCAGGACCTTGAGGTTCATCAGCGACGCGATCGGTAGCCAGCCTTCGACGCCGGGCGGCCGCTCCGCCGCGAGGGAGCGGCCGCCGGTCTCGTAGTAGCGCACGAACAGATAGAACTCGACCCCGATCCACACGTTGAGCGCCAGAAACGCCGCCTGGATGGCGTGGCGCAACCTCTGCGACCGGTCGGCGGCGGCGCGCCGGATGAGCTTCTTGCGAAGCGGCGTCGGGGGAGCGGCGAGGGCGGCCATAGCTATCTCTCCAGATCGAGTGCGCGCGGGAAGAGGATATTGTTCTCCAGGTGGATGTGCTGGTGCAGGTCGGCCTCGAACGCCGCCAGCGCGCCGTAGAGGGTCCGGTAACTGATGCACCCATCCGGCGGCGCCGTATAGTTGCCGGAGGCGGCGCGGATCTGGCGGAGGGCGTCGCCCGCGCCGTCGTGTTCGCGCATCATCATCGCGACCGGGTTGCGGACGGTTCCAAAAGGCGGCGGCAGCACCGGCTCGTGCGCGAGGGCCGCTTCTTCCATGCGAACGATGTATGGGAAGAGCATCATCTCCTCCTTCATGAGGTGCATGGCGAGCTCCTGCGCGAGTTCCGCGAACGTCGACTGTATGCGGCGAAGCTCGGGGTGATTGACTCCATGGACGGAGCAGACCTTGTCGAGGAGTTGGGCGATGCGGGCGAGGGCGTCGCGGGTGTAGACGTGGTGGGTGTCGCTGATATGCGCCACTAACTCGGCGAGCGGTTCGGCCTGCCAGTCGCGGGCGGCTCCGGGGACGGGAATCTCCGCGTCCAGCAAGCCGAGGACGCGGTCGACGGGCACGCCGGCGGCGCGGCAGGCCTCGTCGAGAGTGCGGTTGCCGCCGCAGCAATAGTCGATGCCCAGACGTTCGAAGGTCCGGGTCGCGGCGGGGTTTTCCAGGGCCAGATCGCGAACGGTTTTTTCGGTGATGAGGGACATTGCGTTACTCCTTGAAGTTCGAGAGTAGCGCCGGGCCCGGCGGAATGCGATGACTTAAGTCACGACCGCGCCCTATTCACCCGACTGGAGCTCGGCTTCCAGCCCGGCGAGGTCGCGAATCACGACCGTGCGGCCGTCGACGGTGAGCAGTCTCTCCTGCTGGAAACGGGAGAGATTGCGCGACACCAGCTCGCGCACGGTGCCGATTTGAGATGCCAGTTCCTGGTTGCTGGCGGGCAGCGTGATCTCGACCCCTTCGGCGGAGGGCCTGCCTTCACGCTCCGCCAGGCGGAAGAGGAAGGAAGCCAAACGGCGCCGGACGGTCGTGAAGGAGAGCTCCTCGATGATCCCGACCAGCCGCCGGAGCCGCGAACCGACGACGCGCAGCACCTTGAGCGCAACCTCAGGATGGGCGAGGCACAGGGCGTGAAAGTCCTGCTTGCGGACCAGGAGGACGGTGGCCTCGTCGACCGCGGAGCCCGAAGCCGGGTAGGGGCCGCCGTCGAATACGGGCAATTCGGCGACGGAGCTGCCGGGTCCGTCAATGCTCAGCACCTGCTCGCGGCCGCCGGGAGAACTCTTGAAGATGCGGATGTGGCCGCGTTCGACCACATAGAGGCCGGCGCAGGGCTCCCCTTCGCCGAAGATGAGCTCCCCGGGAGAATACCGGCGCGGCACGATCCTTGGGCTCAGGAAGCTCATTTCCTGAGGCGTCAGCGCGGAGAAGATGGGGACCTTGGCGAGCGTCTCTGAGAAGTCGGGCACCGCCGGTATTTTAGCGCGGTCCGCCGCGGATCTCCGGGACCTCGACGATGCGGACGCCTTCGGCGGGCCGTTCGACGGCCGCCGACAGGGCGCCCACCATCTGCTCGACCGTGACCAGCCCCAGCCGCGGCGGCAACAGACGGAAGAGGGGACTGAGCAGGAGCGGCCAGCGGCGGCCGGGGCCGAGCACATACCAGGGGCGAAGGATCGTGGCGTTCAACCCGGAAGCGCGAATCGCATCCTCCGCCTCCATGCGCGCCGCGATATAGGCGCGCATCACGGGCGCCGGATGGGCGACGCTGACGTAGACGAAATGACGGATGCCGGCCGGCGCCGCGGCAGCGAGCGCCGCCTTCGCCGAGGCCAGATCGATATTGCGGAACTGCGCGGCTTTGGCGGGGCTGGGATGGGCGACTCCGACCAGATGCACGAAGGTGTCGCAGCCCGCCACACGATCGCGGTACGACACGGGGTCGAGCGGATCGGCAACCACCACGGCGCATCCGGGCGCGGCGCGTGCTTCCGATCCGCGACGGACAAGGCCGCGCACACGATGCCCCCGGCGGAGCAAATCCGTAGCCAGATGGCGGCCCATGAAGCCGCTGGCGCCGGTCAGGAAGACAATGGACATGCGACGGATTCATCGTACACCGCGCGAAAGCCAGCGAGGTGGCGCGGCCGTGCCGGCTGACCAAAACCGTTGCGGCGCACACGCGTGTCCGGTTATAACTCGATTAGATTCAATTG
>CAZSQK010000005.1:64508-157625 GCA_964608645.1 uncultured Solibacteraceae bacterium | reverse complement strand
GCCGCGCCGGCACAGAGGAAAATCAGCGTCAGCGCGAACTGCGCGGGAGTCCGGCCGGCGCCGTCCTTCAGCGGAATCTGCGAATACAGAAACGACCAGAGGCGGTCGGCCAGCCAGAGCGGCAAAGCGGCCCCGAGCAGTCCCGCCAGCAAGAGGCGCGTCAGTTCGCCCGAGCGTATTCTCAATCCCATCAGAGGCGCGATCGACCGCAACACCTGGCCGGCGAACCAGCGGCCGGCCGCGGACTTCCCGCGCTCCTCCTCGATTTGGGCGAATTCCTCTTCGAGGTCGCCGGCGACGTATTCGGCCTCGGCCTCTCCGGCGACGGCCAGCAACAGGAAACGGGAGAGCCGCATGGCGATCATCGCGAACCTCGGGGAGCGGGGAGCACGAGGCCCTCGAGCATCGCCGCGAGATCCTCGCGCGTTCGATGCAACGCCTCGAGCCCGGCACTGGTGAGTTGGAACGACCGTTTGGCCCGGCCGCCGCGCAATGCCGTGGGTTCGGAGATCGACGCGGTCACGAGGCCCTTGGCGGCGAGACGATCCAAGGTCGAATAGACCGCGCCGATGGCGGCGTCGCGGCCGGTGCGTTCCGCGATCTCGCGGCGGACGCGCATGCCGTACGCGTCGTCCTTGAGGCGCAGGACGGCGAGAAGGATGAGATGTTCGAACTCGCCTAGCGATTCGCCCTTCGGCATGATTTTCTACATAATGGAGGAAATCATGGCGGGCGTCAAGAGTTTTTATCGTTCGAGCGATTCCCAGTGGCGGGCGATGAGGTCGATGGAGCGGCGCGCCTCGGCCAGTTGGAGAGATTCAGGCTTTCTTTTCCATCCAGCTTGCCCAGTATTCTTGCCACTCGACCTGCTCGCCGGCGGGCAGCACGTGAATGGGGTTGAGACCGTCGAGCATGACGGCATACTCGTCGGTGTGAGTTTTGTTGTGCTGGTTGGCCAGCGCTTTGGGATGCGGCCCGTGGTGAATGCCGCGCGGGTGGAGGGTCGCATAGCCCGGCTTGATGTTGTCTTTGCTGAAGAAATCGCCGTCGTGATAGAAGAGGAACTCGTCGTAGTCGGTATTGCGGTGAAAGAACGGGACACGGAGCGCCTCGGCGTCCTGCTCGAGGGGCCGCGGCAGGAAGCTGCATACCACGGCGCCGTGCGTGACGAATGTCGTGTGCGCGCTGGGCGGCAGGTGGGCGCGATGGCTCATCACCGGCCGGATGTCGCGCATGTTGATCTTCCACACCGTCAGGTCGCCCTTCCAACCGATCACATCCATGGGGTTGAACGGGTAGACGACCTTGGAGATTTCTTCCTCCACTTTGATGCGCACCTCCCATTCGCCGTGATCGTCGAGATGGGGGGCGGGCTCGGGTGTGACGATCGTGCCGGGGTCGTATAGGGCATGGTGGCCGAGGAGACCTTTATCGGGCTGGTCGAACTCGGCGCAGGATTGAACGATGAGGAAGAAGTTGTCGCGGGTCTCGGGAATCAGGCGATAGGTTACGGCGCGAGGCAGGACGATGTAGTCGCCGGGCTCGAAACTGAGAGGGCCGAAATCGGTCTCGATCGTGCCATTGCCACGATGCACGAAGAGCAGCTCGTCGCCATCGGCGTTGCGGTAGTAGAACGGCATGGGCTGAGACCGGCGCGAGACGTAGAGGCGGATATCGTTATTGCCGAGGAACGCGACGGGCATACCTTGAGGGTCGTGACAATCCGACGGCGCCAATTGGTTGAGGTCGAACAGGTGCGGGCGCAGCTTACCTTCGAATCGAATCCAGCCCGTCGGGGGGTGGGCGTGGTAGAGGTGGGCGCTTTTCCCGTAAAAGCCCTTACGGCCGTGCTCTTCCTCGAATGCGCCCTGGGGAATTCCGACGTGCGCCTGAGACGCGTATTTGCCCTTCTTCAGTGGGTACATATCCCCTCCGTTTATCAGCATACCCACAAGAGCGTGGGGGAGAGCGCTTGCACTTTGCGACACCCGCAAGAGCGGGGGTATCGCCGCTTGCCGAATCGTGCGTAGGATAACCTAAGGCACGTTTTGTCAGACACGGAATCCCCGTCCTCCGGCACGTCGCAGCAGGAGGTATGGCGCAATCGGCTCGCCGCAGCCGAAGCCGCATATCGCGACGCCTCAAGCGAGTTACAGAAAGCAGTGCAGCAGGAAGGGGCTGTCGCAGCCGCCCGGGAACAGAAGAATCAGGCACGTCTGGAGTATCTGCGGATCTTGCGCATCTTCACCGATCTGGTTTTGCGAGGGAAGAGCCCGCCGTAGGCCCATATAATAGGGTGGATGCCGCCGCCACTGCTCCAGGTCCGGGATCTCCATGTCGAGCTGATCGACGGCGGCCCGGTTCTGCGGGACGTCGGTTTCGAGGTGGGCGAGGGAACGATCGCCGGGCTGTTTGGCGAATCGGGGTGCGGGAAGACCACTCTGGCAATGGCCACTTTGGGACTTCTTCCGAAAGATCGTTACCGCGTGCGGGGATCGATCCGGCTGCGCGGCCAGGAACTGATCGGCCTCGGGGAGCGCCCGATGCAGCGGATCCGGGGCGCCGCCGTTTCGATCATTTTCCAGGATCCGATGCTGGCGCTGAATCCGGTTCTGCGGGTCGGGGAGCAGGTGGGAGAAGTACAGCGCGCGCACGGAGTCGCGGCGGACGCGTCGAGTCTGATCGAGTTGGCCGGGCTGCCAGCATCGCGGCGGATTCTGCGGGCGTACCCGCATGAGCTGAGCGGCGGAGAACGGCAACGGGTGCTGATCGCCCAAGCCTTGGCGTGCCGCCCCGCCCTGGTGATTGCGGACGAGCCATTCACAGCGCTGGATCCCGTCCGCGTCGTGGAACTCGCGGCGCTGTTTCGCGAGCTGAGGGACCGGACGGCCAGCTCCTTTCTGTTGATCAGCCACAGTCCGGGGGTGCTGGCGCGGATCGCCGATACGGTGCTCGTCATGCAGGAGGGCCGGATCGTGGAGCAAGGACCGCCGGACGCCGTTTTCGGGGCGCCTTCGCATCCGTACACTGCCGCCGTGCTGGCGGCGGCGCAAGAGATGGCCGCCCGTGGGTGATCCGCTGCTGTGCGTCGAGGGGCTGATGAAGTCTTTCGGCGGGGCGGCTGCGCTGCGCAACGTCAGTCTGACTCTCGACCGCGGCGCCGCGTTGGGGATCGTCGGGGGATCGGGCTCCGGTAAATCGACGCTGGCGCGGTGCATCGCGCGGTTCGAACGGCCGGACCGGGGGACAATCCGCATCGACGGGCAGACCGATTACGGGGCGGGCGACGTCCAACTCATCTTCCAGGAAGCTGCCGCCAGCCTCAACCCCCGGTTCACAGCGGGACAGATTCTCGAAGAGCCGCTGCTGATTCAGAAGCGCGGAAGCTCCAGGGACCGCCGCCGGAAGGCCTCCGAGTGGCTGGAGACGGTCGGACTGTCGAAGACGGCGGCTTCGAAGCCTGCGATGGCGTTCAGCGGCGGGGAGCGGCAACGGCTGGCCGTGGCGCGCGCGCTGATTCTCGAACCCAGGCTGCTGATTCTCGACGAGTCGCTTTCCGGGCTCGACCTCCTCCTGCAGGCTCAAATTCGCGGGTTGCTGCTCGATCTCCGGCGGCGGCTCGGCCTCACGTGTATTTTGATTTCGCACGACCTGGCGCTGGCGGCGAGCATCGCGGACGAAATCGCGGTAATGCACGCGGGGGAGATCGTGGAGAGGGCGCCGGCGGACGAATTGATGGCGCGCCCGCAGACCCCTCGGGCGGCGGCGCTGGTCGGGGCGAGCCGCGCGCTGGCGTTGGGCACCGGAACGAGGGAACTCCTGCCGGTTGGCGCTGCGGGCGAAGCGCGGCCGGAGATCGGACACGATCAGCCGGGGGGCCGGATGCGCGGCGGCGTTCCCTATGCCGCGCGGAGGATTTTCCATGGAGCGGTATTGCTTCTGGCTCTATCTTTCGTGGCTTTCGCATTCGCGCAACTGGCGCCCGGCGATTATTTCTCGGAATTGCGCCTGGATCCCCGCATCGCGCCGGACACGGTCGAGGGTTTGCGGCAGCAGGCAGGGCTGCACCGGCCGTTTCTCGAGCGCTACGGCGTTTGGATGTCGTCGGTGGCGCGGGGGGATTTCGGGTACTCGCTCGCTTACAACGGGCCGGTCGCGACGCTGCTGGGCGAACGCATCCGCGCGACGCTGCTCCTCACCGGCACAGCGACGGCGGCGGCGTGGCTGTTGGCGATTCCACTCGGGATCTGGAGCGCCACCGGGCGGCGGGGGTGGCCCGATGCGCTCTCCCAAGTGTTGTTCACGGTGCTGCTGATTGTGCCGGACTTGATCCTCGCGATCGGCGTCCTGGTGCTGGCGGTCGAGACCGGCTGGTTTCCGGCAGGGGGGATGGCGGCTGCGAATGCCTCGACGATGACAAGGGCGGAACGCCTGCGGGATCTGCTATGGCACCTGGCGCTGCCGGCCGGAGTGCTCGCCGCCGGGATGCTGCCGGTGCTGGCCAGGCACGTTCGCGCCGGTATGATCGAGGTCATGGAGGCGCCCTTCGCGCTGGCGGCGCGCGCCCACGGCATTCCTTCGCGGCGGCGGCTATTCCGCCATCTTCTCCCGGTGGCGGCCAATCCGCTGGTCGGTCTGTTCGGACTTTCCCTGGGCACGCTGCTGAGCGCATCGCTGCTGATCGAAGTCGTCATGGGCTGGCCGGGGCTTGGCCCGCTGCTGGTGGACTCGATCATGTCGCGGGATATCGCCGTGGTGCTTGGGGCGGTTCTGCTCTCCGGGGCGTTTCTGATCGGGGGGAATTTGTTCGCGGATCTCCTGCTGTACCGGCTCGATCCGCGGATTCGAGTTCGGTGAGTATGAGGAGACGCCGGCGCATCGTTGCGGCCCTGGTCTTTCTGGCGGTCATCCATGCGGTGGTCCTGGCGGCGGGACTGGTTGCGCCCTACGGATATGAGGAGCAGCATCGGGATTTTCCGTATGCGCCTCCGATGAAGGTCCATTTTGCCGGGGGCAGGCCGGTGGTTTTCGGATTAATAACGGACCCGGGCGGTGGCTATCGGGAAAATCACGGGGCACAGTACCCGCTGCGGCTTTTCGTGAACGGCCGGCTGTTCGGGGTGGACGAACCGGGGTGGTTATTTCTGCTGGGAACCGACGGGTACGGGCGCGATGTCTTTTCGCGAGTGCTGTACGGCGCGCGGATTTCGCTCCTCACGGGACTGCTGGCGGCCGTCTTGTCGGTTGGGATCGGATGGCTGCTGGGGACGGTGGCAGGGTTTTGGGGCGGGTGGCTCGACCAATTGCTGATGAGGGCCTCCGAGTTTTTTATGGCTTTGCCGTGGCTGTACCTGCTGCTCGCCGTGCGCGCGTTCCTGCCGTTGCAAATAGGCGGGTTACAGTCGTTCTGCCTGGTGATTGCTATTATTGGCGGGGTAGGATGGGTACGGCCGGCGCGGCTGATCCGGGGAGTGGTTTTGAGCGCCCGGGAGCGGGGCTTCGTGATGGCGGCCCGCGGTTTCGGCGCCGGACCGGTTTATCTGGTGCGGCGGCACGTGTTGCCACTGACGTGGGGTGTGGTTCTTACCCAGGCAACGATCCTGATTCCGCAATACATTCTGGCGGAGGTCACGTTATCCTTTCTGGGTCTCGGAGTCGGGGAGCCGACACCGAGTTGGGGGAACATGTTGTCGGAGGCTCGGCAGTACCACGCGCTCGTATCGCACGCCTGGCTGCTCGCTCCAGGACTGGCGGCCGCGCCAGTCCTATTAGGCTATTTGATTCTTGCGGATACGATGCTCTCGCGAGAACAGCGGTAATCCCCTCCCGCATAGCACTCATACTACGCAGATCGCCGAAAGTACTTCCACCTCTGAGTACTTTGGTGAATATCGTTTGTGCTGACAATCCGATACACTACCGATGAAGGCTTGCATCGTTGAGGACGTTTGCTTACAGAAATTTAGCGGGGGTTGTCGTGTTGACCTCGGCTGCGTTGGCAGCCGGAGACCGTCTGGTCGTACCGGGTTTATCCGGCCGTGCCGGGGGGCGTCTGGTGTATGGTGAGCGGTCCGAGCCGAAGACACTGAATCCGATTTTTGCCTCGGACACAGTGTCGCGCAATATCATCAACCGCCTGATGGCGGATCTGGTTCATATCAACCGGGGCACACTCAAGACCGAACCCGCGCTGGCAAAGTCGTGTAAAGTCTCGGCGAACGGGCTTCGTTACGATGTGGAATTGCGGCAGGGGTTGAAGTTCTCCGACGGGCACCCGTTCGACGCCGACGATGTGGTCTTCACGTTCCAGGTGTACCTGGACGAGAAGGTGAATTCGCCGCAGCGGAACTTCTGGATTCTGGACGGCAAGCCGATTGGCGTGAGGAAGATCGACAGCCATCGGGTGTGGTTCGAATTGCCGCGTGTGAACGCGGTCGGCGATCGGATTTTCGATGGGGTTCCGATGCTGCCGCGCCATCTGCTGGAACGCGCGTGGCGCGAAGGCAGGCTGAAGGATGTGTGGGGGTTGCGGACGCCGCCGGCGGAGATCGCCGGCCTGGGCCCCTTTCGATTGAAGGAGTTTGCGGCTGGTCAGCGAATGGTGCTGGAGCGGAATCCGTATTATTGGAAGAGCGATGCCAACGGAACCCCACTCCCTTACCTGTCGGAGATGGCATACACGTTTTCGGCGGGTGAGGATATGCAGGTGATGCGCTTCCAGTCCGGTGAATCGGACGTGATCAGCCGTATCGCGCCCAAAGACTACGCCGTGCTGCAGCGCGATAGCGCGCGGCGGGGATACGTGCTCCAGGACGCGGGTCCCGGCTTCGAGTACAGTTTTCTGTTCTTCAATCTGAACGACTCGGTGAGTCCGAAAGCCGTCTGGCGCCGGCTGGGACTGCGCAAGGCGGTATCGTCCGCAGTGGATCGGGACGCGATGGTCCGCCTGGTGTACCAAGGATTTGCGGACCCGCTGGCGACCTTCGTGGCGGCGGGCAACAAGATGTGGATCGCCAAAGCGCCACGTCCTGCGCGCTCCCTCGAACGGGCGCGAGAGTTCCTGACGGCAGACGGGTTTAAATGGACTCGCGACGGGACGCTGCAGGATCCGGAGGGGAAAACTGTCCGATTCTCCATTGTCGCCGGCACCAGCAATCCCGAACGGGTCCAGATGGCAACTCTCATTCAGGCCGATCTCAAACCGTTAGGTATCCAGGTAGACGTCGTGCCGCTCGAATTCCGGAGCCTGGTGGATCGTGTGGTCAAGACCCACGACTATGAGGCGTGTCTATTCGCCATCAGCAGCGGCGACGCCGATCCGAACGCGGATCTGGCGATGCTGCTCTCGAGCGGGTCTGCGCACATGTGGCATCCCGAGCAGAAACAGCCCGCGACCGGCTGGGAAGGCGAGATTGACGGCCTGATGCGGCAGCAGTTGGTCACGCGCCGGTACGAGGAGCGCAAGCGGCTGTTCGACCGCGTGCAGGAGATCGTCGGGGCGAATCTGCCGGTGATTCCGTTGGTGACGCCGCACATTCTGGTGGGAGCCAAAAAGGACCTGGGGAACTTTACGCCGGCCCTCCTGGAGCCCTATGCGCTGTGGAATGTCGATGAATTGTATTGGCGGACAGCGGGAGGCGGCGCGGGCCGATGACGCTGTTCTCCACCAGCGAATGGTCGAATACGAGGCTCGTGCAGGAATGCCTGCGGGGCAACGAGCAGGCGTGGAACCTGCTGGTGGATCGTTACAAGAACCTGGTTTATTCGATTCCGATCCGCTACGGACTGCCGCCGCAGGACGCGGCGGACATCTTCCAATCGGTGTGTCTGGACCTGTTCAACGAACTGGCGCGGTTGCGCGACGCGGAGGCGCTGCAAGGCTGGCTCATCCGGGTGACGACGAATAAGTGCTACCACTGGAAGAAGCAGCAGAATCCGGCCAATGGCGATTGGGACGAAAGCGGTGTGGACGGGATCTCCGGCGACTCGCCGATGGCGGGCGACGTCATGGCGGACCTGGAGCGCGAGCAACTGGTGCGCGATTCGATCGAGATGCTCCCGCCGCGGTGCCGGCAGATGATCACGCTGCTCTTTTTCGATCATCCGCCGCAGCCGTATAACGAAGTGGCCGAACGGCTGGGGCTGGCGCGGGGATCGATCGGTTTCATTCGGGGCCGATGTCTGAAACGCCTGAAGCGAATCCTGGAGGATAAGGGCTTCTGATGACCCCGCCGGGCAATCCCCAGGCTGACGTGGACACTCTGATCGAATCGCTCGCGCAGGAGCCGAGTCCGCTGCGGCGGCGGCAGATGCTCCTGGCGGTGCGCGGCGTGTGGGACAACCACATGGTGGGCCGGCTCTACGACGAGACCGTGCGCCGCATGTACGTCGACATTCCCCAGGCGGAGCGCATGGCTCGCTCGGCGGCATGGCTCTCCGGGAAATTGGACGACGATAGCTGCCGGGCCGCCGGATTGCGCGCCATGGGCCACATACTGGAGCGCAAGCGCCGGTATGTCGAGGCGCTCGAGAAATTCCAGCAGGCCATGGAGATCTACGAGCGGCTGGGGATGGAAATGGAAGTGGCGCGAACGTTGAATTTCTCGCTCCACTGCATGATCTATCTGGGCCGCTACGACGACGCGCTGGCATGGGCCGCGCGGGCCGCCGATATCTTCGCGCGGCATGGGGACCAGGCGCGTCTGGCGCGCCTCGACGGCAACGTCGGCAATCTGCTGCACCGGCAGGACCGTTTTGACGAGGCCATGGAGCGCTACCGGCGCGCGTATGCTTCCTTCGTGGAAGTCGGCGAACCGCGCGATGTCGCCACGGCGCTGCAGAACATGGCCACCTGCCAGATCAGCATGAACGATTTCCGGCAGGCGCTCGACACGTATGAGCGGACGCGGCGGTTTTGCCTGGATCACGAATTGCCGCTGCTGGTGGCGGTGGCCGACTACAACATCGCGTATCTCTACTACCTGCGGGGCGAGTACACCAAGGCGATCGAGTTGTACCGCTCGGCGCGCGAGCACTGCCGTCTCTTGGGGGACGCCTATCGCGCAGCACTGTGCGATCTCGACGAATCCGAGATGTACGTCGAGTTGAACCTCAACGAGGAGGGCGCCCACCTGGCGCGGCGCGCCATGACGGCGTTCCAGAAGCTCGGCAACGGGTACGAAGCGGCCAAGGCCCTGACCAATCTGGCGATCTCGCTCAGCCACCACGGCGATTCCCAACCGGCGCTGGATTTGTTTCGCAAGGCTCGCGAGCTGTTCACGCAGGAGGGCAATCAGGCGTGGATGGCGATTATCGACCTCTACCAGGCGTTGGTGTTTTACCAGGAGCGGCGCCTGACGGAGGCGCGCCTGTTGTGCGAGCAGGCGCACGAGTTCTTCTCTCCCACATCTCTGCACGGGAAGGCGATCCTGTGCGAACTGCTATTGGCGCGAATTCACCTGGACTCGGGCCGTGCGGAGCGCGCGAAGCATATTTGCGCGCATGCGCTGGGGCAACTGGACCAGGCGGAGACGCCGGCGCTCAGCTACCAGTCCTATTTCGTGATGGGATTGATCGAGGAGGAACTGGGGGACCGGGAGGCGGCTTACCGCGCCTATCTGATGGCGCATCGGCATCTGGAGAGCCTGCGCAGCCACCTGCGCACGGAAGAGACCAAAATCGCCTTCCTGAAGGACAAGCTGGAGGTGTACGAATCCCTGGTGCGCATGTGCCTGGCGCGAGGAGACACGGACCGGAACCGGGAGGCGGCGTTCGTGTACATCGAGCAGGCGAAATCCCGCAGCCTGGCGGACCTGATTGCCTTCCGCGCGCAGGATCTGCCGGCGTCGGCGGAATCCCACCGCGCCCTGGTCGAGCAGGTGCGGACGTTGCGCGAAGAGTTGAACTGGTATAGCCGGGCGCTGCAACTGCAGGAGGGCCGCTCGGCGGATATGCGCGATCCGCGGATTGAAAAGCTGCGGCGCAACGCGCGCGACTGCGAGCATCGCCTGGTGGAGGCGATGGGGAATCTCCGGGTGGAGGACCGGGAGTTCGCGAACCTGCAGGCGGCAGGCTCGATTGAGCTGGACGCGATCCGGTCGATCCTTCCCGCGGATGCCATGCTCCTGCAGTACTACCGCGTGCGCGACACGTTTCATGCGTGTATGCTGACGCGCGATTCGCTGAAAATCGCGCCGGTCGGCTCGGTCCCGGAATTGCGCCGGCTGCTGCAATTGCTGCGCTTCCAACTCTCCAAATTCCGCCTGGGAGCGGACTACGTCCACACGTTCCACAAGCAGTTGCTGGAGGCGACCAATGCCCACCTGCAGGAGTTCTACCGGCAGCTCGTCGCGCCGATCGCGAAGGATCTGAAGGGGGAGCATCTCATTGTCGCGCCCCACGATTTTCTGCACTATCTCCCGTTCCACGCGCTGCTCGACGGCGCCGAGCACCTGGACCAGCGGTACTCGATTTCGTACACGCCCAGCGCCAGCGTCTACTACCTTTGCAGCACTAAGAACACGCGGCGGGCGGAGGGGGCGCTGGTGTTGGGCGTCCCGGATCCCTCGGCGCCGCAGATCCTGGATGAAGTGGAGGCGGTCGCGTCGGTGCTTCCCAACGCCGAGACGTATATCGGGCCGGACGCGACTCTGGACGTGCTGCGGGAGAGAGGGGCGCACGCCCGGTTTCTCCATATCGCGACCCACGGCTGGTTCCGCCAGGACAATCCGATGTTTTCGTCGATCAGCCTGGGAGACACCCAGTTGAGCCTGTTCGACCTATACCACCTGAATTTTCCATCGGAGCTGGTGACATTGAGCGGTTGCGGGACGGGTCTGAACGTCGTGGTGGGCGGTGACGAACTGATGGGCCTGAAGCGCGGCTTTCTCTATGCGGGCGCGCAGGGACTGTTACTGACGCTTTGGGATGTCAACGATCAGAGCACGGCAGAGTTCATGAAGTTGTTCTACAGCCGCCTGACGAAGGATTCGAATAAGGCCAGAGCGGCGCAATATGCGATGAGCGAGATCCGGAGGACGTATGCGCACCCGTTCTACTGGGCGCCATTTGTCCTAGTTGGCAAATACTCCTAGACGTACTAGTAATAAGGTGATTTCCGGATTCAGGAAACATCCGGAAGAGGATAGCAAAGGTGGTTAGCAATTGATCTTCTCGATGATGTTAACCACACCATCAGGTGAATACCCAGGATCCCGTCTAGCGAATGCAGCTAAACCGTAGTACTTCTAGTAGTTCCAACGACTGTCCATTCAAAAAAAAATCTGTCACCCTATATCTGATTAACCTTGGATGTACCCCTACGTCTAGAAGAACACGAATTATGTTGCGCAGTGAGAAAATTCGGAAGTCTTCCACGGGGGAGAGGGATATGAAGCACTACGGAATTTCGCAATGGGTCGATTATGCGCGCGCGTTGGCGCCGGAAGGCGAGATTGTAGCGATGCGTAGTCACTTGGCGGACGGGTGCTCGGACTGCCGGGAGTTGGCGTCATTCTGCGAGAATCTGAGCGGAGTTTGCCTGGAAATGGCGACACACGCGGCGCCCGAATGGGCCGTGCGGAACGCGAAGGCAATCTTTCCCGTACATGTCCAGCCTCAACCGAAGAGAGCCATCCGGATACCGGTCGAACTGATTTACGACAGCTTCCTGGTGCCGGCGCCGGCGGGATTGCGGGCCACGTGGCAGGTGGGTTGGCAGGCGTTGTACCGGGCGGGCGATTGCTCGCTGGATTTGCGCGTCGAGCCGGAACTTTCCTCCTCCCGGGCGGCCGTGATTGGCCAGCTTTCGAATCACATCGTTCCCAGCAATCAAATGGAAGGAATCGCGATTTTGCTGAAGTCCGGCAAATCGGTCGTGGCCGAAACCCGCAGCAACCGGTTCGGCGAATTCCAGATGGAGTATGAACAGCAGGGCCGTTTGCAGCTGTATGTCCGCCTCGAAGACGGCGGCAAGTGCTTCCAGGTGCCTCTAAAGAAGTTCTCGTCGGAACGGCCGGCGGGAACCGAGAGGCTGGGCCTGACGCCGGGACAGGCCAAGCTCAAGACCGGGAAGCAGCAATAGCTCGAGAAGATAGGCGGAAACAATGAAAAAATTCTACATACTAGCCCGCGCCGGTCTTCTGATACTTCCTTTGGCAATTCCTGCCTTGGCAGACGGCGACCTGCTCCTCCGGGTAGATCCGTCCGTCGTCAATTCCGTCGCCCAGCAGCACAACTTGAAGATCGAGAAGCAACTAAAGAGCGGAGAAGGCGTATACCTCGTATCCGTCCCGAAGGGCACTTCCCCCTCGGCCGTGTTGCAATCGCTGCGATCGGATTCGTTGGTGAAAAATGCCGAGTTGAACAACGGCGTCACGCTGACGACACGCCCCTCGGGACCTCGGAGCCACACGAACCAGAATAGTGGGTGCGCGTCGACGGCGCTCCTTCCTGCAAACGCGGATCCGCGGTATAGCGGGCAAACGGCGATCAAGTTGACCTGCCTGGGGACCGCCCAGCGGCAATACGGCAGCGGCAATAGCGGCGTGCATGTCGCAGTCATCGACACCGCGGTAGATTCCAAACACCCGATGCTGCAGCAGGTAATGGACCCCGGGTACGATGCCATCACCAATCAGCCCGGTCCCGTGTCCACAAACCAGGAGACGAGCCCGTTTGTCGATCAGGAAACTTCTCCCTTCGTGGACAGCTCGGGGAGCTACGTTCTGAATCAGGAAACGTCTCCGTTTGTCGATCAGGAGACGAGCCCGTTTGTCGATCAGGAAACGTCTCCGTTTGTCGATACGGGTGTAGCCTATGGGCACGGCACCATGGTGGCCGGAATCGTTCACCTGGTTGCGCCCAACGTCCGGATCGTTCCGGTCCGGGCCTTTGACAATAACGGCAGCGGCACCATGGCGGATGTGGTGCAATCCATTTATTGGGCCGTCGATAACGGGGCAGACGTGATCAATATGAGCTTCAGCGCTCCGCAGAGCTCCGGGGAACTGGAAACGGCGATCGCGTATGCCATCAGTCACAAAGTGATCTGCGTGGCATCCGTTTCGAACAGCCATTCGACCGCTCCGGTTTATCCCGCGGCCTTGAGCAAGGTGATTGGAGTCGGCGCGACCGATCAGTCTGACGTAGCGGCTTCTTTCTCCGATTACGGCACGGATGTGCAACTGGCGGCTCCCGGCGTTTACATCTGGAGCACCTATCCCGGCAAGCTGTACGCCAGAAGTGACGGCACTTCATTCGCGACGCCGTTCGTCGCAGGCACGGCGGCGCTGTTGAAGTCGCTCAACCGCAGCGCCAACCCCGACAACACCGGGGCGGCGCTTGTCAATGGAACCGATCCGGCGAGCGGATTTGTCTCCAAGAAGGTCGGCCGCCTCGACGTGGTCGAATCGATCAACAAGTAATCGTTCTTGTCCGGACGCCGTCCACAAGCGGCGTCCGGAAGTGGTCCGCACCTGCTGGGTTTGGGGCGGCTTGAGGATTCGTTCAACCTGATCCGGGCATTCGATCCGGAGACCAAATAAATTGTGGATCGCAGAGCGGGAGGAGGGGTGTATCCATGAAGGTAAAATCGCAAGAACAGTTAGAGGCCCCGGCAACAGTGCCCGATTTCGAAGCCCTATTCATGGCGGACATGCAGGCACGGCGGGAGCGTCTGGCAAAGTGGATTCAGCTCATTAACGAGGAGGTCCGTCTGCACACCGGCCCTGCGCCGGCTAGCCGCCGTCCGTCTCACAAATGCCGCGGTCTGGCGCGTCGCATGCGGCCGTCGCCGCGGTGAGCTAGGATGCAGGGAGTGAACCGCTCTCTGCTCATCGTCACTCTCCTCGTCCAAGCCGCCGCCCAGCCGGGACGGCCGCGGGCACGCGACCTCGGGTTAAGCCCCGGAGTCTTTCCTCCCGGTCCTCTCAATGCCATCACCGATGTCGCAGGCGTCCGCGTGGGCCACGTCACCCTGATCGAGGGCGACAGCATCCGGACCGGCGTCACCGCGATCATTCCCGCCGAGGGCAATCTATTTCAGGAAAAGGTTCCCGGCGCGGTCTTCGTGGGCAACGCATTCGGGAAGCTCGCCGGCTCGACCCAAGTCGAGGAACTGGGCACGATCGAAACCCCGGTGGTTCTCACCAACACCCTGAATGTCGGCGCGGCGATGGAAGGGGTCATTGCATATACGCTGGCGCAGCCCGGCAACGAGAGAGTCGCTTCCGTGAACGCGGTGGTCGGCGAGACCAACGATGGCGGATTAAATGACATTCGCGGGATGCACGTGGCTCGGGCCCATGTGATCGAGGCGATCCGCGGCGCGAAGTCGGGCCCGGTGCCCGAAGGCAGTGTGGGAGCGGGCACGGGGACGCAGTGCTATGGCTGGAAGGGCGGAATCGGCACCTCCTCGCGGGTGGCGGGCCGGCGGCAGGGCGGCTATACGGTCGGGGTGCTCGTGCAGACGAACTTCGGGGGCGTCCTGACGATGGGCGGAGCACCCGTGGGACGGGAACTGGGCAAGTATGCGTTCGCCGACGCCGGCGCGGGTGACGGCTCGTGCATGATCGTGGTGGCAACCGACGCTCCCCTGACGGCCCGGGACCTGAAACGGCTGGCCGCTCGCGCCGTGTTCGGGCTGGCGCGGACCGGGTCGTCTTACAGCAACGGCAGCGGCGACTTCGCGATTGCATTTTCCACCGCCGCGGCGGCCCGCATCCGGCGCATGGGCGATGGTCCGTCACGTTACGAAGCGATCTCCACCGATGCGGTGTCGCCGCTGTTCGAGATGGCTCTCGAAGCGACGGAAGAGGCAGTGTACAACTCGCTGCTGCGGGCCACCACCATACAGTCCCGCTCCGGGAAGGCGGAGGCGATCCCGATCGACCGGGTGCGCGAGATTCTCGCAAAATACAGGCCGAAGTAAGGGCGGCGCTGGTACCATTCCGGTATGTATCTCGGTATCGATATCGGAACGGGAGGCACGCGCGCCCTCCTGATCGACCGGCACGGCGCCGTCCGTGCAGGCTGCACTTCGGCGCATGAAGACATGACGATGGCCCGGCCGCTATGGGCCGAGCAGCGGCCCGAGAACTGGTGGGACGCCGCCGTGGACGCAATCCGGGGGGCGCTCTCGCAAGCGGGCGTGGGCGGCGCCGAAGTGCGCGGGATCGGCCTCTCCGGCCAGATGCACGGACTGGTGCTGCTCGACGAAGGCGGCGCGGTGATCCGGCCTTCCCTGATCTGGTGCGACCAGCGAAGCCAGCCGCAGGTGGACGCCGTGAATGCCAAGGTGGGCCGGGAGAGCGTGCTACGCCACATCGCGAATCCCGTGCTGACGGGTTTCACGCTGCCCAAACTGCTCTGGGTGCGCGATCACGAGCCGCGGAATTTCGAGCGCGCGCGGAAGATGCTCCTGCCGAAGGACTACGTGCGGTACCGGCTCACGGGCGAATTCGCGACCGAGGTTTCGGACGCCTCGGGCACGGCCCTGTTTGACGTGGTGAACCGGCGGTGGTCGTTCGACATGATGGACGCGCTGGGGCTCAACCGCTCGCTGCTGCCAGAGTGCCGGGAATCGATCGAGGTCAGCGCACGGATTTCGCCGCTGGCAGCGGAACTGACGGGCTTGGCGGCGGGCACGCCAGTGGTGGGCGGAGGTGGCGACCAGGCGTCGAGCGCGATCGGGAACGGGATCGTGGAAGCGGGAGTGGTGTCGTGCACGCTGGGGACGTCGGGCGTCGTGTTCGCGCATATGGAGGAGGTCGCGTACGACCCGGCCGGCCGCGTCCACACGTTCTGCCATGCGGTTCCGGGGAAATGGCACGTAATGGGCGTCACTCAGGGCGCGGGGCTCAGCCTCCAGTGGTTCCGTAACCAGCTTGCGCCCGGCGCCGATTACGACGCGTTGATGGCGGAGGCGGCGCAGTCCCCGGCGGGCGCCCAGAGGCTGTTCTGGCTGCCGTATCTGATGGGGGAGCGCACACCGCATCTCGACGCTGCGGCGCGCGGCGGCTGGATCGGTCTCACGGCGAGCCACACCCGCGCCGACCTGATTCGCTCGGTGATCGAAGGCGTGTCCTACAGCCAGCGCGACTGCCTGGAGATTGTCGAGAGTTTGGGGGTCGTGGTGAATTCGGTGCGGGCGTCGGGCGGCGGCGCGAAGAGCCCGTTCTGGCGGCAGACCCTGGCGAGCATTTTGGGCAAGCGAGTGGTGACGCTGGCGTCGCAGGAAGGGTCGGCTTATGGCGCGGCGCTGTTGGCATTGGCGGGGTCGGGCGAGTACAACTCGGTGGGCGAGGTGTGCGGCGTGGCGATTCGCGAGACGGAGTCGGTGACGCCGCGCCAGCCGGACACGGAGTTGTACGGGAAGGGGCACTCCGTTTACCAGGCATTGTACCCGGCGCTACGGCCGATTTACGGACGGCTCTGACGGCGCCGCGGCGCGCGATATCATTGTTCGACATGGCGCCCGGAAGGATGCTGATCGTGCTCGGCCTCGTGCTGGTAGCGGCCGGGATTCTGCTGACGTTCGCGGGACGGCTACCGTTCAAGCCCGGGCGGCTGCCCGGAGACATCTTCATCCAGGGGAAGAACTCGACGTTTTACTTTCCGCTGGCGACGTGTCTGATTCTCAGCGCGGTGTTCTCACTGGTGTTGTGGATTCTGCGGAGGTAGGGTAGCGGCCCGGGTTTCTAGCGAACGCGACCGATCTTCTCGATCGGCCAGTATACGAACACGGCCTTCCCGTAGATGTTCTCCCGCGGCACGTAGCCCCACATGCGGCTGTCGCTCGACTGGTTGCGGTGGTCGCCCAGGACAAAATACCTGCCGTCCGGAACGACCTGCTCCTCGCCGTCGCGCCACGAGTTGACGTCGCGGTTCTCCGCGGGAACGTAGTTTTCGACCAGCGCCAGCCCGTTCACATATACCTGCCCTCCATCGACCCGCACGTGGTCGCCGGGAACTCCGATCACGCGCTTGATGTAGGACTTGGAGGTGTCTTGCGGATACCAGAAGACCACCGTGTCGCCGCGTTCGACATTGCCGAGCCCGAAGCGGTAGGTGAACTTGTTGATGAAGATCCGCTCCTGGTCGGTAAGTGTCGGCATCATGCTGGTGCCTTCGACCTTCACGGGCTGATAAATGAAGACAATCAGAACTACGGCAATCAGGACGGAGAAGACCAAGTCGCGGAACCAGGAGACCGCGTTCCAAACGCTGGATCGCCCGGCCGTGGACGTCCCATCCAGGGGCGTCGCGGGGACAATCGCCGGGCTGTCGTTCTCCTGCATCCCTTGATCCGCTATGCCATTATAGACGGTCCAGAGCCGCCTTCGGTTGCCGCTACTGGAGCAAACGTCCTAAAACGGGCAGCGGCACGGCCCCTTGGGCGAGGGCGGCGTCGTGGAAAGCCGCCGCATTGAAAGATCCACCCTTGGCCTTTTGATATTCGTCGCGCGTCTTGAGCCAGCCGCGCCAGCCGAGATAGTACATCGGCAACTGACAGGAGGACAGCTTGGCGCGCTGCAACTTGGCGACCGCCTCTTCCTTCTCCTGGAAAGTCTGCTTCATCATGAGCTCGATCGCCTCGTCGTCCTTCATTCCCAGCATTTGCAGGCGGACGTCGAGAATGGCGTTGGCGATCACGCGCAGTTCCTCTTTCAGGAAGGTGAGCCGCATTTCCGGAGAGTTGTTGAGGAACCCGGCGTCGAGCATCGTCTGCGTGGCGTACTGCGCCCACCCCTCGATGTAAGGCCCGTTGCCGAAGACCGACCGCAGGAGGCGGCGGGAGATGGGCTGCACCTCGTTGGCGATCTCCATCTGAACGTAATGGCCCGGCATCGCCTCGTGAATGGTGAGCAGTTTCAGCTTGTAGAAGTTGTACTCACGCAATTTGGATTCGACGCGATCCTTCTCCCATTTCTCGGGGATCGGCGTCACCCAGTAGAAGGCGCCCAACTGGGGCTCGAGGGCAGGGGCGGCATTGAAACCGCCGACGGCGTACACGCCGCGCATGAACTCCGGTGTCGGAATCACCTGCAAATTCGAGCGGGAGGGCAGTTTGAGCAGGTGTTTCTCCTGCACGAACGCGCGCGCCTCGTCCAGGTCCTTGCGCGCGTCGTCCATGTACGAGCCGGGCGTCGAATGCCGATCGGCGATCTTCGCCAGGACCTCCCCGATCACCGTGTTGCGCAGCGCCTCGCCGGTCAACTCGGGGTGGTCGCGGTGCGCCGGAGCGATGTCGCGATGCATCGTCAACGCCAGGTCGTACATGCGGCCGCGCACTGTCTGCATGTCCCGTTCGGCCTGATCGAGCATGGTGTCCGCTTCGGTTCCGCTCTGCAGGACAAAGCGGAACTTGCGCGTGTAACGGTCCTGACCCAACCGCCAGTCGTAATTGTTGCGCGTAGAGAGGCTGGTCTTCAGATACGTCTGGAACTTGTTCATTGCCTCGATGGCGGGGCGTGACGCCCGGGCATAGGCATCCTTCAGGTCGTCGGGAACGGCCGCGCGGATCGTCTTTTCCACGAGCTCGATGTTGCCCTGGTTTTCGTCGATGGCGACCTCGACCCAGATGGAAGGGGCGGAAGCGAGGTTCGAGCTGGCCTGGTCGAGGAATAGCGGGACCTTCTCCAGACGGGAAATGATGTTGTGAATGCGTTGCGGCTTGGGAGCGTACTCGAGGACGAAGGGACTGAAGATCGCGTTTCCCAGCGTCTCGACGTACATTGTGGGATTGTGCAACGCGGTATGGATGGCGGTGAGGTCGAGAAGAGCGAGGTCGGTCTGGTCTTGCAGAATGCTGAGATCGGCGCGATCCTCGGCGGTGAGTTTGTCGACGGGGAGGGTTTTCAGCCGCTGCTCGAAACCCTCGTAAAACTTCTGCTGTTTATCGAGGCTGGCGGCGCTCATGTCGTCCAGCATGTCGTCCAGTTTTTGCTTCTGGAACTGATGCAACCCGGCGCTGGTAGCCGCCGAGGGCGAGAAAGAAAGGGTCGTGTTCACGAACTCATCCGTCAACTTAGCCAATTTTTCGGAGGGACTGGAGCCACAGCCGACGGCCGCTAACAGAAGTGTGAGCACGACTACGAATTTCGCCATCGTTGCAATTGTACCGCGCGGCGAAACGATTACCCTGCTGTAACATGCGGGCGGCGGGGCGCAAAAACGGAGGGGACGGACACGGGCACCGGGCGTTGGCGCTGCTGCAAAAGCCGTACTTCGCGGATCACGCGGGCGCGCTCGTTGAAGGCGTTGCGCTGGGCGACCTGCCCGGCGATCACGCAGGTCCACAGGAGGACGACTGAACCCGCAATCGCAGCCAAACCCTGTCCGGTGATTTTGGCGATCGGCATCAGCCTTCCTCCTTGCCGCGGATTTCAGCAATTGCGGCGCCAATTAGGATGAGGCGGGGAATCAATTGGATTCAAGGCAACGGACTGTGGCCTGAAATCACAGATGTGGAGAGTCGCACGCGGAGTCATCGCCGCCCATGCGACGTAAACGCCCTGCCATGCCAACTGGCGCAGGTCGTTGGATGGCCACGGCAAGCGCCGGCGGCACGTTGCCCATCTTCAAATGCACCGCATGGTTGAAATGCACCACCGGCAGGGGTGGGTACCAGCCAGGTGGGATTGGCGTTTCCGCAAGCGCCGCGCATGCGAAAATAGAGATGTATGCGTTTCCGTCTCCTGGCTGCCGTCTTCGCGGTGTGCTTTGTCGCGATGGGCCAGAGCCTTTCGGTCGATAAGCTCGTCGCCTTCCTTCAGTCTTCCCAAAAGCTCATCAAGGAAGGCAAAATGACCGACCGCGAACTGGCGAGCTACCTTGCCAAAGTGAAACTCACCGAGCGGCTCGACGACCGCACCATCGAGGACCTGCAGGGCACGATGGCGCTGGGGGCGAAAACCCTTGAGGCGCTGCACAGCCTGCGCGACCACTCGCAAACTCTGGTTGGGGCGCGGCTCGTGGTCCCCGAGCCCAAGCCGACGCCGATTCCGCCGCCGACCTCCCAGGAGCAGGCCGCGATCGTCAGCGAAGTTCGCGAGTATGCCTTGAGTTACAGTAAATCGCTGCCGGACTTCATCTGCACACAAGTGACGCGCCGCTATGCCGCGCCCGTGCCGGGCACGCGCTACGGCGGCAGCGCCGGCGCCGATCCGACCTGGTATCCGCAGGACACCCTCACGGTCAAGCTCAGCTACTTCGAGCAGAAGGAAGATTACAAACTGATCCTGGTGAATAATTCCATGACAACCCAGGATTTCAAGACGCTCGGGGGCGCCACCACCACGGGAGACTTCGGCAGCATGATGCGGGAGATCTTCGAGCCGGCAACGCAGGCCAAGTTCGAGTGGGACCATTGGGGAACGCTGCGCGGCCGGCGCGTCATGGCGTTTTCTTATCGGGTGGCGCAGTTCCGGTCGCAATGGCACATCGTCTACGAACGGAAGAACGACATTGTGCCGGCCTATCGCGGCCTGGTGTATGTCGACAAGGAAACGCACAAGGTCATGCGTGTGACGTTGGAGGCGGAGGACATTCCCGCGGCATTCCCCATCCGCCGCGCGGACACGGTCCTCGATTACGATTTTCAGGACATCAGCGGCCACACCTTCCTGCTGCCCCTGAAGTCCACGACCATCATGGCGGCGAGCGATTACATGACCAAAAACGACGAAGAATTCCGCGTCTACCGGAAGTACTCGGCGGAATCGGACATCAAGTTCGACACCGCCGACGTGCCGGCGCCGCTCCCCGACGACAAAACCAAAGAGACGAAGGATCCGAAGTCCGAGAAGAAGTGAGCGGTTATTTGGTGTACGTCTTCTGATGCTTGTTTCTTGCGTTGACAATCGTAAAAGATCCGTCTTTCATGGCAGTCATGTGGAGCCATTTGCCTTCGCAGGGGTCGTCGAGATTCGCGATGAAGCTGTCCGCGGCGTTGTGATCCTTGCCTCCCCCGACGAAGAAATGCAGCTGCCAGACGTCCTGCAGCCCCGGCGCGTCGTGCAGCGTCTGCCAGACTTCGCTGGAACCGCCCTTTTTCGCCCCGTTCTCCATGATCGCCGCGCGCGGCGCAAGGGCGCGCACCAATTGCGGCGAGTTCGAAGACGCCGCGCCATGGTGCGACACCACGAACGCGTCCACCGTCCCCAGATTGTTATTGGGACAGACGAGGTCGTATTCCTTGTTCCAGGTCAGGTCGCTCAGGTCGGCCAGACGGAAAGCGCCGAATTGTACGACGATGCCGATCGATTGCGCGTTCTCCGTCCGGTCCTCCTCCATCTTCTTGAAGGTGGCGCACGCCGGGTTGGGTTGGCCGGCGCCGGGCAGGGGTCCCGCGAGGACCGCGCCGCCGGCGGCGACCACGCGCACGTCGAGATCCCTGACCGGAACGGTGTCGCCGGGCTTGGCTTGCACGTGCGTGCCCTTCTCGCGATGCGCGGCATAGGAATTGAACAGGATCTCGGCCGGCTTGCCGGTCTCGACGGTGGGGCCGTGATCGATGAACGTGCGGATCGGCAGTTTCTCGGCGAGTTGAGCCACGCCCCCCACATGATCGGCATGGTAGTGGGTGATCAACAGGAAATCGATGCGTTTGACGCCTGCCGCCTTGGCCGCGGCCGCGATCCGCTCGGCGTCGCGGCGATTGAAACCGCCCCATCCGGTGTCGATAAGCATCGATTCGCCGCCGGGAGAGACCATGAGCGTGGCTTGCCCGCCCTCGACGTCGACAAAATACACTTCCAGGTTCTTCGCCGCCGGCAGGAGGCCCGCCGTGGCCACCAGCAGAAAGGCGTTCAACAGCAGTTTCATGGCGAAAATGTTAGCATGACCGGCGGGCGGGACTGTGCGGGAACGGACGGCCCCGGAAATTCGTATGGAGTAGTGGATGCCATTTTGTAGCCAATGCGGAAACCAGGTGAGGCCGTTGGATCTATTCTGCGGGAAATGCGGCTCGCGGCAGCCCGCGGGGGTCTCCGCCGCGCATCCGGTGAACGTCTCGCTGGAATCGATGAATCCGAAGACGGCGTCGATCCTCTGCTATGTGCCATGGGTCGGCTGGATCGCCGCTATCGTGGTGCTCGCGTCTACCCGCTTCCGCTCCGGTCGCGCCGTCCGCTTTCACGCCTTCCAGGGGCTCTACCTGTTCGTCGCATGGCTGATCGCCGACCAGGTGATCCGCCCAATCTTCTATTCCTTTACGGATTTCCACTTCTACCGGATCATCGAAGCGGCGCTGCTCGGCGCGTCGATCTTCATGATGGTCAAAGCGGCGCACGAGGAAGTCTACGCGCTGCCGCTGTTCGGGGAACTGGCGCACCGGTCGCTCGCCGAGGATTGATCTATTTTGGCCGCGACGCCGGAATGCAGGTCAGCGGGCGTTGTGCACCAGTCGATAGATCTGCGCTCCGTATTTCTCGACCGTGCCCATGCCGATTCCGGGGATCGCCAGTAACTCCGCGGCAGAGGCGGGGCGCCGGCCAGCGATGCCTTCCAGGGCCGCGTCGCTGAGGATGCGAAAAGCCGGCACCCCGCGCTTCTTGGCTTCGCTCAACCGCCATGCGCGCAACGCCGCTTCGACGCCGGAATCGGCCGGCTGTTTGCGCGCGCGGCCACGTTCGGGTTTGGCGGCGGCCTTTTTTCCCTTCTTCTTCCGCTTGCGGCCGCTGGCGGCGAGCACCGCGGCCTTTACCTGCAAATCGACCTTCGGCCATTCCTCTTCCAACCGGCCGGCCGCCGGCGTGAGGCTCGCCTTCCGGTAGGGAATGCTGCGGCCGTCCTTCTCGAATACGGACTCGGTAACGCACAGTAGGCCGGAGCGGGCCAGTCCCGCAATGACTTCTTCGAGGTCGTCCCGGGTCAACCCGCTGGCGCCGAGCTCCGCATGGAGTTGGCCGGTGGTCCGCGGGCCGCGCTCCTTCAACGCCGCGATGACGCGGAGGGCGACGGCGCGCTCGTCGTCGGACGCCGGCCGGAAACGCTGCCCGACGCATTCCGCCGGGGCGCAGAAATCGCAGACGCCGCACGGCTCCCGGCTGTCGGCGAGATCCCCGAAATGACGCACCAGGGACGACATGCGGCAGCCGCTGGACGAGGCATACCGCAGAATGAGGTCGAGCTGCCGCTGCTTCTGCTCGCCCTGCTCGGTGTACGGCTCGCGCCAGGCGTCGTGGCCGCGGCTGACGTTTTCCGCGAAATCGATCGCCGCCCCGCCATGGATCCACAGTTTCTCCAGCGCCTTCTCGAACACCTCCGATTTCATACGGACCCGAGCCGCCAGTTCGTCCTTCGCGATGGGCTCGGCGGTCAACCGCTGAAAAATCTGGTCGAGAAGACGCACGTCGGGGTAATCGCGCTCGAAAAAGAAGTCGTGCGTGTGCCGGTCGGCGTACGATTGCATCAGGATGGTGCGGCTCGGCAACCCATCGCGGCCGGCGCGGCCGATTTCCTGGTAGTAGGCCTCCACGCTGCCCGGCAGCGCCGTATGGATGACGGTGCGAACATCGGGTTTATCGATGCCCATGCCGAAAGCGATCGTCGCCACCATCACCGGGATGCGGCCTTCGAGGAACTCCTGCTGCACCCGTTTGCGGCGCTCGGCGTCCAGGCCGGCGTGATATGCGGCGGCGGGGAAATTACGACTGAGCTCGGCCGCCAGCTCCGTGGTTTGCGCGCGCGTCGGCGCATAGACGATGGCGGGCCGGCGCTCCTCGTCCTGAAGCAGTTCCACGGCCAACGCGGCGCGATTGGAGGGCGCGACCTCAACCACCTCGATGGCCAGGTTGTCGCGGCGAAAACCGTGGATGAAGCGCGCCGGGCCCGCCAGACCCAATTGCGCGGCGATATCGTCCTGCACCAGCGGCGTGGCGGTGGCGGTGAGAGCGATCACCGGCGCCGGGCGCAGCGTAGGAAGATACTGGCCCAACATGCGATAGTCCGGGCGAAAATCGTGGCCCCATTGCGAAATGCAATGGGCCTCGTCGATGGCGATCAGGGAAGGCTTGCGCTTGGCGAGCATCTCGGGGAAGCCGGCGACGCGGAGGCGCTCGGGCGCGACAAAGAGGAATTGCAGCCTGCCTTCGAGATAGTCGATACAGACCTGCCGGGACGCGGCGCGGTCGCGGCCGGAGTGGATGCGCTCCACCGCGAAACCCCGCTCGCGGAGCTTGGCCGCCTGGTCTTCCATCAGCGCGATCAAAGGGCTGATGACCAGCGTGACGCCGCCGCGCGCGATGCCCGGCAACTGGTAGCACAACGATTTGCCCGCGCCGGTCGGCATGACGAGCAGAACGTCGCTGCCGCCAATCACGGCCTTGCACACGGCCTCCTGGTTGGCGCGAAACCCGGAAAACCCGAACGACTGGTGCAGCAGATCGTTCAGCGACAGCGAGGATGGGCGAGCGGCCGGGGCCGCCGGTGGCGCCTGGGAGGCGGGAACGGACTCGTGCGCCTGGCGCGGCGCCGGCGCGGCGGCGGGCGGGACTTGTCCCACCTTGCCGACGACGTCGCGGACGTAATCCTCAATGCCCTTGAGAAATGGATCGAGCTGCGCGGCGCCGCGATGGATGCGATTCAGATACGCTTCCCACTGCCCCGTCATCGCCGGGCTCTTGACCTCGGGGTGCACAACCTCGATCAGCCGGATGCCCTTATCGGTGGCTTCGAGCATCTTGCCGTTGCGCACGATGTACTCCCGTTTGAGCAGGACCTCGATGATCGCGGCGCGCGTCGCCGGTGTGCCGAGTCCGGACTCCTTCATGGCGTCGGAGAGCTCCTTTTCGTCGAGCGTTTTGCCGGCTGTCTCCATCGCGGTCAAGAGGGTGGCCTCGGTAAATCGTTTGGGCGGGCGCGTTTTCTTTTTTAGCGCCTCGACGTCGACGACGTCCTGCTCCTGGCCTTGCGCCAAACCGGGCGGCAGGACCGGCTCTTCTTCGGCTTTCGCGTTCTTGCGCGCCGGTGGCGCCACGTCGAGCACCTTCCAACCCACCTGCTGCACGGTGCTCCCGGACGTGTGATAGCGGTCCACGATATCGTCGTTGCGAATCGCGGTGATCACGGTGGTGACGGCCCAGACGTGATCGTCGTGCCACGCGCTGAGCAGGCGGCGGCAAATCAGGTCGTAGAGCTTGCGTTCGTCCGCCGAAAGGGAGGCATTCGCCGGCGACGTCGTCGTGGGGACGATGGCATGGTGATCGGTGACCTTGGAATCGTCCACGAAGCGGCGCGACAAAGGGCGCTCGCCTGTCCCCGGCGCGAGATGCTCGCGGTACGGGTCCGCGACCGCCTGCACGACCCGCGACAGCGTCTGCGCCACGTCTTTCGTCAGGTGGCGGCTGTCGGTGCGCGGATAACTGATCAGCTTGTAACGCTCATAAAGCGACTGCGCCGTGTCGAGGGTCTTCTGCGCGCTGAAACCGAACAGGCGGTTGGCATGGCGCTGCAGCTCCGTCAGATCGTAGAACAGCGGTGGCGGCATCCGTTGCGTTTGCGATTCGATCGATTCGACCGCAGCCTTGCCGGTGCGCGCCCGGGCGGCGATGCGGCCGGCCTCTTCGCCATCGGCCGCAAGCCGCATCGATTGCTGTGGCGATGCGGGGTCGCGGAACCAGATGCCGGTGTAGGTGTGTTCGCCGGGGGCCCCAACCGGGTGAAAGGTGGCCTTCACCTCCTGATAGTCCTCGGGCACGAAACTCCGGATGGAGAGTTCCCGCTCCACGACCATCGCGAGGGTGGGTGTTTGCACCCGGCCGACGGAGAGCACGTCGCCGCCGTACGCCAGGGAGTAAGCGCGGGAGAGGTTCATGCCGACAAGCCAGTCGGCGCGGCTGCGGCCGCGCGCGGCGTCGGCCAGTCCGTCGTAGTCGGCGCCCGGACGGAGAGCGTCGAGGCCTTTGCGGATGGCGTCGGGGGTGAGCGACGAGATCCAGAGACGGCGGACGGGCTTGTGGCAGCCGGCGGCTTCGTAGATGTAGCGGAAGATGAGCTCGCCCTCCCGCCCGGCGTCGGTGGCGCAGACGACCTCGGAAACGCGGGGGGAAGTGAGAATGCGGCGCACTGCCTCGAACTGGTCTTTCGTCTTGTCGTAGACCACCAGGGGCCACTGGCGCGGCAGCATGGGCAGCAGATCGCGGCGCCAGTGCTTCCATTCGGGATGGATCTCGTGTGGCTGCGCCAGCGCGGCCAGATGGCCGATGGCCCACGTCACGACGTAACCGTTGCCGTGTAAATACCCCTCGCCCTGCTTGCCGGCGCCGACAACCCGCGCGATGTCACGCGCGACAGAAGGCTTTTCGGCGAGCACGGCAATGGTTCCGGACTCCGGGGCCGCCATGGTCAAATTCCAGTGTAAGCCGGTAGACCTATGGCGTTACGCGATGCGCTATTGCAGCACCTGCTTGAGGAAGTCTTTGTCGTCCAGGATGGGGCGCAGCAATTGGCCGCCGCGGCCCCCGGCGGGGGCGGCGGTGGACTGCAGGCGCTGGCGCACGGCAGGATCGAGTTGAATGGCCTTGCGCAGTTCGGCGAGGGCGGCGGCTTTGTCGCCGAGGGCATAGTCCATGGCGCCGAGCGTCACGAAGGAATTCGCCACGGGCATGTAGCGCGCGACTTTGGCGGCGGCGTCGCGGGCCTCCTTCGCCTTTCCGGCCGTCCGGAAACGGCCGATCCGCTCCGAATAGAGGAGGCCGAGATTCATGTCGAGCAGGCGGCGCAGTTCGGGGATGGGCTGCGGGTTGTCGTCGACATTGATATACACGTAGCGGTCGTTATTGATATTGCGGCCGCCGCCTTTGCGCACCACCAGCATGGAGGCGGACTGTTTGCCGCGCGAATCGCCGCCGGCGTCGTCGCCGGCTTTCAAGGCGGCGTACAGCTTTTCGGCGAGCTCGCCCTCGGTGGCCTCGAAGGCGCGGCCCATTGCCTCGGGAACCTGCGGCCCCACCAGGATGTTCCCCTGCGCGGTCCAGGTCTTACCCTGCCGGTCGCCCGCCCAGTTGGGGGCATTGGGACCGGTGTACGTGGCGATGTTGCCCTTGCCGTCGATGATGGCCACCTGCCGCCCGTCGGTGGGCGGGAACTGATCTTCGGCGAGGAGTTTGGCGAGAACCTCCTTGGCAGCGAGGCCTTGCCGCAGCAGCTCCAGACCGCGCGGGCCGTATCCCACGTTGACATTGGCCTGCGTGGCGATGGCGCCGACGCCCGCTTCCGCCCACGGCACGACCGCGCCGACCGAGAAGTAGCGAGAGGCCACGGCGACACCCCAATCGCTATTCACCGGATCGTACCCCACGATCGAAAAAGTGTTAACGTCGGCGGCACTGGCGCACAGAGCCGCGAGGAGAAGCACAAGGAGTCGGGGCATAGAGGAAGAATGGCAGCTTGGGCGCCGGTATGGCAAGTCTGGAGGCTCGCCTCAACGTGTTAACTTGAATTCTCGGGCATAATGAATATTCTCTTCATCGGCGACATTTTCGGATCGCCGGGCCGGCGCATCGTCGCGGATCATTTCCAGGACATCGTCGCGACGAACCGCATCGACCTGGCGATTGCCAATGCGGAGAATTCCGCCGGCGGATTCGGCGTCACGCCGGCTATCGCGGAGGACCTGTTCGCGCTAGGCATCGATGTGCTGACTTCCGGCAATCACATCTGGGATAAACGCGAGATCTTCGACTATCTGGCGCGGCAGCCGCGGCTGCTGCGTCCAGCCAACTATCCGGAAGGGCCGGGCAGCGGCGTCCTGACGTATCGCACCAAGAGCGGCATCGACTGCGCGGTGATCAATCTCCAGGGGCGGGTCTACATGCCGGCGACCGACTGCCCGTTCCGCAAGGCCGACCAGATCCTGCGAGAGCTCGACCCCGCCGTGAAGGTGAAGTTCGTCGATTTTCATGCGGAAGTGACTAGTGAGAAGGTGGCCCTGGCCTGGCACGTGGACGGACGCGTCTCGGCGGTGGTCGGCACCCACACCCACATCGCGACCGCGGACACGCGCGTCCTGCCCGGCGGCACGGCCTACCAGACGGACTGCGGGATGACGGGTCCGTACGATTCCGTGATCGGCGTCGAGAAGGGTATCGTGCTGCAGCGTTTCCTCACCAGCCTTCCAGTCCGCATGGAGGCGGCGAAGGGCCGGGCGGAGTTGCACGCGGTGATCGTCGACGTGGATGAGTCGACCGGCCTGGCGCGCTCCATGCGCCGGCACACCATCAACGGGGACTGAAGCGGATGGACGCCTCCAGCTCCACACCGGATATCGCGACGTTTTATATCCAGGAGATCGGCGCCCTGCTGTTCGGCCTGGTGTTCCTGTTTCTCTACCGGCAGTCGCGAGTAGTGTATTTCGGGCTGTGGGCGGTCGCGTGGGTGTTGCGGTTCGTGGCGGCAATCTTCGGCTTCGAGATGCTGCGGACAATGAAGGCGGTATGGCTCGCGCCCTATGCGACGTTCGAATTCGCCTTCGTCATCGTGCTGCTCTCGGCGGCCCGGGCGGGCTTTGCGTCCGATATGAAGGACTGGCGCACGGTGCTGCGCCTGATCTCGATCCTGCCGATCTTCGTGGCGCTGGTCTATGCGATCGGCCGGATAGCCGGCATGGAGGCATACCATGCGACGAATGCGATCGTGCTTGGGGTCGTATACCTTTATAACTTTTTCGCGCTGCGCCGGCACAAGGGGATGGGCAGCCGGTTCTTCCGGTTTTCGCTGCTGATCCTGGCGCTGCTGTTTGTCGAGCATGCGGCGGTTCTCGCATACCTGTACCGTCACGGGACGGCGCCGGAATGGGCGCGCTACCTGAATTACGAGTCGTACTCCGATTTCGTGCTGCACTGCGTCCTGGTATTTTCCGCCATGGCGATGTGGAGCGAGATTCAGATCGATCGCGTCCGCGATCTCGCCAATGAGTTGAGCTTCCTGCGGCGGGAGCATTCCCAGACAATCGACCTGGACCACCTGACCGGGCTGTTGAACCAGGCCGCTCTGGCGCGCGCCGTCGAAGGCGCAACGCCGTTCGATGGCGTCGTGGCGGTGTGCGATATGGATAATTTCAAGGAAATCAACGACCGCTACGGCCACTTGGTGGGCGACGAGATCCTGCGCAACATCGGGCGCCTCCTCCAGGCCTCCATCCGCCACGCCGACGAAGCGTTTCGCTGGGGCGGCGACGAGTTCGTGATCCTGTTTCACAACCAGCAGGAGGACGTGGCGCGGAAACGGATGGCGGACATCGAAACGCGGCTGCGGGATTTTCAGGTGCGCGGACTCGGCGTCCTCCCCATTACCTTCAGTTGGGGAACCTCGGAGACGGCCGGCAGAGGTTTGCGCGACGCGCTGGACGAAGCCGACCGGAACATGTACACCCTGAAGCGAAAGCGGTCCGGCGGCGGGGCCATGGGACTGCCTCCGACGGCATAACGAGCCGGGGATTCAAAGCGCCGCGTCGGCGGCCCGCCGCAGGACTTCCTTCGGCAGGAGACTGATCACGGAGCGGAATTTGCCGCGCTCGGTGCGCTCGATGTTGGGCACGCGCTCGATGACGGTTTCGACATCGCCGAGACGCTCGCGGCACAGCCGCTCGTGAATCACACGCGCGTCGTCCGCGCCGAAGCCGTCTGTCGCGACGACGCGCACGCGAATGCGATCCAGGCTCTCCTGGATCAACTGGCCTTCCAGCACGTTCGGCAGATTGACGAACAACCCGTGGAATCGCACCATGGTGTGGCCGTTGCGTCCCACGACCACGTCCTCCATGCGCCCGACGAGCTCTCCGAGGACCGGAAACGCGCCGCGGCCGCACGGGCACGGATGCGCCGACCACGCCGCCAGATCCCCGATATCGTAGCGAACCAGCGGCTGGGCCGTGCCCGCAAAGCCCGTGCAAACCACGCGGCCCACCTGCCCCGGCGGCAGCGGCCGGCCCTCGTCGTCGACGATCTCGATCCAGCCGTAATCGGGGTTGGCGTGCAGCCGCCCTTCAGGGCATTCCGTCGCGAGCATGCAATTTTCGACTGCGCCGTACTCCTCGTAAGGGCGGGCGCAGAAAGCGCGCCCCAAGGTCTCCCGCATCACCGGCGTGAGAGGCTCGCTGCTGAGAATCAGCGCTTCCGGGCGATAGTCGAGGCGAAGCCCTTCCGCGAGCATGAACTGCGCCAGCAGATAGTGCGCATGGGCATAACCGGTCAGGACCTGCGGACGGTACCGGTTGAAACCTTCGACGTAGTTTGCCGCATGAGCCCGGCTGATGTGATAGGCGGAGAAATACACCTGCCGCTCCGCCCAGTTGCGGCGATAGAACGGTGGCGGCGCGTCGTGTCTCGGCACGATCGGACGCCCGCCCAGCATAGAGCGGGGGGCGCGGACGCTGACGTCCGCCCATCCGAAGGAGCGCGCCTCCCGGGCGGCGATGAAGCGCCGGTGGTCGCCGGAGGTGCAGTAAACCGTAATGGGCGTGCCGGTGCTCCCGCTGGTGTAATACCGGTGGAGTTTTCGCAGCGGACCGGCGGTCTCGCTGACGAACGTCTCCGGCTTCGAGCGCAGATCAGCTTTGGGCGTGATCGGCAGCCGCCACAGATCGTGAACCGTGAGTTTGGCGAGGCGCGACTGCGTCCAGCCGGCTGCAGCCCAGCGCTCGCGGTAGTAGGGAACATGCCGGCCGGCCCCCAGCAATACGCTACTTAATTGCTCCTGGACATAATCTTCGATGCGCCCCCGCGGCCAGTCCTCGCGCTCGCGATACTCGCGCACGTGCCGGTGGAAATCCCCGGCGAGCCGTTCGTGCCGGTACTGCAGGCCATACAGGCTGATGCCCGCGTTTTGAACCCAAACCGGTGAATGGGTGTAAACCCAGTCCGTCAACGCAGACATAGTGCCCCGATTCGAGGTTATCGTCCGGCGCGCCGGAACTCCATCTTCCTTTTCGCCCGACCGGACGGCGCCGCACGAAACCGGCTGGGGAACTGTTCGAAATTGCGCATCCCGGGAATTGGGGACGACTGGCAAATCGTGTGCTGCGTAATCGGCGTGGCGCAGCCCGTTGTAGTAACCGGCAAAGACGACTGGCGAGGAATCATCCATAGCTGGCCGCGTGGATCCGAAGACGTAGCCATTCGTCTGGACACCGGTGAGAAACTAATGGCGCCGGCGCGCCTTCTCACGGAACGGCCCGATGGAAGTTATTACGCGCCGGTGTCGCTCGCCGAAATCCGCGGGACGCCGGCGGCGCCGGCCGTGAGCCGGCCGCTCGTCATCCCGGTGATTCACGAAGAAGTCGAAATCGGAAAGCGGACGGTCGAGACCGGCTCTGGAGTGCGCATCTCGAAGTCCGTGCGGGAGGAGGAGCAGACCGTCGATCTGCCTCTGATCGAGGAGCGCGTGGAAGTGGAGCGGGTCCGCGTCGACAAACCGGTGGACGGGCCGGTCCCGGTGCGGCATGTCGGCGACACGATCATCGTGCCGGTGGTGGAAGAGGTGCTTGTCGTCCAGAAGCAGCTCCGCCTCGTGGAGGAATTGCACATTCGCAAGACGCGCACCGGGAAACACCAGCCGCAGACGGTAACGCTCCGCAAAGAAGAGGTGACGGTCGAGCGGCTGGAAGGGACTCGCGAGGGTCCGGAGGAGACTCAGCTTGGAACGGACGATCTTCGCACTGTTTGACGACTACCCGGCGGCGCAACGGACTGCGGCCGCTCTGGAGAATGACGGTCATGCACGGCAGGGCATCAGCCTTCTGGCGCCGGATCCGCGCGGCGATTATGCGGAGGGAGGCGCGCCGGGGGACACCCTCGCGGTGTCTCCCGTCTCGGTTCCGGGCATCGGACCGGCAGTGGTGGCGGGCCCCTTCGGATCGATGCTGGCCCAGGCGAACGGCCATAGCGGCGGTTTGATCGGTGTGCTGACGCGCCTCGGCTTCGAAAGCCAGGACGCGAGGCACTATTTCGAGAGTGTCCGCCGGGGACAGGCCATCGTCGCGGTGGAGTGGCCCGAGGACGGCGCTCCGAGCGGCGAAAAGGTGCTGCGGAAGCTCGGCGCGCGCGCGGTGCACACGACGGCATCGCCCGCTTCCGGGGAGGGCGACATTCCGGCTCCCGCCGGCGACGAGGTGCGCGACCGCGTGACGGTTCCCGTTGTGGAAGAACGCCTCGAGACTTCGCGCGACTCGAATCGGGCGATGACGCGCGTCCTGTCGAAGAATGGTTCGCCAATTGGAACCGTCTCTCGCTCCCGGCCGTGGGGTATTTCCGCATGGCTTCGGACGGTGACCTTCGGATCACGGAGCCCGACCGCCAGCTATTCGCGAGACAGTTCCCGGACCCGCTGAAGATCCTTCTCCTGTTCCGGCGCCGCGAAGGCAAGGTCGAGTTGGCGCAGGTGCTGACGAAAGCCACGGAGCCGGTTGCGGCGGCAGCGACTCCCCGTCGGCGAAAGCGGGTCCTCGCGCAGGCGGCGGCGATCGGCGCCGGTTTTGTGATCGGCGCGGTGGCCTACCTGGCGCTTCGAGGAGATCACCCGCGGCCGGTTCCCGACGGTGCGCCTCCGGTGGCGGCGGCGCGGCCCGCGCCTGCGCCGCCGCGTCCGTCGCCGTTCGAAGGAGATACGGCGTCGCAAGCCGACCGCATCGTCGAGCCCGTAAACAAGGCCGGCGTGGAGCGCCAGATCCGCGGCGTCCTGTCGCGATGGAGCGACTCGCTCCTGCATGACGACCTCGACACGCACGCGAGTCTCTACGCTCCTACCGTCGGCCCGTACTTCACCAGGAATCGCGTAGCCCGCCCGGAGATCCGCACCGACATCGAGAACATGCGGAAGCAGTATGGCCGTGTGACCTCCTATAAGCTCAGCGATATCGCCATCTCACCGGTCGACGCAAATCACGCCGTGGCCCGGTTCCGCAAGGCGTGGGAGACCGAGGGGAACCGGTTTTCGGGTGAAGAGAGGGAGCAATTGAGCTTCACGCGTCAGGGCGAGGACTGGCTGATCGCCTCCGAGCGGGAGTTGAAGGTCTACTGGGTCCGCAAGAAGTAGGGACCTACCGCCTCGGATCACCGGCGCGCGCGAGCGCGCACGCATACTCCCGGTTCAGCACGCGACGGTAGTGTCCGTTGCCGTTTTGCCGCATGTCCCACAATCCGCTGTTATGCCAGTGCGCGGCATTGTCCCAGTCGAAGCGGTCGAGGATCGGATAGAGGCACGCGCCTTCGAGCGGCACGCCGCGGCCGAGCGCCAGGCGGCACTCCCGTGCGATCTCGTCGAGCCATGCCGCACGCCCCACACCGTAGTGGCTGGTCTCCGCCAGAAACAGGGGGCGCCTGTAACGCTCGTAAACCTCCTCCAGCAGCCGATGGAGCGGCAACCAGCGGGGATCGTTCGAGCCCGCGTCCCAATGCAGCTTGCGGCCGCCGGGGACCTCCCACTGATTCGCGGCGTAGTAATTGACGCCGATGATGTCGAGGTGTCGTTCGGAGCCCCCCAGTTCCGGCTCCGCGCGCCCCGCGATCATGTCCCAGGCTTCGAACTGGCTCGCCCGCTGCGCGGAGCACGGGCCGGTATTCCAGGGGCGCCAGCGCGGCGGCACGTTGTGGATCAAAGGCTCCGGGAACATCATCCGCGCCTTGGAATCGACGGACCAGACCGCCTCGATCGCCGCGATGGCCGCGCGCGCCAACTGACGCTTCAATTCGCAGTCCCGCCCCTCGGCATAGGGGAACATGAGGTCCCGGCTGGCGGCCCAGGCGAAGAAGGAGATCTCGTTGACTGGCGCATAATACCCCGGCGCTCCCGTGCGGTCGAGTTGGACGCCCGCCGCCGCGCGCGCAAAGCGGGCGAACCGCTCCACGAATGCGGCCGAGAAAATGTCGACGTCGTCCGGCCAGCCGTAGTGGCAGAGATCCCAAATCACCTGCACGCCCTCCGCGCGCGCGGCGTCGAGCATCGGAATCCACGACTCCCAGCGGTAGTCGCCGCCGCGATCCACCAGATGCCAACGGACCCCGTCGCGCGCCGTCGCGATCCCCACCTCGCGAAGCCGCCGGTAGTCCTCCGCGGCATAGACGTCATGCTGCAGCGCGGCCGTCATATCGAGCCGCTGGCCGAGCGAGTTGATCTGGCACGAACACTCGAAGCCGGCCATCCAGAACGATTGGAAAATACCGGCTCTCTCACCTGGGGTCATGCGCCGTCTGGTGGTCCTCGTTGGGAATCACGTACTGCTGCCGTTGATTGTTCATGAGCCGCTCGCGCCATTCCCACTCGATCTGAAAATCGCGCTTGGTGCGCGGTCCGCGTGTCGCCAGCGCGATGTGCTCGATCGGCATCTTGGGCGTGCGATCGGCATAGAGGAGGCCGTTTGCCTCCTGATACGTGTCGGTAAACTGCGTGTAGCAGAAGCCGGCCAGCACCGGCAGCGAGCGGACGACCTTGAGCAGGTGCAGGTATCGCTTGGCGAAATCCTCTTCGCTCTCGCCGCGCGAGTATCCCCAGGTGTGCGCCGTGTCGCGGGAATACGCGATGCCCCCGAACTCCGTCAACATGATCGGCTGCTCCTGCACCTCGCCCTGGAGCAGCAGGAGGCGGCCGCCGGGACGCTCGCGCTTGAATAAACGGGGGATTTCGTCGAGCAGGTAACGCTTGGCAATGCGCTCCGGCTGGTCGTCATAATCGTGGATGCCCACGATATCCGTGGCGACGCTCTCCCATCCGTCGTTGCCGATCACGGGACGGCTCGGGTCGAGGGTTTTCGTCAGGTGATACAGAGCCTGCACGTAGTGCCGCTGCGCGGGGCTGTCGGGCAGATCGGGTACGCCCCACGATTCGTTGAACGGCACCCACGCGATGATACACGGGTGGCTGACATCGCGCGCGATGACGTCCGTCCACTCGCGCGTCAGGCGCTCGATGGAGGACCGCGTGAACCTGTACGCGCTCGGCATCTCCTCCCACACCAGCAGGCCAAGCGTGTCGGCCCAGTAGAGGAACCGCGGGCTCTCGATCTTCTGGTGCTTGCGCGCGCCGTTAAAGCCCATCGCCTTCTGCAACTCCACGTCGCGGCGGTAGGCCTCATCGTCGGGCGCGGTAATGCCGGTGTCGGGCCAATAGCCCTGGTCGAGCACCATGCGGAGCTGGTAAGGACGCCCGTTGAGAACGAACTTGTCCCCCTGCGCCCCGATGGAGCGGAGCGCGGTGTAGCTGCGCGCGGTGTCGATGAGCTCCCCGTCCGCCAGTGTGAGCCGGAGCTCGGCGTGGATGAGGGTCGGGGTGGCGGGACTCCACAACAGCTCGTTGCGATAGTCGTCGATGCCCGGGTCGGAGAGCGCGATGCGCCGGTGCACCTCGTTGGCGACCACCGCGTAGGTGTCGTCGGCCAGCAGCGTATCGCGGCCGTAAAGCTTCACGTTGAGGCGGAGATCGTCGCGCCGCTCGCCATCCAGCCACGCTTCGAAGCCGAGTTCCCAGCGTTCCACGTTGGGCGTCCAGCGCACCTGCCCGATGGAGGTCGCTCCGACCCGCTCCATCCAGACGGACTGCCAGATGCCGGTGGTGCGCGGATACCAGATCGAATGGGGATGCAGTTGCCAGTCCTGCTTGCCGCGCGGCTTGGAGAGATCGGCCGGGTCGTCATAGGCCCACACCACGACCGTCTGCGGACCCGCCGCATCCAGGTGCTCGGTGATCTCGGCGCAGAACGGCGTGTAGCCGCCTTCGTGCTCCACGGCCAGCCGCCCGTTGACCCACACCCGGGCGTGGTGATCGACCGCGCAGAAGTGCAGGATGAGGCGCTCGCCGGGTTGTAGCTTGGGGGCGTCGAACCGGCGGCGATACCAGCAGGCACGGTAGAACCCCGCATTGCCGATACCGCTGGCCGTCGTTTCGGGAGAAAAGGGAACGCGAATGCGCGCGCTCCAGTCGGGTTGGTCGGGGAGCTTCCAGAGGGCGTCTGCGTCGAGGGAGAACTCCCATTCCCCATCCAGGTCGAACCATTCGGCGCGCTCGAGCTGCGGCCGCGGGTATCCATGCAATCCGCTCAAGGTCGTCTCCTGGTTTCAGGGTAACGGCGGCGGGCTCCGCGGCGGGGTTTCGCCGGCCGCCTTTGTGTGAAGAATCGGACCGCCAGCCGCTCCAGGATAGGGCATGGCCGGGGAGCCGCCTTCCGCAGAGTTCAATACCGTGGTGTTCGACACGGGATCGGTCCGGCGGCGGAGATCCGTAAAGAGCGCGCTACCGCGTCAGCACGCCCAGCGAGCGGAGCCACTCCTCCGCCCGGCTCGGCCATGTCGTGACGGTCTTCTCGGTGCGTCGAAGTCCGTACCCGTGCCCGCCCGACGGGTACAGGTGCATCTCCGCCGGCACGCGAGCCAGGCGCAGGGCCGCATAGTAGAACAGGCTGGTCTCGACGCGCACGCCATCGTCCTCCGTCTGCGTCAGGAACGTCGGCGGGGTGTCCTTCCCGATCTTCAGTTCGGGCGAGACCTTGTCTCCTTCATCTTTCACCGTCAGGTAGGCCGGATAGATGAGGAGCGTGAAGTCCGGACGGCAGCTCACGGCGTCGCTTGCATCGACGCGGTCATAGGTCCGGTCGAAGTTGGTGCTCACCGCGGCCGCGAGATGGCCGCCGGCGGAGAATCCGAGCACGCCGATGCGGTCCGGACGCAGCCCCAGTTCGCCCGCGCGCGACCGCACGATCCCGACGGCGCGTTGCGCGTCTTGGAGCGGCGCCGCCCACCGCGGCCGTCCCTGCCGCGCCGGCACCCGATACTTCAGCAGAACGCCGGTGACGCCGATGGAGTTCAGCCATTCGCACACCTCGACTCCTTCGAGATCCATCGCCAGGATGGAGTAGCCGCCGCCCGGAAAGACCACCACCGCGGCGCCGGTGTCCTTCGCTTTCGGCGCGCGATAGATGGCGATAGTCGGTGTGCTCACATTGCCGATGCGGGCAACCCTGCGGCCGGCGACCATGTTATCCGTGGGCTTGGTGGTGTCGCGCTCCTCGCCGGAGACCCCGCTATCGCCCGGCGCTCCTTTCGGCCAGATCGGCACAGCGGCCGGATCGGCCGCGCTCAAGCACGCCGCGGCGGCGAAGATCAGCACCGGAATCGAACTACGCATGACACCTCCCGATCCTCGATTGTACCCGCGGCGGCTTGCCGAACGGCGGTCGAATCCATCAAGATAGGAAACGCGGGCCCTTAGCTCAGCGGTTAGAGCAGCGGACTCATAATCCGTCGGTCGTAGGTTCAAATCCTACAGGGCCCACCAAACCTCTCAACCTGACGCCTACCGGAGAGTTTGCAGGCTGATGGATGCGACGGCCTCCCGCCATTCGGATATGGCTGTAGCGTTCCAACATCGCTCGGCTCATGCGGCTGAGGGCGACCGTCGTCGATTCCGCGCGTATCCCGTGACTAGTTATCTCTAACCCTTCGTCACCAATTCACTGAAGGTAGACAAGTCGATATTCCCGCCCGACACGATCGCCACAACCCGGCCTTTTCCCGCTCTGCCGGAAATCGCCGCTGCGACCGCGCATGCCGCCGCGCCCTCCACGATCACCCGATTGCGCTCCGCCACCAGTTTCATCGCCCGCGCCGCTTCGTCCAGCGTCACCACCAGCGATCCGTCGAGCAGCGTTCGCGCGTGCTCGAACATATTGGCGAAAACCGCCTTGCTCCCGATGCCGTCGACAAACGACCGCCGGTACGCCACCGTCCGCGGCTCCCCCGCCGCCAGGGAAGCAGCCAGCGGCGCGGCGGTCTCCACTTCGGCGGCGAAAATCCGCACGTGCGGGGCCAGTTCGCGCAGGACAGCCGCAATCCCGCAGGAGAGACCGCCGCCGCCCCATGGAATCACGACTGCGTCCAGACCGGGCAGATCTTCGAGCAGTTCCAGCGCGATCGTGCCGTTGCCCGCCATGACGTCGAGATCGTCGAACGCGTGCACAAAGGTGGCGTCCACACCGGGATAACTGCGCGTTTCGAACGTCCGCCACCAATCCGCGAACGGCGCCAGGATGACCCGTCCGCCCATCCGCTCGACTGCTTGAATCTTGGTCAGCGGCGCCGTGTCCGGAGAGACGATCGTCGCCGGCGCCCCCATCCGGCGAGCGCAAAACGCCACTCCCTGCGCCATGTTGCCGGCCGACGCCGTGAGCACCCCGCGTTCCAGCCGCTCCCGCGGCGTCCGGCCCATCACATTGGCGGCCCCCCGAATCTTGAACGATCCGATCGGCTGGAGGTTTTCGAGCTTCAGCCGAACGTCCGCGGCCGCCTCCGCCTGCAACGGAACCAGCGGCGTGCGAAAGGCGACGGAAGCGATCGTGGCTCGAGCCTCGCGGGCTTGCGCGGCGGTGATGGGCATTCCCATATCTTAGCGGCGCCGCCCGCCGCGGCTGTGCAAGCGGCGGTGGCGAATGCAGTATATTCTTGGGAGGTCAAATCCATGAATCACCGAACCGCACCGTTTCTAACCGTGGCGTTGGCGGCATCCGCGCTCCTCGCGCCCGCCCAGACGCCCCCTCCGCAGGCCGCGCCCCCGCAGGGCCAGCCCGCCGCCGGCCGCGGCGGCCGCGGCGGAGCTCCGCAGCCCATGCCGCCCGGCCCCAACCCGAACTCGCAATACCGGCTGGGACCGGATTCGATGCCCCAGGAAGGCGTCCCCAAAGGCGAGATCCGCGGACCGTTCACGCTGCCGAGCCAGGTCTATGCCGGAACGCAGCACACCTACTGGGTCTATGTCCCCGCGCAATACGATCCCGCGACGCCCGCCAGCCTCATGGTCTTCCAGGATGGCCAGGCCTTCAAAGACGAAAATGGCGACCTCCGCACCCAGAATGTCATGGACAACCTGATCTACCGCCGCGAGATTCCCGTCATGATCGGCGTCTTCATCAATCCCGGCCGAAGGCCCGACCAGCCTGAGCCGAATCCGCAGATCGGCTGGGGCGACGGCTTTACCAATCGCGGCATCGAATACAATACTCCGGACGATAAGTACGCCCGCGTCATCACCGAAGAGCTGATGCCCGTGCTCTACAAGGAATACAACATCTCCAAGGACCCCGAGCAGCACGGCATTGGCGGCTCGAGCTCCGGCGCCATTGCCGCGTTCGCCGTCGCCTGGGAGCGCCCTGACGCGTTCCGCAAGGTGCTGAGCAATGTCGGCAGCTTTGTGAATCTCCAGGGCGGTTTCGTGTATCCGGAGCGCGTCCTCGCTACAGACAAGAAACCCATTCGCGTGTTCCTCTGCGACGGCCGGAACGACAATCGAGGCCTTCGCGGAAACGGCGATTACGACGAAAAGCGCGACTGGTTCTATCAGAACGTCCGCCTCATGAAGGCGCTGACGCAGAAAGGCTACGACGTGAACTACTCGTGGAGCATGAATCTGCACGGCCAGAAATTCGGCGGCATGATTCTCCCCGAGATGATGCGCTGGCTGTGGCGCGACGGCCCGGTCTCTACCGATCCGAAAAACATGGTGGAGCGCAGCTTCCGCCAGGCCGCCCCCAAAAAGTAACGCGCCGGAATCACCCTTCGATCCAGTTGCGCCGGTCCAGCATCGTGGCGGGTTCGTAACTCTGGCCCCGCGCCAGCCGCTTCTCTTCGCGGAGGCTCGTCCACCACAGAAACGGGCCCAGAATCCGGCTGGCGGCGATCGCCACCACGCCGAATTCCTGCTCGATCTGTTGACGCAGGAGGCGGATCTGCAGCGAGACGGACCGGTTCGCGCGGCGCAGCCGGTGTTCCATCGCCCACAGCATCCCGGCATACACATGCCGGAGCAGCCGCGTCTCCCTCCGGACCCGCTCCCGAACCCGCAGGTCCGGATGGTCCTTCAGCCGTTTCCAGCCCTCGAACGTCGTGCGGCAGATCCGGAAGAGGCTCGGACCGTTGCTCTCGAAATCCCGCCGGAAAGCCAATGCCAGAAATTCTCTGGATTCGTCGCGCGAGATCGCGGCGTGTTGGAAATTGAAAGCGTGTTGTCCATGGATGTCGGCCAGGTCGACCTCGAGCAGCCTGCCCTGATCCTCCATCTCGCGATAGAGCGGCGTGCCTGGAACCGGCGTATACAGCATGAACTGATGCAGATCCGTCTGGTGCGCGACGGCGCGTTCGATCTCCGCGCCGATGTTCTCCGGAGTGTGATGCTCGAGTCCCAGAATGGTCGACCCGAGCAGAATGATGCCGTGCTCCCGCAACTCGCGCGTCAGCCGCAGCGTGTCGGCACCCGCCAGCTTCGCATACGCCGCGCCCGACGATTCCAGCCCCAGCCAGATGGACGCGATACCGAGTTGTACTAACTCGTCATAAGTGTACTTTCGAATCGCGTTCGCGGAAGAGAAGATGTGAAACGCCCAGCTCTTGCCCGCGGCCTTCATCCGCGCCAGCAGATCCATGGCGCGCTTCCGCTGCAGCAGAAAATTCTCGTCCATGATAAAAAACGACTTCACCCGGCGCGACGCTTCCGCCTCCTCCATCAGCCGGAACAATTCCTCGCCCGTCGAATAGAGGTTCAGGATGTTGCCCTTGCCCCCGAAAAACGCCGAGGTGCAGCAGAAGTTGCAGCCCAACGGGCAGCCGATGGAAGCGATGATCGTCGCCGATTTCTCCGCCCTGTCCGGGACTTTCACCCCCATGACCCGCAGGTCGAAGCCGGATGAGAGAACCGGATGCCGGATCGGCGCCGCCGGGTCTTCGCCGAGATAGCGCCGCATCCAACTAATCCCGTCGCCTTTGACGATATGGTCGGCGTCGAGGATGTGCTCCAGCCCGGGAATCGCAGCCACGTGCCCCCCGACGACGATGGTGGAGCGTGGCGAGAGTTCGCGGATCATGCGGCACATCTCGCGCGCCTTCCCGGCATTCACGATGATCGACGACACGCCGACGATGTCGTACTCGTGCGCCCGCAGTTCCCGCGCGAACGCTTCGCGCGTGGGAAAGTCCAGAACCGTGCACGGCGCCGCGATATTCTCCTGGATCATCAGAATCCCCCAGGAGCGATGGAAGCGCCGCATGGAGAACGATCCCTGCGCCTTTGTCACTTGATTGTGGTACAGCTCCATCGGATTGATGGAGCGGCTGCCGAATTCGTCGTCTTGGGCGTACGGGCCGAACACGGACGAGAGCAGGACCCGCGCGCGGACACCTTTAGGATGGAGTGGAAACAATGGACCGGAACGCCACTTTAGCAGGATTCGCCACTGCCCGGAAAGTTTTCCACCAGCCTGTGAAAAAACCTGTGGAAAACATGTTGAAAACGCTGCGAAACACGATTCGGTAACACGTTTGTCTCATTTTGCACAGAGCTTCAGCAATTCCTGATAAAGCAGTCGTAAATCACTGAAATATAGGCTCTCCAGCACCGGAAATCGCCCAATTTTAGTGTATTTTTCGACATTCACTTACCAAAAGACCCGCTCGAAGTGTAATTTTCTACACCCAAACCTTCTCCAATGGCTGCCCCGCCTTGCACATTTCGCACTGCGCACTGTCGGAATAGTAACTCGCCTCGAGTTTGGCCAGGCAATAAAGTGGAAGTTTTCCGAAATCGAACGTGGACGGAGTGGGCTGGTAGACGACCACCGCCAACCCGACGACGGTCGCCCCCTTCGCTTCCAGCAGACGCTTCAGCTCCGCGAGTTTATTCCCGGTCCGCAGAATATCGTCGACGAGCACGACTTGCTCGCCCGCTTCCGGCTCGACATATTGCCGGAAATGCAACGGATCCCGGTCGTTCTCCCGCTCCGCCCAATAAACCTGCTTGGCGCGAATCGCCTCGCAAACCCCATAGGCCACCGGCAGACCCGCCGTCGCCAGCGTCACGATCGAAAGCTCCGGCACAATCGCCCGGATTTCGGGATTGGCCCGCAGCCGCCGGCTCAAACCCACCGAGAGCAGCCGGTGATGTTGCGAGTGGCGCATCGCCAGCGGCACTTGCAGATATTCGTTCGAGTGCAGTCCGTTCGGATACTCGAAATGGCCGTCGCGCAATGCCCCGGTTTCGCGGAGCAGCGCCACGACTTCGTCTTGCGTCGGAATCAGGTGCATAGTTTCGCCGTCAATTCGCGCCGCGTCCCGTCAGCACGCGCGGGATCGTGCGCAGCAGAATCTTCCAGTCGAGCGCCAACGACCAGTTATCGATGTACTGCATATCCATCTTCATCCAGGTCTCGAAATCCACTTCGTCGCGGCCCGAGATCGCCCACAGACACGTTAGCCCCGGCCGCATGCGCAGGCGCCGCCGCTGCCACCGCTGATAGCCCTCCACCTCGCTCGGAATGGCGGGCCGCGGCCCCACCAGCGACATGTCCCCCCGCAGCACGTTCCACAACTGCGGCCATTCGTCGATCGAGAACTTTCGCAGATACCGTCCTACCGCCGTCAATCGCGGATCGTCCGGGATCTTGAAGGCCATCCCGTCCCGCGCGTTCAAGTGCGCCACCGTGGCCTTCATTTCTTCGGCGTTCTGGCACATTGACCGGAACTTGTAAAACAGGAATCGCCGCCCGTTCAGCCCGCACCGCACCTGCCGGAAAATCGCGGGCCCGGGAGAGGTCAGCCGCACCAGCGCCATAATCGCGGCCATGAACGGCGAGAGCACGATCAGCCCAGCCGCCGCGATCAGCACGTCCGTCGCGCGCTTCACCAGCAGCCGGATTTCGTCGTAAGGCGCGGCGGAAAATGTCAGCAGCGGCGTCGCCCCGAAACGGTCGAGCGAGACCGTGCTGTTCACGTGCGGGAAGAAATCCACCGCCACCCGCGTGCGCACGCCTTCCTCGTCGCAGAGCAGAAAAACCTCTTCCAGCTCGGCCAGACTCTCGCTTCCCACCGCAAAGATGATCTCGTCCACCACGTGTTGCTGCAGGATCGACGGCAGCTCGGCGATCGCCCGCACGTGATGGGTTTCGCGGAGCGCGATTTGCGCCGGCGCCCCCGGGCCCTCCGCCAGGAACCCGCGCAGCCGGATGCCGTACTCGGCCGACCGTTCCAGCGCTTCCGCCATACGGACGGCGCGCTCGCCGGTTCCCACCACCATCACGTAGTGCGGCGCCGCGAACTCGCGCCGGATCATCCCGACCACCCGCCCCGCCATCAGACGGAAAATCAGCAGCAGCACCCACGCATACGCCGAAAAGAGGACCAGGAAGAAGCGGCTCAGGTCGAGCCGCAGCACGTATTCGAAAACGATGAGGCAAAGCGCGCCGTACGAGCATTGCCGCGCCGAGTCGCGCAGGATCACCAGCGGATGCCCGGAATCCAGCTTCTCGTACACCTCGAGCCAGAGCCCGATGGCCACCCAGGCTACCAGCGAGAAGCCCAGCACCAGAGCCTTCCGCTCCACCATCAGGTAAAACGTGTGCTGAAGATGCAGGATGGCGCGCGTCTGATACGCTGCCTCAAACGCCAGCGCGACCAGGATTACATCGGATAGCCCAAACAAAACACGGGCTTTACGCTGGCGACTGAACATCCGGACTCAGGATATCACGCGGCGCGGCGCTGGAGCGCGCAGGTATGACACACTGAGTATTCACCGGTCATGGCGCGTCGTCCCCTACAAACAGCCATTTATCAGGAATTGCCGCCCGTCCGCACCGGCAATCCTCTCTTCTGTCATCAGGAGTTTCTGGAGAAGATGGAAGAGAACCGCGCCAATACCGTCGGACGGCGCGCCGCCCTGCTCCTCCACCGCCTCCTGGTGGACGTGCGCAGGCAATACTACAAATCGACGCAAGGCGACAACCGCGGGTGGCGGCGCTCCCCGTTAGGCGGCAACCACGGCAGCCATTTTTATGCCTGGTGGGCGCCGCGCGGAGCGGCGCCGCTGCAGCCGAACGGCGAATTCGAAGCCGCTCCCCAGGGCTCGATTTTTCTGCGCGACATCCGCCATCACGACGACCATAGCCCGCTTAACGCGCAGTCCCTTGCCGAACAGTACCTGCCGATCGGCGTCAGCGAGTTGAAGCAATCCGGCCTGGTGCCCCCGCCTTGGACCGCATCCCAGGCGCGCTTCGCCGACGCCCGCCAGAAGATCCGCATCATCAAAGGCTTTCCTGGCTCCGGCAAGACGACCGCTTTATGGCATGCCGCCGAATCGGCGGGGCGGGAATCGATTCTCTATGTCACCTATTCCTCCGAGCTCGCCACCCTCGCCCGCGACCACTTCGACAAGTTTGCCGCCGGCCAGAAACGCTTCCACGTCGTCACGTTCGCGCAATTGATTCGCCAGTTGCTGGAGATCGACGTTCCCTTCGAGCCCGTCCGCCTCTCGCGCCAGGCCTTCGTCAAAGAGATCTCCGGACTCTCCACCACCATCCTGGGCTCCTGGCTCACCAAAAAGCCCGCTCTCTACGACGAAGCGCACGCCCATCTCATCGGAGCGACCCTCCCTACACCCATCGGACGATTCTCCGGCTTTCCCGACCGCCGCGTCTCCGCCCGCCAGTATCGCGACCAGCGCGAGCGCTTCATCGGCAAGTATGCCGCCGAGGCCGCCGTGGAGGTCTGCGAGACGCTTCGCCGCCGCGACAGCCGCACCCTCGAGCAGCGCTTCTTCCGCGAGCTGGACCTGGCATGGGACGCCATACGGCGGATCCGCTCCGCCGGCGCCGGGCCGTTCGCCGGCTTCGACTGCATCGCCCTCGATGAAGCGCAGGATCTCACGCCCGTCGAGTCGCTCGCCCTCGTCGAATTGGCCGCCGCGCTCGGTCCCGACACCTGCCTGCTGGCGGCCGGCGATGAGGCGCAGACGGTCCGTCCCACCGATTTCGAATGGGCCTGGTTTCAGGACCTCATCCACCATCGCCTGGCCTCTCCGATGGAGTTCAAACTCCAGACCAACCTGCGCAGCCCGCGCCGCATCGCGACTCTCGTCAACCGCGTCGGCGATCTCTACGGCGCCATCGCCAAACAGGAGCGCCCCGGCGGAACCAGCGCCGCCGAGATCGACGAGAACGCGGGCGATCAGGTGATCCTCTGCGCCGCCAAAAACGGCCCCGAGCTGGATCAGTTGCTGAGCGCGTTTGCGGACCGCGAGGGGCTCGCCATGATCGCCCTGGGCGAAGAGATTCCTGCCTACGTGCCGGAAGCCATGCGCGACCGCGTCCTCACGACCTTTGAGGCCAAAGGCCTCGACTTCCAGTCGGTCTGCGTCCTCGAAGCTGGCCGCTGGGTCGATCGCATCTTCGTGAATCGCGAACACGGCCATGGCGTCGAGATCGACGACCTCGAGAAACGCCTCGCCATCGATCAATTGCGCGTCGCCTTGAGCCGTCCGTCGGAGCGCCTCTACTGGCTGGACGTGAATCCCAACGAACGCACCACGAGCGCCGCGGCAAATCTCTTGAATTTCGGCGATCCGGTCTATCCGGTCGTTCCCGCGCTCCTCCTCAAGAGCCTGGACGAGGAGGCGCTCGATGCCGAAGAACGCGTGCGGCTGTGCGAAGCCGACGCGCGCCAGATGATCGAGGCCAAACCCGCCCTGGCATGGTCGCGGGCCCGCCAGGCGGTGGCTCTGCTCGGCGATCCGGGCAGCCAATTCTCCGTCTCCGACCCGGTCGCGCGGCAGTCGGCGCATCTGACCCTCTGCCAGGTGGCGTTCACCATGGCCATGCGCAGAGTCTCTCTCCCGGCGGAGATCGGCCGCGTCGATCTATTCGTTCAGGCGTCCGGCAGCGCCGCGCACGCCGGCCGGCAGCGTTTGTCCTCCCTCATCACCGTGATTGGGGAACACGAGCGCAATTACGGCAATCAGAAATGGGGAACCCTGTTCCGCATGATGTACTCCTTGTCGTCGCAGGCCAAGGAGCTCGAACCGTGGTTCGTGCAGGAACTGCAGCCCCGCATGCAGGGCTGGACGCAGGCGGTGGAGGAGGGCGTGGATACGAGTCCCAAGATGGTGCTCTCGGTCCTGTCCGATCTGTATCCGGTGTTCATGCCCTTGGACGCGGCCGCGCGCTCGGCCCGCCTGCGCGAGCAAGTGCTCCGCTCGATGTTGCGCAACCAGGACTTCGGCGCGGCGCTCGACCTTCTGCGCGACTCCGCGGATCCCGATCCTCTCCTCGTCGCCGAGTGTCATTCGGGTTTGGGCCAATACGAAGCGGCCGCCGCGGAATATCTGAAAGCCGGCCGCTCCGAGGATGCGCTCCACTGTTATCGCCAGATTCCCGATTTCGACCGCGCTTTGGAGATGCTGGAGCGTCTCCCCAAGCACCCCGCCCTGCAGTCCTTGTTATGGCTCCGCCAGATGCGCGATCTCGCCGCTGCCCGCCCGCCTGAGTTCGGAAAGACCGTCCTGCCGAAGGAAAAGAAACTGTTGGAGCAGATCCTGGAATCCAGCCTCGGCGCGACCCGCAAGAAGCCCGCCGCCAAGCGCGCAACTGTCCCGAAAAAGGCGCCGAAAGCCTCAGATCGCGGGCCGGCAAAACCGTTTTAAAAAACGGTTTTTGGCGTATAAGTCCTTTAAATACGTTAAAAAACCGTTGCGCCGCAACGGTTTTGCCTTGCGAGCTATCTGCTCAGCCAACTACTGGTTGGGACGGACCGTAACCGTGACCGGGTCGCTTGCCTGAGCCGTAGCCAGCGAGCGAACTTCCACCACCTGCGTGCCCGTCTTCAGAGTGTCCGGGACCTGCGCCTGAATCTGGCCCGACGACGTCTGCAGCAGCGGAACCGCCGTGTCGCCGAACGTCACGCAGGAGCCTCCCAGCACCGTCGGCGGCGGAACCGAGTCAGCCACGGCCGCCGATGCCAGGTTCGAGCCGCTGATCGTGATGAAGGAGCCCGGACGGACGTTCTGCGTGCCATCGGCCGAATTCACGATCCCACGCGATCCGGGCGCGATCGAAGGCCGCGTGTCTGTTCCCGACGGCGCCAGCGACATCACGCTCAGTCCGGACAGCGTCAGTGCGTAAGCGGTGGTTCCCGCGGAATCCACCACCAGTTGCCGCGGCGTCACGTTCGAACGCGTCGTGCCGAAAACACTCGTGATCGGATTCTCCGGCGCCACCGCCACCAGCGTGTCCTCGCCCGTGACCAGGTTCACCATCTCCAGCGTGGTCCGCGAATCGTCCCGCGTCGCCGTCGTGATGTTCTGCCGGACCGGCGTCGTCAACCGCAGAAACGACGTGTCGTTGAGCGAAGTCACCGAAGCCACGTTCCGCTGGCCCGTATTGATGACGGTGGCCTGCCCCGGAAAGCCGGGGAATGGGCCGGGAGTGATCGCGATTGCGCCCGGCTGGCTCGACCCCCCGATCACGACCAGCGCCGGATTCATGATCAACCCGTCGGTCAGGAAAAACGATCCCGAAGGTCCCGCCCCCAGCACGCCGTAGTATCCCGCGATCGTGCCCGTGAAGAGTTGCCGCGACGCCACGTACGTGTCCGCCGTCGAGTCGTACAGATACGCCAGGCCGTTGCCATTCAACGTCAGGACGTAATGCGAGTCGCTGGTCGGGATCATGCCGATATTCGGCGCTCCCGCCAGACGCACCGGCGTGAACGCGTCCGCCGGACGCACCGTCGCCTGATTCCCGCTGAGGACCTTCCACTGCGACCCGTCCGACATCACAAACTGCAGCCCGAACAGTCCCATGGCCAAGGTCCGTGGGCTGATCACGCCGCTGTTGCCCTGCCGCGGAATCGGCGGGAACTGCACAGAGTCCACCACCTTGCCGAGGTCCAGGTCCACGATGCTGATCGATTCCCCGCCGACGTTCCCCACGTACAGCGTCGCGCCGTCCGTGCCCAACGCCATCGAGTGCGGCAGTTGGCCCACCGGAATCGGAGCCACGAAATGCTGCTTCTTGATGTCGAACACCTCGATCCGGTTATACGCCGAATTGCTGACGTACACCCGCCCGCGCGCCTCGTCGAGCAGGATATCCTGCAAGCCTTCGCCGTTCGGCCCGGTCGGAATCGGGAAGATCAGGCCGCGCTGGTCCGCCTGCCGGTAGTTCATGTACAGCCGGATCGTCGGCGGAATATTGATGGCCTCGGGTGACGACAGGGTCACATTGATTGCCGTCCCCTGGAACGTGCCCGCTCCCGTCCACATGTTCGTGCCCGGCTGCCTGACAACACCCGACCGGCCGGGCTCCATCGTAAACGTGACATTCGCCGGCGCCAGGCCGCTCGACTGCTGGTATACCACTGCCGCCGTCCCCGGGTTGGCCACATTGAACGTCAGCCGCCCTTTCCCGAGATTGTTCACCTTCAGCACCCCGGTCGCGATCCCGCGATTGCAATCGTCCGTAGCGAGGAACACCTGCGTGGTCTCGGGCGCAATGATCGGGTATTCGAAAAGCCGCCCCAGCGGCAGGTGCATCATGCCCGAATCGGATAGCCCCCAGGCTTCCGACCCGTCTTTCAGCATCACCATCTTGGCGACAATGCTCTCCGGCAGCTTGATGCCCAGCCGGATCGCCAGGTTGGTCGGATCGTTGATCAGCAACGTTGTCGCCAGCGCCGGAGGCGTCGGATTCGTGTTCGCCGCCGTGTTGAACGCGCTATAGAGCGTCGACCCGTCCGGCGCGAACACGCTTCCGCCTACGTTCTGCTGTGTGTTGAAAACGCCCGAGAACGTGAACGGCGCGTTGGCATTGCTCTGCTGCGCGATCACCGAGAGCGTAGCCGTGTCGTACATCGCCAGCCCGGCCATGAATCGCGATCCGTCCGGCGACATCGACAACACCGACGAAGCTCCCGCCACGATCCGGTTGCGCAGCACCACGCCCGACGCGACCTCATAGACAAAGATGTAGGTGCTGGCGTTCGTCGGCGGAATGACCCCGACGATGAACTGCCCGTCCGGCGTCCGCAGCAGCGAACCCGTGAAGATCTTGGTTGGCCGGCCGAAGGTCGCCGGCGGCAGTGGCGCTGGAGTCGACGGCAGCGCCGGCACGGTGACCGGGATCAGTCCCTGGCCATTGTTCAGAGTCCGGTCGAAGACCGCCAGTGTGTTCTGCGGGACGCCGTTCACCACCCCGCTCCCCAGCATCGCCACCAGCGCCCGCCCGTCGTTGCCGACCTCGACCCCTTGCGGAATCGACGGCAGAACGATCGTCTGCACCACCCGGTTGCTTCCCAGATCGATCACGTTCAGCAGGGGCGACCCGCTGGCCGTCTGCGTCGGGGTGGCTCCGCTGGTGACGTACAGATAGCCGCCGTCCATCGAAATCGCCCCAGCGATCGGACTCTTCCCCACCGCGATGCTGCCCACCATCTGGTTGTTCGTGTAGTCAAAGATGTTGACACGAGAGGTGTTATTGCTAATCAGGTAGAGCTGGTGCCGAAGTTCGTCCAGCACGATGTCCGCCGGCGTCCCCCCTTGCAGGGAGATGACGTCGCCGAACGTGGCGCTGGTCGTTTGCGCCGGGACGCAGAAGGGCAGACACAGGACAAGTGCTGCGGCGCTAATTCGAATGAAAGACGGACGGATACACCTAGGGTTCACGAGCAATTTCCTTTTCGGACGCGGCGGAACTTCAGTGTAACCTAAACCCCACCGCCTCCGGGAAGTTGCTGGTACCCCCCTGGCCCTGGGATCCGAAATACGGAATCTGACATGTCAGAAGTAAAACATTGCGATGGCCGGGATCGAACGCGCGCCTCCGGGTGTATACTCCATCTCAAATCCGGAAGCCTTCCGGCGCTCCGGAAGGAGGGTGAGATGCGCCAGATCTTTGCCAGTTTGCTGGTGTTTGCGGCCGTTTGCTCCGCGCAGGAGTTCCGGGCCACGATCAGTGGACGCGTAACCGATGCCCAGCACTCCGTGGTTCCGTCCGTGAGAATCTCTGCGGTCCAGATCGGAACGGAGGCCAAGTTCGAGACCGTCTCCGACCACGATGGCCTGTACGCGCTCCCCTTCCTGCCGCCGGCCGCCTACCGCCTCACCGCGGAAGCGCCGGGATTCAAACGCTATGTGCGCGACAATCTGGCTGCCGGCGCCAACGAACGCCTCGGCATCGATATCCAGATGGAAGTGGGCGTGGTCAGCGAGACCATCAACGTCTTGGCCGAAGCCACCGTGCTGCAAACCACCACAGCTTCCACCGGGCAGGTGATTTCGTCGGCCCAAATTGAAAACATGCCGGTCTCCGGCCGCACCCCCCTGGCGCTGGCGCAACTCGCCTTCGGCGTGGTGCCCAACACGGATCCGCGCTTTACCCGCCCCTTCGACAATGCAGGCCCCTCGGGCTTCTCCATGGGCGGCGCGCCGGCGCAGGTCAACGAGCTCCTCATTGACGGAGCGGCCGACAACACCGGCGACCTCCGCGTCGCCTATAACCCTCCCATGGACGCCGTCACCGAGGTGAAGGCCGAGAGCTTTCAGGCCGACGCCGCCTACGGCCACTCCGGCGGGGGCACCGTCAACATCATCACCCGCAGCGGCACGAACCAGTTCCACGGGACGCTCTACGAGTTCAATCAGAACTCGGCCTTTAACGCCACGCCGTTCTTCACCAATAAGGCGGGCGCCAAAAAACCGGTCAGCCGCTACAACCAGTACGGCGGATCGTTCTCGGGGCCCATCCGCATTCCCAAGCTCCTCGACGGCCGCAACAAAGTGTTTTTCCTGTTCGCCTACGAAGGGGTCAGGGACGCGCTCCCCGCGCCCACCACCAACACGATGCCCACCGCCGCGGAGCGCGCCGGCGACTTCTCCGCCCTCCTGAGCGTCGGCTCGATTTATCAGATCTACGACCCCCTCACCGGCGTGGCCCAGGGTGGACGCGTGGCCCGGCAGCCGTTTGCCAACAATCTCATTCCCGCCTCGCGCATTTCGCCGATTGCGAAGAATTACCTGCAGTATTATGCCCAGCCGAATCAGCCCGGCCAACCGAACGGCCAGGCCAATTTCCTCTCCAACACGGATGGCGAGCGGAATCGGTTCTACAACACGTTGGGCCGCCTCGACGTCAATCTCTCGGACCGGCACAAGTTCTTCTTCGGCGCGCGGAATAATCTGCGCGTCGGCAGCGGCGGGAACGGATTCGGCAAGTCGGTTTACGACAACCCCACGGCGGGGAACTATCTGCAGCGGCTCAACTGGGGTCTCACCTTCGATGACGTCTACACGATCAGTCCGACGATTCTCATGAACAGCCGCCTGAATTGGACCCGTTTTGTCGAGCCGCAGACGAATTTCTCTCTCGGCTACGATTCGACGTCGCTCGGCTTGCCGGCCTATCTCTCGGCCAACGCTCCGCGAAAAATCCTGCCGCGGGTCTCCTTCTCCACCTTCACCGCGCTCGGCAGCGACGGCGGCATCGAACGTCCCCTCGATATTTTCCAGATTTTTGAGAGCTTCACCAAGATCCAGGGCAAACACAGCCTGAAGTTCGGCGTCGATCTCCGGCAATACCGGGAATCGCAGCTCAACGCGGGATACTCGAACGGCACGTTTGTCTTCGGCAACAGTTGGACCAACGGCCCGCTGGATAATTCTCCTTCCGCTCCCATCGGCCAGGACCTGGCTGCCTTCCTGCTCGGCATGCCGACGTCCGGCCAATACGATCTGAATGCCTATCGGCAGAACAAGAACAATTACTACTCCGCCTACCTGCAGGACGATTTCCGCGTCCGTCCCAACCTCACCCTCAACCTGGGTCTGCGTCTCGAGGGGGAGACCCCCACGACGGAGCGCTACAACCGCACCATCAATGGATTCGACAACACGACTCCCAGCCTAATCGCCGCCAAGGCCATAGCGGCCTACACGGCCAACCCCATCGCCGAAGTTCCTGTGTCTCAGTTCAAGGTGAATGGCGGACCCATTTTTGCGGCCCCGGGCAACACCGGGATCTATGCCACACCCAAGGCGAATTTCTCGCCGCGGATTGGCTTTGCCTGGACCCCGGGGGCGATCGGCAAAACGGTCGTTCGCGGCGGCGCGGGCGTCTACTACTTCCCGTACGGCATCGCCGGCAACAACGCGCCCGGCTTCAGCCAGACGACTCCCCTGGTAGCCACCAACGACGGCTTTCTGACGGCCGCCGCCACGCTGGCCAATCCCTTCCCGAATGGCATTCAAAGGCCTTCGGGTTCGAGTCTCGGCCTGGCCACGTCCCTCGGCCAGAGCATCACGTTCTACGATCCCAACCCCGGCTATGCCTATTCGACGCGTTGGCAGGCTTCGGTTCAACGGGAGCTGTTCCCGAATGTTCTTCTCGAGGTCGGCTATATAGGGAACAAAGCCGTCAAGATGCCCGTGAATCATAACTTCAACGGCACGCCGCTGCAATTCCTGTCCACCTCGCCCACGCGCGACCAGGCCAACATCGACCGTCTGTCGGCGAATGTCCCCAATCCGTTCGCGGGTCTCCTGCCGGGCACCGGACTCAACGGCAGCGTGATCGCGCGCAGCCAGCTTCTCGGCGCCTTTCCGCAGTACTCCGGCGCCGGCGGAGTTCAGGGGCAGGCCTTTACCGACGGCTCCTCCTATTTCCACGCGTTCGACGCGCATCGAGAAGCGCTTCTCGCACGGTTTCCTCATGCTGGTCAATTACCAGAAATCGAAGCTGATGGAGAAACGCAGCCGCCTGAACGACCTGGACCCCTTCCTCGAGAAACGCATCGCGGCAGAGGACCGCCCCTACCGTCTCGTGTGGAGCGGCACCTACGATCTGCCGTTCGGCAGGAACAAAGCTATCCTTGGGAGCGCCAATCGGCTGGCCAACCTCGCCGTGGGGGACTGGAACGTCAACCTCATCACCACGTTCACCACCGGCACGGCGCTCGGTTGGGGGAACATCATCTATTTCGGCGGACCGCTCAATCTGGACCCGCACAATGTCGACAGTTCCTTCGATGTCTCGCAGTTCAACCGGGTCAATGCGCAACAACTGGGCGCCAACCGGCGGACTTTTCCCACGCGTTTCGCGAACCTGCGCGCGGATAGCGTGCAACAGGTGGATTTCTCCATCATCAAGGGCTTCCGCATCACCGAACGGGTGAGGATGACCTATCGCTGCGAATTCTTCAACAGCACCAACCGCGCCATCTTTAACCCGCCCGACCTCTCGCCGACCTCGTCTACGTTCGGCAAGATTCTGTCGCAGGCCAATACGCCGCGCCGGATCCAGATGGCATTGCGGCTGGTTTTCTAGCCGGCGCCGGGGGCGCGGGTCACTTCTTAATCAACGGGGAATTGCCCGCGGCTCCGAACTGGCCTTTTCGTCCTTTCATGTCCGGACCAAAGGCGCCGGCCGTCTGACCGGCGCTACGCCGTCCTTGAGCCGCCTGCTCGTGCACTCCGTGCATTCCGGCGTTTTGAACGATCCTATTCTTATGTGCCTTCTTGCCCGGCATAATCGCCTCCGCCTGTTTTGCCGCATCATGCTTGCCAGTGGACTGTTTGTCGCATTGGCAGCGGAACCGAAACATTACACTTGCATCCGCGCATCAGCCCCCCCGCGGATCGATGGGAATCTGAACGATGCCGCGTGGGGTTCGGCCCCATGGACCGACTGGTTCGTCGACATCCGCGGCGGGGACGCGGCCAAACCGCGCTTCCGGACTCGCGTCAAGATGCTTTGGGACGATGAATCCCTGTACGTGGCGGCCGAACTGGAGGAGCCCGATGTCTGGGCCACACTCACCGCGCATGACTCCGTCATCTTCCGCGACAACGACTTCGAGGTCTTTCTCAATCCCACGGGCGACGCACGAAACTACTTCGAATTCGAGATCAACGCCTTAAGCACGGGGTGGGATCTCTTTCTGCCGAAACCGTACCGGCAGGGCGGGAAGGCGGACAACGGCTGGGAGATCCCGGGACTGCGGACGGCCGTCGCGGTGGACGGCTCGCTCAACGATCCGCGCGATCGGGATCGCGCATGGACCGTGGAAATCGCCTTCCCCTGGACCGCCTTTCGCGAACGCAGCGGCATGGGGCGTCCGAAGCCGGGCGACGAGTGGCGGATCAACTTCTCCCGCGTGGAATGGCGGACCCGGGTGGTCGAAGGGAAGTACGAGAAGCTTCCCGGCCTGAAGGAAGACAACTGGGTGTGGTCGCCACAGGGCGAGATCAACATGCACATCCCCGAGCGCTGGGGCTACGTGCGCTTCGCGAATTAGCGGTCGAAGCGAAGGCAGGCCCGGCCGAGGAAGATCTCGTCGCCGGGGCGCAGTTTCTCGCCGCGGCGGTTGCCGGCGGGGACTTCGATGGAGCGGCCGTCGCGGAAGACGCGCGTGCCGAACTCGCTGCCGTCATCGCAAATGCGATAGTCGCCGGCCTCCAGCTTGATGTGGGCATGACGGCGCGACACGGTGCCGTTCGCTTCGTCGGCCCCCTCCTCGAAAACGAGGTCGTTGCGGCGCGTGACCCGATGGTCGGCGTCGGTGATCTCCGCGAGCCGCCCGATATTCATGCGCGGTTTGTCGAGCACGTACTCCGCATGCTCGGCCTTGCCTTTGGCCACCACGAGGCGTCCGGCGGACGGCGGCGCGGGAGCGGGCGGCCGTTCGGAGCTGTATTCGATATCGAAGGGCTGATCGCCGGTTTCCGACGTTCGCACCTCCACCGCAAAGCCGCGCGGGATCTCGCACCCGGCCCCTTGCAGCGCTTCTCGGACATCTTCGCCCAACCGCTCGCCGAACGCGCTTTGCAGGATCGCGCGCCGCTCGGGATCGGTCGAGACCAGCGTCACCATCGCGCGCGTGAAAGGGAAGACCCGCTCGCCGCGGGCCATCGTCTGCACCTTGCTTTCGATCTCTTCGAGAATCGCCCGGTGGACGATGACGAGGTCGTCGGACTGTCCCGGTCCGAACATGCGGTCCGTCCAGCGGCGGAAACCGCGCTCGATGGTCTTTTCGATCTCGGAGAACAAGCTCATTGGCGAATCAGCCCCAACTGGACCGCGGCGTTCACGATTTGCGCGGCCGCCGGGGCGGCGGCCGTGCCGCCGTAGACTCCATTTTCCACCAGGACGGAGAAGGCGATCTTGTGGGCCCCCGGGCCATACGGCGCGAAGCCGATAAACCAGGCGTGAGAAGGATCTTCGGCCAGTTCCGCGGTGCCCGTCTTGCCGGCCACGGGCACGCTCGCAGCGGCGGCGCGCCCGGTGCCGGCTGTCACCACTTCCCGCATGAACTTGCCGAGCGTCTGCGCGGCATCCGGCCCCAGAACGGGCTGGGCGGCGCCGGTTCGGGCATTCGTCTCGTCGGCGATCCAACGGCCTTGCGGCATCATCCCGCCATTGGCGACGGTGGCGGCGACGCGCGCCATCTGGAAGGGCGAGGCGACCACCTGTCCCTGGCCGTACGACGATTGCGGCAGCGATTTCTTGAGCTGCGCCGCATTATTGGGCGCGGCCGCGGAAATGCCGAGCAGGTTCGCCGTCTCGAACAGCGAATCGGCGCCGACGTCGTACGTGCCGAGCTGCGCGAAGTAGGCGTTGCACGAGACGATGATGCCATGTTCCATATCGACCGTCCCGTGCGGCGTCTGGTCCTTAATGTCGTCGCGGATGGGGCGGTTCGAGCCCTTGATGAAGTTGCCGGCGCGCCCGTCGGGAAGGCGGACGCAAGCGTACGTCGTGCGCGCGAGCTGCGGATTCTTGCGCAACGCGGCCATCGCGGTGACGATCTTGAACGTCGAGCCCGGCGGGTAGAGGCCATATCGGGCACGGTCGAGGAACGGGTTCGATTGGGGGTCGGCCGGCTCGCTCGATTGGTCGGTGGCCTGGCCCACGTTGGGCGGGAGCGGGTAACTCACGGCGGCCAGAAGGTAGCCGGTGACGGGGTCCATCACGACGGCCGCGCCCTTATCCTGCCGGGCCTGTTTCAATTGGGCGGCGAGGATCTGGCCGACCCGCACCTGCAGCGCCGCGTCGACGCTCATGTGCACGTCGCGCGGGCGGTCCAGAATGGCGCGGACCGCGGGATTCTGCGGGTCATGGCGATGCCTGAGAAGCGGCAGGAGCTCGCGATAGTCGTACTTGACGACCCGGTCCATCTTGCCTGTGCTGGGATTCTTCACTTCGACAAGCGTCGGGCGCTCGTCGTAACCGCGGAGCCGGCGGGCGGAGTCGCGCTCGACGAAGGCGGTGTTGCTGGCGGCCCAGCGCGTGCGCGTGCGGAGATCGCCGAGGAGGTCGAACATCAGCCCGCCGAAGGGATAGTGGCGCGTGTCGGTGCGGCGGCACGCGCTATCGAGATCGACGCCGAGCTTTTTGTAATCGGCGCGATGCTTTTCGAGCTCGTCCCAGTTGCTGGTGGCGAGAGGCAGGCCGCTGCGGTCGAAAATGGTCCCCTTGGGGATCTCGCGCATGATCTCGGTGAGCCGTGGATTGTACTGGTAGCGGCGGGCGCCGTCGGCTTGCACGACCAGGGCGCCTTCGCCCATCGTGGCGCCGCCGCGGATGGTCTGCACCCAGGCGGCTTTGGCAAGGACGATGGTGGCGGCGGCGGCGAAGATCGTGCCCACCACGCGCACCGGGGTCCGAAACGACAGGCTGCGGGATTCTCCTGCGGAGCCGCGCGAGGAGATCGAAATCAGGATGGCGATCACCGCAAAATTCGCCAGCATCGAAGAGCGGCCATAGCTCAAAAACGGGGTGACGACGCCGGAGAGCGGAACTACGCCGAGCGCGCCGCCGGCGATCAGCAGAATCTGTAGCGCGGTCGCGGCCGCCAGCCCCGTAGCGAGGAAGAATTCATAGTCGGTGCGGGCGCGCAATCCCGCGCGGAGCGCCCGATAGACGATCATCACGTAGAGCCCAAATACGACGGCGATGCCCAGGAAGCCCCACTCCTCGCCGAGAGCGGCAAGGATCAGGTCGGTATGCGCCGCCGGCACAAGCTGCGGCTCGCCGAGCCCAATGCCCATTCCGGAAAAGCCGCCCGTGCCGAAAGCCCATAGCGAATGCGCGAGCTGATCGCCGCCGTGCACCAGGTTGTCCCAGGGCGAGAGCCACATGGCGACGCGCTCGCCGACGGTGTGCGGAATGCCGATGGCATAACCCGCGAAGAAGCCGAGGCCGAGCAAGGCCAGCCCCGCGGCGGGAACCAGCGTGCCGCCTCGCGCCACGCCATACAGCGTGAGGAACAGGCACGCGAAAACCAGCGCCGGCCCCATGTCCTTTTGCAGAAAAAAGAAGATCAGCGAGAGCGCCACGCAGGCGAGAGCGGGGATGGTGTACTCCACCGGCGGAATATCGAAGCGGCTGGTGAGTTTCGCGAGCTTGGGCCGCGACTCGCGCGCGTGCCGCAGCACGTCCCACCGCGAAGCGAAGTAGCCCGCCAGGAAGAACACCAGCAGCAGACGAATGATCTCCACCGGCTGGAATCCGAAGAGATTCACCTTGGCGTCGCTGGTTCCCGGACCGCGCCCGAAGAGCACGAGGAGAACCGAGAGCCCGGCGCTCGCCAGCAGCGGGACATAGCTCAGCTTTCCGAAGAGACGCTCGTAATCGAGCCCCGCCAGGACGGCGAGCAGAATGCAGCCGCCGGCAGCGCCCTGAGCGAAATCGACAAACAGAAGATTGTCGCGGACCGGGTCGCGCAGGCTGACCATCAGGATCAGCCCGATGCCGGAGAGCAGCAGCGTTGCCGGCAGAAGCGACTGATCGCCGCCGGCGCCGCGCAGGCTCATCCAGACATGCGCGGCGAAGAAGGCGGCAAAGAACAACGCGGACCACAACAGGAACGCGCCGCGGAACTGCTCCGGCCGGCGCACGACGAAGGTGGGCTTCAACAGGCGGAATTCCTCGCCGCTCATGGCCCCGCGGATGCGCCCGACATTGGGCAGGCTGCCGGACAGGTAATAGATCTTGCGCGCGGCCTCTTCGCGCTCGCGCTGATTGGCGATCACCGTAAGCGCCGGCAGCAATTCCTCGCGCGCGCCGAGCTGGTTGAGATTCAACAGCTTCTTCGCGGCAAGCTGCTGCCCGGCTTCGTCGAGACCGGGACCCTTCGCCCGGTAGACGAAGACCAGCCCCAGCATCACGAGCGCGCTCGCGGCCAGCATCCAGGTCAGCTCGCGTGTGCGCCACACGATCGCGCGGCGCGAAGCGCGCCTCACGGCCGGACGTTCCGCCGCCCTGCTGCGGGTTACCGCCATATGCGGAGGAGCTTCTTCAGCACCCCGACCGCCGCGTTGCCGCTGCTCTTGTTGTGTTCAATCTCGTTCAAGCGAAAGTTCACGCTCTCCAGGCTGTTCTGCACATCCTGGATCGAGGCGCTCGAGTTGCCATAGGACGCCGCGCTCTGGTAGAGCTCCAGCGCGCGCTCGTAATCCTGCCGGGCACGCTCGATCTGGTCTTTTTCCTGTGGCAAACCGCGCACATTGCGTGAATCCCAGAACACGCGGTTGGCGCGGTCGCGATAGCCGTCGGCCAGTTGGGCCTTCTCGTGGCCGCCTATGGGATAGCCCCGCCTCTCCGCCTGTTGCAAAGCCTGGTAGGCGCGGTCGATATCGTGCAGACCGTACACGTACACGCGCGCCAGGCCGAGGGCCGGATCGGGCGAGTTCGGCAGGAGGCGCTGCGCCTCGTTAAACTTATCGACGGCGTCATTCAACTCGGTCAGATTATGCCGGGCGGTCCCGGTGATGCGCGCCAGGTGGCCTTCCGTGAGGCGGAGCTTGCCGCGGACGGAATCGTCCGGCTCCATGGTGAGGGCGCGCGCAAGGTTCTCATGCGCCGTCTTCCAGCCGTTCTCATATACGGCGTCGCTGGTGCGATAGCTGGCAATCACCCGGTCCGCTGCCTCCACGAGCCTCTGCTTCACGAGCTTCCGAGGGCTTCGTAACATCAGAGACGAAGGATTGTCCTTGGAAAGTTCCGTCCATTGGGTCCAGATCTCGTTGGGGTCGGTCAACGCTTCCGTTTGAACGGCCTGCTCTAAGGCCTGTCCGCGCCGGTAAAGGAGATAGCCCGTGACGCTGTCGTAGAGGCCATACAGACACCCGGCGAGGAGGAGTATGGCGAGTCCCCGCGCGACATAGCGGGTCAGGGGATTCCGCTGCGGAGGCGGTTTCAGCGGCCAGTTCAGCACCTCATCGGGCTGTTTGTATTCCGACGTGCGGCGCGTGTCTCCGCCGTTTTCGCCGCCACCGGAGGTGCGCCGGGTCGCGCCCAGATCGACGGAGTCGGCGCGGCGATAGGTGCGCCGGGTCGCGTCGAGATCCTCCGTGGCGGCGCGCACCGGACCGCCGGCGCGGTACATGATCAGATCGTCGGCGAACTCGCGGCCGGACTGATACCGGGCCTCCGGATCCGGCATCAATGCCTTGATCAGGATGCGGCGCAGCGGCTCGGGACACGGGTCGGGAGCCGGCGGCGGCGGAACGCGGGAGCGGATCATCCGTTCCATGCGCTCCGTAGTATCGGCCTGGTACGGCTGCAGGCCGGTCACCATCTCGTAGAGCATCACGGCGAGCGACCAGAGGTCGGAATGGACGTCGACGTTGCCATCCTCTAGACGCTCGGGCGAGGAATAGGGGACGCTGCCGAACTCGTTGCGCGTCAGCCGCCGCGAAAGCGAGAGCGCCTTGGCAATGCCGAAATCGAGCACGCGGACTTCGCGGCGCGTGTCGATGCGGATGTTCCTCGGCTTGATGTCGCCGTGGACGATGCCGTGGAAGCTCTTGCCGTCCACGTTCACTTCGAGCGTGTGCGCGGCTTCCAACGTTCCCAGCACGGCGATGGCGATGTCGGCCGCTTCCTCCGGCGTCTGCGTGCCCGCCCGCAACACTTCGGCGAGATCCTGCCCTTCCACATATTCCATGGCGACGTAGAAGAACCCGTCGATATCGCCGGTCCCGAAGATCCGCGCCACATGCGGATCGACGGCGGCGAGGCTGCCCTGCAATTGGGCGCCGCGGCGCTCGGCTTCGATGGAGTCGCGCGTGTCGGGATCGGGGGAATCTTCGATGAGCTTGAGGGCGACGTCGTGGCCGAGTTCGCTGTCGAAGGCGAGGTAGACATCGGCCATCCCGCCGCGGCCGAGTTTATGGCGGATTTCGTACTTGCCGAGCTTACGGCTGGTGGGGGCGATCATGGCTGGCGGGCTCCCGGCGGTCCGACGAAGAAATTGTGCTCCCGGACCACTTTCATGTCGATTTCAGGAGGCAGATCCACTTTGTTGCGGTCGAAGACGTTGCCGGTCAGAGCCGGACGGGCGCCTTCGGCGGCTGCTAACCCTCCCTTCTTGTTGCGGGCAATGGAGTTGTGCGAAATCCAAGGTTCGGAAGGGCCGGTGATCAGAAGACCTATACCGGTGCAGTCGTGGATGGCGTTGGCGCGCAGCGTCGACCGTCCACCGCCGCGAATGACAATGCCGACCTCAGCCCCGGCGATCTCCGTGTCATCGATTTCCACTGTGGAATTTGTAAGCACGATTCCTGCCGAAAGGGGCGCTTTGGCGTCGGCCTTGATCACAAATCCGCTGAATCGTGCGAACTCCACGTGGTCCGCGACAACCGCCGGGCCCGTGCCATTGGCCGGCGCGCGCAGAACCGCTTCCCGCGGGGGGCGGCCGATCAGCGTGACGCCGGTCTTGAGCGTGAGCTGCTCGGTGTACTCGCCGCCCGCCACGTAAATGGTGTCGCGATCCTGGGCCTGCGCCAGCGCCGCCCTGATGGTCGGGAGCGCGTTCGGACCGACCGTGAAGGTCTGTGGCGTTCGAACCGTGGGCACGGGCTGCGGCTTCCTGTGCTGCCACCAGAACATGAAGGTCGCCGCCCACAGACTCATGGCCACCAGCAGCATGAGCGGCACGAACCAGTTCCGCCGCTTCCGTCCCGTGGGTGCCGGAGGGGCGGTGAATTGATCTCCCTCGACGATCACCACCGTCACATTGTCTTTGCCGCCTGCCCGATTGGCGGCGTCGATCAGCTCGCGCGCGGCGGCCTCGGGATCGCCCGCATGGCGCGCCACGGTCTCGCGAATCCGGTCCGACGGGACCTGGTCGCTGAGCCCGTCGCTGCACAGCAGTAGGGCGGATTCGGAATCGAACGCGATGCGCTGGATCTCGATGAAGTTGGTGTCGTCCGGCCCGTGCTCCTCGGACCCCACGTCGCGATACACTTCGTTGCGGCGCGGGTGGCGCATGGCGTCGGCTTCCGACAGCTCGCCGTTGTCTTCGCGCTCACCGACCGGGGAATGATCGTGCGTGATCTTGCGAATCGTCCTGCCGCGGATCTGGTAGAGGCGCGAGTCGCCCACATGACCGATGACGGCCGACCCGTTCTCCAGCACCGCCAGGGTCAGCACGCACGCCATGCCTTCCCAATCCGGATTGCCTAACGCCGCGCGGTGAATCTCGTTGTTGGCAAGCGCGATGGCTTCACGAATGCGCTGCTCCGCCGCGCCGGTCTGGCGCTCCAGCCGCGCGCGGACCCGCTCCACCGCGATGGCCGCCGCCTTCTCTCCCGCGGCGTGTCCGCCGATGCCATCGACCACGAGGAAGATGCCGCGCTCCGCGTCGATGTGCCACGCGTCTTCGTTGTTCTTGCGCACGCGCCCCATGTCGCTCGCGCCGGCGAATTTGACTCTCGTCTTAACCATTGGCGCTGCTGCGGAATTCCAGAAAGAGCACGCCGGCCAGGCCGATCCGCGCCTGCGCCGGCACCGGGGCCTCGACATCGCGGTCGCGCTTCTCGCCTTCGGCGAACTCGATGCTCGACGGGGCCCTCTCGCCATTGATGGTCGTGCCGAGGCGGCTCAGGTCCTTGAGGAAAAACTGGCCGGTGGCAGGGTCGCGGCGCAGGCGGAAGTGCTCGCGCGACACGTCGGGAAGGGTCTCCAGCTTGAGATCGGTCCAATAATCGCGCCCGCCGCGGCCGACCACGATCTGGTCCTTCGTCATGACGAACGACTTGCGGCCCGAGTTGTCCTCATACTCGATCACTGCGTATCCCGGCGCCGCGGCCGCCGCGGCCGGCGGTTCGACGCGCGCCGGCGATTGCGCGGCTTCGTACACTTTCGAGCTCGTCTCGGCCCCACCCATGCGCCGGGTGGCGATGCGCTTGGTCATCGACCCGGCGCCGATATCGGTCTTCGCCGGCAGGGCAAGCTCGGAGTGAATCACGATGTCCCCGGCCTGTGTGTCGTCGTCGGTGTTCTCCAGCAGTTGAATCTGCCAGCCGCCGTCGGGCGCGACGATTCTGGGAGCGCTCCGCTTCGTCAGCTTGAGCCGCTCCGCGATTCCGGCGCGATTGAGCGCCTCGATCTCCGCGTCCAGCGCGCGCCGCGCCTCGTCGACGATGCGCGACGCAATGCCGCGCAGCCGCTCCATGTCGTCGGGATGGAGGTACACGTGAAACACCGCCGGCGGCAGCGTCGTGTAGTGCAAGGGCTCGAGGCCCTCGCGCATGTTGCGGACGATCTCGAGAATAATCTCGCGCGCAGTCGCGGGGTTGGCAGTGGCAGGGCGGTCCATAGTGAACCTGCTTCCGATTTTAGCAGGCGAGGCCGCCCTGCTTACCAGGCCGGCTGCTTCAAGCCAGGTCGAACAGGAGAATTTCGCTCGCGCCGCCGTTCGCCGCGCGCACCGGGATCTTCTCCTCTCCGGTGATCGCGGCGGCGTCCCCGGCGCGGAGCGTGACGCCGTTCACATCGACCGTTCCGTAGACCACATGGAGCCACGCAGCCCGGTTCTGCGCCAGATCGTAGGTGACTGCGGCGTCCTTCTCCAGTTCCGCGACGAACACGTGCGCGTCCTGGTTGATCCGCGCGGCGCCTTCGCCGCCGTCTGGTCCGGCCAGCCGCTTGAGTCGGTTCTTCTTGCCGGCGGGATCGAAGCGAATCTGTTCGTAGCTGGGCTTGATCCCCGCGGCCGCGGGCTCGATCCAGATCTGGAAGAAGTGCGCGGGATTCTCCTTCGAAGGGTTGAACTCGCTGTGCCGGATTCCCGTTCCCGCGGACATCCGCTGGATCTCGTTGGTCCCGAGAATCTCCTGGTGTCCCATGCTGTCCCGATGGGCCAGTTGACCGCCCACCACGTAGCTCAGGATCTCCATGTCCCGGTGACCGTGCGTCCCGAAGCCCATCCCGGGAGCAACCCGATCCTCGTTGATGACGCGGAGGCTGCGAAAACCCATGTGTCGCGGATCGTAGTAATCCGCGAACGAAAACGTGTGCCGCGTGTCGAGCCAGCCGTGGTCGGCGTGGCCCCTCTCCTCACTCTTGCGAACTTCAATCATTGTGATACCTCCGTCACAAATGATTGGATGCTTTTACTTGACGTAAAGATTCTTTTCGGGAAGCTATTAATGGGTCTCGGGCGGACGCGAGGGGAGCGCGCGGGACCGAGCGGTCCTGAGCCGGCCGCGTTTTCAGCGACCGGCTAAAGGATTTCTGAATCCGAGTACACCGACGCTCAGAAGTAGTACTTGAATCCGAGTTGCACGCTCCGCGCCCCGACCTTCGTGCCGTTGATTACGCCGAAATTGCTGGCGCCATAGCTGGTCGGCGGATCGCTGAACACCGGGTGGTTGCGGACGTTCGACGTTTCGAGACGGAACTCGACGCGTTGGCTCTCCTTCGTTCGCCAGCTCTTCAGCAGCGCCGCATCCAACGTGTTAATTCCCGGACCGCGCATATTGAGCGTGCGCGGCGCCGTCCCGAACGTGTCCGGCGCCGGCCGGGAGAAGGCGTTCTGGTCGAAGTAGTTGTTCATGCGGTCGTAGATCGAGCCCGAGGTCGCCGGATTGCCGACCAGGTTCGGCCGCTGCGTGCCGTTCCACAACGTGCCGCCCGATTGGCTCACCTGCAGCGGGAAGCCCGATTGCAGCACGAAAAACGCGCTCACTTCCCAGCCGCCGATCACGCCGTCCACCAGCCGGTTGGCATGGGCTCCGAAATGCCGCCCACGGCCGAAGGGAATCTGCCAGTCGCCGCTGGCCACGAAGCGGTGCGGCACGTCATGCTGCGAGAGCGACCGCTCCAAGGCGTAATTCAAGGGGTTCTGGAAGCTGGTGCTGCCGCCCAGCCATGTCAGGTTGCCGTCGGTCACCGACGCATCGTCGATCATCTTCGACCAGGTGTAATGCGCCAGGAAGGTGACGCCCTTCGAGAAGCGCTTCTCCCATTTCACCTGTAGCGCGTGATAGATCGAGTCGGCGGCGTTCGGGTCCGATCCGCTGACGCCGTCGTACTGCGGCATGTTGCGGAGCAGGCGGTAGAACTGGATGGTCTTGCCGTTGAGATTGGTCGCCTTCGGATCGGTGATGATCCCGAAGAATGGATTGGGGACCGCAGCCTGGAGCTGCGCGCGCGTGAAAGGCGCGTTCGAACCGAGCCAGTACATCGGATTCAGCGGGCTCAGGCTCGTATAGGGCGAGTACAGATGAACGCCGCGGCTGGCGGTGTAGTTGACCTCGACAATCGAGTTCAACCCGACTTCCCGCTGCACCGAGAAGTTCCACGAGTACATCTGCGGATTGTGATTGGAACGGGTAATGGTTCCGACGCCCAAACCGATGAACGTCATATCGCCCTGCGCGCTGCCAGGGGGCGAGAGAATACCCTGCGGATAGGGATTCTGCAGCGTGGCGTTGCGCGTGGCGCCGCTGTCCAACGACCATGGCACCGACGCGTCGGTGTTAAAGGCCGCTCCGGTATGGCCGGAAACCGTGGCGCGCGACAGCAGGTAGAACAGCCCGGCGCCGGCGCGGATGGACGTTTTGTTGTCCAGCGCGTAGGCGAAGCCCAGCCGCGGCGCGAAGTTGTTATGGTCGCCGTCGAAGGGCGAGGGCGTCTTGTCGTCGACGAACTTCATCACGCCCTTGAGGTTGAAACCCGGAACCGAGATCGGCGACGGCGCATTCAAATCCCAGTAGCTGTACCGGTTGAAGACCTCGCGGCGCGGCACTTCGAACTCATACCGCAGACCGAGGTTGAGCGTGAGCTTGCGTGTCACTTTCCAATCGTCCTGGAAGAAATAGCCCCAGTATCCGGCCCGCGAAAAGGCCTTTGGATCGATGTGGAAGTTGGAGCCGTTGCCCCAGCCCAACAGCATCGACGCGAAGCCGTTCCCCTGCACGCTCGATCCCGTGTTCAGGTCCTGGCTGGTGGTCTGCGCTCCGAAGGTGAAGTGGCCCGAGGGATAGCCGGGCTGCGTGTAATCGAGCCAGTTGTGCCGGTATTCGGCGCCGGTCTTGATGTTGTGCCCGCCCATCATCTTCGTCATCGAGCCGGAGAACTGATGGACGCCTTCCTGCCGGTCCATCTTCCAATAGCCCTGCGTTCCGATGTCGGTATACCCGCCGGCGCTGAACGTCGGAAAGACGTTCAGGGTGGCGGTGTCCTGCATGTACTTCGGCAGGCCGAGAGTCGTCTCGTCGAACGTCGAGACGAACGGATCGCGGTGGTAATTCGAGTAGATGAAACCGTAATTGAGCGTCCACACGGTGGAGGCAGTCTGCGCGAACGTGAGGCTTCCGCTGGCCGACTGGGTGTGAGTCGAACTCGGCCCGCTCCACGGATCTGCCGCGGAGAGGTTGGAATCGGTGAGGCCGAAAAGGTTGACGCCGGTGCCCGCGTTCCAGTTGACGCTGTAGCGGCCGGTGAAGCGCAGACGGTCGGTAAAGCTATGGTCGCCCTTGATATCGAACTGCGGCTTGGTGCTGCTTTCGCCGATGCCCTGCTTGAAGAAATTGCTGATGTGCGTCACAGGGTTGGGGTCCTGGTTGGGTAGGGGATAGAACTGCATCGCCTTCAGCGCGACGGGATCGAGCATGTTCTTGGGAATGACATTTCCAGGGAACGGATTGCGCTTGGTGATGCCGCTGGCGTCTTTATAGGTGTCGAACGGATTGTAGATGGTAATCAGCCGGCCGTCGCTGAACAACGTCTTCGAGAAATCGCCGTTGCGCTGCTCCAGAGTCGGGAAGGTCGCGGTCTGGCTGGAAGGGCTCTTGGAGTGCGTGTATTCGTAGGTCGCGAAGAAGAATGTCTTGTTCTTGCGGATCGGCCCGCCGATGACGCCCCCGAGCTGATCGCGGTGGTAGTACGGAATCGCCGACCCGGCGCGGTTGGCCGACCAGCTATTCGCGTTGAAGTTCGAATCCCGCAGGAAGTAGTAGCCGTCGCCATGGTAGGAATTCGTGCCCGATTTGGTCACCATGTTGACGATCGCGCCGCCGGATTGGGCGTATTCGGAGCTGAAGAAGTTCGTCTGCATCTTGAACTCCTGCACGGCGTCGACGGACGGCGTCCATTTGAGGTCGGTCGCGCCGGTGTTCTGCTCCGTGGTGTTCACGATCGCGCCATCCACCAGCACGTCCGAGGTTGAGTTCCGCGTTCCGTTGGCGACGAAATTGGTGTTGGTGGGGCTGATCGTCCCGGCCGCCCCCACGACGCCGGGCGTGAGGTTGAGCAGGCTCAACGGATTGCGGCCAATGTTCGGCAACGCCAGCATGTACCGGTTCTCGATCACCTGGCCGAGAGTCGAAATGGTGGTATTCAGCAGTGGAGCCTGGCTGGTCACTTCGACGCTGGTGGCCAACTCACCCACGTCGAGGATCACATTGAGGGTGGCTTGCTGTTGGACGGCGAGCGGGATGCCGGTCTCCGCGTATTTCCGGAATCCGGGCGCTTCGACGGTGAGGGTATAGCTGCCGGGGGGCAGCGCGGTGACGGCGTAGCGTCCCGCATCATCGGAGAGCACCGCGTGGCGGACATTCCGGTCGGTCTCGGTAATGCCGATCTTTGCGCTTACGACGGCGGCGCCGCTACGATCGGTGACTACACCGCGGACCGCGGCAGTGAAGGATGACTGGCTCCAAACAAGGCTCGACCAGGCGAGCGCGGCAACGACAAGGTTCCGGATGCGCATTTGAAATTACCCCTCTATCTCCAAGTGATGGATGTGAATATATAAGAGTGGCGGAAGGGACTGCAAGCGTTTGCCGTTACATCTGTAACGAAACGCACATCTGGATCTGCGATGTTGTATCTAACTGAATCCGACGTTCTCGACCTGCTGCCGATGACGGACTGCGTGGGCCTCATGCGCACGGCGTTCGCGCGGCTCGCCTCCGGCGAGGCCATCAATCAACCGCGGCGGCGGCTCACACTGCCGTCGAAGTCTACGCTTCATTACATGGCGGGAGGCGACGGGCAGTATTTTGGCGCCAAGATCTATTCCACCAATCCGGGCCATGCGCCGCACTTCCTCGTCCTCCTCTATCGGACGGAGGATGCGCAGATCCTTGCCGTGATCGAGGCAAATCACCTGGGACAGATCCGCACCGGGGCCGCCAGCGGGTTGGCCACCAGCCTCCTGGCGCGCACCGGCGCCCGCACGCTCGCAGTGATTGGCTCAGGTTTTCAGGCGCGAACGCAAGTCGCCGCCATCCGGGCGGCGATGCCGGGAATCGACCGCGTCCGGTTCTGGAGCCGTTCGGCCGGGAAGCGGGACGCCTTCGCGAAGGCATGCTCGGCCGAGGTGGCTGCCACGGCGGAGGAAGCGGTCCGTGGAGCAGAGGTGGTGGTGACGGCGACCAATGCCGCCGAGCCGGTGATCGAGTCGGAATGGGTTTCGGCGGGAGCGCACATCAACGCGATGGGGTCGAACCAGGCGCGGCGGCGGGAACTACCGGGCACCTTGGTGCGGCGGGCGGACCTGATCGTCGCCGACAGCATCGAGCAAAGCAGGATGGAGTCGGGCGATCTGCTGCTCGCATTCGACCGCGAAGCGGATTGGAATCGGGTTGTGGAATTGAAGGACGTGGCGTCGGGGCGCGCCGGGAGGCAGCGCCCCGAGGACATCACGCTCTTTAAATCCAATGGGTTGGCGGTCGAAGATATCATCGCCGCCGGATGGGTTTATGAACGCGCCCGGGAAAAAGGCGCGGGCCGCCCGATTTACTCCTGAACGGGCATCTGTTGTTCGATCTCGCGCCAGGCGCTGATCTTGAGACGGCGGCATACCCAGCAGAGCGGCTCCGCGCCGACTCCCGACGTGTCGTCTCCGCAAACCGAGCACTTGGCCGGTTTCTTGAGGCGATCGGTCAGGATCGACAGTTTCGCCTGCTCCAGCACCTCCGCCGGAACGATGGGGTCTGGTCTTGCTGTTGGCTTCCGTCTCATCGTGGTCCCCAGTCTGATTTCACTATGGCAGAAATCGCGCTATCGAAACAACTCTCTTTAGATGGGTAAGTACCGGCCTAGGCGGCCTCCGGGATCTGAATGACCACGGCAACATCCAGTGAGGACGAGCATCGCGGACATTTCTGCCCTGGTTCGACGCGCGGATATTTCCATTTCAGATCGATGTCCGCCGGCACCGTGTGGGTGCAAATCGGACAATGTGCTTGCCCCTTCGTGTGGTTCTCTACGAGTGCTTTCATGGCTTCCATGCCTCACTTCATCGGACGCAAAATCTGTAGCACGGGTTGTGCCAATTTCGTAAAGATTCTTAAAGAGAATCGTGCATAAACCGACCGGAACCCGAAACCGCCCCATTGCCCGGTGCTACGCTGATAGCTATGAATCAGCCGCAAGCGCCGAAAATCCAGCTGCTAAATACCCCGGAATATCGCGAAAATTACGCGAATAGTGTCCAAATTCGGGTGAATTTGTGGGATTTTCAGCTGCTTTTCGGCCGTGTAAACCAAACTTCCCCGGACGAGGTTTCCATCCACAACTTCCAGGGTATATACGTGAGCCCGCAGCAGGCCAAGGCGCTGTTGAATGTCTTGAAACAGAACGTTACCCAGTATGAAACGGCGTTCGGCGAGATCCAATTGGAGCCGCAGACCCCCGGCGGTATCGTGCAGTGAGCGCAATCCGGCCATCCCGATAGAAGCCGATGAAGAAGATCGCCGCGATTCCGGCCCGCCGCCAGATCCGCGTCAGCAGCTACCTCTTGATGTATCTGCTGTTTGCGACGTTCCTCGTGATGACGCACTTGTGGATGGCGCGGCTTCCCTACTTCTGGGATGAGGCCGGGCAGTTCGTCCCCGCCGCACTCGATCTTTTACATGGCGGGTATTGGATACCCCATTCCACCGTGCCGAATATTCACCCTCCGGCGATTCCCGCCTATCTCGCCGGTGTGTGGCGGGTCGTGGGGTTCCGGCCCGAAGCGACGCGTGTCGCGATGCTCGCGTTGGCGGGGTTCGGAGTTCTCGCCGCCTTCTTGCTGGCGATCGAACTGGGACGCGACGTCCGCGGCGCGTCGGCATTTCTCGCGGCGGGCCTGTTGTGCGTCTCGCCGCTGTTCTTCGCCCAGAGCGTGCTGGCGCAGCTCGACGCGCCGGCGATGGTCTTTACCACCCTGGCGCTGCTGCTTTTCTTGCAAAACCACATTCGCATGGCGGCGGCAGCCTGTGTTGTCCTCGTTCTGGTCAAGGAGACCGGCGCCGTGGCGCCGCTGGTGTTCGGGCTTTGGCTGGCGCGCGAGCGCCGGTGGCGTGACGCGGCGTGGTTCCTTTTGCCCCTGGCGGTGCTCGCCGGCTGGATCGCGATTCTGGCGCGCCAAACCGGCCACTGGGCCGGCAATGCCGACTTCGCCCGATATAATGTCCGCTATCCGCTGCATCCCGTCCGGATGCTCGTCACGGGGACGCGGCGCGTGTTCTTCCTTCTCTTCGCGAATTTTCATTGGGTAGGGACGGCGGCCGCGGTGGCTGCCTGGCGGCAAGGCCGCTGGTTCCGCAGCCGGCCCTGGCAGGTGGCGGGCGCATTAACGGCGGCGCATGTCGTGCTGTTTACCGTGCTCGGCGGCGCGGTGCTGAATCGCTATCTCCTCCCGGTTCTGCCGATTGTCTTTGCCGCGATGACGGTGGCGCTGTCGGCTCTGCCGCGCGTCCAGAAACTGGTCGCCGCCGGGGTCCTTTTTGCCGGACTGGCTGCCTCCAACTTCATCAACCCGCCGTATCCGTTTCCGTTCGAGGAGAATCTCGCCTTCACCGATTTCGTGAAACTGCATGCCGACGCCGCGGACTATGTGGCGCACTGGTACGTCGATCCCGTCGTCCATACCGCCTGGCCAATGACCATCGAACTGTCGCGTCCGGAACTGGGGTTCACACCCCGCCGCATTCGGGTGGAGGCGCTGCCGAATCTCGCCCCGCGGACGATCGAGACTCTCGACTGGAGCAAAGTGCAGATTCTGGTCGTGTTCTCGCGAGTGTGGGATCCCAGGATCAACTTGATGCGCCTCGGCCCCATCCTGAAGTTTTGGGAGAACTTCTACAGCTATGTCCCGAATGTGACGTCCGCGGAGGCGCGGGCGCTCGCGCCCTTCCCGGCCGACCAGACCTTTACCAGGGGAGGGCAATGGGTCGATATTTATGTGAATCCGGACCTGCCCCGTATCCCGCATCCACCCGCGCAGGTTGCGAGCCGGTAGGGCTCTAGTGGACGCGCACGGGCGCGGGATGCCCACCGGTGCGGCAGAGGAATTCGAGGAGCAGGATCGACTTGTGATCCCGATCGGGGGCGGGCCGCCGCGCCTGCTGATAATCGGCGATCCGCGCGGCAAGCTCCGCGCGCGAGCAATCGCAACGCCGGGCCGATTCCAGAATGCACGTCCCGAGATACTCCGCAATGAATTCGAGTTCGTCGGCGGAAAGCCCGTTGACGAAGCGCCGGGCACGGGCACGGAAGGCAGTGTCAGCACAGGCGACGAGCGCGGCGAGCAAGTCCTGACGTTGGGCAACCATACTAACGATGGCGATCTGAGCCGTATTATTGCGAAAACCAATACCGGGTGCAAGGGGGGCGGCTTCATCCCGGCGCCGGGACGGGTTAGCCTGATGGGATGCCCGAGCAGACGAATCTTCGCGACCACCTTCTGGAATTGCTCCACGGCGGGCAAGCCCACATCACGTTCGATGACGCCGTGAATGGCTTTCCCGCCGAGCTCACCGGCGTCCGTCCGGAAGGGGCTCCCCACTCCGCGTGGGAGTTGCTGGAGCACATACGCATCGCGCTCGAGGATATCGTGGCCTTCAGCCAATCGGCGGATCACGTCTCACCGCCCTGGCCCAAGGGTTATTGGCCGGCTTCGCCCGCACCAAAAGACGCCTCCCAATGGACGGAGTCCGTCGGGGCGATCCGCGCCGGAATGAGGGCCTTCGAAGCCCTGCTGAAGGATTCGGAGCAGGATTTATTCCGAAAGCTCCCTTGGGGCGAGGGACAGACGCTACTACGGGAAGCGCTGCTGATCGCCGACCATAATGCCTACCACCTCGGCCAATTGGTTCTGGTGCGCCGCCTGCTGGGCGCCTAGCAGAGCCTGATTGGGCGCCTCAGTTCTTCGAGCCCTCGACCACATCCGGCAGGCGCGATTCCTTGGCGACCCGGCCGGCGAGGCCCTCTTCGAGGGTGATGTGATTCCGTTCCAGCGTCTCGCCGAGCACTTGGTCGAGCGAAATCCGGGCGCGGTTGTATGCCGCGGTCGCCGACATTTCGGACAACTGCGCCGCGATCAGCGCTCGCTGGTCGACCATGATGAAATTGAACGTCGCCGCCCCGTAGGACTTCTTCCGCTCGGCGTCCAGGAGTTGCTCCTGCAGAATGCGCGTGTTCTTTGCCGTGGCATACCGGGCGCGGGCCTGGCGCAGCGCGGACATCTGGCTCGAAATGTCGACCACGATCTGGTTCTGATCCCTTTGACCGCGAAGCTGCGACTGCCGATACTGCAACTGGTCGATGCCATAATCCGCCTGGGCCGGCCGGTTATAGAGCGGGATCGAGAAGGACAGCGTGCCGACCTCGTTGGGGAAGTTGCGGCGCAGCACCTGCCCCATTGCGGCGCCGAAGCCGCCCTCGAAAAACGCGTTGCCGCGTCCTCCGCTCAATTGCGGTGTTCCCGCAATGCCGCGATTGTAGGTGTCGAAGGAGAGCTGCAGACTCGGCAGCAGGGGATTGGTGGTGCCGGCGAGGTTCATTTCGTCGGTCTGGTCGCGGTATTTGGCGATGGCCACGTCGGGACGCTTGGCCATGGCGCTTTTCAGCAGATCGCGAAGCGGCGGCAGGGTCTCGTCCTCCGGGGGCGCCGCGATACGATCGGTGGGGATGATCTCGGCGGCTTCGAGCGCGGGGTCTTGCATATGGCTCAGGGCTTCCTTTAACAGGATCGCGCGCTGCCGCACGTTGTTCCGCGCAATGACGACGTCCTGCCGGCGGCCGGCTACTTCCGCCTCCGCGCGCGGCAGTTCGACACCGGCAAGCGCGCCCACCGAGATTTCGTACTTCGTGTCGGCGAGGAATTTTTCGGTGATGGCGAGGGCCCTTTCGCGCAGTTTCAACTGGTCGCGCGTGTCCACGTAATCCCAGTAGAGATTGAGAACGGTCACCACGAGGTCGAGCAACTGGGAACGGAAGGTCTCGCGGGCGGCCACGCGGCTGATGTCCGCGATGCGAATGCCGCGGTTGTTCAGCTTCACGCCGAATCCCTGCAGAAAGTTCTGCCGGATGACGAGCTCCATGCGGGGCGCGGATATCGGGTTCAGGAAGTTGGTGGGAGAGTTCTCGCTCAGATATTGCTCGAACCCGCGGAAAGTCACATTGCCGCCGGTCAGGGTTCCCTGCTGGAGAGTCGTATTATTGACCCGGATGGAATCCACCAGGGCGGTCGTCTGGCTGAGCACCGTGTTGGCCTGCGGCTGGGTCAGGTGCGAAAAGTTGGTGGCGCTTTGCAGGACCGGATCGAGGTTCGGGGTGATCGCGCCGACCTGCTGGATGGTCGCATTTCCGCCGCCTCCGCCGCCGCCCCCGCCGCCTCCGCCGCCCACTCCGGAGCTGGCCGCCGATCCGTTCACGCCGACACCGCTGTTCACCGTCGAAACCTGGGTATTGCCGCTGGGAACGCCGCGGATCGGACCGCCGGCCTTGGCGCGCTCGAATGCGGATTGCGCCAACTGCGGGCCGTAGCGATTGATCTCCAGGTTCAAATTATTCTCAATCGCCAGCGCCAGCGCGTCCTCCGCGCTGAGGTACAGGTTTCCCGCGCGAATGAGAGTGTAAAGCCGCTGCGAGTTGGTCAGGCGTATCGGCGCGATCTCCGGCGCCATGTAGTCGCGGATCGGGATCATCACCTGCGGGCGCGAGACGCTCGATGGGAGATCCTGCGCCGACAGTTGGCTCAGGAAAAGCGCCCCCGCCAGAAAAGCAGCAACCACGCCGCGGATCTTCATCGGGATGCCCCCGCTTTCGCCGCCGGCAAGGTGGGCGGCAGGAACGACTCGCGCTGCACTTTGCCGGAGATCGCCTCCTGCATCTGGATGTGATTCACATCGAGAGTCCGGCCCATGGCCTGGTCGAAGAAGATTTTGGCATGCGTGTAATTCGCCATCGCCTGCACCTCGGCGTCCTGGGTATTGGCAAGATCCTTCTGCGCCTGCATCACCAGCGCGACGCTGCCCACGCCCGCCTGAAAGCGCTTATTCTCGGCCTCGAGGCTCTGCTCGGAGAGCACCCGTGTATCCACTGCGGTCTGATGGCGCGCGCGCGCCTGTTCCAGTCCGATGAGGGCGGTCTTGACGTCGACCCGCACCTGGTTGACAGAGCGCTGCAACTGCAGCTCGCTCTGGCGGAGCTGCAACTGGTCGGTGACGTAGTCCGCCTGCTGCGCCCGGTTGCGGAAGGGGATGCTGATGGAGAATCCCGCCGAGTAATCCGGGAAATTGCGGCGCAGGATCTGGGCGTACACGTTGCTGTTGCCGCCGAGGAAGAAGGCGTTCGGCGCGCCGCAACAGTTGCTGTAAAGAGGGTTGGCGGGTCCGCTCAAACCGTGATTGGTGAATTCGGCGAACGCCTGCAGGTTCGGGAGCAGCGCGTTCTTGTTGCCGGTCACCATGATCTTCTGGCTCTCGATGTTGAGCTTGCCGCGTTCGATCTCCAGGCGGTTCTTGAGCGCTTCCGCGATCAGATCCTGCACCGGGCGAACCTCTTCCGCCTTCGGAATCTCGATATGGTTCAACGGCACGATGTGCACGTCGTCCAGCCAGGTGTTCTCGATGCCGTTCCGGCTGAGCGCGTTCTTGAGGACGATCTCCTGCTGCGCGACATTCGTCTGCGCGATCAGCAGGTCTTCCTTGGCCGCGGAAACGCCCGCCGCCGCGCGTGTGATCTCGATACCCGCCATCGCGCCGATCTCCGACTGGCGCTTGTTGCCTTCATACAGTTTCTGGGCGGTTTCCACGCCGCGCTCCTTGATGCGCACCGCTTCGTTGAAGCTGACGAGGTCCCAATACAGGTTGAGGACGGCGGCGACCGTGGTCGCGACCTGCAGCTCCACCTGCAGACTGCTCACCTTCATATTGTTCTTGGCGACCCGGATGTCGCGGCTGTTCACCGCCAGGCTGCGGCCTTGCAGGAGGTTCTGCGTGAGGTACACATCGAACGATCCGCTGATCGACGGGTTGAACAACTGGCCCGCGCTATTGGACTGGTTCCGCGAATTGGAAAGCGTCACGTATGCGCTGGTGCCGCTCGTCCACTGCCGGCCGAATTGGATGTTCATCCCCTGGTAGCTGTTGGTCAAGGACGTGGTCTGGCTCAGCAAAGTGATGGTTTGCGGCGTGCTGAGATGCCCGATCTGCGCGTTGAACGCGATGTACGGATCGAGACTGGGCGGCGAAGGTCCGATCTGGGTGACCAATCCGCCGCCGGCGCCGAATCCGCCGCCGCCCGCCAGACCGTTGGCATTGGTGCTGATGCCGGCCGTGCTGACGCTGGTGGGGCCGGCTTGCACCGGCGTGTCGACATTGCGCAGGATCTGGCCGCCTTCGGCGCGCCGGAGGACCTCTCGCGCCAGAAAGGGACTGTACCGCTGCACCGCGATATCGAGGTTGTTCTCGAGAACCAGGGCGATGACATCCTCAACCGAGAGATAGAGGTTGCCGCTGCGCACGAGCATTTCGAGGCGCGGCGAGTTGGTCAGCTTGGCCGGCGGCACGATGCGTTTTTCCAGGTGAAAGGGCGTCAGGAACCGGCCGATCACCCGCGGGGGTGGCGGGGAGGTGATGGACACTTCCGAGGATTGCGCGAAAACCGCTGGGACGAGCAGAATCGCCGTCAGGAAACCGGGTACTCTCATTTGGAGCCCCTGAGGTGCAATTGCACCGCCAGCGCAAGTGGCTTGACCTCAGCGGCTTACGCGGGGGCAAGTGTTCGTTTTCGAAACCCGCTGTCCGCTTTCAAAACTTCTTGCGGGGGGTCCGCCGGAGTTGGAACCAGGCGCCAAATAGCGCCAGGAATGACGCCGCGATCAGGTAAACAGCCCTCCGGAATTCGTCCGGTTGGAATTTGTAACTGCTGAAGATATATCCCTTGAACAGCAGGACGAACACCAGAAAACTCCAGAGGAGGAACAGGATGCGAAGGACGCCGCGCATCGCCAGGAATACGGTGACGAGACCCGCGATCGATCCGAAAAAGAGCACGTATTCGAGCCTGTCGCCCGTCCAGGGCAGCATCCCCAAATGCAGATCGCCGGAGCCGGTTGCCATGGCCAGGCCGGACACCGCGATGAGAAATACGGCTAGCAGCGTGTGGAACAGGTAGCTGTAGTAGCGCATAATCGCTTTTAGGATCATCGGAACCGCTATTCTATCAATCTTTTAATAGAGTGGGCGCAACGCGCCCCGCGCAAGTTTTTCCCGTTTTCGCGAAAGCCCGGCCCGCCCGTGTATTTTCATCCACTTAATGGCCACTGTGTGTCCCGAGACACTGCCCGGGGGGCGCCACCGTGCGCGTTTGCGCGGCTCGCGATTTGACCGTTTACTTTCAGCGGATTACAATCATGATTAGACAAGTGTACTGTAGGGGTCTATGAGAACGGATGCGCCGCTCAAATCCAGACACCGGGAAATTCTGAGTTCGATCGTTCGCGCGTACATCGAAACCGGCGAGCCGGTGGGATCGAGAACCGTCTCCAAGCGGCGCACGGACGAGTTGAGCCCTGCGTCTATCCGGAATGTGATGGCCGATCTGGCAGACGAGGGCTATCTCTCGCAGCCGCACACCTCGGCGGGCCGGATCCCGACGGAAAAGGCATTCCGGTTCTACGTAAGTTCGCTCGCCGTGTCGCGCATCGCTCATGCCGAGGCGGATCGCCTGTCGAATGAATTCAGCTCGTTGGAGACGGTGGGAGCGCGTGTCGAGCGCTCCAGCTTCATTCTCATGGAGATGACCAGCAACGTGGGCATCGCGGCCGCGCTGCCGGCGTTGTCCCAGGAACTCGACCAGATCGAGTTGATCCCGCTGGCCGAACGCCGGGTGCTCACGATACTGGTGACCCGGGACCGCATGGTGCGGAACAAGGTCGTCGCGCTGGATGAAGCCATCGAGCCGGACGAGCTCACCTCGATCCGCAACTACATCAATCGCAATTTCAGCGGCTGGCAGCTCGGGGAGGCCCGGCGGGAGCTTGTGCGGCGCCTGATCCAGGACCGGGAATTGTTCCAGGCGGCGATGCGCAAGGTGCAGGTTTTGTATCAAAAAGGCTTGCTCGACACCGACTTCGGCCCGGAAGTTCACATGGAAGGCGCGTCCAACCTGCTGGGGCTCGATCTGCATCTGACGCGCGAAACGATGCGCGACCTGTTGCGGGCGCTGGAAGAGAAGAAGCGCCTCATCGAGTTGCTCGACCGTTTCCTCGAACAGCCGCCGGGCGAGTTGGCGGTGCACGTCGGACTCGAGGAGGCCCACCCCGCCATGAAGGATCTGGCCCTGATCGGCATGACCGTCCGGATGGGCAGCGGGCTTCCCGCCAAAGTCGCGGTGCTGGGGCCGATGCGCATGCACTACGAGCGTGTCATGGCCGCCGTGCTGCAGACCAGCCGTGCGTTGGAAAACGCTCAATTCTGAGCCCGAGCGGCTCTTCCCGGCTCGTCTGGTAATCTGGAGATAGAGTGGACACGCAGAACCCCGACCCAAAATCCTCCGCCGTTTCTCCCGACGAGAACGCCCCCGCCGAAACGCTCGAAGCCCAGTTGGCGGCCGTAAGTGCCGATCGCGATCGCCTCGCCGCCGAAAAGGCAGAGGTCGACGACCGGTTGCGGCGCGCCTGGGCCGAATTCGAGAATGCCCGCCGCCGGGCGGAGCGCGAACGGTCGGATTTTCTTCAGTTCGCCACGGCGGATCTGGTGCGCAGCCTGCTGCCGGTGGTCGACGATTTCGAGCGCGCGCTGAAGACCGAAACGGTCGATAAGGAGTACGCCAAGGGCGTCGAGCTGATCTACCTGCGGCTGTTCGAGACGTTGAAGAAAATGGGTTTGGAGCCGATCGAGACGCAAGGAAAACGATTCGATCCCAACCATCATGAGGCCGTGCAACGGGAACAGACGGAGGACGCCGACGATCAGGCGATCTTAGATGAGTTGCAGAGGGGCTATAATTTCAAAGGCAAGCTTCTCAGGCCCGCCTGGGTCAAAGTAGCGGTCCACCCGTAAGGCGCAGTGAAAAACCAGTGGCAAAACGAGATTATTACGAAGTTCTAGGTGTGGGCCGGGAAGCCGGCGAGGCGGATGTGAAAGCCGCCTATCGCAAACTGGCCCGGCAGTTCCATCCCGATCACCATCCCGACGATCCGACCGCCGAGGACAAGTTCAAAGAAGCTTCCGAGGCCTACAGCGTCCTCAGCGACCCGCAGAAGCGCGCCGCGTATGACCGTTTCGGACATGCGGGCCTGCAGGGGGCCGGCGGAGGCGGAGGCTTCAATCCCGAGGCATTCGCCGATTTCAGCGATATCCTGGGCGATTTCTTCGGTTTCGGCGACCTTTTCGGGGGCGGCGGCGGACGCCGGCGCAACCGCGCCCAACGCGGCGAAGATGTTCGCTACGACCTCGAGATCACCTTCGAGGACGCCGTCTTCGGGATGAACGCCGAGATCCAGGTTCCGCGCATGGAGCCGTGCGAACATTGCAAAGCGTCGGGTTCGGAGCCTGGCACCGGGCCCAGCACCTGTCCGACCTGCCACGGCCGCGGCGAGATCCTGTACCAGCAGAGTTTCCTCTCTATCCGGCGGACGTGCAGCACCTGCGCCGGTCAAGGCCAGGTTATCCGGAACCCTTGCAGCCAGTGCCGGGGACAGGGTTACCAGCAGGTGCAGCGCAAGCTCAAGATCAACATTCCGGCCGGGGTGGACGATGGCACACGCCTGCGGCTCGCCAACGAAGGGCAACCCGGAGCGAACGGGGGCCCGCACGGCGATTTATTCGTATTCCTCAAGGTCAAGGCGCACGCCTTCTTCGAACGCCACGAGCAGGATCTGCACTGCACCATCCCACTGAATATGGCGCAAGCCGCGCTGGGGGCGGAGATCGAGATTCCGACGCTGGAGAATACGCAGAAGCTCAAAATCCCCGAGGGCACGCAGAGCGGTTCGCAGTTCAAGCTGCGGCATCAGGGCGTTCCTCACCTGAATGGCGGGGGCCGCGGCGATCTCTACGTGCATGTGGACGTGAAGGTGCCGACACGGTTGAGCCGCGAGCAGCGAAAGCTCCTGGAACAGTTACGCGATACCTTGCCGGTCGACAATTCGCCTTCCGAAAAGGGTCTCTTCGAGAAGGTCAAGAACTACTTCATGTAGCGGCCGGAACCGGCCAACCGCATTGCCGGGAGGCTTGCTCCACGCTTACTTCTTGGCGGCTTTTGCTTTTGGCGCCGCCGGCTCGCCGGTGATGTTCTTGATGAAGTCGACTTCCGCCTGACTGTAGGGCGCTCCGTTGGATTTGAAGATGTCGTGGAACCATGCGGAGGGCTGACGGTCGCCGACATAAGGCTTCTCCCAGGAATCCCAGGGCAGCCAAGTTTGCGTCTTCCCCGCCACGAACCCCCAGTTCCAAGCGCCTACTTTGTGCTTCTTCGCGATGGGCAGGATCGTTTCGAACGTGCTGCCTCTCGGCCGCGCCATAAATTCAGTGCAGAGGATCGGACGCTTGTACTGCTGCAGCCACTGGATCCGCTTTTCGAACTCGGCGGGCGGATCGTAGCTGTGGAAAGAGATCACGTCGGACTGTTCGACCTGGATCTTTTCGATGGCGCTCAGTTTCGCGGGCGCCGACCAGTCACCCTTCCAGAGACCCGACGTCAGCGGCTGCGAGGGCCGTCCTGAGCGGGCATATTGAAAGACTTTCGGCAGAAGCGCGAGAACCAGCTTTTCTTTATCCGGCCGTTCCACCCGTCCATAACTCGACGCGTTCAGATTGTCGGGCTCGTTCCAGACATCCCAGGCCAGGATGCGGTCGTCATCGGCGAACGCCAGAACGACGTTTGCGATGTAGTCCAGAACGCGGGGCTCCTGCTTGGGATCGGACAGCCCATTGGCGCCGGGGCTCTGCACCCAGCGGGAATTGTGGATGCCGGGCTGCGGCGGGCGCTGATGGAAGACCTCTGGAAAGGGATCCCAGCACGAATCGAGCAGCACGAAAATCGGTTTGATGTGGTGTTTTTTGGCGACGCTGAGGAAACGGTCGATGCGTTTGCGGAAGCCGCCGGCGTCCTGCTTCCACACCAGGTCGTGCAGGAATACCCGCATCGTGTTCATGCCCAGATTCTCCGCCCAGATGAACTCGAGGTTGATGCGGTCGATGTCGAACGTGTCGTTCTGCCACATCTCCAACTGGTTCACGGCGGTGGCGGGGATATAATTGCTGCCCACCAGCCAGGGTTGCCGGGCATACCAGTCGTTGGCCTTCTCTTCCGGCCATTTCACCGACTGTGCAAGGGCCGGGCCAGCGAGTAGGGCGAGGACTAAAAATAAACGTTTCATTGTTTCCGGAAAGCGAGTGTGGTCCGAACATATCGTGTTGCGGCTGCATCCGTCAAGCGGCCCGGAGCGCAACGCGCCTCGCGAAGAGTCCTAATGCTATTCTAATAAGAGATCCCCTCGAAACACTGGTGCATATTTGAAAGTCGGTTTTGTCAGTCTGGGCTGCCCCAAGAATCTGGTCGATAGCGAGGTCATGATGGGTCAACTCGTGGCCAAGGGCCACGAGCTTACGCCCCATCCCGATCAGGCCGATGTCCTGGTGGTCAACACCTGCAGTTTCATCGATCCGGCGAAGAAGGAATCCGTCGACACGATCCTCGAAATGGCGGAGTACAAGAAAGTCGGACGGGCCCAAAAGCTGATCGTCGCCGGGTGTCTGGTGGAGCGCTACCGGGGCGATATCCGCAAGGAAATGCCGGAGGTCGACGCGCTGATCGGCACCAACGAACTGGACAAGATCGTCGCCCTCTGCGAAGGCATGGAGCCGGGGCACGACCCTCTGCAGCCATACCTGTATCACGACCTGACCCCGCGCGTTCTCGCTACGCCGCGGCATTTCGCCTACATCAAGATCGCCGAGGGATGCGACCACCCCTGCACCTTCTGCGTGATCCCGCAATATCGCGGCGCCTTCCGCAGCCGCCGGTTCGAGTCCGTGATCTCCGAAGCGACGCGGCTCTTTCAGCAGGGTGTCCGGGAGATCAACCTGATTGGCCAGGACACGACGTGCTACGGCGAGGATTTGGGACTGAAGGACGGACTCGCCGACCTGCTCGCCCGGCTGGCGCAAATCGAGACGCCGCGCGAGAAGTGGATCCGCTTCCTCTACGCTTACCCGAACAAGGTCACGCAGCGCCTGCTGGACACGATCGCGGAGCACCCGTCGCTGGTCAAGTACATCGACATGCCGTTGCAGCATGCCAGCGCGAATGTTCTGAAGCGGATGAAGCGCGGCGCGTCAGGGGACATTTTCCTCAAACTGCTTGACCGGATCCGGCGCACCATCCCAGGGATCGCTATCCGCACCAGCTTCATCGTCGGCTTTCCCGGGGAGACGGCGGAGGATTTCGAGGAGTTGTGCCGCTTCGTCGAAGCAGCCAGGTTCGACAACCTGGGCGTTTTCACGTATTCGGACGAGGACAGCAGCGCCAGCTTTCATCTGGACGGCAAGGTGGACGGCCGCACGATCCAGAATCGCAAGCGCCGTCTGATGGCGATTCAGCGGCGGATCGCGCGCGCCCGCAACCGCGCGATGGTCGGGCGGGAACTGCCGATGATCGTCGAAGGACTGTCGCAGGAGACCGATCTGCTCTGGGAAGGCCGCCTGGCGACGCAGGCGCCGGAGATCGACGGCGTGACGCTCATCAACGATTTCGAAGGCGCCGAGCCCCGGCAGGGCGAGATTCGCCGGTTGCGCATCACGGAGTCGCACGATTACGACCTCGTAGGCACGCTACTGCCCTCCAGCGAGACGGTTCCCCATTTCGCCCCAGCGCCACTGATTCACATCGCGGTATGAAGTGTCCGATTTGTAAAAAGGTCGAAGTGAAGCTGGGCGACCCCGATTTCCCCTTCTGCAGCGAGCGCTGCCGAATTATCGATCTGGGCAACTGGTCGTCGGAGAAGTACGTGATTTCGAGTCCCGCGAATCCGAGGCCGGAGGTCGACGAAGATGAGTAGCGCACACATGCGGGCGCCGGGCTCGCGGGCAAGCGCGTTTCATGCGTAGGCTGGCCATCCTGCTGGCGACTTTCTTCGGCGCCGGATACTCTCCGGCCGCGCCGGGCACCGCCGGCTCGCTTGCCGCCATCGCGATCGCGGTTCCCCTGCACCTGCCTCCGTGGCAATTTGCGGTCCTCGCGGGCTTGCTGTTCGGCCCCGCCGTCTGGGCCTCCGGCGTGACGGCGCGCACGCTGCAGCTGAAGGACCCGGGAGTCGTCGTCGTCGACGAAGTGATCGGCCAATGGATTGCGTTAGCCGGCGCCCGCAGCCTCACGTGGCAGGCGTACCTGGCCGCGTTTGTGCTCTTTCGCCTCTTCGACATCTGGAAGCCGCCGCCAGTCCACCAGCTCGAAGCCCTTCCCGGGGGCTTGGGAATCAATGCCGACGACGTGATGGCCGGCATTTACGCGGCGCTTGTGTTATGGCTGGCGGGGTGGTTCAATCTTATTTAGATTCAAATATGCCTCTCCGGAAATCGTCTGATTCCAGGCCCCAAATCTCGCAAGTAACGCCGCCGGCAGCGATTGCCGGGGGCGAATTGCAGATTCGAGGGAAAGGCTTCGCCAAAACCGACCGGCCGCGCGTCGTGATCGGCGAAGTCGGGGCGCCGATCATCATCGGCTCGGACTCCCTGGTTATCGCCCGGGTGCCCGAAGGGGCTTCGGCCGGCGAACTCGTGATCGAGAGCGGCGACCAGTCCAGCGACTCCTGGGCCTGCGATATCGGGGTCCTGGTAGCCGAGAACCTGCACCCCGTCGCCAGCCCTGTCATCGACACGTTCGGCAACATCTACTCGACCTTCAGCGGATCGCGGGGGCAGAAGGTCCCGGTGGCGGTTTACCGAATCGACCTGAACTTCAACATGAAGCCGTTCATCAACGAGCTGATGAACGCTACGGCTCTTGCGTTCGACCCGCAGGGCATGCTGTACATCTCCAGCCGCTTCGAGGGCATCGTGTACCAGGTGACGCCGAACGGCAACATGTCGACCTTCGTGGAGGGCATGGGCGTGGCCACGGGTCTGGCCTTCGACGCCGAACAGAACCTTTACGTGGGCGACCGCAGCGGCACGATTTTCAAGATCAGCCCCGACCGCCAGATCTTCGTGTTCGCCACGCTGGAACCTTCCATCGCCGCCTACCATCTGGCGATGGGGCCGGACGGGTATCTGTACGTCACGGGCCCCACGACGTCGAGCTTCGATTCCGTGTACCGCATCTCGCACGCCGGCGAGGTCGATATCTTCTATCGCGGTTTGGGGAGGCCCCAAGGCATGGCGTTCGACGAGGAAGGCCGCCTCTATGCCGCCGCTTCCATCTCCGGCCGTAAAGGCGTGGTCCGCATCACGCAGGACCGGCGCGCCGATCTGTTTCTCTCCGGCCCGGGCATCGTCGGCCTGGCCTTCACTCCATCCCGCGCGCTGGTGATCGCCACGACCAACGCGCTGTATCGGGTCGACGTCGGCATTAAGGGCCGCCCGCTCATCTGATGAACGCCGAGATTATCGCAGTCGGCTCGGAGATGCTGACGCCGGAGCGCGTGGACACCAACTCTCTCTACCTCACGGCGGAGCTGAACAATCTGGGCGTCGAGGTGGTGATGAAATCGGTGATCGGCGACGATCGGGAGCGCCTCGCCGACGCCATTCGCCGCGCCGTCTCGAGGCACGAGATCCTGATCCTCTCGGGCGGTCTGGGGCCCACTGAGGACGACCTGACGCGCGAGGCCGTCGCCCAGGCGCTCGACCGCAAACTGGTGTTCCACCCGGAGATCGCCGAAGGGATTGAGCAGCGCTTCGCCGCCGCCAAGCGTAAGATGGCGGAAGTGAATAAGCGGCAGGCGTTCGTTATCGAGGGCGCCGACATTCTTCCCAACGACCGCGGCACCGCCCCCGGCCAGTGGATCGAGGACTCGGGCGCGGTGGTGATGCTTCTGCCGGGGCCGCCGCATGAGCTGAAAGCGATGTTCGAGCGGCAATGCCGCCCGCGTCTGGTCCGCATCGTGCCGAAACAGGTGATCCGCACGCTGTTCCTGCGCGTCACCGGCATGTCCGAATCCGACCTCGACAGCCTCATCTCGCCGGTGTACAAGAAGTACGATAATCCCGCGACTACCATCCTCGCGGCCAACGGCGATTTGCAGATTCACCTCCGTGCCCGGTGCAATACGGTGACGGACGCGGATGCGCTGCTGGCGGAGGTCGGCGGGCCCATCGAGTTGCTCCTCGGCGACCGCATTTATTCGCGGAACGGCGACCCGCTCGAAGTCACGGTGGGGGAGATGCTCCGCAAGAGCCACGCGACGGTCTCAGTGGCGGAGAGCGCCACCGGCGGCATGTTAGGCGAGCGCTTCACGTCGGTGGCTGGGAGTTCCGAGTATTTTGCGGGGGGGCTGATCACCTACACGAACGCGATGAAGATCGAGCTCCTCGGCGTGCCGCCGGAGATCCTCGCGCAATTCGGGGCCGTAAGCAGCGAGACCGCCGAGGCAATGGCCGCCGGCGCCCGCCGCCGCACCAATTCGACTTACGCCATTTCGATCACGGGGGTTGCGGGGCCGGACACCGACTCCGCGCCTCCCGGCACGATGCACATCGGTATCGCCGACGCCGCGGGGACCCAAGTCTTCTCGCGCCAGTTCCTGGGCGACCGGCAGCGTGTGCGCGTGTTCACCTGCCAGATGGCTCTCGACATCCTGCGGCGGCGGATCGCCAAACTGTAAGGAAATGCGAGCAGGGATGGCAAGGCGGAGGCTTGCTCCACAGGGTCGGCTAGGTTAGTCGTTTGGAATGAGGGAGTTGGCGTGCTTGCTGCGGGCGGTTAGGCGTTCACGATCGAGGAGCAGAGGGCAATCCGAAGCGCCTGGCGCATCTGGCGGGTTTTCCGGTACCGGCTGAGCTCGGACGCGGTGAGCTTGAGGGAGCCGGCGATGGCGACGAGGCAAGTGACGATTTCAACGGAAGCGATCATGTGTTCACTATGCCGCATGACCGGCCACCGGCGCGAGTCATGCCGGTACGGGGGCGGTCCCACCGGTACCGCGAGTGCTACACTTGGTCCGGTGTTGATCATCGGGTACGGCAACCCGCTCCGCGGCGACGATGGCTTCGGCTTCCGCGCCGCCGAGCAAATCCCGGGGGCGATCGCGGTCCACCAGCTCACTCCGGAATTGCAGGTCGCCATCGCGGGCGCCGATGGGGTCATTTTCCTGGATGCGACTGGCGAAGGCATCCCCGGCGAGATTCGCCGCCGCGCGATTTCCGCCGAATCCGGGGCAGCCTCATTCACGCACCACGCCACACCGGAAGCGCTCGTCGCCGGCGCGCGGCAGCTCTACGGCCATGCCCCGGCGGCAGTCCTGATCTCCGTGTGCGGCGCCGATTTCTCGGTTTCCGACACGCTGTCCGCGGCCGTATGCGCGGCACTCGACTCGATCGTCGCCGAACTCCGTAATCACTAGCCAATCGTGGCGAGCGTTTCGCCCGCCGCGACGGTCGAGCCTTCCTTGGCGGAGATGGTCAGCACAGTGCCGGCGCGCAGCGCCTTCATCTCGTTTTGCATCTTCATCGCTTCGACAACCAACAGCCCCTGCCCCGCCGCCACTTCATCCCCGACGGCGATGAGGACACGGACGATTTTTCCGGGCATCGGCGCCGCAATGATCTGCACTCCCTCCGCGGCGCCCGCGCCACGCCTGGGGCGGAGGCGCCGCGGGTCGCGCACCTCGATGGCGAACCGCCGCCCGTCGATGACCACCACGAGCCCGTCTGCGGCTTCCTCGACGCGCGCCTCATAGGAGCGCCCGTCCATCAGCACCGAGTACACCCCCGGCTCCGGCATTTCGACGTCCGCGCGCCGCTCGGGTCCGGCGCCCAGACGGAACCGGCAATCCGGCGCGGGAGCGAGGAACTCGAATTGGTCATCCGTTCCGTCGATTGTGAGCGAGAGCTTCATCGCAGCAGGTCGTCCCTTCCGGCCGCGAGCCAACGGCTGGCCGGCGCGGGCGATGCGGCTCCGGGGCGGCCCTTGCCCCTCGAAGCGTGCAGAGCGGCCGCAAGAGCCGCCACCGCCGTGAGATCCGCGGGCGCGGCTTCGTCCCGATGGCGCGCAAAGAACTCGTCGATGAATCCCGTGTGCAGGTTCCCGGCGCGAAACTCGGGGTCTTCCAGAATCCGGCGGAAAAAAGCGATGTTGGTGCGGATGCCGCCGACGTCGTACTCGCGTAACGCGCGCAGCATCCGGTCCACGGCGTGACCGCGCGCGTCGGCCCAAACGGCGAGTTTCGCCAGCAGCGGGTCGTACTCCATGGGGACGGTCCAACCCACGTACACACAGCCATCGAGGCGGATGCCGGGGCCCAGCGGCCGCGCCAGCCGCGTCAGCTTGCCGGGAAAGGGCAGGAAGCCGTTGTAAGGATCCTCGGCGTAGATACGGCACTCGATGGCGGAGCCGCTCCACCGCACGTGCGATTGATCGAACGGAAGCCGCGCGCCATCGGCAATCTCGACTTGGAGCCGCACCAGGTCGAGCCCGGTCACCAATTCCGTAATCGGATGCTCCACCTGGAGCCGCGTATTCATTTCCAGGAAGTAGAACCGGCGTTCCTGGTCCACGAGAAATTCGACCGTGCCCGCGTTGTAATATCCGGCGGCGCGGGCCGCGCGGATCGCGGCTTCGCCCATCGCGTGCCGCATCTCCGGATGCTCCGCGATCAAGGGCGAAGGCGACTCTTCGATCACTTTCTGGTGCCTCCTCTGGATCGAGCACTCGCGTTCTCCGAGGTGCACCATATTGCCGTGCCGGTCGCCGAGGATCTGGATCTCGATATGCCGCGGCCGCTCCACCAGCTTCTCGACGTAGACGTCGGCGCTGCGAAATGCGCGCTCCGCCTCGCTCGCGGCGTCGCGGAGGGCGGCTTCCAGGTCGGCCGCGCGGTCGACACGGCGCATCCCCTTCCCCCCGCCGCCCGCGACCGCCTTGAGCAGGAGCGGGTACCCGTGTTGCTCCCCGAATTGCCGCGCTTCCTCGAGCGAGACGTTGTGGTCGACCCCAGGAAGCACCGGGGTCCCCGCCGCGATCGCCATCTGCCGCGCGGCCGTCTTGGAGCCCATGCGGCGAATCGACTCGGCGCCGGGCCCAATGAAGACGATGCCCGCCGCATCGCAGGAAGCGGCGAATTCGGCATTCTCGCTCAGGAAACCGTACCCCGGGTGAATCGCGTCCACCCCGTGCTTCCTGGCGGCGTCCAGGATCCGATCGATGCGCAGATAGCTCTCGGCAGATGGGGCAGGGCCCACATGTTCCGCCTCATCCGCCATGCGGACGTGCAGCGAAGTCCGGTCCACATCCGAGTAGATCGCCACCGTCCCGATGCCCATTTCCCGGAGCGTCCGGATGACGCGGACGGCAATCTCCCCGCGATTCGCAATCAGCACTTTTCGGAACATGGCAGAGAAGATTGTAGCGCCTGAGGCGCTGGTCACGCGCGGCTGCTAGAATTGGAGCAGTTCTCACTTATGGCCCTCGATTCGATTGAAGGATCGCTGAAGGAGCGAGGCGTCCGCCTGACGCGCCAGCGTCAGATTCTACTCGAGCTGATCGACAAGACCGGCGAGCATCTCGACGCGGAGCGGCTCTACCAGATGGCCAAGGAGCGGGACCCCAAGCTCAATCGGGTCACGGTTTACCGGACGCTGAAAATGCTCAAGGCCGGCGGCCTGGTGGACGAGTTGGACTTGATGCATTATGGCGGCGACCAGCATTATTACGAGACCCGCCTCAAGCAGGAGCACGCCCACGTCATCTGCCTCCGCTGCGGCAAGGTCGAAGAATTTTTCGGCGAACCGTTGCAGCGCCTTCGCAAACAGATCGAGAGCCACTTCGGCTTTCAGGTCCTTTTGGCGCGCACCGAGGTCGGCGGCTACTGCGCGCATTGCCAGACGTTGCGCGCGCGCGAGGTCGAAGAACTCCGCCAACAGGCCGTCCCCGCGAAGCGCCCCGTGCGCCCGGCGCGGAAGGCCGCCCGGCGGTAGGATCCGATGACTGCGACGTCAGCGACCGCGGAGCCGGCGTCGCTCGTTGTCATCGACCCCAACGGACATCGCTCGCGAATTCCGCTGCAACCGCTGCCCTTCCGCATCGGACGGCACTCGGAGAACCACCTCATCATCCGCGACACGCGAGCCTCGCGCACCCATGCCCGGATTGTCGCCGAAAATGGCGAGTACTGGATCGAAGACTGCAACAGCCGCCACGGCACGTTCCTCAACGGCAAGCGCATTACGCGGCACGCGTTGCGGACGACGGACCGCATCGACTTCGGCGCGCAGGACTCGTACCAACTGGTTTTCGCCCTCGACGGCGCCGAGCTCAAGCGGCTGATGGAACAGGTCGCCGCTCCGGAGAAGGGCACTTCCCCCAAGGGCGTAGGGGCGAATCTCGCCAAGCTCCGCGCCATCCTGGACCTCGCGCGCACGCTGCAAAGCTCCTTCTCAATCGATGATGTTCTGGCGTCGGTGGTTGACACCGCGCTCGCCATTACCGGCGGAGAACGCGGCTTCCTGATGCTGCGCGCCGGGGATGGCCTGGAGACCCGGGTGGCGCGCCACGCCAGAGGCCACAATCTCGACGATAGCGAGCTGCGGGTGCCGCGCGAGGTGCTCCATCGCGCGCTTCAGCACCGGCGGGAGCTGCTGTCCATGAACTTCGACCCTCTCGGCGAAAAGGAGACCCGCCCCCTGAACAGCGTGGCCGATCTGGAGCTTCGGAGCGTCATCTGCGTTCCCCTGGTGCGCATCCGCGCCGGACAGGGGGACGCCACCAGTCTCGTGGTGACGGGAAACGAGACGGTGGGGGTGCTCTACATGGACTCCCGTGTGGCCGCGGCCGATTTAGCCGGGGACAATCGCGAATTGCTGCAGACGCTTGCCATCGAGGCCTCGACCGTATTGGAAAATGCGCGGCTGCTCGAGGAGGAGCGCGCCAAGAATCAAATGGAGGAGGAACTGCGGCTCGCGCGAACGATCCAGCAGAGCCTGCTTCCCGGGCGGTTGCCGGAGACCGGATGGCTGCGAGCCTGCGGCAGCAGCGTCGCCTCGCACCAGGTGGGCGGCGACTACTTCGACGTGACCGAGGTGACGCCCCGCTGCTGGTCGGCAGTAGTGGCAGATGTCTCGGGGAAGGGCGTTTCCTCGTCGCTGTTGGCGTCCCTGTTGCAAGGCGCGCTGATCACCGCCACCGATCTTCCGCAGGCCCTGGGACATCGCATGCAGCGGCTCAACAGGTTCCTTCTCGACCGGACCGGCGGCGAAAAATACGCCACGGTGTTTTACTCGCTCCTCGACGATAGCGGCCGGCTGAGCTACGTCAATGCGGCCCACTGTCCGCCAATGCTGGTCCGCGCCGACGGCGGGCGAATCGATCTGGCTGCTACAGGCGTGCCCGTCGGCTTGCTCGACACCGCAGAGTTCGTGGTCGGCGAATGTGTCCTCGTCCCCGGCGACAAGCTGGTGATCTACAGCGACGGCGTCACCGAAGCGCAGAACAGCGCTGCCGAGTTCTTCGGCAAGAAGCGGCTTCGCGACGTTGTGTCCGCGCGCGCCGGCGAATCGTGCCGCGCCATTCACGACGGGATCCAGAACGCTGTCACGAGCTTCACCGAAGGCGCCGCGCAGTCCGACGACATCACCGTTCTGGTGCTGGAATTCCGCGGAGACTGATCCAAGAAGGCGGCGCGGTTACGGCTTCCGTCCCTTGCGATGCAAAAATCTCCGTTGCAAGTCCGGCCAAAACTCCGACAACAGATTGCCGGTTACGCCGCCGAGCAGGCTGGTGTGCAGCCGTCCCAGCATGACCGAACCACGCACGCTGGCGCTGGGGTAATACAGATTCGACGCGCCGATTCCCATCAACATCCCGAACACGCCGGACGCGTTGAAGGCGGCCTTGCCGGTGTCCTGCCGGGTGATCACGATCCGGCTGACCGAGTACAAAACGCGCGAGGGAAGGCGAGTCCCGGGCCCCTTGCGGAAGTATCGCGGATCCTGATGCAGGAGGGTGGCGAGGACGCCGGCGCTGAACAGGTTCTGCGTGCCGAAGTCCGCCAGAGCGGCGCCAAAACGCTCACTATAGGCCCGGCCGCCATTGCCGTACTTGGGTGTCTGATTCCCGGCTTGCGAGAGCCCCGCGCCCAACGCCGCGCTGACCACATTGAAAGGATCGACCGTCTCCTTCCAGACCAGGCTCCATTTCTGCTTGCGTGTCAGTGGCGGCGCTTTCTTCTGCGGATCGGTAATGGTCTGAAAATCGGGAAGAACCCCGAGGATGCGTTCCCCGTTAAAGGGAGCTGCCGGCGCGATCGTGTCGTGCTCCGGTTCGGCGGTATCCTGGCGCGACTGACCGCGCGCGACGCCGCACCATAGGAGAACCGCCCCTAGCGCGGTTGCGGAGAATCTCCGCAGCGACTGCCTAGTCGAGGTCACGCACTCGGAATGGCGTGTTGACGGGCCCCCACGTTACCCGCGCGGAATGGCCCAAAAGAGCTACGGGATTGCTGAGACTTTCGTATCACTCCCGGGTTCCAATGGACTGAACAGTAAGTCCCCACTATACACGGCGGATGGCGTCCGGGAGGTTACGGGCACCATCCGCCTCTTTTTTTGTAATAAGCAATCCAATCATTCGCCGATTAGTGATATATGACGGCTGACGACATCACCGATCGTGAGTTGATGTTCAGCCGTTTCCAGCGGCTGATCCGCGAACTGACGCGGGGCTCCGTCACACGCAATGTCTTCCAGCCCTGGGAGATGGAGATCCTGCTCGATATGGACGCCTGCGTCCTCGATCCAAAGCGGCGGACCGGCATCCTGCGTCAATATCTGCGCGCCGTCGCCCGCCAACTGGAGACCGGACCAGGCCCGCCCATGAAGCTGTCCGAGTTTCTTCAACAGAGAAGGACGCGGCGGCCATCCAACGAGTAGCGGCCTCCGAGAACGGTGCGGATCGCTTCCGGATACAGGCGATGCTCCTCGGCCAGAATTCGCGCCGAGAGGGTATCGACGGTGTCGTCGTCCTGGACCGCAACCGCGGCCTGCGCGACAATTGGTCCCGCGTCCAGTTGCTCGTCGACAAAGTGAACAGTACAACCCGCGATTTTCACTCCGTGTTCCAGCGCCTGGTGCTGCGCGTCCAGACCCGGAAAAGCGGGCAGGAGAGACGGGTGGATGTTGAGAATCCGTTGCGGGAAATTACGGATGAACCCCGCGCTGAGCAAACGCATAAAGCCCGCGAGGCAGACCAGATCCACCTCATTCTTCCGCAGTTCCGCGACGAGCAGGCGATCGTAGACCTCGCGATCCAAGCCGCGGGAGGGAATCGCGATTGCGCGCAAACCACGGCGAATCGCCGCGGCCAGCCCCGGCGCTTCCGCGCGGTTCGAGATCACCACCGCGATTTCCGCGTCGAGCGCGCCCGAGGCGACGCTGTCCGCGATGGCCTCGAAATTCGAGCCCCGGCCGGAGATCAGGATGCCGAGCCGCTTCACCGGTACTCCACACGGGGGCGGCCGCGCCGGTGCTCGATCACCTCACCGATGCGGAATGGCGATTCGCCGAGGCGCGCCAGGATGCCTTCCGCATGGACCGCCCTGCGGCGCGGAACCGCCAAAACCAATCCCACGCCCAGGTTGAACGTGCGGCGGTAGTCGTCCAGCGGAACATTGCCGATGGCGCGCAGAACCTCAAACAGGGGCGGGGGCGTCCAGGACGAGGTGTCGATGGCCGCTGCCATGCCTGCGGGCAGCATGCGCGGAGTGTTGTCCGTGATTCCACCGCCGGTGATGTGCGCCGCCCCGCGGAGCAGCTTCCCGGACATCAGCGCGCGAATCGGTCTCAGATAGCTGCGATGCGTTGCGAGCAGCGCATCGCCCACGGTGGCCCCCACCTCCGGCAACAGCGTCTTTGGGCCATATCCAGCCACTTCGAACAACAGCTTGCGTGCCAGAGAGTACCCATTCGTGTGCAGCCCGGTGGAGGGCAGCGCCAGCAGGATGTCGCCCGGGCGCGCCGTCTTGCCGGTCAGCAATTCCGAACGTTCGGCGGCCCCCACAATGAACCCGGCCAAGTCGTATTCCGACTCCGCGTACAACCCCGGCATCTCGGCCGTCTCTCCGCCGATCAGCGCGCAGCCATTGGCGCGGCAGCCCCGCGCAATGCCGGAAACAACCGCCGCGGCCACGTCCGCCCGGAGTTTCCCCACGGCGAAGTAATCGAGGAAAAAAAGCGGGACGGCGCCTTGCACCGCGATGTCATTCACACAGTGATTGACCAGGTCTTCGCCCACGGTATCGTGGCGGCCGGTGAGAAAGGCGATCTTGAGCTTGGTCCCGACGCCGTCGGCGGAGCTGACGAGCACCGGCTTGCGGAAACCGGCAAGCTGGTAGGACGCGCCGAACGATCCGATGTCGGTGAGAACGTTCTTTGTGAAGGTCTGGCGCGCGAACCTCTTGATCGAGGAGACGGCGCGGTCCGCCTCATCGATGTCGACCCCGGCGTCACGATACCGGACTGCTTTTCGAGTGGGCAAGTTTCAGTGTAGCCCGAAGCGTTCCCGCCGGCGTCTCAGGCCAGGGAACGCCGCCACATTCTGATCCCGCACCCTGCCAGTAAGACCGACAGCGCGATGAGCCCCCAAGTCGAAACCGCCGGAATCGCGGGCGTCACCGGGATGGAGGAAGTCGACGAGTTATTGGGAAGACTAGGGTCGCTCGTCGCCGAGCTCACGGTCGCGGAATTCGAAACCGAGCCGCTCGTCGCCGAAACAGTCACCACGAGCACGACCGTGGCGTTCGCGCCATTTGCCAGAGTGCCAAGGGAACACGTTACGGTTGTCGTACCGGAACACGTGCCTTGGGATGGAGTCGCCGAAACAAACGTCATACCAGCCGGGAGCGCATCGGTCATGACTACGCTCGTGGCGGCGCTCGGACCCGCATTCGCTATGGCGATGTTATACGTGATACTGCCGTTCGGAGCGAAGGACGCCGGTCCGGTCTTCGTGACCGAAAGGTCTGCCTGCGGCGTTACCGTAGTCGTGGAGGTAGCGGTATTGTTGGCCAAATTGGGATCGGGCGTCGGCGAGCCGCTGGCTGTCGCGGTGTTGGTGATCGTGCCCGTCGTCAGCGTGTTGGTCACCACCAGGGTAATCGTGCTCGTGCCGCCGCTGCTCATGGCTCCGAGCGAACAGGTCACGGTCGTCGTTCCGGAACACGTGCCCTGCGACGGAGTCACCGACACGAACGTCAGCCCTCCCGGCAACGTGTCCGTCAGAATGACGCTGGGCGCCGGACTCGGGCCGCCATTGGTTACCGTGATGGTGTAGGTGATGTTGGCATTGGGCACGATGGTCGAGGGCGCGGTCATCGTAGTCGAGATGTCGGCCGACGCGCCTACCGTCGTCGTAGCCGTTGCGCTATTGTTGGCGGGATTCGGATCGGGTGTCGGCGACCCGCTGGCCGTCGCCGTATTCGAAATGGTTCCCGACGCCAGCGTATTCGTGACCACCAGCGTAATGGTGGTCGACGCGCCGCTGGTCATCGACCCCAATGTGCAGGTTACCGTCGTCGTCCCGGAACAGGTCCCCTGCCCCGGGGTCGCCGAAACAAAGGTCGTTCCGGCCGGCAGAGTGTCGGTCAGGACCACCGTCGGCGCGGTGCT
>CAZSQK010000005.1:0-64408 GCA_964608645.1 uncultured Solibacteraceae bacterium | reverse complement strand
GTTGGCATTCGGCAACACCGTCGCGGGCGCGGTGATCGTCGTCGAGATGTCGGCCTGCGGCACGGTTGTAGTCGCGGTGGCGCTATTGTTGGCCGGATTCGGATCGGGCGTTGGAGCTCCGGTCGATGTGGCAGTATTCGAGATGGTTCCGCTCGAGAGAGTGTTCGTAACCACCAGGGTGACGGTGGTGGACGTCCCGCTTGCCATGGCGCCGAGGGTACAGGTGACGGTTGTCGTTCCGGCGCACGCCCCTTGTCCCGAAGTCGCCGACACAAACGTCGTTCCCGCCGGCAGCGTATCCGTCATGACCACGGAAGGCGCAGGACTTGGGCCCCCGTTGGTTACGGTGATGGTGTAGGTGATGTTCGTGTTCGGCAGCGCGGTCGCAGGCGCGGTTATTGTGGTCGCGATGTCCGCCTGCGGCGTTACGGTTGTCGTCGCGGTAGAGCTATTATTGCCCGGATTGGGATCCGTAGTTCCCGGAGCGTTGACCGTCGCGGTGTTGGTAATCGTTCCACCCGTCAGATTGTTGGTGACGACGAGTGTCACCGTCGCCGTGGCGCCGCTTGCCATAGTCCCGATTGTGCAGGTCACCGGCGCCGTCCCGCTGCATGTGCCTTGCGTGGAGGTTGCGGACACGAACGTGGTTCCCGCGGGCAGAGGGTCCGTCATGATGACGCTGGGCGCCGTGTCGATGCCGAGATTCGAGACCGCAATGGAATATGTGATGGTGGCGTTTGGACTGACCGTCGCCGGAGCGGTTTTTGTGACCGAAAGATCGGAGGAGGGGATGGGGGCCGGCCGCGAGATCAGGAAGGCAGGGGCCGCGTTGGCGCCGGTCGAGGTATCGATCCGTCCGGAAAGAAGTCCCGTATTGCTGTCGATGGTGTACTGCGAGACGGTGCTGCTGGTCGAGTTCGACACAAACAGAAACCGTCCGGTGGGGTCAATCGCCGCGCCTTCGGGCGCGACGCCAACGGGAAACGTCGGGGTGGCGAGCGGCGTCAGGAGACCGCCGATCCCGATTGCGAACGCATAAATGACATTCGACGACTTGTCGACGACGTACAGAAAGTTGCCGTTGTTGGAAACCACCAGACCTTGCGGCGTGCCAGCCGTGGTAACCGATCCAATGGCGGTCAATGCCCCTGTCGCCGGATTGATGAGGTACCCCGTCACGGTATGCGCGTCGAAATTGGTCGCGTAGAGGAAGGTGCCGGCGGGGTTGGTGGCGAGGCGGCTGGTGTTCGCCCCGGAGGCGATCTGTGTTCCACCGGTTAATGCGCCCGTCGTGGAGTTGATGGTGTACTGCGCAATCGTGCCAGGCGCGGCCAGCGCGACATAGAGGTGATTATTATTGTCGATGGCCAACCCGCGCGGCGCCAGGTTGGTGAGTGAAACCGGGGAGCTCGGCAGGGCAGTCAGAGCGCCGTTGGATTGGTTAATCGAGAAGCCGACGATAGCGCCGGACACCGACCCATTGCTTGCGTACAAAAACCGTCCTGTTGAGTCAATTGCCAACGCGCGGATGTTTCCGGCAAAGGCGACGGGCGGTGGCGGCACGGAGGTAGTTCCGTCGAAGGCTACGATGAATGCGTCCAGAAAGCCGCTGGAAAGATCGCCGACATACATGAAGCGATTATTCGGCGTGAGGGTGATGACGTAGGGGGAGTTGTTCGTAGGCTGGGATGCAAAATTATTGGTGAGTTGACCCGTCGTATAGTTGATCCCGAACTCCGTCATGCCGATATTGGCAGCCGCATTGTTGGGCACATACAACAGCACGATTCCTTGCCCTGAGGCCGTCGTCAGCCCACCGCAAATCAACGATCCGAGGATGAGCACCGCGGCCGAACGTAGGAATCTGATCATGTCCAGAGAGTGTAGCTAGATTCACGCTCAGAATCAACGCCTTAGCTCTGAAATCGCTCGCTAGGAACGCGGCAAGCATAGTACTAACGGCGGGAAGGAAGGGCTTGAACCGGCTGAGGATCGAGGGCCAAAATCGTCTCTCTCAGTTGCTTGTCCAACGCCAAAGCCAACAAGACAGGGCCAACGTATGGGGCTACGGTGCTCGCGATGTAGTCAGCCCATGCCAATACCCTCTCGACCGCCACCGGCGCCCCAGGGTATACGTAGATTCGCACGACATGAGCCGCGTAAATGATTAAGCCGATTGGGGGAAGCAACAACAGAATGGCCGTTCCTGCGGCCAGGATTCGCCAGGACCGGGCCCCTATCGAGACCGCGAAAACGATCGACCAATACAGCGGCAGGGCGAGCGTGAGTTGGGTAGGCAAGCGCTGCGGCGCCTCCACACGGACATTGCGCGCGATCCCTCCGGTCTTCACTGGGACTTGGATCACCCAAACCCCCGCGGGTGTGGTGCTGACTCCCGTCTGAACAGTCGCCTGCGGGAGCGCGCTCAGTAGCACGTCGGTGGACATCCGGGTCCAGCCAAGCAGCGCCGGAAGCAGCAGAAACCACCAAATCGCCAGAAGCGCCCCAAAGTTGAGAGTGGCGCGAAGCAGGAAGCGCGCCTGCGGGCTAAGCGAGCGCGGCATTGGAGGGCTGCCTCGATTTTCGAACCAGCACGGCCCAGAGCCAAAAAATCGCCAGCGTGTCCAGAACGATCAGGCTCTCCCACAGATAGAAGTGCGCGAAGTTGAACCAGGCCTGGTTGTATTGCCCCAGGTAAAAGAGGCTGATGATCCGGATCAGGTTCACGATATGAAGGACGAGGCTACCTGCCGCCACTCCCTTTAGCTTCTGGAGCCATGGCGCGGGATAGGTCAACATCGCGGCCCACAGCAGAATCGTGACGTTGACGGCGTTGCATCCGTTCTCCACTTTGACTCCGAAGCCGAGGGGGCTCTGCAGGATCGCGCCGATGACGCGGGCATGTCCGCCGAAGAGGTGGATCAGCGAGCCGGAGATCGTGACTAGCGACTGTGTAAAACCGTTGATCGCCGCCTCTACCACGGGAACCTGTAACAGACCGAAGCCGGCAAGCAGGCACACGGGGAACAGCACGAGGAAGCGGCGCATCTGCGTCTGAGACTCCGAGGCAGTCATGAAAGACTATTGTAAGCCGCGTCCGCCGCCAACGTTAGAGAAGGGAGGACACCTTCTCGAGCGCCTCATCGAGGAGTTGCGGGGCGGAGAGGACCCCGGCGAACAGATCGCCTTTCGCCATGAAGCGGTCAATCGCATTCGTGATATTGAACTGGGACGGATGAAGCCCCCGCTTCACTTCGCTCCATTCCAAGGGCGTGGCCACGGGAGCTCCCGGATAAGCGCGCAAGACGTACGGAGCCGCGATGGTCTTGGACTTGGCATTCTGAAGGTAATCGAAGTAGACGCGGTTCCTTTGCCGCTTGGCGACCGAGCGCGGCGTCGTGAACATTTCCGTTTTATCCGCGATGACGAGCCGCGCAATCAATTCGGCGAAGGTCCGCGTTTCCTCGTAGCTATAGATCGGCTCCAGCGGAATGTACACATGAAGGCCGTCGCCGCCGGTGGTCTTGGGATAGCCTGTAAGGCCGATCCGATCGATCACGCGCTTCACCATGAGCGCCGCGTCCACGATCATTTCGAACGGGCACTCCTGGGGGTCAAGATCGATGAGGATGAAGTCCGGGTGGTCGAGATGGGGCGACCGGCTCATCCACGGGTTGTGGTCGATACAACCCAGGTTGACGATGTAAAGGAGGCTGGCGGCGTCTTCCGCGAACACGTAGCGGATCGGACGGCCGGCGTGGTCGGAGTCGATCATTTCGGTGCGCAGCCAGGCCGGGAAGGTCTCGGGGGTGTTCTTTTGAAAAAAGAACTCTTCGCGGATGCCATTCGGATAACGCTTGAGGGATAGGGGTCGATCCTTCAAGTGCGGCAGGATCAGTGAGGCGACAAGATCGTAGTAATGGAGAACGTCGCCCTTCGTGTAGCCCTCATCCGGGTAGAAAACCTTCTTCAGGTTGGAGAACTTGAGGGTGTGTCCGTCGATCCCGGCAGTGACCTCCCTGGCATTTCGAAGGTCGGGGACCTGCCCTACCAGCGCCTTCTGTTCGGGCGCGACCTCATGCGCGGGAACGTCGTGGCGAAGGCCGAGGAAGACCGGCGCGCGCAGGCGGGAATCCTGCGTCCAATTCGCATATTTGACTTGGGCCACCAGGTCAGGCTTTACCCAGGTGATGCCACGATCCGGCTTGGGACGGACCGCGAACGGACAGGCGGTTGTGATCAGCGGCTGCAGCTTGCCATATAAGCTGGACAGCATTTTCTGATCGAAGCCCGTGCCGACATTTCCTACCCAGCGCAGGCGGCCGTTCTCATACATTCCCAGCACGAGCGCGCCGAAATAATCGCGGCCCCCCTGCGGCTCCGTGAAGCCGCCGATCACGAACTCCTGCTGACTGACGATCTTGATCTTGAGCCAATCCCGGCTGCGGCGGGATTCGTAGCAACTCCCTGCATGCTTCGCGATGATCCCCTCCAGACCCGTCTCGCGCGCGGCGTCGAGCATCTCCTTCCCCGCGCCGCGAAACGCCTCGGAAACCCGCAGCACCGGGCCCGGCGTGACTACCGCCTCGAGCAGTTCCCGGCGTTTCGCGAGGTCGACCTGGCGGAGGTCGAAGCCGTCGAGATACAGCAAGTCGAAGAGAAAGTACACGACGGGGGTGGACCTGGTCAGATGCGCGACGCTATTGGGGTCGCTATTCGCAATCCGCGACTGGATGAGGTGGAACTGCGACACGCCTTTTTCGTCGAGCACCGCGATTTCGCCGTCGAGCACCGCGCTTCGGCCGGCGATTTGGTGGTGAATGACAGCCAATTCGGGATACTGCCGGTCGCACCGCAGCCCGCTGCGCGACTGAAGACGAACCTCCTCGCCCTCGATGAAGGCGATGGCACGCACGCCGTCCCACTTCACTTCAAAGAGCCAGTCGTCGCCGCGCGGCGACTGGTCCGCGAGCGTCGCCTTCATCGGGTCGATATTCGCGGGCATCTCCGCCTGGCGGGCGCCTTTCAGGCTGCCGAGGTCGAAGGCCGTTTTTTTTTGCGCGGCGCGGAAGTGGAGGAACCAGCCGTGGTCTTCGACGCCAGTTTCTTCTTCGCCGGCCGGTCGCTCTCCCAGACGCGATCCGCCGCCCCGGCGGTCTTCCGCTTGGCCTTTCGCGCGGGCAGGTTGCGAGCGATCTCTTCCTGGGTCCGCCCGGATAAGACGCTATAGGCGTGCTCCTCGACGTCCCATCCGGGCGACGCGAAGCCGTCGCGTTTCTTGAGGATCAGCCATTCGTTGCCCTTGCCTCGCCCTTTCATGTGGACCAGCGCAAAGTCGCCTTTCAATTTCTCCCCATTCAAATGGAACTTCAAGTCTCCGCGCGCGATTTGTTCCAGTCCGGAAGCGTCGCCGAGCAGCTCGAACGAGCCGCGATCCCACAACATGACGCTGCCGGCTCCGTAATTTCCCGCCGGAATGTTCCCCTCGAAAGACCCGTAATCGATGGGATGATCTTCCACATGAGCCGCGAAGTGCTTGACGTCAGGATCGAGGGTCGGACCTTTGGGGACGGCCCACGATTTCAAAACGCCATCGATCTCCAGGCGGAAGTCGTAGTGTAGCCGTGTGGCGTCGTGCCGCTGCACACAGAAGTACGGACTGGCAGCGCTCTTGCTCTTCTTCTTACCGGGAGGCGGTTCAGGGGTGTTCGCGAAACGGCGTTTGGCGGCATACTCGTCCAGAGGCATAATCCCTTTAGGTCCTTCCATTTACATCATATCGGCTTTGTAGTATCGTGAAAAACAAGTTCAGAGAGCAACTTTATGGCATCGAGCGTTTGGAAAGGCCACCTCACTTTTGGCCTGGTTTCGTTCCCCATCCGGCTCTTCAGCGCTGCGCGCGGTGAGACCATCAGTTTCAACCTATTGCACAAAGAGGACCACTCCCGCATCAAACAGGTCACTTTCTGCCAAGCCGAAGACAAGCCGGTGCCGCGCAGCGATCTGGTGAAGGGATACGAATACGAAAAGGACCACTACGTAGTCATCGACGACGAGGACATCAAGAAAGTCGCGCCGAAGACCGCACGGGTGATGGAAATCCTGGAATTCGTGAAATCCGACCAGGTGGATCCCATCTACCTGGAGAGTTCCTACTACGTGGCGCCCGATGAAGGCGGCGAGAAGCCGTACGCTCTGCTGTTCCAGGCGCTGCGCGAATCGCAATACTATGCGCTGGCGAAGGTTGCGATGCACAACCGCGAGCACATCATCATTCTGCGGCCCGGCGCCAAAGGCATCTTGTCCCACACGATGTATTTCCAGGACGAGATCCGGCAAGTGGAGGAGTTCCGCACCGACACCAGCCTGGTGAAGGACAAGGAACTCGCCATGGCCAAAATGCTGATCTCGTCGCTCGAGGCGGATTTCGAGCCGCAGAAATATCACGACGAGTACCGGCTCAACCTGCAGCGGATGATCGAGGCCAAGATCGAAGGCAAGAAGGTCGTCGCCGCGCCCAGCGAACACGTGGCTCCGGTGATCGACATCATGGAAGCGCTCAAGCGCAGTCTCGCCGAGAAGCGCAAGCCCGCCCAGGCGGCCACCGCCGCCGCTTCCGCCGAAGAAGAGGACGCGGTCACCGAAGCCGCGCCCAAGAAGCGCGCCCGTAAATCGAAGGCGGGGTAGCCGCCGGGTCCTCCGCTGGTGTGCCATACTGCGGATGTGAAGTCGCGTTTGACAGCCTGGCTTGCGGCGCTCCTGATGCTGAGCGCCATCATCGGCCTGCCCGTCACGCGCGGCGCTACCAACCGGGTTTCCTGCTACCAGGTCTATTGCGAACGGCGCGAAGATCGCGTCGAACAGACCGCGGAAGCGCGTCCCACATATTCCCGGCGGCCGCTGACGGCCTCCGCTCTCCCGGAGCCCGTCTTCGCCCGCCTTCGCAACCATTCGTTGTTCCAACGCCCTCCTCCCGCCCTCCGTCTTCAGCAGCCCGTGGTAAATGTCGCTCCCGCAGCTCTGTAACGCACTGAATCTACGGAGCCGCGCGCGCCCACGGCTGCCAGGCAACCTCAACCAACAAGAACCGCAGGTGAAGACAGGAGGGCGCAATGCGCCAGTGGCTCCATGCCATGTTCGACCGTGACCGGTCGAATGTGCAGCAAATGAATACGATGCGCGCGGAGTTCGCGCGCCTGGACGACGCGGGATTGCGCGCCGCCGCAGATCAGACGACGGAACTGCTCCCATGGATCGCCCTAACCGCGACAGTCGCGGGGCGGGTCCTGGGACAAAATATGTACGACGTGCAACTGCGCGGGGCGCTGGCGCTAGCCCGGGGCAGCATCGCCGAGATGCAAACCGGCGAAGGCAAGACGCTGGCGGCCGTTCCGGCCATTTCCTGGTTCGCGCGGCAGCGGCAGGGCGTTCACGTCATGACGGTGAACGACTACCTGGCGCGCCGCGACGCCGCCTGGATGGGCGGGATCTACCGCTTTCTCGGATTCTCCGTGGCTCACGTGCAGCAGGGAATGACCCGCGAGGAGCGGCGCGCCGCCTATGGCGCGGACATTACCTACGCAACCCAAAACGAGATCGGCTTCGACTTCCTGCGCGACCGCGTCGCGCTTCACCGGGACGAGCAGGTCCATCGCCCGTTCGCCGCCGCGGTGATCGACGAGGCGGATTCGATCCTGATCGACGAAGCGCGCGTCCCGCTGGTCATCGCGGGAGGCGACTCCGGCGATCGCGCCTTGGCCCATGCCGGAAACCAGGTGGTTCGGGGACTGCGCCTCGGCGCGCACTTCACCACCGACATCGGCCTTCGGAACGTGGCCCTCACCGACGCCGGCATCCACGCCGTGGAAGGCGCCCTGGCTTGCGGCAATTTGTTCGATAGCCGCAATTTGGCTATCCATACGGCGGTCCAGGACGCCTTGCACGCGCATGCTCTGCTTCGGCGCGACGTCGATTACGTGGTGAAGAACGGCGCCATTGAAATGGTCGACGAGTTCAAGGGGCGCATCGCACAGGACCGCCGCTGGCCTGCCGGCCTGCATACGGCCATCGAAGCCAAGGAAGGCGTCGCGGCCAAGTCGCAGGGAATGATCCTGGGTCAGATCACGCTGCAGCACCTGGTCGCGCTGTATCCGCAGGTGTGTGGCATGACCGGCACCGCCGCCACGCAATCTCTCGAGTTCAGCAGGGTGTACGACCTGTCCGTGGAAACGATTCCAACCAACCGGCCCGTGATCCGCCGGGACGAGCCCGATGCCATCTTCGCCACCAAAGGGGAGAAGGAACAGGCGGTTCTGGAGGAGATCCGCCGCGCGCACGCCGCCGGACAGCCCGTTCTCGTCGGGACCGCCAGCGTCGAGGACTCCGAGCGGTTGAGCGCCCTGCTGCCCGATCTTCCGCACGAGGTGCTGAACGCCCGCAACGACGAACGGGAGGCCGCTATCATCGCGCAGGCCGGACGCCGGGGAGCGGTCACCATTTCCACCAACATGGCCGGGCGCGGCGCCGACATCGTACTCGGCGAAGGAGTCGCAGAGTTGGGCGGCCTGTACGTAATCGGCACGAACCGGCATGAGAGCCGGCGCATCGACAATCAACTGCGAGGCCGGGCCGGCCGCCAGGGCGATCCGGGCCGTTCCCGGTTCTTCATCTCGCTCGAAGACGATCTGCTGGTGAGGTATGCCGATCTGAATCCCAAGTACCGCGACGATCCCGACACCCTACAGCGGCTCGTCGAAGGACGCCATCTCGACACGCGCATCTTCCTGCACGGGTACGACGTGCCGGTCGAAGGACAACGGAACAAAATCCATACGCACCGGCAGGAAGTCCTGGACGGCGACCTGCCCGAGCGGGAAAAGCAGATCACTTTGCGGACGATCGACGATCTCTGGGCGGACTGCCTGGCGCAAGTGGCGGAATACCGCTCCGGCGTGCAGTGGGTCTCGTGGAGCGGACGCGATCCGCATCGCGAGTACCTCCTCAAAGTGGATCAGTGGTTTGGCGAACTGGAGGCGGCGCTGCCGGAGGAGATCGCGCGCCGCATCGAGTCGGCCGGCGACCCGATGCCGGATCGCGGGACCGTCTGGACGTATCTCACGACCGACGAGCCCTTCGCGGCATGGAAACACAAAATCGCGCGCGAAGTCCCGTTTTGGATTGCAGCTTATATGGGTATGGGAGGCTGATCGGGCGGGCCGGCTTCGAACTCGACTCTCTCGTAAATCTCTGCCATTGCCAAGCGGCAGGCGATCGATTCCAGTTCGACGGACGGCTCCCGCCCGATGGCTTTGGCGAGCAGCCATCGGCCGTCGGATCGACGGGTGAATACTTCCACGGAAGCACGGTCGGACGAAACGAGAACATACTCCGCCAACGAATCGATCGCCGTGTAGGCGTCGAACTTGAAACCGCGATCGAAGGATGAAGTGGAGGGCGAAAGGACCTCGATGATCAAGGTGGGATTCAGCAGCGTATCGCGGCGGTGATCGAGGAATTCGGGCTCACCACAGACGACGGAAACGTCCGGGTAGGCGTACCGAACCTGCGCGTCAATGCGGACGCGCAAGTCGCCCGGATAGCCATGACAGGGCCGGCCCTGAAGCTGCGCGCCGAGACTCGCAATCAAATTCCAGACGATTGCGTTGTGGGCCACGCCGACCCCTGCCATCGCAAACATTTTGCCGTCATAGTATTCGCTCTTGCGCTCGCCCCGGCGGTCGATTTCGAGGTACTGCTCCGGGGTGATGTATGACTTGGGGAGCGTGGACACGGCGGCTCCTGGGACAACGTTACCATGTGTCGATGAGGCAGGCGACCGGATCGCCTGCCTCATGACCACCTCTCACGCTGTGCGCATTGCGTCGGACTCGCCCGCGATTGCAGCCTGCGCGGCGGCCAGACGCGCGATCGGCACGCGATACGGAGAGCATGAAACGTAGTCCATGCCCACGCGATAGCAGAACTGCACCGAGCTCGGCTCGCCGCCATGCTCGCCACAGATGCCCACTTCGAGATCGGACCGCGTCGCCCGGCCCTTCTCCACGGCCCACTTGATCAACATGCCCACGCCCTCCTGGTCCAACACGCCGAAGGGGTCGGCCTTGAAGATCTTCTTCTCTTCGTAGTCCTTCGAGAACTTCGTATAGTCGTCGCGCGAAAGGCCCATCGTCGTCTGCGTGAGGTCGTTGGTTCCGAAGCTGAAGAACTCCGCCTCGCGCGCCACTTGATCCGCCAGCAGCGCCGCGCGCGGGATCTCGATCATGGTGCCGATCAGGTACTTCTGGGACGTCAGACCCGCCTTCGCGAGAACCTCGTCGGCCACGCGTTTCACAATCGCCTTCTGGTGAGCCAACTCCTGCACCGAACCGATCAGCGGGATCATTACCTCGGGAATGACCTTCTTCCCCTTTTTCGCCACCTGCACCACAGCCTCGAAGATCGCCCGCGCCTGCATCTCCGTGATCTCGGGATAGGTGATGCCGAGACGGCACCCGCGGTGCCCGAGCATCGGGTTGAACTCGTGCAACTGCTCGACGCGCTTCAGCAAGTCGGGAAGCACGGTCTTCAGGTTCTTCACGTCCGCGCCGAAATTCTTATACCGCGCCACCATCTCGCGCTTCGACCCGATGTCCGAGCTCGGCAGTTTCGCGATATCGACCATCAGCTCTTCGCGCTTGGGCACGAACTCGTGCAGCGGCGGATCGAGCGTGCGGATCACCACCGGGAAGCCGTCCATGGCTTCGAACAGTCCCGCGAAATCCTTGCGCTGCATCGGCAGGAGCTTCGCCAGCGCCTTGCGCCGGTCCTTCTCGGTCTCGCTGAGAATCATGGCCTGCACGAACGGGAGGCGGTCCTCGGCAAAGAACATGTGCTCAGTGCGGCAGAGCCCGATGCCCTCCGCGCCGAACGCCCGCGCCGCCTTGGCGTCGCGCGGGATGTCCGCATTGGCGCGCACGCCGAAATCCCCGCGGAACACATCGGCCATCTTCATGAATTTCGCGAAGACGGGCGAGTTCGGATCCGGATCCTTCGTTTCGGCCTGCCCGAGGTAAACTTCGCCCGTCGTGCCGTCGAGGGAAACCCAGTCGCCTTCCTTCACGGCGATCTGCTTGTCGCCCGCCTTCACCAACGCCGACTTCCCGCGCTCGTTAATGGAGAGCGCGCCACAGCCCACCACGCACGGAACGCCCATGCCGCGAGCCACCACCGCCGCGTGCGAGCTCTTGCCGCCCACCGCAGTCAGGATACCCTTGGAAGCGTCCATGCCGTGGATATCGTCCGGCGTGGTCTCTTTGCGGATCAGGATGACCGGACTCTTCGCCGACATCTCGACCGCATCTTCCGACGTGAACGCCAGCCGTCCGACCGCCGCGCCGGGAGAAGCGTCGATTCCCGTCGCGAGCTTCGTCAGCTTCTTCAAACTGGCCGGATCGAATACCGGATGCAGCAACTGGTCGAGCTGCGAGGGCGCTACGCGCCCCACCGCCGTCTTCTCGTCGATCAGCTTCTCCTCGACCATCTGCACCGCGACCTTCACCGCGGCCGGACCCGTGCGCTTGCCGTTGCGGGTCTGCAGCATGAAGAGGACGCCTTCCTGCACGGTGAACTCGAAGTCCTGCATGTCCTTGTAGTGCTTTTCCAGGCTGGCGGTGATGTCGCGAAGCTGCCGGTAGACGTCGGGATTCCACGATTCCAGCTCGCTGATCGGCTGCGGCGTGCGGATCCCCGCGACCACATCCTCGCCCTGCGCGTTCACCAGGAACTCGCCGTAAAACACCTTCTCGCCCGAACCAGGATCGCGGGTAAAGCCGACGCCGGTGCAGCAGCTATCGCCCATGTTGCCGAACACCATCGCCTGAATGTTGCAGGCGGTGCCGAGACGGTCGTCAATCTTCTCCATCTTGCGGTAGTACGACGCCTTCGGCGCCCACCACGACATGAACACGGCGTTGCGCGACAGCAGCAGTTGCTCGCGGGTGTCCTGCGGGAAATCGCGTTTGATCGCCTTCTTCACGATCTTCTTGAAATCCACGATGATCGCTTTGAGATCGTCCGCCGAAAGATCGGTGTCGAGCTTCGCCTTGATCTTGTGCTTGCGCTCGTCGAACGCTTCGTCGAACAGCTCCATCGGAATGCCCAGGGCGACCTCGCCGAACATCTGGATAAACCGCCGGTAACAATCGTACGCAAACCGCGGATTGCCGGTTTTCTTCACCAGACCTTCCACCGTCACGTCGTTCAGGCCGAGGTTGAGGATGGTGTTCATCATGCCCGGCATGGAGAATTTCGCGCCCGACCGCACGCTCAGCAGCAACGGGTCGGCGGCGTCGCCCAACTTCTTGCCGGCCAGGCCTTCCAGCTTCTCCACGGCCTCCCAGATCTGTTGGTCGACTTCCTCCGGAACCTTCTTGTCGTTGTCGAAGAAGATGTTGCAGACATCCGTGATGATGGTGAAACCGGGAGGAACCGGCACGCCCGCGCGGCTCATTTCCGCCAGGCCGGAACCCTTCCCGCCCAGCGTATCTTTCATGGTCCCGTCGCCGTCGGCCGTGCCGCCGCCGAACATGTAGACGTACTTACTCATGCGTTGTGTGTCTCCTATGAATGGGTAACAATTTCCGAAAAGTCCGCGATGGTGGAAAACTCCGCCAAAAGCGTGTGCAGCAGCGTTAGCCGGTTCTGCCGGACGCGAGCGTCCGGCGCGTTCACCAGCACCTTATCGAAAAACAGGTCGACCTTCGGCCGCAGGCGCGCGATCGCGTTCTCGATCGGCTGCCCCGCAATGCGCCGGTATTCGTCGCACAAATCCCGTTCGGGCCCAGCCTCCAGCAGCGATTCGTCCAGCGAACCTCCGCCCGGGAATTTGGCCTGGTCCAAAATGTTGCGAATGCGCTTGAAGCTGGCGGCCAGCGGCTCGAAATCCGGCGTCAGGCGCAGCTTCTGTACCCGCTCCAGGCGCGCTTCCAAATCCACGAGATTCGTCCAGCCCGCCGCCATGGCTGCGTTCACTTCGTCATACGCGAAGCCGCGGATGTCGCGGAAATAGTATTTCACGCGGTCCAGCATGAATTCGTGCAGCGCGTCGTTTTCGAGGTATGGCGCCAGATCCAGATCGACCATGCCCTCGACCACGATCTTGACCACGCCTTGCGCGGCGCGGCGCAGCGCAAACGGGTCGCGTGAGCCGCTCGGAATCAGCCCCACCGAGAAACAGCCGCGCAGCGTGTCCAGTTTGTCGGCAAGCGCCACGAGTTGGCCGGTGCGATTACGAGGAATCGCGGCTTCCATGCTCTCCGGCTTGTACTGGTCGTAAATCGCCTGCCAGACGGGCTCAGGCTCGCCTTGCGCGCGGGCGTACAGCCCGCCGACCACGCCCTGAAGCTCGGTAAACTCCTTCACCAACTCCGTCGTCAGATCGCATTTGCACAACTCCGCGGCGCGCACCGCGTGATCGTCGCCCCCGAGTTGCCGTATCAGAGCCTGCATCCTCGCCGTCTTCTCCAGGTACGATCCGAGCTTCGCCTGAAACGTGACATTCGCGAGGTCCGGCACGCGGCCCGCAAGGCTCTTCTTCTGATCGGTCTCCCAGAAAAATCGCGCGTCGTTAAAGCGCGCGCGCAAGACGCGCTCGTTTCCTCGCCTCACGAACCCCTCGGGGTCCGACGGGATATTCATCACGGCCACGAACTGCGGCGCGAGTTTTCCCTCGGCATCCTCGACCGAGAAGTACTTCTGGTGATGCCGCATCACGGTAATCAGCACCTCTTCCGGCAGCTCCAGAAACTGCGGGTCGAAAGAGCCCGTAATCGGAGTTGGAAATTCGGTCAGATAAACCAGTGTCTCCAGCAAGGCGCTGTCGGGCTTGACCAGCACGCCCACCAACTCGTTCGTAATCTTGTTCCGGCGCTCCTCGGCCGACAGGATGACATGATGATCACGCAGCCGCTGTTCGTAATCCCCCGGAGTGACGGCGATCTCGCGCGCGCCCAAGCGACGGTGTCCGGAACTTAACGCGCCGGAGCGGACGCCGGCCAGCTCGAATGGCACGATCTCTTCTCCCAGCAGCGCGACGATCCAGCGGATCGGCCGAATAAACCTCGGCCCGCTCTTGCCCGTCCAGTACATCGTTTTGGGAAAGTTGATCTGGAGAATGACATCGGGCAGCGCATCCGCCAGGATGTCCAGGATCCGCCGCCCTGCGATCTTCTTGACAAAGACGTAATACTCGCCCTTCGCCGTAACCTCCGCCGCGAGGTCCTCGGGCTTGACTTGGTGTTTGCGGGCGAACCCGGCGATCGCCTGCGCCGGCGCGGACTTCGCCGGCCCTTGAATCCGTTCCTCACGATCGGGCTGGCGCTCCGGAAGACCCTCAGCGCGCAAAACCAGACGCCGGGCAGTGGCATCGAGCGTCACACTCTCGTGGGGGATTTCGAGTTTCTCGAACAGCATCCGGAGGTTCTCCAGCGCGTTCGGAATCATCCAGTCGGGGATCTCCTCCGTGCCGATTTCGAGCAGGAAAGGAAGACTCATTGCGCGGCCTCCAGCGCGGGCGCCAGGGGAGCGGCCGCCGCCTGCTGATCGGCCCACGCCTGCGCAACCCCGACCGCCAGTTTGCGCACTCGCTGAATCACCCCGACCCGCTCCGTCACGCTGATCGCTCCGCGCGCATCCAGCGTGTTGAACAGGTTGGAACACTTAAGGACGTGATCGTAGGCCGGCAACAGCGGGAATCGCGTCTTTCCGGCCGATTTGGGATCGTACAGCTTCAGCAACCGCGACGCCTCGCCCTCGTGCAGATCGAAGAGTTTCCACAGCGTCCCGATATCCGCCAACTCGAAGTTGTAGACGGAGTACTGCAGCTCGTCCAGGTAGCGCACGTCGCGATACGTGAAGTCCTGCGTCCACTCGATATCGTAAACGCTGTCGCGCACCTGCAGAAACGCCGTGAGCCGCTCGAGACCGTATGTGATTTCAGCCGGCACGATTTCGAGGTCAATGCCGCCGCACTGTTGGAAATAGGTGAACTGTGTGATCTCGAGCCCGTCGAGCATCACCTGCCACCCGATCCCCCAGGCGCCGAGCGTCGGGGCCTCCCAATTGTCTTCTTCGAACTTGATGTCGTGCGCGCGCAGATCGATCCCGATAGCTTCGAGGCTCCCCAGGTATTGCTCGATGATGTCGTCGGGCGAAGGCTTCAGGATCACCTGCAGTTGCGAGTGTTTATACAGACGATTCGGGTTGTCGCCGTACCGCCCATCGGCCGGCCGGCGACTGGGCTGGACGTACGCCACGCGGTAGGGTTTCGGCCCCAACACCCGGAGAAACGTCTCGGGACACATCGTACCCGCTCCGACTTCCACGTCATAGGGCTCCTGAATTACGCAGCCACGGTCTGCCCAGTACCGCTTGAGCTTGAAGATGATGTCTTGAAACGATTGCATCAGGTTTCCAACATGGGCGCCGTGATCAATCTCCGCTCCACGTGCGCTTCAATCTGCTGCACCAAAAACCGCCTTAAATCCGCCGCCGCGGCCGCCGAAACGCCGGCCACCGGCTTTCGCAACATCTCCGCCGCCAGGAGGCGCGACGGCGCGCTCAGTTCCCAACTGTTCGACCCACCGAGCGTCCTGCGGCAATCGCTACACGCCAGCCCCGGCTGCCCGCGGCTGAAGAATGCCCGTTCCCCCGGCTCGTCCAATGCCCCGCCGCATCCGAGGCACGCCCCCAGTTCGGGGAGCCAGCCCGACAGCCGCACGGCCCACAGCGAGAAGTAATTAACCGCCCGCAGGGCCGAACCTTCTCCGCCCTCGCGCAACGACTCCAAAACCGCGAGCAGCAGCCGAAAAAATCGCTCGTTCGGTTCGTCGGAGGGGAGCAACTGCTCCGCAATCTCCGCGAAATAATCCAAAGCGACACTCGCCAGGTAATCGGACGCCAGACCGAATTGAGATTGGATCAATTCAACGGAATCCAGATTGACCAGTTCGCGAGTCTCGCGCTGGAAATACCGCAACCGCACGTGTGAAAGCCGTTCCAGCCCCGCGCCGAAACCGCCCTTGGGACGCCGCGCCCGCTTCGCCACTCCCCGCAATTTCCCCTGGTCCCTGGTGAGAAAGCTGACAACAAGGTCCGCTTCTTTTAGCGGGTAGGTGCGTAAAACAAGGGCTTCGCTAACACGCGACGGCACACGTGGAAATTTCAGGGTAACACAGTGGGGCGTCCGCGCCGCTAAGCCGCCCCGCTCAGTCCTGCCGCAACACCGAGAGCGGTTCGAGAGCCGCCGCCCGCCGCGCCGGAACCAGCGCCGCCGCGACCCCGATCGCGCCCAGCACGCCGGCCGTCGCAACGAACGTGACGGCGTCGAGCGGTTTGACACCGAACAGTAACGACGCGACCTGCCGCGCCGCCGCGTACGACACCGGCAGTCCCGCCGCGAGGCCGGCGGCCACCAGCACCAGCGCGTCGCGCAAGACCATCCACAAGACCGCCTCGCGGCGGGCCCCCAGCGCGATTCGGATTCCGATCTCTCTCGCGCGCCGCGCCGCCCCGTAGGCGACCACTCCGTAAAGTCCGACCGCCGCCAGCGCCAGCGCCAGCAAGCCGAAAAAGCCGCCGACCGTCGCGAGCAGGCGGTCCTGAAAAATGGAGTTGTCGATGCGCCGACGCAACGGCTGGGGATCGGAAATCGCCACCTGTGGGCCGAGCTTCGCCGCCTCGCGCCGGACTGCCGCGACCAGCGTCTCCGGCGGAACCGCCGCCCGCGCCACGATCGTCGGCTCCCACGACGACTCGGCCTGCGCCGCCGGCAGGTACACCGTAGGTTCGGGCCGCACCCGCAAACCGTCGTGGGCGATGTCCCGCGTCACTCCTACGATCGCGACCGTGTCCTTGCCCATCGACAAGACGCGATCGAGCACCCGCGACTCTCCCGGCAGGAAATGGCGCACGAAAGCCTCGTTCACGACCGCAACCCGCCGCGCGCCGGTCCGATCCGCGGTCGAAACGTCCCGTCCCTCGACGATGCCGCTCCCGATCGTCTCGAAGTACCTTGGCCCGATCGCGTGCACATTGGCCCATGCTTCTTCCGTGGCAGTCGCCGCCGATCCGGGAACGTGCACCGTCATGCGCGACGTCCCTCCTCGGAACGGACCTGGAAATGCATAACTGACCGACGACACGCCCGGCAAGGGGGCAATTGCCTCCAGGAGCCGGTCTCGCGAGCCCGCCTTCTCGGGCGCGCTCCACGCCGGTGGAAAATCCATGGAGAAGGTGACGACGTTGTCCGCGCGCAAGCCGAGGTCGACAGAACGTAGTTGGGACATGCTGTGCCCAAACAGGACGGCCATGGCCACCAGAACCACCGAGAAAGCCACCTGCGCCACCACCAGCGAGCGCCGCAGAACGGCCCGCGGCGCGCGATCCCCGCCGCTCATGCGCAGACCCGCCGCCGGGTCAACCCGTGACGAGCGCACGGCCGGACCGAGCCCGAAGAGAATGGCGGCGAGGCCCGCCAGCCCGGCAGTGACCGCCAGCACCGTTCCATCCGGCGACACGGCTAACGGCTCCGGCAAAAACGCGAGGATCGCGCCCGTTCCCCAATGCGCGAATGCCACTCCCGCGGCAGCGCCCAACACCGCCAGCAGGAAACTCTCGATCAACCCTTGTGCGATGAGGCGGGCACTTGTGGCGCCGAGTGAGATTCGCAATGCCATCTCTTTCCCTCGCGCCGCTCCGCGCGCCAGCAGCAGGTTTGCCACATTGGCGCAGGCGGCGAGCAACACCAAGCCCACGGCCGCCATGAGAACGCGGAGCGATGTGCCGAACTGATCCCGCAGCAAGGAGATCCCGATGCCGCCATCCCGCACCTCGATCTGCTGCGCCATCGCGATCTTGCGGAAGCGTGGACTTTTGTTCGCCCCATACACCTGTGTCAGGTACTGGCGCAGCAGCACGTCTACGGCGGCCTGGATCTGCCGGAGCGGCACTTCGGTCCGCCGCCGGGCCACGATCCATGCCCAGTGGTCTCCCGGGTCCATAATTTCCCCGGACCGCATCATCGCCGGCAGCCAGAGGTCGGCCTGATGGTCCACCTCGACACCGGCGAAGCCGCGCCCCGCGACTCCGATCACCGTCAGGGGTTGTTCGTTCACGGTGACGGAGCGTCCGAGCACGCCCGGGTCGCCGCCGAAACGGCGCTGCCAGAAGTCGTAGCTGAGCACCGCGACAGGATGCGCGTGGGGTGTGCGGTTGTCCTCATCCCCGATCAGGCGTCCGATCGCCGCCCCGACTCCGAGCGTCTGAAAATAGTTGCCGGTGACGTGCTCGCGCTGTACGGTTTCCGCCCCACCAGGCGCGCCGGTCGAAAAGCGGACCTTGTCGACCGAACTGCGCGCCAGGACGGCCTGAAAGAGGTCGCCGCGCTTTTGGATCTCGAGGTAAAGCGGATATGACGAGTAACCGCGGCCCCAGCCGCCAGTGCGGTAAAGCGTCACCAGTTCCTGGGGCCGCGCAACCGGCAGCATGCGCAGCATCAACGCGCGAAACAGGGTGAATATAGCGGTATTCGCCCCAATTCCGAGCGCCAGCGAGAGAACGGCCGCGATGGCGAAAGCCTTGTTCTGACGCAGGCCGCGAGTGGCGTATCGGAGATCCTTGCCGGCAGTCTCGATCCAGGACACCCCGCGCCGCTCGCGGCACAACTCCTTCGTCATGGCGACGCCGCCGAACTCGCGCAAAGCCGCGTCGCGCGCCTGGTTTGCGCTCATGCCGGAACGGCGGAACTCCTGTTCCTGCAGGATGAGGTGCGTGGTTACTTCCTCGTCAAACTCCCGGTCTAACCGCCGCCTTCGCAAGAGAGCCCACAGCCGGCGTAACGTGCCCATACGGCGCCTCCTATTCGGCAAGCTGCATAAACCGTTGCATGATCTCGACGGTGCGCGCCCAGTCCTCCGACTCGCGCTCGACCTGCCGCCGCCCCGCGCGCGTCAGTTCGTAGAATTTCGCCCGGCGATTCGCCTCCGACACTCCCCATTCCGACCGGATCCAGCCCCTCTGCTCCAAGCGCAGTAGCGCTGGATAAAGCGTCCCCTGGTTCAAAGACAGCGCTCCCCCGGAGATCTGCTGAATGCGTTTGGCGAGCCCGAATCCATGCTGGGCCCCCATCGTCTGTAGCGTCCGCAGCACCATCAGGTCCAGCGTGCCCTGCAGAATGCCGGAGTTCGCATCTCCTGTAGACATCCAAAAGAAGTTTGGCAAATACACCTTTAGAATGTCAACAGGAGGCTTGCCTCCTTGGGTGGGCTACTTCTTGCAGTGCGCGGTGACAAAACGGCCGTCGGGACTGGGATAGAGCTTCACAATGTCCAGACCGCCCTGTTCACGCAGGAGCCAGGCAAAGGCTTCCGCGGTGTAGATGTACTGAAAATTCAACCCGATTCGCTCGCCGCGTTGCAGCGGAATCTGTTGTCCCGCGACGGTGGCCGTCAGATCGTCCGCGGCGCGGAAGTAACGGGTGATCAGGTGCAAGCCGGGATGGCGTTCGTCGCGCTTGTGATTGAACTTGATTTCGCCGTCGTTCTCGCCGATGCCGACGCTCGCCAGCAGCGCCGACAGGAACCGCCGAACCATGGGATTGTCGCGGCGCGCCATGGACTGCTGCTCGTCATAGATTTCGCCGTCGATCAGAAGCCGGTCTTCGGGCTTCATGCATTGCGCCACATAGCGGATCTCGGCCAGGGGATCGAAGGAGCCCATGGTGTTGCCGGACATGATGAGCAGCCGCGGCTGTTCCGCCGCATCGGCCGCATAGACGAGGTGCACAGGGCTTGAAATATCGGCTTTGATGCCGACCGTTTCGATGTCCGCGTCGTCGGCGCTGGCGCAGGCGATCTCGAGCATCGGCTGGCTGGCGTCCACCGGGTAATACACGCATTCGCAGCCGGCGTCCCGCAGTGCCTCCATCAGCTGGCAGTCGCGGCGGCCGTCGCCCGCCCCGAAACTGATGACCGGCGCATGGCGTCCGAAGTGGCGGGCGAACGCGCCGGCGTCGGAGGCAATCCCCTTCCAGGCTTCGGCCAGGCCACCGTACAACTCGGTGTCGCTGGCCAGCGCCGCCCACTCCGTGGCCGAGCGCGGAAACCAATAGAAGAACTTTTCGGGCAGATCGCGCGCTTCGATGGCTTCGACAAACTCCTGCGCGATGTCCGTTTCAGTAAGGACCACTTCCACTTTCATAGGGAAGAACCATTATGGCAGGTGGCAGGTCAAAACCCCATCACTTGCATGCCGGCGTCCACGAAAAGGATATTTCCCGTGACGCCGCGCCCCAGGTCGCTCGCCAGAAACACGGCGGTGTCGGCGACTTCTACCGGGTCGGTGTTGCGGCGCAGGGGGGCGCGGTTCTGAATCGTGTCGAGGATGGTGGAGAAGTCCTTGACCGCCCGCGCCGATGCCGTCTTGACCGGCCCGGCCGAAATGGCATTGACCCGGATCTTCTGCGAGCCAAGTTCGCTGGCCAGGTATCGCACCGCTGCCTCTAGGGAAGCCTTCGCCACCCCCATTACGTTGTAATTGGTGACCACGCGGGTCGAGCCGAGATAGGTCAGGGTGGAGAGTGAGCCGCCCTCCGTCATGAGCGGAGCGGTCGCGCGGGCAACTGCCACGAGGGAATACGCGCTCACATCCTGCGCCAGCAGAAAGCCGGACCGGCTGGTCTCCAGGAACGGCCGCGCCAGGTCCTCGCGGTTGGCGAAAGCGAGACTGTGAACTACCGCATGCAGCGGCCGGTTGAGGCCGCGCAACGACTCCGTCAGCGCCGCGAGTTCTTCGTCCTTCGTCACATCGCAGGGCAGAATGGCCGCCACCTTGAGGTCCTTCGAGAGTTCCTCAATCGATTCCTTCTGCCGGTCGCCCAGGTAGGTCAAGACCAGTTCGCCGCCCTCGCGGGAAAACGCCTGCGCGATCGCAAAGGCCAGGCTCCATCGATTGGCAATTCCCAGGATGAGGGCCAGTTTGCCCTCTAAGAGTGTGGACATGAACTCCCTAGTTTATCGGAAAAGAGCCGCCGGACGATTTCCTTACTGCACGCGAACGGGTTTGCCCCCCTGCTCCTTGCTCTTCTGCGCCGCATCCATAAATGCGAAGATTTCGAGCGTCTCTTCCGGAGCGACCGGGGGGTTGCCGCTCTGGAAGAACTTGACGATCTCGACCACCAGAGGCTGATAATCCGTCGCACCGGCGGCTTTGGGATGGTTTACGATCACCTCGCGACCCTTCGTGATCACGGCCCCATAATCGCCGTACGGCCGTAGCGCCCGCACCGACCCGAGCCGGCCGTCCTTCCACTGGCACGTGATGAGATCCTCGTTCGCGCCCGAAACCCGCGTCACGGTCTCGCATCCTCTCCCCATGATCGTGAACAGCATCTCGATCGGATGGATTGCGTACCAGGCGAGCTCCATCTTGTGATGCTCCTCGAACGGCCCAGGCCCCCACGTGGCGACACCCGTGATGCCGTCCGGCTTGACTGCCACAATCGAGTTGAACCGGGTGCTCGATGAGCTGAAGAAGGGCACATTGGCCGCCTTTGCCAGCCGAGCGATCTCGCGCGCGTCTTCGAGCGACGCCGCCAGCGGCTTGTCTATGAAGAACGGCTTGTGCGCCGCGATCACCGGCCTGGCCTGCGCCAGGTGCGGCCGCCCGTCGACGCTCTCTATCAAGACCGCGTCCACTCTGGACAGCAACGTGGCGATGTCGGGAACGATCTCGACCCCGTACTTTGTGTGGATGTCGTTCGCGAAACCTTCGACGCGGTTGGCGCTCTCGGGTAGGTCCGGGCTACCCCCTTTGAAAGCCGCAACCACCCGCGCCCCCGCAATGTGCCCGGCGTCCGACGGATCGCCATTCAGCAACTTGGTGAACGCCGGGACGTGCGACGTATCGGTCCCGATAATGCCTACGCGAATGTCGGCCGCCGGGACGCAGGCCGAGACCGCCAGGAAAAGCAGGAAGAACCTCACGAGGGCATTGTAACCCGCGGTGGCGCCGCCGCTTTTGGCTTTTCCGGCCGCAACCGATACACTGGGAATTTAGTCTCTGCCCCGCGATGGACCTCTCCACCTCCCTCACCTACGTCAAGGGCATCGGCCCCGCGCGCGCCGCGATGCTGGAGGCGAAGGGTCTGGTAACGGTCGGGGACCTGCTGGCTTACGTCCCTTTCCGATACGAAGACCGCAGCAACCTGAAAACCATCTCGCAACTCGCTCCCGGCGAGATGGCGACGGTCATCGCCGAGGTTCGTGCCGCCAAACTCTCCGGCTTCAAGCGGCGCAATCTCGGCCTGTTCGAAGCCCGCTTCAGCGATTCGTCGCGCGCCATCCTGGCCGGCAAGTGGTTCCATGGGGGCTACCTGGCCAACGTCCTCGCCGAGGGGATGAAACTCGCTCTTTTCGGAAAGGTCGAATTCGACAGTTATGCTGGCGAGCTCACGATGCTCCATCCCGAGTTCGAGATCCTCACCGGCGATGACGACGACGGAGAAGCCTCGCTGCATACCGGCCGCATTGTGCCCATCTATGAAGCCGCCGGCAAGCTCACCACCCGCGTTCTTCGCACGCTGACGCATCGAATTCTGCAACAGGCCGGTCCGGAGCCAGATTATCTACCCGCGTTCATCCGTCAGCGTTTGCGATATCCCGACCGCGACACCGCCCTCCGCAATACGCACTTTCCGCCGCCCGACTCCGATCTCCGCCTGCTCAACAACTTTCGTTCCATCCAACAGCAGCGCCTCATTTTCGAGGAGTTCTTCTGGCTGGAATGCGGGGTCGCGCTCAAGCGAGCCAGGGCGCGCACGCTCCCCGGCGTCGCGTTCGAGATCAATGATCGCGTGCGCGAGCGGGTCAAGGCGATGCTGCCCTTCAAACCCACCGAAGCCCAGAAGCGGGTCATCAAAGAGATCGCCGACGACATGAAAGAGCCGCGCCCGATGAACCGTCTGCTGCAGGGCGATGTCGGCAGCGGCAAGACGATCGTGGCCGCCGAGGCGGCGGTGATCGCAATCGAAAACGGCTACCAGGTCGCGGTCCTCGCGCCCACCGAGATCCTCGCCGGCCAGCACGGGGTCTACTTCAAACAAATCCTGGACAAACTCGGTTACGTCACCGTGCTGCTGACCGGGTCCTTCTCCAGCCGCGAGAAGACGCAGCTCAAGAAGTTCGTCGCCGAGGGCCTCGTGCACGTGGTGGTGGGCACGCACGCGATCCTGGAGAAAGACGTCGAATTCAAGAACCTCGGCCTCGCGATCATCGACGAGCAGCACCGCTTCGGCGTCCTGCAACGTCTCGGGCTGGCTCAAAAAGGCGTACATCCCGACGTCCTGGTGATGACCGCCACTCCCATCCCGCGCACGCTTGCCTTGACGCTGTACGGCGATCTCGACGTCTCGGTGATTGACGAGTTGCCTCCCGGCCGCAAGAAGATTCTCACCAAGCATTACACGGACGACCGCATCGAGCAGGCATACAGCTTCATGAAGAAACAGATCGAGGAGGGCCGGCAGGCGTATGTCGTGTACCCGGTGATCGAAGAGTCGGAGACGCAAGCGATGAAAGCGGCCCAACAGATGTACGAGCACTTGTCGCGCGAGGTTTTCCCCGGCATTGCGGTCGGCCTGATGCACGGCCGGCTCGGCGCGGATGAAAAGGAAGCGGTGATGCAGCGCTTCAAAGAAGGGCACATTAAGATCCTGGTTTCGACCACAGTGATCGAAGTCGGCGTCGACGTGCCGAACGCCACACTGATGATCGTGGAGCAGGCGGAGCGGTTCGGGCTCGCCCAGTTGCACCAGCTTCGCGGGCGGGTCGGACGCGGCGCCGCGCAGAGCTATTGCATCCTGGTGACGGAGAAGATGAACGACACGGCGCGTGAACGGATCCGCACGCTGGTGGAATCGACCGACGGGTTCTACATTTCGGAGATGGATCTCAAGCTGCGCGGTCCCGGCGAATTCTTCGGCACCAGGCAATCCGGCCTCCCGGCGCTGCGCATGGCCAACCTCCTGCGTGACGGCGATCTCCTGGAGATCGCACGGCGCGAAGCCGTGGATTTCATTGCCAAGCCGCCCTCCGAGGAAGATCTGCGCGCCGCCGTGGCTTACATTCGCGATCATTGGCAGAGGCGCTACGGCCTGGTGACGGTGGGCTGATGCGGATTATCGCGGGAGAGTTCCGGTCGCGCCGTCTGAAGAGTCTCCCCGGGGCGGCGACGCGCCCTACGCCGGACCGGCTCCGCGAAACCCTGTTCGACATTCTGCAGGCCCGGATCGCGGGGGCGACCTTCGTCGACGCGTACGCCGGCACAGGCGCCGTCGGTCTGGAAGCGCTGAGCCGCGGCGCGTTGCACGTGTGGTTTCTGGAAAAAAACCGGGCCGCGATCGAAGTGATCCGTGAGAACGTCGCGGGTTTAGCGGTGGAACGGCGCGCTACAGTGGTTCCCGGCCCCGTGGCGTTGACCGTCGCCCGGCAACAGGCGAATATCGTATTTCTCGACCCTCCGTACGAGTTGGAGCGCGAATACAGGGCGGTATTCGAGCAGCTCGCGGAGGCGCCTCCGCCCCTGACTGTCGTCCAGCATTCGGTGCGGTTGGCCCTCCCGGAACAACAGGGCGCGCTGCGGCGGACGCGGACCGTGCGGCAGGGCGACAACGCGCTCAGCTTCTACGCGGGCTAGTCTCGCCGCCAAAATCACGACAGGTCCGGAGACCGCAGGAGGAGCAACCGGCCGTCGCGGTAATCGAAGACGTAATCCGCGCGCGCCAGTTCGGCGTCAGTGAGCGGGGTAATCCGGAAAAGGCGGATTTTGAGCGTGCGGTCGCGGAACCACAACTCGGCGATAAACGCCATATCGAACCCCGAGAAAGGGTCGTTTAGAAAAACCACGGTGCTATGCGGGCGAATGTGCGGCTTGAGCGCGCGAAACTGCTCGATCACCGCCGCGGTGAGACGTCCGTTCTCAATCGGCCAGCTCGCTCCGGCCGCTTTCACGTCGCGATTGCGGACCCCGAACACGAAGAGACCCGCAGCGACGATGATCGCCAGCCTTCCGTTCCGGCCGAACCAGCCGAACAGCGGCTCGGTCCGTAGCCCGTCGGCGAGAGCCGCCGCCGCATCTGCGAATATTACCGACACGAAAATCGCAGCGCCGATGAGGGGCACGGCAAGGACTGCCTGTCCTCTCCCTTCGAGAAACTCGACAGGCAGCGGGGATATCACGAGAAAGAGCCAGCAGAAACGCAGGATGGGGCGATCGCGGCGAAAGGCGAGGTACGTAAGAACAAGCCATGCCACACCTACGCTGACAACTCTGATGTCGTGGTCCAGTAGAAGGAGGTCTCGCCACGCCCTCTGCTGAAATTCGAGGAGACGGGTCCAGGATGGCGCAACCGCGTATCCTGGCTGGTGCGCCAGGCCGCGAAGGAGCCGTCCGCCCACTAAAACGGCGCTCAGCAAGCCAGTCGCCAGCGGGATGCGCCACGATCGCCCAGCCGGATGGTAGACGACCTCATACGCGGCCAGCATGGCCGGCAGCATCAGCGACATCTCCTTCGAATTGAGGGCGCAGAGAGCCAGCGCGAAAAATGTGGCTGTCTCCACGCCGTTCAGGCGGCGGCCGGCGCCGCGCGCGCGCGCATAGCAGATCAGCGATCCGCACAAAAAAACCGAGCAAAGCACGTCATACACATGCGCGGTCTCCCAATACAGGTTCTCGAGACCCGCGTGATAAGCGGCCACCATCGACGCGAGCCATGAGGCCAGGCGTGTCGCCCCCAACAAGCGCGCCAGACGATAGATGAGGCCGGCATTCACCAACAGGAGCGCCAGCAGAACCGCATGAAACGGCAAGGGATTCAGACCGAACCTCATGTAAATCGGCCTGTAGAAGAAACCTCCCATCGGCCGGTAGAAGTCGCGCCAGAGGAGTAGCGGGGAGTAGAGCAGGAGCCAGGGACTCTGCCGCCAGTACGCCACGATGTTCATCATGTCGTCCGCGCCGAACGGCGCATACAGGCCGTCCCACGTGAAATACAGGAACCATGCCAGGAAGATGCAGGCGAAGGACGTCCGGCGCATCATCGCTGTGCCTTGGCCCAATCCATCCATCGATCCAGAGTAACCTCAGTCGTGCGGTCGGCGCCGTAACATCCCTCTGTAACCGGCGGACTTTCGATGCCGGTGACGCGCATGAACACAAAACTCCATTGGTAGCAGGACCGGGGCGCGGACCCGACTATCTCCAACATCCGCCGGCGGATGTCCTCCGGCGATTGCAGAATATCGATTCCCGGCGCCCCCAGTGGCACGAACGGCATTGGACGGAAGGGAGCGTCGGCATAGCGAGTCAGACGCGCGGGCGGCGGCTCCGGTTCGGCCAGCCAGACTTGACGGCCCGCGAAGTAGCGGATCAGGCGCTCGTTGCTTTGTGGATCGAGTTCACGGGCCCAGACCACCCGCGCGCGATCGATCTCGGCGGCGTTGTACACCCATTCATCGCCGGGCACGTGGGTCGGCCCATACCGCACCATGACGAGGTGGTTTCCGGGAAAGCTTTCCAGTTGCCGTAGAATCCGCGCGCGGTCCAGGCCCTCGCGTTCCGGCCAACGCCAGCCCACCTGCGCCGTGCGGTGCGGTAGCGGACCCGCGGCGATCTGGATCAGCAGCATCGCGCTGCACGCCAGAGGCAGCGCTCGCGTCAACACCAGTCCCGCCCGGCGACCTCTCCATCGCCACTGGCGCACATAGCGCAGCGACAGCATGACGATCAGGAGGACGAGACCGGTCGCCGGCGCGGCATAGTGCGCGTTGTGCCAAACCTGGCCGATCAGCGCCACCGGAAAGATCGCTGCGATCAGCAGCAGTGGCCGCATTCCTCGGGATCGCCAGACCCCCTGCAAGGCCAAAAGCGGCAGCGTGAGGAGGGGGCTCAGGTAGAACCGCCAGTAGGCCGTGGTTTTGCGAAAGAGATCGGCGGGCAACTGCCGCGCCGTGAGGTAGGAAGCGATCTCCCATTGCCGGTAGAACGCCGCCATCTCGGCGTTGCTGTATTCGACGGGTTGCGGGCGGAGCTTCTGCCAGATGAAATGAGGCGCAATGGTGCGCGTCTCGCGATAGTAGACGTAAGGCGGCAGCCACGGCTTGCCCGTTACCCGTGCAAAGTAGTAGGCCATGCCCGCGCCCGTCACGCCCAGCACAACCACCGCTGGCAACACGGCGCGCCATCCCGGACGTCCGGCTATCCAGATCGCCGTGACGGCAGCGGCGAAGACCGCTCCTTCGACCGGGCGGCTGTTGGCGAGGATCGCGAATCCAATGCCCATAACAACACCATGGACCGGACGGGGCGAGCGCCTCATCCGCCCCAGCGCTCCGAGGGCCAGCGCGCCGCCGGCCGCCGCCACGAAGCCGCCCCAGTAGGTGTTCATCCAGTAGCTCGCAACCGCGAATCGCAGCCCTGCGAGCAATGCTCCGAGCAGCGCCCACCGCGAAGGCAGCCAGCCTTGCAGCATCCAGCAGATCGCTCCGCACATCAGGCCGCCGCTCAGCCAGACACCTGCCCATGCGTGGCCGAGCAGCGCCTTTCCCGCAGCCATGGCAATGGCTGGCGCGAGCGGAAACGCGCTCACATACATCGGCCTCGTCAAAATGTGAATGCTCTCGAAGTGCACCCAAAACGGGTGAGGGGGATTCGCCACTCGTCCGTGGAGCAGCGCATCCGCCGCCAGCAGGAAACTGAACTCGTCGTGATGGTGCGGCTCCGGCGCGGGATACAGAGGTAGCAGCAATGCTCGCACTGCGAGCGGAGCCATCGCCGCCACGCCGATGGCCCACCGTGGTCGAAGCGCCAATCGGGTCAATGGACGCTCCCACCAGCCGAGCCATCGGACGGCGCGCCGCCCGGCCAGCAGCGCCAGCAGGACAAGCCCGATCGTCAGCCCGATTTCTGGATTCACCGACGGGATGCTAAATCCGGCGAGGGATGCCATAATGGCGGAAATCGATACCAAGTCAGGGTAACACCTGCCTGGAGACTGGAGCTACGGAAGAATGAAGATACTGACCCTGGGAGCGGCGGGCTTTATTGGTTCCCATCTGACGAGCCGGCTGCTGAAGGAAGGCCATCTCGTGACCGCTGTCGACATCGATTGCGAGAAGGTTACGGAGCATCTCGAGCATCCGAACCTCACCTTCCTGAAGAAGGACATTCGCGATCTGTCCCTCGACCTGGACGCGCTCATCCAGGACGCCGACCTGGTCATCGACCTTATCGCCTATGCCAACCCGGGGCTCTACCTGCGCATACCCCTGGAGGTCTTCCGCCTCAATTTCACCGAAAACCTCAAAATTGCCGAAGCCTGCGTGAGACGCGGCAAGCGGCTTGTTCAGTTCTCGACGTGCGAGGTATACGGCCGCACAGCCGCGACGTTGAAGCACGCCGCCGTAGCCGATCCCGAAGACCCCATCCACGCCACCTTTACCGAGGACGGATCCGAATACATCCTCGGACCGGTAGCGAAGCATCGCTGGATTTACTCCTGCGCGAAACAGTTGCTGGAGCGGGTCCTGCACGCCTATGGCCTGGAGCAGGGGTTCAATTACACGATCATTCGTCCGTTCAATTTCATCGGCCCGAAAATCGATTTTCTGCCGCAGCAAAAGGCCGGAATCCCTCGCGTGTTCTCTTTCTTCATGGACGCGCTGCTCACCGGCGGACCGATGAAGCTCGTCAATGGCGGAGTCAATCGCCGCTGCTACACCTACATCGACGACGCCGTGGAATGCGCCTACCGCATCGTCGAGAACCCCGGCGGAGTGTGCGACCGCCAGATCTTCAACATCGGTTCGCCCTACAACGAGCTTTCGATTCGCCAGATGGCCGAAACCATGCGCGATATCTACGCGGCGAATTTCCGCGATCCGGCCGTGCCGCTCTCGGAGATCGTGAGCGTCAGCGGAGAAGAGTTCTACGGCGAAGGGTACGATGACTCCGACCGCCGCATCCCGGATATCACGAAGGCGCGCACGCTGCTGGGATGGGAGCCGGTATGGAGCCTGCGCGACACGATTGAGGCCACCATGCGTTATCACATCCTCGACTACCGCAAGTCCCCGACGTCCGCCAATGCGTGAGAACGTCTTCGTGCTCATGCCGGCATATAACGCCGGAGCGACGCTGGAACAAGTCTTCTCACGGATTCCCGCGGAAGCGCGGGCGCGAATCCGCCGGTATGTCATCGTGAATGATGGCAGCAAGGATGACACCGCCCTTGCCGTCGAGCGCGTGAAGGCGCAGTTTCCGGACGTGGTAGCGCTGACGCATGAAGTCAATCGGGGCTATGGCGAGGCCGAAAAGACGCTCCTTCGGTACGCTTTGCGGGAAGGCGCGGACGTCGGCGTCCTGCTGCACTCCGATGGCCAATACTCGCCGGAAAAGATTCCGGATCTGCTCCGGCCCTTCGACGAAGACACGGCGGACATGGTGCAGGGCTCCCGCATGCTGGACGGGGGCGCGCTCCGCGGCGGCATGCCGATGTATAAATTCATCGGCAACAAGGCGCTCACATTCATCGAGAACCGGGCATTCGGCATGAACCTGGCGGAGTACCACAGCGGGTACATGCTCTACTCCCGCAAGGCGCTGGAAACGATCGATTTCGAGAACCTCTCGGCAACCTTCGATTTCGATCTGGAGATGCTGGTGCTCGCGCATGTGAACGGTCTTCGCATTGCCGAAATCGCGATTCCGACCATCTATGCCGGGGAGAAGTCGCACCTGAATCCGATCAAGTACGGCCTGGACGTGCTATCCGTGGTATGGAAGTACCGCCGCGGCGGATACGGCGGGCGCGTTGCCCGCGGTGTACGATAATTTCAGCTATGCTCCGCCGAATCGTCCCGCTGCTGTTTGCCGCCGTGTTGGCGGCTTCCGCGCAGAAGTACGACGGCCCGCGCCCCGAGAAGGCGGACCTCCCGTACCTCAAACACGCCTCCGACCTGCTTCCCGTCGAGTCCGGCCAAGCCAAAGAGGAGAAGCAGAAAAATGACACGCTTTACGTCATCGCCGGCGCCGCTTCGTCCGCGAAAACTCCGCTGGCGTCGCCCATCTTCATCTTCAAGTCCGACAAGATCTCGCCCGAGAAGTTCGGGCTGTATAAGCTCGACGTCAAAGGCGGCCATCGCGAGATCCTCTTCGGCGCCAAGAAACAACCAAAACCGATCCGCATCGAGGTCAGTCGGCTCGATAAGGACCTGTACCGCATCGAGGTCGGCGACAGCCTCGAACCCGGAGAGTATTCCCTGAGCCCGGAAGGCTCGAACCAGGTCTTCTGCTTCCAGGTTTTCTGAGCGTGGATCTCGCCGCGTTCGATTATCACCTGCCAGACGACCTGATCGCTCAACAGGCCCTCACGGACCGCGCCGCCTCGCGCATGCTTGTCGTCCATCGTGATGAGGAACGATGGGAGGATCGGAGCTTTCGCGACCTCCCCTCGTATCTCCGTACGGGCGACTGCCTTGTTCTGAACGACTCGCGTGTCTTTCCGGCGCGGCTCTTCGGGCATCGCAAAGGAGTGCGCTCACTTCCCATCGGCAGAAATAATCCCAAGCGCGCCGAGTATCTGAGCGGCGCAGTCGAGGTGTTCCTCCTGCGCCCGGTTTCCGCGGATGGGCGCGATTGGGATGCCCTGGTCCGGCCGGGCCGCAAGATGCGGGTGGGAGAGCGGATCGGCTTCCCGGAAGGACTCGAGGCCGAGATCGTCGCGCGCGGCGAATTCGGAGAGCGCACCGTGCGGTTTTCCGGCGCTTCGGACCTGTTCGAAGCGTTCGAGAGGATCGGTCATGTCCCGCTGCCGCCTTATATCAAGCGCGCCGACGAAACCGCGGACCGGGAGCGCTACCAGACCATCTTCGCGAGAGAGAAAGGGTCGGTTGCTGCGCCGACGGCGGGATTGCACTTCACCGGCGAGATCCTCGATGCCTGCCGCGCGCGCGGCGCCGACGTGGCGTATGTGACGCTGCATATCGGGCTCGGAACGTTCCAGCCGCTGCATGCGGAGCGCGTCGAGGACGGCCATTTGCACGCCGAGCGGTATGCCATCACACCGGAGGATGCGGCGCGGATTCGGGCCGCGCGCCGCGTTGTGGCGGTCGGGACCACCAGCGTTCGGACGATCGAGAGCGCCGAGCGATCGGGCGAATCCCGCGGGGAAACCGATATTTTCATCTATCCAGGATTCGAATTCCGCCGCATCGGCGCCCTCCTCACCAATTTCCACCTGCCGCGCACCAGCCTGCTGCTCCTCATCTGCGCCTTCACGGGAACGGACTTGACACTCGCCGCTTACCGCCACGCGGTCGAGCAGCGATACCGATTCTATTCTTATGGAGACTGCATGCTGGTGGTATAGGGGTTGGTCCTTTCACACGGCCCGGATCAGGTATTCCTCGAACTCCGGACCGAGCAGCCGCACGAACTCGGGATGAGCCTCGAGACGGTTGATCGCGAGGGCGTGCGAACCGGGCTCACAGAATCGGTCGAGCACGTCATCTACGGGAATCGTCCCGCGCACTTCCGCGATCCGCTCATGCCACCCCTTCGTGAGAACCAAGCCTCGTTCCAACAGAAATTGCAGAACGGACTCGGCGGGTGTGCCTGAGGCCGTCAGTCCCAGCCAGTCGGATACCAGGCGGTATGTGAAGCCCCACAACGGCGCGCCCTCCAGTTCCACGGCCGGAAAGAGCATCTCCGGAGGAACACCCGGCACAGGCCGCAGACGGTGACTACTCAGGTCGCGCAGATAGTCGAGAGGAATCCACGACGCGTGCGCGGCCTCGAGCGGGTCGAGAATGGTCGCCAGTTCGCTGTCGACGCGAAATACGAATGGCGCTACCAACAGGTATCGTCCGACGCGCCGGCGCGCGAAGCGGTTGGGCAGCGCGGTCTCGAGGTGGTCTCGATTGAGTCGAATGCCGACCTCCTCCGCGAGTTCGCGCAACCCGGTGTGCAGAAGATCGGGATCGGCGGCGTCGCGCCGCCCGCCGGGGAGCGACCACTGGCCCGACCAGGAATCGCCTTCCCGCTCGGCGCGTCGAATGAGCAGGATCGACTCCGCGGGTTTGCGCGCATGCAGGATGCAGACGGCTGCTTCCGGTTCCGCCATTAATTAAACTATAGCCGTGAGACTCGCGGTGTTTCTGCTCAGTCTGCCGCTTGTGGCAGCGGATGTGACGGTGGCCAGTCCCGATGGCCGCGTGCAGTTCCAACTCTTCTGGAAGGAAAAAGGCCGTTTGGAATATTCCGTGACTTTCGGCGGCAAGCCGGCCATCGAGATGTCGCCGATCGGAATTGTTGTCGATCGCTTGAGCCTCGCCGAGGGAGTCTCGGCGGGGAACCCCGAGCGGTACGACGTCGATGAAAGCTACCCCTGGTACGGCCCCCATGCGACTGCGGTGAACCGCGCCAACGGCGTGAGAGTCGCGCTCACGCATCTCAAATCGCGGACCCCCTACACCCTCGAGATTCGGGCGTCGAACGACGGCATCGCGTTCCGGCATCTCGTGCCCGGACAGGGGAATCGGGTGCCCGACGAAGCCACCAGCTTCCGCCTGCCGGCGGGCACGACGGTCTGGTATCACGATTTGAACGACCATTATGAAGGAGCGCACGCGCGCAAGAACATCGCCGCGCTGCCGCCTGGGCAATGGGCCGCCCCACCGGTCACGTTCAAGCTCCCGGCCAATGCCGGCTACGGCGCCATTACGGAGGGGGCCCTTCTCCAGTACAGCGGCATGGCCCTTCAGTACGACGGCTCCGGCGGTTTCGATGCGCGACTTGGACACGCAGTCCCCGCCTCGTGGCCCTTCCGGCTGCGTTATAAAGAGGACGTCGAGCGGATGGCGCAGCCGGCATCCATCGCCGGGGCCATCACAACTCCCTGGCGCATCGTGATGGCCGGCGCCGATCTGAACGCGCTCGTGAATGCGGACATCGTGCATAACGTCGCGCCGCCGCCTGACCCCAAATTATTTCCGGCCGGCATCAAGACCGACTGGGTAAAGCCCGGTCGCGCGCTTTGGAGCTACCTGGACGGCGGCGATAACACCCTCGAAGGCATGAAGGTGTACGCCCGTCTGGCCCACCAATTGGGGTTTGAATACAACGTGCTGGAGGGCTTCTGGTCGCGGTGGCTCGAAGCGCAGGTGAAGGAACTGGCCGACTATTCCCGTGGGCTGGGCGTGAAGATCCTCATCTGGACCAGCCGCAAATCGATTCAGGATCCACAGAAGATGCGCGACTTTTTCGACCTGTGCAAGCGCACGGGGGTAGCCGGAGCGAAGATCGACTTCTTCGATCACGAGAACAAAGAAGTCGTGGATCTGTACGAGAGATTACTGCGCGCCGCGGCGGAGCGGCAATTGATTCTCGATTTCCATGGGGCCAACAAGCCGACCGGAATCGAGCGAACGTGGCCGAATCTATTGGGACACGAAGGGATTCGGGGAATGGAAAACTCGAATCAGCCCTGGTCGCAGCACGATGCGACTCTACCGTTCACACGGATGCTCGCCGGGTTGGCCGACTTCACACCGACGCATTTCGGACGCCGGATGCGCGACACCACGTGGCCGCACCAGGTGGCAAACGCCGTCATCTTGCAGGCGCCGCTCCTTTGCTACGCGGCGCACCCGGCGAATCTGCTCGCAAATCCCGCCGCCGAGGTCGTGAAAAGCATTCCCAGCGTGTGGGACGAGACGATCGTGCTGCCCCCGTCGGAAATCGGCGACGTTGCAGTGCTGGCACGCCGCCGGGGCGAGGTGTGGTTCGTGGCGGCGGTCAATGGGACGGAGGCGAAGACCATGAGGCTGGACCTCGGATTCCTGAAGGGCAATTATCGCGCGACGCTGCTTCGCGACACCGGGGAAGCCGCCGCGATGAACATCGAAAACGTGACTGTGACGGCAACTGAGCCGATGTACGTCAATCTGCGGTCGGGAGGTGGATTTGTCGGCCGATTCGCGCGCTAGCGGGTGAGATCACTCCCAGGCGCGCTTGGGAACTCCTCGGTCGCGGTCCTTTACGCGGTCATAGAGATAAAAAGTGGAGACCGTGCCGAGCGACTGGTTGTAGTAACTTTCCTTTCCCAAGGCCTCGGCGACATCTTCTTCAAAGGCGTGCAGGGCCTTCAGATCGTCGGCAAGGGCGGGCCTCTTCTTCCCCGAAGGACTGCGGAAAAACTTCTGGAAACCGCCGTCGACCAGGGCGCCGATTTCCTCGCCAATCAGGACGCCGGCGGGAGACACCGGACGTACGATTCCGTTCTCTTCCCGCAACTCGACTGCCGTGCCGCCGCGGCTGACCCGGACTATCCCAACGGGGAGCGAGGCCACCTCGAAACCGGCGCGGCGGAGGGCGTCGAGACGTTCGGCGAAGGTCGGGGTCTTCGGGCGCTCACGGCGAAAGAACATACTCTCATTATAGTGGCCGCAAGTGTAAATTCCGCGCCGGGATATTTCCGCCGCGCGGCTTCTCCTGTAATGTGATGCTATGAAAAACACTGCTGTCTGTGCCGTGCTTTTGAGCCTCACGCCCCATCTCCTGCCTGGCGCGACAGGATACCTGGTGCGCAACCTGATTGCCGACACCCCTGGGACCGCGGATTTTACCGACCCGAACCTGGTGAACGGGTGGGGAATCGCCATTTCCGCCGCCAGCCCTTTCTGGATTTGCGATGGCGGCACGGGTCTTTCAACGGTCTACACCGCCAGCGCGGCGGCCTTCTCGATTTCCGCCACCAAGGCGCAGCTCCCACCGTCGGGAACGGGCGGCAATACGGTCTGCACGGGCATCGTCGTCAACAGCACGACCGGCTTCCTGGTTGGCCCTGCGCCGGGGAGAGCCCCAAGCTTCATTTTTGCGACTGAGGGCGGCACAATCTCGGGTTGGGCGAGCGCCGTGGACCCGTTGAATGCGCAGATGGGCGTCGACAACTCCGCGACCGGGGCCGTGTATAAGGGCCTCGCGATCGTCGCGACGCCGGCGCCGCAGTTGTACGCCGCGAACTTCAAGACCGGCGCGATCGACGTCTTCGATGCCAATTGGAAGCCCGTGACGCTCGCCGCCGGGGCATTCACAGATCCGACGATTCCAGCCGGATTCGCGCCCTTTAACATTCAGAACCTCAATGGGAAGATGTATGTGACCTACGCCAAGCAAGGCGCCACCAAGGTGTTCGATGCGCCGGGCGTGGGTAATGGCTATGTCGATGTGTACGACACCAATGGCAAGCTGCTGCAGCACCTCGCCGAAAAAGGCACGCTGAACTCGCCCTGGGGCGTGCAAATCGCTCCCGCGGGCTTCGGCAAGTTCGGCGGCGCACTCCTCGTGGGGAATTTCGGGGACGGGCTTATTAGCGCCTTCGACGTGAACACCGGCGCCTCGTTGGGAACCTTGCAGGACCAGAACGGGAAGAACCTCCAGATCGATGGCCTGTGGGGCCTGCAATTCGGCAATGGAGGCAACGGCGGCGACTTGAATTCGCTTTACTTCACGGCAGGGCCCCAGCAACAGCGTCATGGCCTCTTCGGCATCATCGTCGCCAATCCGATCATCACCTCGAACGTGGTGAACGCGGCAATCGCGGGCGCCGGGATTGCGCCGAACACCTTTGTCAGCATCATCGGCGGCAGCCTCGCGCCCTCCACCCGAAGTTGGAGAGCTTCGGACTTCACCGGCTCGAACTTGCCGACGGCTCTCGACAATGTCAGCGTGTCTGTCAATGGTCAGCCCGCGTTCGTGTACTTCGTGAGCCCGCGGCAGATCAACATTCTGACGCCGGCCAACATGGCCGTGGGCGCGCCGGCCCAGATTGTGGTCAGCGACAATGGGCTGACGAGCGCAACCATGTCGGTTCCGACGAGCCCATTCGGGCCGGCGTTTTTCCTCTTGGGCGGGAAATACGGCGTCGGCGTCCACGGCAATGGAACGGTGGTCGGACCGACAACCCTCGTCGCCAATAACAGCACGCCCGCGAAGCCCGGCGAAACGATCGCGCTATTCGCAACGGGGCTCGGCAATACAACCCCTGCGATCGTGAATGGGCAGGTGGTGACAGATGCGGCGCCGCTCGCCGCGCCCGCCACCGTGCTCATCGGCGGCCTCCCCGCGACGGTGAGCTTTGGCGGGTTGACCGCAACGGGACTGTATCAGTTGAACGTGACCGTGCCGGCGGCCGCGCCGGACGGAGACAACGCTTTGACCGTTGCCGTGGGCGGCTACACATCGCCGGGCGGTGTGTTCGTGAACGTGGCGAAGTAAGCTACCGTTTCCAAGCCAACTCCCCGCTGACGATGGTTGCCATAGGGCCGCCGCGGAAGGTCTTGCCGTCGAACGGGGAGTTGCGGCTGCGGGATGCGGACTGGTTCACGTCGTACGTCCATTCGACGTCGGTGCTGAAGACGGTCACGTCGCCCGGCGCGCCAGTCGCCAGCGTCCCGCGGCCGAGCCCCATCACCGAATCGGGGCCGGTAGTGAACAACTCGACCATCCGGCTGAGCGAGATCTTTCCGGAATGAACGAGGTCTTCGAGTGCCAGACCGATAGCCGTCTCCAGTCCGATAATCCCGAAGGGGCAGCGCTCGAATTCCTGCATCTTCTCGCTGCCCGGATGGGGCGCGTGATCGGTCGCAATGGCGCTGATGGCGCCGCGCGCGAGACCTTCGATCACAGCGGCCCGATCGCACTCGCCGCGAAGCGGCGGGCGCATCTTGTAATTGCTGTCGTAGGGCGCCATTCGGGCATCGCACAGCGCGAAATGATGCGGCGTGGTCTCGCAGGTCACCGGCAGTCCCGCTTGGCGCGCGTATTCGACCATGCCGACGGCGTGGCGCGTCGAGATGTGAGCCACGTGATAACGGGCGCCCGTCAATTCGGCGAGCAACAGGTCCCGCGCCACCATCACGTCTTCCGACGCCGCCGGAATGCCGCGCAGTCCCCAGCGAACCGATTGCGCTCCTTCATGCATGTCGCCGCCGGCGCTTAGATTCAGGTCCTCGCAATGCTGGATAATCGGCAGTCCGTAGGACTTGGCGAACTCCATGGCGCGCCGCATGACACGCGCGTTCATCACGGGCAGACCGTCGTCGGAGATCGCGACCGCGCCTGCCGATTTCATCGCGCCGATCGCCGACAACTCCTCGCCCGCGCTCCCTTTGGTGATGGCGCCGATGGGAAAGACATTGACAGCCGCCCGCTTGCGCGCCTGCTCCACGATATAGCTCGTCACCATGGCGCTGTCGTTCACCGGTTTCGTGTTCGGCATGCAGCAAACCGACGTGAAACCGCCGGCGGCAGCCGCGCGGGAACCGCTTTCGATGGTCTCGGCGTGCTCGAAACCGGGCTCGCGCAGATGCACGTGCATGTCGATGAACCCGGGCGCCACGATCATTCCGCCGGCGTCGAACACCTCGGCCTTCGGCGAGGACAGGTCGGGGGCAACACCTGCTATGCGGCCGTCCACAATCAGCACGTCGGCGATACGGTCGGTCCGGGAGGCCGGGTCGATCACGCGGCCGTTCTTGATCACGATCGGCATGATTATCCAATCACCTTTTCGAGGACCGCCATGCGCACGGCGATGCCGTTTTCCACCTGGTTCAAGATGACGGAGCGCTGGAAGTCGGCCACTTCGGAGGACAGTTCGCGGCCGCGGTTGATGGGTCCGGGGTGCATGACGATGGCGTCCGGCCGCGCCAGATCGAGATGCTCCAGCCGCAGCCCGTAAAAGCGGAAGTACTCGCTGGCCGGGAAGGCCGCTTCGTGCTGCCGCTCCAGTTGAACGCGCAACATCATGATGACGTCGGCGTCGCGAATGGCGTCGCGGATATCGGTGGTGAGCCGGACACCCGGCGCCAACTGCTGGAGTTCGACGGGCAGAAGCGATGCCGGCCCGCAGAGGACGATTTCGGCGCCGAACTTCGACAGCAGATGCACGTTGGACCGCGCCACGCGGCTGTGGGCGATATCGCCGATGATCGCGACGCGAAGCCCTTCGAGCACGGGGCGGCGATCGAGGATGGTGCGCGCGTCGAGCAGGGCCTGCGTCGGATGCTCGTGCGTCCCGTCGCCGGCATTGATGATGGGAGTTGGCAGATGCCGCGCCAGGAAGTGCGGCGCGCCGGACGCGGCATGACGCATCACGATCGCGTCCGGGCGCATCGCGGCCAGCGTGTTGAGGGTGTCGACCAGCGATTCGCCCTTCGACACGCTGGAGCCGGACGCCGTAATGGAGACGGCGTCGGCGCCCATGCGCTTGGCGGCGATTTCGAAGCTGGTGCGGGTGCGGGTGGACGCTTCGTAGAAGAGGTTCACAATCATCTTTCCGCGAAGCGTGTCCAGTTTCTTCAATGACTGGCTCTGCAAAGGCTGAAAATCCTTCGCCCGCGCCAGGATAGCTTCGATCTCGGCGCGGTCCAGCTCTTCAATTCCGAGCAGTCCGGAGGGCATAGAAGGTCGGCATCGGCGATCTACTCCCAAAAGCGGGAGCGCTACGCGCTTTCGCTGGCGGCGCGTTCGACCAGGAGGACCTTTTCCATATTGTCCACTTCCTGGAATTTCACTTCGATGATCTCGATATCGGTGGTCTGCACGACGCGGCCCACAAACTTGGCTTCAATCGGCAGTTCGCGGTGTCCGCGGTCGATCAACACGAGCAACTGCACGCGCGCCGGGCGGCCGTGATCGAACAAAGCGTCGAGGGCGGCGCGAATGGTGCGCCCGGTGTACAACACATCGTCCATCAGGATGATGTCTTTTCCCTCCACGGAAAAAGGAATTTCGGTGGAACTGACCACAGGCTTAATGCCGACCGTGCTGAGGTCGTCCCGATACAGGTTGATGTCGAGCAGGCCAACGGGAACTTTCCGGCCTTCCAGAGCGTCTATCTTCGCGGCGAGCCGCTGGGCCATGGGGACGCCGCGGCGGCGAATACCGATGAATGCGAGCTGATCCAGGTCTTTGGTCTTCTCCAAAATCTCGTGGGCGAGGCGAACCAGCGTCCGATCGATCTCCGACGCGCTCATGAGTTGGGATTTTTCGCGGGTTAGCGACATATTGATCCGGCAGTGGGCTCCGAAGGACAGGGTATCATGTGAACGAGGGTAGCGTAACATTCCGGCGCGGCGCGGGTTTGACGGTTCAGATGCGCCTCGGATTCCTGCTGGTGTTTGCTCTTACGACTCTCCGGGCACAATTGTGCCCGCCTGACCGTATTCTGCCCGCGGGGACGATTTCGGGCAGTCTCGACAACTCGAGTTGTCAGCTCTCCGATGCCACCGCCTATGCCGCGTACCGATTGGATCTCCCCACCCGCGGGCAGATGCAGATCGATCTCACAACGTCCGCGGATTTCCTGCTGGTGCTGCGCGACGGTTCGGGCGCCAAGATCGATTCCGGCGCCAGCGTCCGCGGGCCTGTGGAGGCCGGCAGTTACACGCTGCTGGTGAACGCGCGCGCCCCGGGTCAAGGGGGGCGGTACTCGGTGCGCACATCGTTCACGCCGGAGCCGGGGACGCTGTGCTCCGCCTTCCCGTCGTTGGGCTTGAGTCAAACGGTCACCGGGGCGTTGGGATCGACTGGATGCGCGCTGCCGGACGGTGCCCTATACGAAGGGTACCTGTTGGGCACGTTCGGCGCGGGGACCCTGACCGTTAACATCGCGACGTCCGATTTCGCTCCGTCGATCTTCGTGCGGACGCCCGATGGTGCTGCGGTCGCCGCCGGTGACACGAGCGTCACTGCGACTGTCGACGGGGATACCCTCTACGAAGTCGTCGTGGCCACCAATGATAAGACCGGCACGTTCCAGCTCACTACGTCTTTCGCGCCGGCCGATGGCGAAACCTGCCGCGCCACGAAGACGGTATCGGGGTCCGGGGCCGACAACGGCGTCATCACGCCGGACAGTTGCACGGCGACGATCCCGGGCAGCGGCGATCTGGCGTATTACAACTACTACCAGGTGACCGTCCCCGACGCCGGCCTGGCCGATATCGGCGCCGTTAGCGGGGACTTCGACGCCACCCTGTACTTGCTCGACGAAGGCGGCAACACAATCGCCAGCGATGCGGGAAGCGTCGCCGGCGGCGGTGCGCATATCCGAATGCAACTCCGCTCGGGCACGTATACCGTCGAAGTGTTTAGCTTGGTGGCCTCCGGAGGCGCATATCAGCTCAGCTATCAGATCACCCCCGGCGCGCCCCAGCCTTGCCCGACCTCGGCGGCGGACCCCTCCGGGACGCAGTCGGGGAATTTCTCCACGTCCGGCTGCCTGACGGAGGTCGGCCCGGCGAATCTCTACACCATGTCGCTTCCGCAACCCGGCACGCTCGACCTGGTATTGACGTCGGACCCATCCCTGGCGGCCATCCTGGCAATCCGCGACACCAAAGACAACCTGTTGCTGATGAATCAGGATTTGCAGGGTCTGGGGATGACGCGGCTATCCGTCGATTTGCCGGCTGGGGCTTACACAGTGGCAACGGGAGGCGGATCCGGCTTCTACCAGGTGACGAGCAAGTTCACCGCCCACGAGATCCCGGCGTGCGGGGCCCCGCAGACGCTGGATATCAACGGCGGCTACGTGCAGAGGCTGGGCCCCGGAAGTTGCCGCGGAGCCAACGGAGGGCCTGTGGACTGGTATCAGTTCACACTGCCCGCGGACGCGACCGTCGCCATGATCATGACCTCGGGCGATGTGGATGGATACCTGTCTCTCACGGATGCATCGGGCAAACTTCTGCGCAGCGACGATAACCGCTACGGATTCGGCGACCCGCTCATCATCCAGTATCTGAGCGCCGGAACGTACCGGCTGGCGGCGCGATCCTCATCGAGTTCGTCGGTGAACGGACTCTACGAAGTGGACGTGCGGTCGATCCTCGGTCCCAGGCCGCCCTTCTGCGCCCCGAAGGCGACCCTGCCGATCGGCGGGAGCGTCTCCGGGACAGCCAGTTTCGCGAGCTGCCAGTACATCGATGCGACGTTCGCGGATGTTTATCGTATCCAGGTGACGAATAGCGCTCCCGTCGACCTCAGGCTGAATTCCAGCGCGTTCGACGCGTACCTCATCCTGCTCGACAGCAAGGGGAACCTCGTCGATCAGGACGACGACGGCGGCGGCGGAACCAACGCGCGGATCAATCGCCTGCTCGCGCCCGGGACGTATTACGTCATAGCGAAGCCGGTGAGTGACTACACCTCGGGCGGAGCGTATACGCTGACGGCGCAATAGGGATCCGCACTGCGCGATTAAAGACCGTACAGCTTCTTGGCGTTTTCGCGGAGGACCATTCTCGCCAGGACGGACGCCCGGGCCCGGGTGACCTCACCGTCGCGGACCATGCCGGTAAGGGCAATCGCCAGCGCCTTCCGGCCCGCGACAGCCGCCATTACGCCCGATTCCTCCCAGCCGATTTCGTCGGAATAGGGGTAAGCGTCGGACGCGAACATTACCTTCTCGGGGACAAAGCTCAGCCACTCACGAAGCGTCGCGGCGAGCGTGCTGGGAGTGACCAATAGCGACTGTTGCGAAAAATCGAGATAAGCGTTCGGCTTGGTCAGCAGCGCGCCGATTTCGCGCGTATAAGGCCAGCCACCGTGAACCATCACGAAGTTCGTCTTGCGCAGGGCGGGATCGTTCAGCACCGGCTCGAGGAGTAGCGGGTTGGCGCCGGCGACATCGAAATAACCGCCGGCGCCTGCGGCCGTGTGGAGATGCACCGCCATGCCGAGTCGCCCGCATTCGGAGGCGATGTAGCGAAAGAGAAAGTCCTCGAGCGGCTTGTAATCGGACTCCGCCAAGGCCCGCCGCTGGGCATAGGCGCGGTCCGCTACGGCCCGGTCAACATGGTCGAAGGCAAGCGATCGCAGGTACGCCGCTTCGAATTTTTCCGCCACCGCGCCGCCCTGCTTATGCCGCTCGAGCGTCGGAGTCACGACGCGAATGAGATACTCGCCAAGGGTCCCTGGCGCAGCGGTAAGGCCGGCGGGTTGCAGATAGCTCGCCAGCAATTTCTCTTCGAGCGCGAAAAACGATTTGCGGTCGGAGTTGCGCGCCGCCAGGTTCGCCGTGTCCAGCGGGAACATCAACGCGTCGGCATAGGGGACCCAGCGGAATCGAGGCGGCTGGATGCTGCTTCCCATCTCGACGCGGTTGGCGAGCATCGTCTCGACGCCCATCCGGTCTAACACCCATGCCGGGTACTGCAGCCCTTTCTCCTTCGCCAGCCGCTGCTTCACCTGGCGGTCGATCGAGCCATAGAGAGCGCGCGCGGCGTCGAGCGCGGCCGGAGCCCCGGGACGGAGATTCACCGGGTCGGAAGACGGCTCCATATTATCGACGGGCAACGCATCGAAACCGCGATCGGGCTGCTCCCCGGAACCGGTTACGCGGACCGGGTGGGCGTGGTTGTCGATGGCGCGGATCCCGGCAATCTCCCTTTCGAGCCCGGAGTCCGCCGCCGCGGCCGCTTCTCGTGCCGGGCGGCATCCGGTCAGCGAAAACAGCAAGGCCAGGACGCCGCACGTGAGTTTCATTGTCTCCACATTCTAAACGAAAGGACCCGAGATTGTTTCGACGCCGAACGAAGTTGTTATGATGGCCGAATGCGGTATTTAGCGCCCACGCTGTTACTTTTGTTACATCCTTCGGCCTTTTCGCAGGACCGCTCGCAAGCCCGTTCGATGGTGATCTCTCAGCGTGGCATTGTCGCCACCAGCCAGACCCTGGCCTCGCAAGCGGGCGCGCAGGTCTTGGCGCGCGGCGGATCGGCGATGGACGCGGCGATCGCTGCCAATGCCACTTTGGGCGTGGTCGAGCCGGAGAGCTGCGGCCTCGGCGGCGACCTCTTCGCGATCTATTGGGAAGCCAAAACCGGCAAGCTGACTGCGTTGAATGCGAGCGGCTGGGCGCCGAAGGGGCTCACGATCGATGCGCTCCGGAAACTCGGACTCAACGAGATGCCCCAGGAGGGAATTCACTCCGTTACCGTCCCCGGGTGCGTCGACGGCTGGTCGAAGCTCCACAAGCGTTTCGGCAAACTGCCGTGGAAGGACCTCTTCCAGCCCGCCATCTATTACGCCGACCACGGATATCCCGTCACGGAGATCATCGGCGCCGCGTGGAAACTCGAGGAGGCGAAGCTCGCCAAGGATGCCAACGCGCGCAAGGTCCTGCTGCCGAATGGGTCCGCCCCGCAGGTAGGGCAGGTGTTCCGCGACCCGCAGATGGCGGCCGCCTTCCGTCTGATCGCCGCGGAAGGCGCGGCGGCCTTCTACCGAGGCGCGATCGCCAAAGCGATTCTGCGCACCAGCGACCGTTTGGGCGGCACGATGTCGGCGGCCGATTTGAGCGAGTTCGGAGCCGAGTGGGTGGATCCGATCTCGACCGATTATCACGGTTGGAAAGTCTACGAACTCCCTCCGAACGGACAGGGCATTGCGGCCATCGAGATGTTGAACATCCTCTCCCTGTTCCCGCTCTCGACGTATGCTCCGCGGGGAGTCGAAGAGTTGCACACCCAGATGGAAGCGCAAAAACTCGCGTATGCGGATCTCCGGCAGTATGTCGCCGATCTGCGTTTCAGCGCGGTGCCGTATAAAAGCATGATGGCGATGGATTATGCCCGCGGTCTGGCCGGGCGGATCGATGCTGGAAAGGCGCGTTGCGACGGCGCGGCCGGCAACCCGCCCGACGTTCTGGGCGACACCATTTACCTGTCGGCGGTCGATGCCGAAGGCAACATCGTGTCGCTGATCGAAAGTCTGTATCAGCATTTCGGGTCGGCCGTGGTGGTCGACGATTACGGCTTTGCCCTGCAGAATCGCGGCGGCTTATTTGATCTCGATCCGCAGCATCCGAATGCCCTCGCGCCGCGCAAGCGGCCCTTCCATACGATCATCCCCGCCTTCATGGAGAAGGGTGATGTGCATATGGGCTTCGGCATCATGGGCGGATTGAACCAGGCGCAGGCGCACGCGCAGTTCGTGTCGAACGTGGTGGATCACGGGATGAGCATTCAGCTCGCGCTCGAGGCGCCGCGCTTCACCAAGACCACTTGGGGTGGCTGCGATTTCTCCATCGAAAGCCGCATCCCCGTGGAGATTCGGGATGCGCTCACCGCCAAAGGCCACCAGTTGAAGGTGCTCGGCGATTTCTCGAGCACGATGGGCGGCGGCCAGGTTGTCGTCCACGATTCCGCCCGTGGAGTCAACTATGGCGCGTCTGATCCGCGCAAGGACGGCGCCGCCGTGCCGGAGCCGCCTGCCTACTTCGGGAAGTGACCCGGACGGGGTACACTCGAAGCTGTGCGCGTCTCATTGCTCCTGATGGCGCTGGCATGGTGGTGGCAGGAGCCCGCGGCCAGCGTTCGCGACCTCTCCCATTCCAGCCAGGTTCTCGGCTCCGACCGTCCCTACCGTGTGGTGCTGCCGCCCTCTTACGGCGCATCGCAGAAACGCTATGCCGTCCTCTATTGGCTCTATGGCTACGAGCAATCGAGTGAGGATCGGGATCGCGAGATCGCATCCTACGTGGCGGCGCACGATCTGCTAGTCGTTTCCACCGGACCCGTCGAGACTACCGGCGAGTTTCCACTGTACTTCCCCGAATTGGTGGAGCACATCGACAAGTCACTCCGCACGATTCCCGACCGCGACCACCGGGGCGTCACCGGGGTCGCCATGGGCGGCTTCATGGCGCAGTGGACCGCGGGCAAGTTTCCCGACCTGGTCGGCAGCGCGTCGAGCATGCAGCCGTTCGCCGAGGCTCCCGTAGGACCGCGCGGCTTCGCCCCCGATAGCTCGATCGATGACGCCGCATTCAATCAGGACGGCGTGCGCGCCTTAACTGCGGCGGCAAGCGTCGCGAAGATGCTCGAATTCCATTCGGCCGCATTCGCCGCTCCCGGGCCCAAACCCCCGACATTCAATCATGCCGACCCCTACCCGAATTTCAACGTCTGGGGGTGGGAAGCGGGATCGAACCGCCGGCAGCCGGCCTTTACCGTTTTGGAGAACGTCGGTCCGAAGGGTTTCCGCTCGGCGGTCCGCGAGTGGGTTCCCGGCGGAACGGCGCTGGCGGACGTGAAGCTCTCCATCTCATCGCCGCCCCGGCTATATCCCCCCGGCAGCGCTCAGAACGTCACCTATATCCGTTTGCGTGACGGGAAGGTGCGGCGTGCCGCGCAGAAAGCCGACACGCTGGGACGGCTGACCTTCGAATTGGATGGCGAGCCATACGAGGTCGGCGTCTCCGCCGAGCCCTTGCTCGCGGCAGCCGGTTTCGAGCTCGTCGATGCCGCATGGGCGACAGTCGGGCAGCCTGTCCGTCTCAAAGTGAAGTTCTGGAACAAAGGCGGCTCCCGCTCCGGAACCGCTCCACTCAAATGGGAGAGCCCGACGGCCGGCCTGAAGTTTGCCGAACCGGGCGCTCGGCTCTTCGGGCTGGCGCCGGGCGAGGCAGCGTCCGTCCCGGTAGTCTTCACGGCGGGCGCGCCGGGTGTCGCAAAAATCGTGGCGGTCGAGGGAACGAACCGGATGCCCGTCGAGATTACGGTCTTTCCTGCGGCTGAAGCCGCCGGCGTCTTTCAGATCGCGGATGGAGTGACGGCCGATGTTTGGCAGCACGGCACACAGCACTTGGAAGTCAGGCTCGGCGAGGGAAATCGGGACAATCACGCAGCGCCAGGCGAGAGTTTTGCGGTGCTGTTCCCCGACGGCGAGTACTTGCGCGCCGCTGAGTTGTTTACTAACGACCCGTGCGTCGACAACTCCGTGAGGGCGTCGGACTCCCTCGGCGAACACGCATCGCTGAAGTACTCGCTGCCATCCATCCGGACCGATTGCGAGCCAGGCCATGTGGTGCATATGCTGGCCCGGATCGCGGTCCCGGGGCGTCCCGCGCGGCACGTGGCAATCGAATTTCCGGTGTGGTACCGGAATTGAAAATTATCGTTTGTGGGCGGCGAATTTGGCGCTCGCCGGATCGAATGTGAACGTGTACAGCACCTGCGTCGCGTTCAGAATCATCGTCTGCTTCCACGCCGCCGCAATCTCAGCGCTGGAGGATTCATCCAGCGCCACAAAATGTCCGCTGATGCTCTCCGGCATGTCGCGGATCACATCCGGCAGCGGCGTGTCGGATTCCAGTTCGGCTGTCAGGTGCTTCGCCCTGAGGGCATTGTTGAGAAAGATCGAAACGTCAAGAGAGGCGGGCATGGCCGACCTCCTTCCGGTTCGAAGTCTAACACTATATGCGGCCCATGAGGAGCAGGATCACCAGAACCAGCACGATCAGCCCGAGACCGCCGCTCGGATAGTATCCCCAGCCGCGGCTGTAAGGCCAGGCCGGAACCGTAGCGAACAACAAAACGATGAGAAGAATCAGCATCAAGAGCATTTGACTTCCCTCCTATCCTGGATACAGCAACCACCCCGCCGTTGTGCAATTTGCCCCGAACTAACTAACTAGCAGGGGTTGAGGACCACTTTGATGCAATCGTCCTCGTGATAACGAAATGTCTTGTACGCTTCCGCGGCGTCGTCGATCTTGACGCGATGCGTAATGAGGAAGCTCGGGTCGATCTCTCCCCGCTGAATGCGTTCGAGCAGTGGTTGCATGTATTTCGGCGCGTGCGTCTGCCCCATCTTGAAAGTGAGCCCCTTAGCGAATGCCGCGCCGATCGGGAACTTATCGATCAGCCCCCCATATACGCCCGGGACCGACACCGTGCCGCCCTTGCGGCACGCCTGAATCGCCTGCCGCAGCGCGTGCGGCCGGTCGGTCTCCAGCATCATCGCCTGCTTGGCGCGGTCGTACAGCGCGTCCACTGCGCCGCCGCCGTGCGCTTCCATGCCGACTGCGTCGATGCACGCATCCGGGCCGCGGCCGCCCGTCATCTCCTTTAGTTTCTTCACCACATCCTCGTCGCCGAAATTGAGCGTCTCCGCTTTGCCCTCCCGCGCCATGGCGAGCCGCTCGGAGATGTCATCGAGCGCGATGACGCGCTCCGCTCCCAGTAGGAATGCGCTCCGGATCGCGAACTGTCCCACCGGCCCGCAGCCCCACACGGCGACCGTGTCGCCCGGCTCGATGTTGCAGTTTTCCGCTGCCATATAGCCAGTCGGGAAGACGTCGGAGAGAAACAGGACCTGATCGTCCCGCAGTCCTTCCGGGATCTTGAGCGGACCCACATCCGCGAAAGGCACCCGCACGTATTGCGCCTGCCCGCCGGCAAACCCGCCAAACAGGTGCGAATAGCCGAACAACCCGGCCGAGCTCTGCCCGTACATCTTTTCTGCCATGACCGCGTTTGGATTGCTGTTGTCGCACAGCGACCACAGCCCCTTCTGACAAAAGAAACAGCGGCCGCAGCAGATGGTGAAGGGGACAACCACGCGGTCGCCTCTCTTCAAATTGGGGACGTCGCGCCCCACCTCGAGCACCTCGCCCATGAACTCGTGGCCGAGGATGTCGCCTTTTCGCATGGTTGGGATATGGCCGTCATAGAGGTGCAGGTCGGACCCGCAGATCGCGGTGAGGGTGACTTTGACCAACGCGTCCCGGTTGTTGATGATCTTGGGCTCGGGGACGTTTTCGACGCGCACATCGTGGGCGCCATGCCAGCAGACTGCCTTCATGATATTTCCTCCTGTCGGATGGGCAGAGGGCCAAGCCAACCGGCCTGGCCCGCGGGTCAATTAGTGATTGAATGCCGGCGCGTCGCTCGCCGGAAACGATTCTTCGGAGGCGCGATGCACTTCCCGGTCGCCCGCCGCCTCGTTCGATTGCCGCCCCGTGGGCTGCCCCTGGGTCGTCGGAATCTCTCCGGCCTCGAGGATCTGTTTGAGCCGGTGCAGGTCTTCCTGAATCTGCTGGCCCGGCTCCTTCCCCCATAACTGCGCGAACAAGGCGCCCAGAGCGCCCGCCGGCGGATTATATTGCAACCGCACGCGGATCTCCGTCCCACGCCCGCCGGGGGCGTCTTTGAACCACACCGAGCCGGCGTTATCGACATCGGCGCCCGGGAGCGATCGCCAGGCGACCATCTGCCCCTCTTCTTCGTTGTGAATAATGGCGTCCCATTCGACCTTACGGCCGGCGGGCGCTTTCACAACCCAATGCGACCGGTTACCCTCCATCTGGGTCACCGATTCGACATTGTTCATGAACCGCGGCAGGTTGGAGAGGTCGTGCCAGAAGTTGTAGACTTCCTCGCGTGGCCGCGACACCGTGATCGATTTGTCGACCAGCACGCCGAGTTCATACGGCACACTCGTGGTGGCCGCGCCCTGCCCTTTCTCGGCGGTGCGCACGCCCATCGCCTCATACGCGAAGGAATGGCCGGTGATGCCCCGGCGCATCAGGTCGCCGCCGATCAGCGCGAGCGCCACTCCCGCCGGGGAGCGCCTTTGCAGGCCAGCCACCGCCATAAGCCCTCCTCCTATGGCGGATACAATACGTTCTGTCTGCGTGAGATTCACCGCATGTTTCCGATGTGTGATGATTTCCATAGCGACACTCCTAGCTTTCCGGCAGATTCTCTCGCAGGTGAGTGGCCAATTCCTCCACGGAAGTCTCCTCCGTCAATTGTTCGATTTCAGCGGTCGAGAAGGGGACGCCCAGCCGCGTCGAAATCCTCTGGAGTTGCTGCAGAACCAGCGTCATTTCGCGTTCCGAGAGAAGATTGATCTGCAAATCGAGATGGGCGCGCAGATCCTCCCGCTTGCTCATACGGTTCTGCTTCATGAGCACGAAAGTGGAAAGAAAAATCGCCTCAATGTTGACCGCCACGCTGAGGAGCATGAACGGAAACGGGTCGAACCGGCGCGCGCCGGCGGCGATATTCCACAGAATCCATGCCCCGAAAAGGACGGCATGGATGGCGACGAACCGAAAACTTCCCGTGAACCCGCCGATGACATCGGCGATGCGGTCGGAGATCGACCGGTTGTTTTCGAAATCCTCCTCCATCTTGCGCACGGCGTCGAGGTTGCGCCGGATCGCGTTGGAATTGATTTCGGGGCTCGCCATGTCAGGCCAGTTTCGGCCGCCGGAACCGATTGACTTCGGCTTTCGATGGAGCCGGTTCGTCGCCGGCGCGCTGATGCGCGCGCGAGCCGTGGCGCTCCGCAAAAACGTGGGTAAATTCCGCGCCCATGAAGAAAATCTGGGCCGAATAGTAAACCCATACGATGAAGACCACCAGCGAGCCGGCGGCCCCATATGCCGACCCGACACTCGCCTTGCCGAGGTACAGACCGATCAGGAACTTGCCGGCCGAAAACAACAGCGCGGTCACTCCGGCGCCGATGAGCACATCCCGCCATTCGATGTGAACGTCCGGAACCACCTTATAGAGCAGCGCGAAGAGAATCGTTACGGCCACAAAAGTCACAACCAGGCTACCGATATGCAGCACGGGCTCGGGCATTGGAAGGTGCTCCCTGAAAAGTTTCCCCGCGGCTGCGATCGCGGCTTGCAGCACCAGTGATACCAGCAGCAGGAATCCGATGCCGAGCACCATTGCGAAGGAGAAGAAGCGGTACTTGATCATTCCGATCAGGCCCGCGCCGCTGGTGGACTTGGCGCCCCAAACCATGTTCAGCGAGTCCCGCAGTTCGCCGAAAACCCCGGAGGCGCCGAAAAGCAGCATGATGAAGCCAGCCACGGTGGCGGCGATTCCCGCAGGCGGATTGTCAGCGTGTTTCAGCAATGACTGAAGCGCCGCCCCCCCCTGTGGGCCCACGACGTTCTGGATCTGATACGCAATCTGATCCTGCGCGGCCTTAGGACCGAAAAGCAGGCCGGCGATGCCAATGCAGACAACCAGCAGCGGAGCGACGGAAAGAATTGTGTAATATGCCAATGCGGCGCCCAGCCGCGGAGCGTTAATCTCGCTCCAAGTGGACGCGGTTTGTTTGATTAGGTCCCAAACGGATTGGGCAGACACGGATTCAACCTCTGTCACGCAAAGCGTTTATGCAAATGGAGTGCCGGGATCACCGGGCGATCGTGCGAAAGAGCGCGACGAATCCCATGACGATCATGCCGGCGAACAACCCGATGGCCGCCAGAAGAGTAAGAAAAAATCCCCAATGGCGGGCCGTCGCGTTTTTGCCTCGCGCCAGTGCGTCTTCGTAAATCCGAAGATTCTTGATATTCGACTTAAAGACGAAATCGAAGGCGTCGCCGAAGATCGGGATGGAACCCACCAGGGTGTCGATGGCGATATTCGTCATCATGCGGGCAATCGCAACGCGAGGAATCCCAGCCTGTACCGCGCGCAGCACGATCAGCATGCCGATGAGTGCGCCGGCGATGTCGCCCAAACCGGGGATCAACCCAAGAATGCCGTCGATTCCAATCGACCAGCGGCCGATCGGGATCATGCTGTCCATCAGCCAAGCGAGCTTTTCGGCGAATGGATCGCGTGCGGGGAGGCGCTGGCCGGCAGGGAAAACCTCGGGTTCACGAACAAACGCGCCCATGCTCCCTCGTATTGCACGCGATGGGCCGTACAACGGGCTTGCCATGTCAGCATTTCTTGCTGACATGCGTTCGATCAGCGGGCGAAATGCCGCCAGATGGCCTACCGGCCGGGCAGACGGCGGATGACGCCGCTCATTTCCTCGGGCGTCGCGCGGGTGAAACCTTCCTGTGTAGCCGGGACCGACGACGCGGTCTGGCGCGACGACGAACGTTTCTTGGCCTCTTTAGCGGGCACGGGAGCCACTTCTACCAGATAATCGTAAATGCCGCGCCGCTGTTCCGATGGGACTGGGGGCGAGATAATATGCTTCTCGAGAATCGTGCACCCTTCGACCTTCTCGCCGACTTCGTGACTGAACCTGGACCGAACCGTTTTGGTCAACATGCCGTCATTCGAGCTTAGCACCCTTGCGGCGCGTCAGTGAAACAGCGCCCTCCAGGACTCGTCGAGTTCCGTCCATCGATCCTGCCCGTTCGTCTCCGCGTCCGAGAGCGCCAGGGCGCCATGGCCGTCCTCGCAGAGCATTTCCGTGGCGGAAGGCTCGAACTGGCTGGCCCAGGAGCCCACTGACACCGGCAACACCAGTCGCCGCAGGCAAGATGGACATCGACGCCTTTGATCGGCGACGCTCCAGATGACGGCTCGGCCGACGGCGACCACGAAGCCGAGGGCCATCGTGAGGCCGGCGGCCACCCGCCACCCCTCGGCGGCGATATGCGATCGGGTAGCCGTCCCCGCCTCAACCCAGAACAAAGGGATCAGCACGAAAGCGCCGGCGACCTTCAGGGCAAGGAATGACCAGTAGCGCCAACCACGGGCCCGCAGCGATAAGCAGCCCATGACCAGCAACGTCAAGCCCGTCGTAAGGGCCAGCAGAATGGGAGCGACATGGACGAAGATGCGGTCTCCGCGGAGATCGTAAGACGGCACGGCGCGGACGCGCATGTCCTGTGCGACGTCGATCACCGATCGGGTGACCGCAAAGCCATGACTGAACACAGCGATCAGAGCCAACGCCACGGCGATCCCGGCGAAAACGAAGAGCGGTGACCTCGCCACATGGCGAAGATTCACCCCTTCGAACCGTTCGGCCCAAGCCTCGTGAAAAGCGCGGCGGCACAGCGCGCCGCCTTCGCTCGGAACGAGTTCGCCGCGTTCGACCAGCAGCCACCAGTTGGAGAGCGCGAAAAGCCGGTGGGCGCGCCAATCGAAGCGGCGTCGGGCCGGCACAATCCAGGACGCAATACGGATTAGCGCGCGGCAGAGCAGTGGCGCTTGCATCTGGCCTCCTTCCGTACCCAGGAGTAGACGCGGATGCGGAATCATTTGTTCCCAAACTGCTCATAGATCGCAAATTGGGAACACGCGCGCCGGACAGAACCCTTGCGCTAACCCGCGTGCGGGATCGGCGTGTAATGCGGTGACCTTACGCGGTCTTCGACGAGACCGCAATCGATGACACGATCCAGTGACCAGGCCCCTGCGCCCCGCGCCATCAGTGCAATGCTCATCGCGATTGCCAGCAGATGATACTCGAATCCCTCGCCGCGCTGTGCGCCCGTCCAATTCATGAACAGGCCGTTAGGCGCATGCACCAGGAAGACCGCCACGGTCATCGTCACTGCGATGCCGAAGGCCGCAACCCGGCTGAGCAATCCGAAGAAGAGTCCGATACCGCCGAGAAACTCGGCCATAATTGCGAGGGCGGCGAGCGGCGCCGGAATCCCCATGCCCTGTGTGAAAGTTCTCATCGTGCCCGCGAAGCCGCTGCCGCCGAACCAGCCCAGCACCTTTTGTGCGCCGTGCGCGAAGAAAACAATTCCCAGCGCCAGCCGCAGAAGGGTGAGCGTATAATCGTGTGGCGTATGAATCAGTTTGCGTAACATAGTAAATCTCGCTTCGAGATACGAGTTACGCTGCACACGGAGGGCCTAATGCAACTGAAAAGGGCCCCGTCGATCGCCGGGGCCCCATGCTGGTCAGGAGACATACCCTCCCTCCCTTGGTTCGAGGTTGGTAACCGATGATGCTTACTGCTTACTGCTGGCTGCCAACCCTGCTTCAGTTATCGCACAGGCCTCCCGAATTCGGCAAGCCGAAGGCGCGCCGTGTTGTGTCTCTGCCGATATCTCGCCGGTTGTTCGCAAGCTCACGGAAGAATCGACTCGATACGCTTGGGGTCGAGACGCCAGACGCGTTGCTGCTTTAAGTTGGACAACCAAACGCCGCCGCGGCCGGCGCGAATGGCGTCGCCGCCCTCGCCCACGAATTGCTGTACGACCTTGTTAGTGGCCGGATCGATCCGGGAGATCGGAAATCCGAACGCCGTAACCCAAACCGAGCCCTCCCCCGCGGAGATATCGCCGCCCGGACCCGGCACGCCAACCCCGATGGTGTCGGTCACTTTGTTCGTCTTCGGGTCGATTCGGGAGACGCTTCCGTCGCCCTGATGGAGCACCCAGACCGCGCCCTCTCCCACCGCCAGGAAGCGCGGCTGCTTGCCCACCGGGATCGTCTCCACGATCAGGTTCGTCGATGGGTCCAGGCGGGTGACAACGCTCTTCGCCGTGCTCGTGATCCACACCGCGCCTTCGCCGAAAGCGGCCGTAAACGAACCCGCCGGAACGCGAATTTCGGCAACGATTTTGTTGGTGTCGGGATCGATCCGGGCGAGTGTGCTGCGCGCGTCCGTGAGAACCCAGACGCTGCCGGCGCCTGCGGCGATGCCCCCTTCCCCGTCGGCGATCGTGGTCGAAATGGTCGCGATGACCTTGCCCGTCTTCAAATCGATCCTCACGATGGCGCTGTCTCCGCATTGAGGAACCCAGAGGCTGCCGAAGGCGGTGGCGAGTCCGGCGCAAGGTCGCTTCCCGGTCGCAATTGTCTCAGTCTGGTTCGTCTTCGGATCGATGCGGATCACCGCGCCCTTGGACATATTCGAAATCCAGACCGATTCGTCGATCGCAATCCAGTCGGGAGAGCCTGGGACAGAGACATCCGCTTCGGGTCTAAGGCGGGATAGCGGGATCTGGACTGCCTTTGTCGGTGGGTTGGTCTGCGATGCGGCGGTCGCGGAAAGGAGAACGGCGGCGAGGCGCAATCTCATGGTCTGGGGGAGATCATAACCGATTTGCCGTCCGCGGGCATAGAATCGATGGAAGAGATGACGAGGGGATTCTGGATATTTAGTGCCATGGCGGCTGCGCTGCCGCTGTGCGCCGCGGACATCGACTTCGAGGGGCGAATTCGTCCCATCCTGGCGAACAACTGCTATTCCTGCCACACCGGAACGGCGATGGGCGGCCTGCGTCTCGATTCCAGGGAAGGCATGCTCAAGGGTGGGAAATCCGGCGCGGCGGTCGTGCCCGGCGATGCCGGCGGGAGCCTGCTGATCCGCGCCGTGCGGCAACTGGATGGCGCTCCTAAGATGCCGATGGGCGGTCGACTCGGGAAGGACGACGTCGACGCCTTGGTGTCATGGGTCGCGGCCGGAGCGATCTGGCCGGCTTCGATTGCCCCTCCCAAGATGGAAGCCACACGATTCTGGTCGTTTCAGCCGCTCCGCACGCCGGAAATTCCGGCGGGGAAGAATGTTCGCACCAACATCGACCGGTTCATCCAGAAACGCTTGGAGGAGGAAGGACTTACCCCCGCGCCTGCGGCGGACCGCCGCACCCTTCTGCGGCGAGCGTCCCTCGACCTGATTGGGCTGCCGCCTTCCCCGGAAGAGGTCCGGGCATTCGAAGCGGATCGCTCCCCGGACGCCTTCGCGAAAGTGGTCGATCGCCTGCTGGCTTCGCCGCAGTACGGCGAGCGGTGGGGACGCCTATGGCTCGACGTCGCCCGTTACGGCGAGGACGACTATCGCAGTCTCGACCCCATGCGCCGCGGCTTCAATCCATACCCAAACGCCTATCTATATCGCGATTGGGTGATTCAGGCAATGAATGACGATCTGCCGTACGACCGGTTTGTGATTGCGCAGCTCGCCGCGGACCTCCTGCCGGAAAAAGACCGCCCTGGGATGCTGCCGGCTCTGGGCTTTCTGGGATTGGGTCCCTGGTTCTATGACAATGGCGCCGTGGAGATCACCCGCGCGGACGAACGGCACGACCGCGTGGATGCCGTGACGCGCGGCTTTCTCGGCCTCACCGTGGCGTGTGCGCGCTGCCACGACCACAAGTACGACCCCATTCCGGCGAAGGATTACTATGCGCTCGCCGGAGTGTTCGCCAATACCCTGTACCACGAGTATCCGCAGGTCCCAAAGGCCGTAGCGGAAGAGTCCGAGAAGCAGGACAAGCTGATCGAAAAGAAAGAGAAGCTGCTTGGCGAATTCATGTCCACGGAGGGAACGCAGTTGGCGGAGAGCCTGGTGTTTCAGTCGGTGAAGTACATGGTGGGCGCATGGAAAGTGTCGGGCGAGCCGAAGGAAGAAGTGGTCGCGGTCGCGGAACAGGACAAACTGGATTATGAGCTGTTGGAACGGTGGGTGAAATTCCTGGCCAAGCCGCCGAAGTTTTATCCGGATTTGACGGCATGGCAGAAAATGGTCGCGGGCGGGGGCACGGCGGCGGAGGCGAAGAAGTTAGCGGAGGAGTTTCAGGCTCGCGTAGTCGAGACCATGTTCGCGCGGAAAGAAATCAAGGAGGAAAACGACATCATCGTCGCCAAGGCGCTTCCTTCCACCAAGCCACGCAAGTTCGCGGAGAAACCCAACGAGTTCGTCACCAACGACGATTTCTGCCCGAACTGCGGCCTGACCCTCAAGTCGCTGCCGATCGAGCAGATGAATCTCTGGACCGACGTGTTCCAGCGCGATTTGCAGGAGGGATTCGATCCGGCTCAGTCCTTCGGACGGCGGACACCTCCAGGGCTTTTGGTGTTTCGTGGATGGTCGCTCGAGCGCAGGCTCAGCGCGGAGAGGCTGGAGTATGTTCACGCCCTCCGCGACGACATTGAGGCCAGGCGGAAGGCGCAGCCGCCCCATTATCCCTATGTCCATGGAGTGACGGATGCGGAAAAGCCCGGCAATCTCAAGCTCGCGCTGCGCGGGAACCCGAACAATTTGGGAGAGGAGGTCCCGCGGCATTTCCTGACGGCGCTGAGCAATGGCAATCCGGCCGCGCTGATCAAAGGAAGTGGGCGGATGGAACTGGCGGAGTTGATCGTGAAGCAGCCACTCGCCATGCGCGTCATCGTCAATCGCGTATGGAAAGGGCACTTCGGCTCCGGCCTGGTGGACTCGCCAAGCAATTTCGGCGTCACCGGCGAGCGGCCCAGCCACCCTGAGCTGCTGGAGTACCTCGCTGCGGCGTTCGTAGAGAACGGAATGTCGCTGAAGAAGCTGCATCGCGAGCTGATGCTCTCCGACGTTTACCAAAGGAGCGACGCGTATTCGCAGGCTGCCTTCGAGAAGGACGCGGCCAATCGGCTCTACTGGCGCGCCAACCGCCATCGGCTCGACGCCGAGCAAATCCGCGATTCGATGTTGGCAGTGTCGGGAGCGCTCGATTCCAAGATGGGAGGTCCGTCGCTGGAGTTGACGCCGGGCGGCAAGCGCCGGACTGTCTATGGCAAGGTGAGCCGATACCGGCTGGACGAGTACCTCCAACTGTTCGATTTTCCGAGCCCCAGTCTGAGCGCCGAGAAACGGCACGTGACAACCGTGCCGCTGCAGCGGCTGTTCTTCATGAATAGCGACTTCGTGGAGCAGCAGGCGGAGCTGTTGTCGCGCCGCACGGATAGCGAAGCGGACGCCGCGGCGCGGGTGCGGAAGCTGTACGGCTTGCTGTTTGGGCGCGCGCCCTCGGCCAACGAAATCGCCGCGGGCGTGGAGTTCGTGAAATCCGAGCCGATGAAGTCGTACGACGAGCGGAAGGCGGCGCCGCCGAAGCAACCTGCGGCGGACCCGCCCAAGGACGAGCCGTCCGAGGCGAAAGCGGACGGCATGATGGCCGGCGTGACGGCGGCGGCAGCGCGCAAGCCGGACGAGAAGCTGCTGCCCGTGACCCCCTGGGGGCGGTATGCGAAAGTGCTGCTCAGCTCGGCGGAGTTTTTGTATATCAACTGAGGCGAGGAAGAAATCATGACGAGGCGGGAAGCGCTGCGGCGCATGGGCGGGGGGTTTGGGATGGTGGCGTTTGCCCAATCGATCGCGCGGGCGCAGACGCGGAAGCTCGACCATCCGGCCAAGGCCAAACATGTCATCTTCCTGTTCATGAACGGCGGGCTGTCCCAGGTGGACAGCTTCGATCCAAAGCCCGCGCTCGACCGGTATCACGGCCAGCCTCTCCCCGGCGGCTCGGTTGCTACCGAGCGCAAAACCGGCGCCCTGATGCGATCTCCCTTTACCTTTCAGAAGTACGGACAGAGCGGGATGGAGATCAGCGAGCTGTTCCCGCACGTCGGCGGGTGCGCCGACGATATCTGTTTCATCCGCTCGATGTACACGGACATTCCGAACCACGAGCCGGCGATGCTCATGATGAACACTGGCCACTCCCAGGTCGGGAGACCGTCGCTCGGGTCATGGCTGACATACGGATTGGGCACGGAGAACGACAATCTGCCCGGGTTCGTCGTGTTGTGTCCCGATGTGCCCACCACGGTCGGACCGCCTCTCTGGAACAGTTCCTTCCTTCCCGCGATCCATCAGGGCACGTTCATCGCCGACAAGGTGGAGAAGCAACTCGAATCGCAGATGGTGGGTAAGCAGTTCGATCCCAGGAAGCTGATTTCGTTCATTCACAACGAGAAGTTCACCGCGCCCGAGCAGCGCCGCGAGTTGGACCTGCTCGAGCGGCTGGACCATATGCAGGGCGCCGGCGATCCGCAGGTCGAGGCGGCCATTCAGTCCATGGAAATCGCCTACCGGATGCAGACCGAGGCGCCCGAGGTCTTCGATATCCGCAAGGAGTCCGAAGCGACCCTGAAACTCTACGGGATGGGCAGCACGGCGCGCGGATGCCTGATGGCAGTCCGCCTGATTGAGCGCAACGTGCACATGGTGCAGGTCTACTACGGCAAGGGCGACCCATGGGACGCGCATGCCGATATCCAGGCCCACCGCAAGAACGCCAGGGACTCCGACCAGCCATTCGCGGCGGTGATCAAGGATCTGAAGTCGCGCGGGCTATTGAACGAAACGCTGGTCGTCTGCGGCTCCGAATTCGGGCGGACGCCCGTGATGGAGATCGGAGGTGGCGCCGGGTCGCTGCAAAACGGCCGCGATCACAATCCGTTCGGCTTCACGATGTGGCTCGCTGGAGGCGGCGTCAAGGGCGGCACGGTTTACGGCGCGACCGACGAGTTCGGATTCAAAGCGGTGGAGAAGCCGGTCCATGTGCACGACTTGCACGCGACCATCCTGCACCTGATGGGAATCGACCACACCAGGCTGACCTACCGCTACAGTGGCCGCGATTTCCGCCTTACGGATGTCTCCGGGACCGTGCTCCACGACATCCTTGCCTGAGCGTGTGTGTCTCCTGACAGCCACGGCTTATAATGGACTGTCATGAAAGAGTGGGGGTTCGCCCAGACCGACGCGTCGCAAGAGCTGGCGCAGATGCATTTCTTCTCGATCAAAAAGCCGTGTGCCGGCGGAGAAGTCGAGTTCGTCATCACGGTGAAGGAGTACATCACGCCGAAGGAGCCGACCATGCACTTCTTCGCGCAAACGGACAAGGAAACCAACCAGAACACCGCCCCTTACCGGCCCTGCGGCTGGGGCAAAACGATGCTCGAGGCGCTCTCCGAATGCGTCCGCGCCATCAACCGCTTCCCCTATGAAGGCGCCAGTTCCGCGGGCGTCTAGAGGAACAATCGTCCGCCCGCGGCGGCCGCGGCAAAACTCCGTAAAGCTTCGCTTTCGTCGTCGAACGCGACAAACACCGTGTATAGCTTGGTCACCTGCAGCAGATCGTGTACTCTCGACTGGGGATGCAGCAGCTTGATATTCCCGCCCATGTTCGTCACGGTCGCATAGGACCCCACCATCTCGCCCAGCCCGGCGCTGTCGATGTACGTTACCTCCTTCAAATTCAGCAGGATGTTCTTCCGCCCCGAATTCACCAGCTCCTTGATCGTGCTCCGAACCAGCCCGGACCCTTCTCCGAGAGTCACCCGGCCCGACAGGTCGACCACCGACACGTCACCCGTGCGGCGTACTTCAGCCTTTAAGCTCATGAGACCTCCTAATGATTACGCGTCTATGTGCGATTGAAAGAACCGTTCCAGCGCCAGCTTGTTCTTCGGCGCCAGTTCCCCCGACATGCGCCGCATCTCCTCGAGCGGCATGGGCTTGAATGCCTTGGCAACCTCGACGTTGCGCTCCAGATGCTCCACCTTCGGCATCCCGATGACCGTCGCCGCCACCGGCAGCGTCATCGAATACTGAATCAACTTCTCCGGCGGAGCCTGCCCGACGAGCGCGTCCTGCGCGAAGATCTTCATCGCGGTCACGCCCATCTTCTTTCGCAGCGCGACCGGCAGCGCCGTAGCCTCGAAACTCGATTCGGCCCCCTTGACCTGTCCCCTCATAGCCGCGTTGAGCGCCATCTGCGTGCAGTCGAACGTGTGGCGCTCCAGCGCCGTCTTCAGCACGTCGGGAAACGCATGGCACGTGATTCCGATGAACCGCGCCATCTTCTGCTCCTTCGCCTTGACCGCCGCGGCATAGGCGCCGTCCTTGGCCGACACCGCTTCCAGGTCGTCGGGGCCCATCAGCGCGTGCACGTGAAGCAGATCGACATAATCGACTTGCAGGCGTTTCAGGCTCAGTTCCACAGTGCGCATGAACTCGTCGTACTTGCGCGGCCCGATCTTGCTGGCCAGCCACAGCCCCTTCCGCCCGCGCGCCTTCAACACTTTGCCGATCGCGATCTGGCTCTCTCCGTTCCGGCCATAGCTGTCGGCAGTGTCGATGTACGTGATACCCAGATCGAGCGCCTTATTGAGAACCTCGGGCGCCTTTTCCTCGCCATAACTCACAAACCGGCTGCCGCCGCCGAACGCCAGGATCGACACCTGCGCGCCCGTGCTGCCCAGGGTCCGCATCGGCATGCCGCTCGCCGACACCAGCGGCGCCGCCACCGCCCCTAACGCCGCCGTGCCCAGAAAATCGCGCCGTGAGATTCCCATGCATTCCTCCTCTGGCGAGGCTATCACGAATCCGCCAGGAGATGAAGCACCACCGACCGGCGGTGCCCCCTCGCCCGGTGTTCGAACACGTAGATGCCCTGCCACGTCCCCAGCGTCATGCGCCCCTTCTCCACCGGAATCGAGAGCTGCGTGAGCGTCAACGCCGACCGGATATGCGCCGGCATATCGTCTGGACCCTCCACCGTGTGGCGGTACAGCCGATTGTCCTCCGGCACGATCCGGCCGAAAAACTCGTTAAGGTCGTGTCTGACGTCCGGGTCGGCATTCTCCTGCACGGTCAGCGACGCCGACGTGTGCTGGATAAAGACCGTCAGCAGCCCCGTGCCTGCCCCTTGTTGGGCGAGCCACCGCTCGACGGAATCGGTGATTTCGTACAAGCCCTTGCCGCGCGTCTCCACCTGCAGCCGATGGATGCGATTGACCACCTTTCTATCGTATGCCGTCTTACGGAAAGAATCGGGAGCGGCTCGTAGCATGAAAGTATGGCGGAAGAATTGGCAGTTGACTTGGTGGAGCGGCAGCAATGGCTCGATCCCGTGGAATCGGGCCTGCAGCGCGCCGTCGGAGGCACGTTCGATTCGGCGGGCGCGGCGGGCCGCAAAATCCGCAACTTCCTGCACGGCGTCTGGCTCGGCCACCCCTTGCACCCCGTCCTCACCGACCTCCCGCTCGGAGCGTGGACCGCCGCAGTCATCCTCGACGCCGTCGACGATCGCTCGGGCGCCGACTTGGCCGTTAAGGTTGGACTCGCCGGAGCCGTTGGCGCGGCCCTCACCGGCCTGACCGACTGGCAGGCCACCGACGGCCCGGCACGCCGCATCGGCCTCGCCCATGGCTTGTTGAATACGGCCGCGGCGACCCTCTTCGCCATCTCCCTCGCGGAGCGCAAGCGCCGGCGCCGCGACGCCGGAAGGACGCTCGCCGCGATCGGCTATGCCGTCGCGGTCGCCTCCGCATATTTCGGCGGCCATCTCGTGTATCGCAAGCGGATCGGCGTCGATCACTCCGCGGACGGGAACACGCCGCCTGCTGAATGGACACCCGTGCTCGACGCCGATCAATTGCGCGATGGCGAGCCCCGCCGCGTCGAAGCCGGTGGCGCCCGCGTGCTGCTCGTTCGCCGCGAGGGCGGGATCTATGCCATCGGCGAGGTCTGCTCGCATCTCGGTGGACCGCTCGCCGAAGGAGAGCTCGACGGCGACGTCATCCAGTGCCCCTGGCACGGCTCCCGATTCTGCGTCCGCGACGGCTCCGTCGTCGACGGTCCCGCCACCCATCCGCAGCCGCGCTTCGAGACGCGCCTCCGCGATGGGAAGATCGAAGTCCGGTCGGCATAGCTACTCTACCGTTACGCTCTTCGCCAGATTCCGCGGCTGATCCACGTCGCACCCGCGCCGCACCGCAATGTGGTACGCCAGCAGTTGCAGCGGCACGATCTCCAGAATCGGCGCCAGCAGCTCCGACGTCGGCGGAATCTCGATCACGAAATCGGCCGTCTTGCGCGCTTCTTCGTCTCCCTGCGTCACCACCGCGACTACGATCCCCTCGCGCGCCTTGACCTCCTGAATATTCGAAAGCGTCTTCTCGTACAGAATCTTGCTCTCCGCGCTGCTCGGGTCGCGCGTCGCGATGACGACCGCCGGCAGATGCTCGTCGATCAGCGCGTTGGGCCCGTGCTTCATCTCCCCCGCCGGGTAGCCCTCCGCGTGGATATACGAGATCTCCTTCAATTTGAGCGCGCCTTCGAGCGCGATCGGGTAGTGGATCCCCCGCCCCAGGAACAGCGCGTCCTTCACATGATGCAGCTTCCGTGCCAGAGCCTCGTACACCGCATCGTTCGACAGCACCGTCTCCAGCTTGCCCGGCAGCCGCAGCAGCTCCTGCACCAGGCAGCGCGACGAGCTCTCGTCCAGGTAGTGATTCGCCTGCCCCAGATGCATCGCCAGGATGAATAGCGCCGTCAACTGGCACGTGAACGCCTTGGTCGATGCCACGCCGATCTCGGGCCCGGCGTGCGTATAAATCGTCCCCGCCGCCTCGCGCGTAATCATCGACCCGACCACGTTGCAGATCGCCAGCGTCTTCGACCCCTTCTGCTTCGCCTCCCGCTGCGCCGCCAGCGTGTCGGCCGTCTCGCCCGACTGCGAGATCACCACTGTCAGCGTGTCCTCGCTGACGATCGGATCGCGATAGCGGAACTCGCTGCCGTAATCGACCTCCACCGGCAGCCGCGCCAGCCGCTCGATCATGAACTTCCCCGCCAGCGCCGCATGCCAGCTCGTGCCGCATGCGATAATCCGCACCTGCCGGAAGCGCGCGAACTCGGCCGCAGCGATGTCCATCTCGTCGAGGAAAATCCGCCCCGTCTCCTGTCCCACGCGTCCCAGCGTCGTGTCCCGCACCGCGCGCGGCTGTTCGAAAATCTCCTTCAGCATGAAATGCTGATAGCCGCCCTTCTCCGCCTCCACCGGGTTCCACAGGATGTGCGACACCTGCCGCGAAACCGGCCGTCCGTCGAAGTCCGTCACCTGCACGCCCGACTTGGTCAATACCGCCATGTCGCCGTCGGCCAGGAAGAACATATCCTGTGTGTGCGCGAGAATCGCCGGCACATCCGACGCCACGAAGTACTCGTTATCGCCCAGCCCGATCACCACCGGCGGCCCCTGCCGCGCCGCCACGATCTTGTTTGGCTCCGATTTCGAGATCACCGCCAGCGCGAAAACTCCCGTAAGTTCCTTCACCGAGGTCCGCACCGCCTGCTCGAGGTTCCCTTGGAAGTGCTTCTCCACCAGGTGTGCGATTACCTCGGTGTCCGTCTCCGTCTTGAACTCGTGTCCCTCCGCCTGCAGTTGCTGCTTCAGCACCAGGTAGTTCTCCACAATCCCGTTGTGCACCACCACGACGTTGCCTTTGCAGTCCCGGTGCGGATGCGCGTTTTCTTCCGTGGGACGGCCATGCGTCGCCCAGCGGGTGTGGCCGATTCCGAACACGCCATCCACGGGGCTTAACTGAATGGCCTGCTCCAGGTTCCGCAGCTTCCCCTTGGCGCGGCGGATCTCCATCTGGTTGTCGCCGCAATACACAGCGAGCCCGGCGGAGTCGTATCCGCGATACTCCAGTCGTTTCAGTCCTTCGAGAATGATCGGAACCGCCCGTTGCGTTCCGATGTAACCCACGATCCCGCACATAAGCTTAATTATAGGGGCCGGGCTAACCAAGCTCGCGGGACGCCTGTGCCGGCCCGCACCGCCGGCCGCCGCCGTTGTCGCCGCCCGCACATGTCCGCCAATAAGCCGCCCGAGGCCCCTAGTCCTAGTCGAGGAATTCGAACCGGAACTCTTCGATTACCGGGTTGGCGAGCACGTCGCGCGCAATCACGTCGATATCCTTCTCGGCCTGTTCGCGCGACACCCCATCCGCAATCCGGATCTCGAAGTACTTGCCCTGCCGCACGTCCGCGATCCCCGGATATCCGAGACCGTGGAGCGCCGAGCAAACTGTCTGGCCCTGCGGGTCCAGCACGGTCGACTTCAACGAGACGAAGACTCGAGCTTTCATGGGAAATTCGATTATCTCACGCCAACGGCCCGGAACGTGCTCTCGGAGACAGCGATGATCATCCAACCGCCCCTCCGGCGAGCCCTGGGAGTCTTCGATTCCGGCGTCGGCGGGCTCACCGTCCTCGCGGCCCTCCGCCGCCGCATGCCGCACCGCGATTTCGTCTACGTCGGCGACACCGCGCGCGTGCCCTACGGCCGCAAGCCTCCGGAGATGGTGCTCGAATTCGCCTCCGAAATCGTCGGCTTCCTGTGCGGACTCGGCGTGGAGGGCATCGTCATCGCTTGCAACACCGCCTCGGCCCTCGCCCTGCCCGAAGTCGCCGCGAATTGCCCCGTGCCGGTTTGGGGAGTGATTGACCCGGGTGTGGAAGCCGCGACACGCGCCAGCCGGTCGCGCCGTGTCGGCGTCCTCGGAACCACCGGAACCATTCGCAGCGGCGCCTATCAGAAGCGTCTCGAAAACCGCGGCTTTCACGTATGGGCGCAGGCCTGCCCCATGCTGGTCCATGCCGTCGAGGAAGGGCTGGCGGAAGCCCCCGAGGCCGAACTGCTGGTCCGGCACTACCTGAAAAGCCGTCCCGAGATCGATACGCTGATCCTCGGCTGCACCCACTACCCGCTCCTGCATGACGCCATTGCCCGCGCCGTTGGCCCCGAGGTCGCGCTCGTCGATAGCGCCGAGGTGACCGCCGAGCGCGTGAGCGCCGCCTTCCCCTCAATCCCTCGCTGCTTCCAGCCAGGCCGCGTCCTGCACTACGTGACCGGCGACCCGGCCGCCTTCGTCCACAGCGCGCGCCCGATCGCCGCCATCGGCGAAGCCTTCAACTTGCCATGCCCGCTCTCCAGCGCGGCATGAGGTGTCATAAACCGCGTTTTTCTCCGCGATCTTTGCGGCCTTCCGAGAAACTGCCTTGGTTGGCGCTATACCGGCCTCGGCGGCCGCATCATGCCCGGCAGCGTCCGGCTTAGTTGCCGTTATACGGGCCGCAACGAGAATTTTGTTCTCGTTGCGTTGATTCACGGCAAGCGGTAAGGTTTATGGCCACTTCGAGACCGGCACGGACG
>CAZSQK010000004.1:0-170454 GCA_964608645.1 uncultured Solibacteraceae bacterium | reverse complement strand
CCGCGACCTCCGACGTGACAGGCCGGCGTTCTAACCAACTGAACTACGTCCCCGCGATGTCACGCAGATGCCTTCAATCGTAACATGATACGCCGCGTCCCCGCAAAATCGCGGCGAAAATTCGCGGTATGGTGAGAGCATGACGATTCGTCACGCCGCTTCCTTGATCTGCCTCGCCACGACTCTAGCCGCGGCAGCCGATCGGAAGCCTACCCCGGACGACGCGCGAAAGTTCATCACCGATGTCGAGGAGAAGCTCCTCGTCCTCGGCGTCGAGTCCAGCCGCGCGGACTGGATCCGCTCCACCTACATCACGGACGACACCGAAAGTCTCGCCGCCAAGATGGACGAGCGCGCCATTGCCGCCACGGTCGCCTACGCCAAAGAGGCGACCAAATTCGACGGCCTCAAGCTCGACCCCGTCACCGCGCGCAAGCTCAAGCTCCTCAAGCTCTCGCTCACCATCGCCACGCCCGCCGACCCGAAAGAGAGCGAAGAACTGACGCGCATCGTCTCGGGAATGGAGGGCATGTACGGCAAAGGCAAATACTGCCCCGCCGGATCCGACAGCTGCAAGGATCTCGAGGATCTCAGCAAGATCCTCCGCGAGACCCGCGATTCCAAGACCGAGCTCGACGCGTGGACTGGCTGGCACGCCATCTCGCGCCCGATGCGTAAGGACTTCGTGCGCTACGTCGAGCTGGCGAATAAGGGCGCGCGCCAGCTTGGCTTCAAGGACAACGGCGCCATGTGGCGCTCCAAGTACGACATGGATCCCGACGCCTTCGCGCGCGAGCTCGACCGCCTCTGGGATCAGGTCCGCCCTCTCTATCTCTCTCTGCACGCCTACGTCCGCGCCAGGCTCCACGAAAAGTACGGCGACGCCGTGCCCGCCAACGGGCCCATTCCCGCACACCTGCTCGGCAACATGTGGGCGCAGGATTGGGACAACATCTATCCCCTGATCGAGCCGCCTAACGCCGATCCCGGCTACAACCTCACACAGCTCCTCACCAAGCGCAACACGGACTGGAAACAGATGGTGAAGTACGGCGAGGGGTTCTTCGTTTCGCTCGGATTCGACCCGCTGCCGCCGACGTTCTGGGAACGATCCCTCTTTCTGAAACCGCGCGATCGCGAAGTCGTCTGTCACGCCAGCGCCTGGGACGTCGACTCCGACAACGATTTGCGCCTCAAAATGTGCATTCAGATCACGGGCGAGGACTTCTACACCGTCCATCACGAGCTCGGCCACAACTTCTACCAGCGCGCCTATCGCACCCAGCCGCCTTCGTTCCGCGATAGCGCCAACGATGGCTTCCACGAAGCAGTCGGCGACACCATAGCCCTTTCCATCACGCCCGAATACCTGGTGAAATTAGGCCTCCTGGACAAGGCGCCCGACACCTCGAAGGACATCGGCCTGCTGCTGCATCGCGCGTTAGAGAAGATCGCGTTCCTGCCATTCGGTCTGGTGATCGATCAATGGCGCTGGAAGGTCTTCTCCGGCGAGATTCCGCCCGAGAAGTACAACGAAACCTGGTGGCAGCTCCGCCAGAAGTATCAGGGCGTAGCGCCGCCGGCGGCGCGCTCGGAGGCGGATTTCGACCCGGGCGCCAAGTACCACGTCGCCGCAAACGTCCCCTACATGCGCTATTTCCTCGCCGACATTCTCCAGTTCCAGTTCCACCGGGCGCTGTCGCAAGCCGCCGGGTGCACTGGCCCGCTGAATCGCTGCTCCGTCTTTGGCAGCAAGGAAGCCGGCGCGAGGCTCAACGCGATGCTCGCGATGGGCCAGAGCCGCCCCTGGCAGGAAGCCCTGGAGAAAATCGCGGGAACCCGCGAGATGGACGCCTCCGCGATCCGCGACTATTTCGCGCCCCTGCAGAAGTGGCTCGACGAGCAAAACAAGGGCAAACCGGTAGGCTGGTAACAGCCCTCCGCGCTACCGCTGCACGCGGCCGGACCCGCCGCCCTTGAGTAGCGCATTCACTTCGTCGACCGTTACCCGATTGAAGTCTCCCGGCACCGAGTGCTTCAAACAACTCGCCGCCACGGCGAATTCCAGGGCCTCCTGCCGGGTCTTCAGATTGAGGAATCCGTAAATCAATCCGCCGGCAAAGCTGTCGCCTCCGCCAACCCGGTCGACGATGTGGGTGATTTCGTACTGCCGGCTCACCATGAATGCCGTGCGGTCATTCAAACACGCCGACCATCCGTTGTGGGATGCGCTGTGCGATTCGCGCAGCGTGATCGCGATAGCCTTCAGCTCCGGGAATTCCCCGAGGACGCGCGCAGTCAGCTTTTCGTATTGTGCCGGGTCGAGTTGGCCCGAATGGACGTCGACCTTGGCCTGAATGCCGAGAGCCATCTGTACGTCCTCTTCGTTAGCGATCGCGATGTCCACCGACCCCATCAGCTCGCGCATCACCTCCGCGGCCGTCTTGCCCCACTTCCACAGGTTTTTCCGATAATTGAGGTCGCAGGAGACGGTGAGCCCCTTGGCTTTCGCCGCGCGCGCCGATTCCAGCGCGAGATCCGCGGCAGAACCGCTGATCGCCGGCGTGATGCCGGTGACATGAAACCATCCGGCGCCGGCGAACGCTTTGTCCCAATCGATCGCGCCCGGCCTGGCCAGCGCGATGGCGCTGGATTCGCGATCGTAGACCACTTTCGAGGCGCGCTGGTTCGCGCCGGCTTCTAAGTAATAGATACCGAGCCGCCCTTTGCCGCGCACGATACGCGAGGTGTCGACGCCAAAACGGCGCAACTCCGCGATGCAGGCGTCTGCGATCGGATTGGCGTTCGGCAGCACCGTGACGAACGCCGCGGGCATGCCGAACTGCGCCAAGGCTACGGCAACATTGGCCTCGCCGCCTCCAAAGGTGGCTACGAACTGGGGCGTCTGCAGAAAACGCTCGAAGCCCGGCGGCGCGAGCCTCAACATGATTTCGCCGAAAGTGACCGTTGTTTGCATAGAAACATCAGCTTAGCCTGTCTACGGCGCATGGGCCACCCGGCCGCAGCGGTCCGCATCCAAATTTTTACCTCCTTGACTGATCGAAACGCCGGTTTGCTTCGTCTATAGAGTAGGAAACAGAAAAAAGATGACTACCCGGCCGGCAATCTCGAAACTGGTGGAATTGCGCTCCAAGACGGATCGGCAACTTGTCGAGTTAATCACCCTGACTCTGGCCGCCGCCGAGTACGATGCGCGTATGGAGGAACTCCGCGGACGGGCCGAGCGCGCCTGCGAGGAAGTGAAGCGCCTGTTGCCCTTCGTCACGCGGGCCGACCGCCGCCGCTTCGAAGCGCGTCTCGAGCAAGTCGGCGCCGTGTTGTGTCCTCACGCCCAGGCGGCCTGCTTCTAGGAGCCGCGCCGGGCTTCCGGCCGCACGATATTCTAGGTACTTGCCCGGTCAGACCATCACCGAGAAGATCCTTTCCGCCAAGTCCGGCCGCGACGCCCACGCCGGCGACGTCGTCGTCTGCAGCGTCGATTGCGCGCTTGGCACCGACGGCTCCACTCCGATGGCGCTCGACTACTTTGCCGCCATGGGCGCCACCCGTGTCCATGACCCGGGCGACATTGTCTTCGCGCTCGACCATTATGCGCCTGCCCCCAGCCGCCATACCGCGGAACTCCATCGGCGGATGCGCGACTTTGCCGCCCGGCACGGCATCCTGCTTTGGGATGCCGGAGAGGGCATCGGCCATCAACTCGTCGTCGAATCGGGACGCGCCGCTCCGGGACGTCTGGTGGTCGGCGCCGACAGTCACGCCGTGACCTATGGCGCCCTGAATTGCTTCGGGACGGGCATCGGTTCCTCGGAACTCGCCGCGATCCTTGCGGCCGGACAGATTTGGCTCCGCGTCCCGGAGACCATACGCGTCACCTTCACGGGAAGGACCCGCCCGGGCGTCGATGCCAAGGACATTGCCCTTACTCTGGCGCGGCAACTCGGCGCCGATGGCGCTTCCTACCAGGCCCTAGAGTTCGCGGGCCCCGCCCTGGAGTCGCTCGACCTCGACGACCGCCTCGTCCTCGCCAATCTGTCTGTCGAAATGGGCGCCAAAAATGCCATTTTCCCAGGGGAGGTCGAATCCGACTGCGATGCGCGCTTCGTTCGCGAAATAACACTCGACCTGGACCGGATCGTGCCGTCCGTAGCCCTGCCGCATCAGGCCGACCGCGTCGTCGACATCGCCGATGCGGCCGGGACGCCCGTGCACATGGCATACCTCGGCACATGCACGGGAGGCCGTGTCCGGGATTTCCATGCCGCGCGCGACGTTCTGAAAGCCGCGGGAGGACCCGCCCCCGGTGTGCAACTCGTCGTGACGCCGGCCTCGCGCGCCGTGCTTGAAACGCTGGTGGCCGACGGCACGCTGTCCGATTTCCTGGCCATGGGCGCGGTGATTGGCGCGCCCGGCTGCGGCGCCTGTGCTGGCACGTGTGGGCCGATTCCGGGCGATGGCGTCAACGTCATCTCCACCGCCAACCGGAACTTCAAGGGCCGCATGGGGAACCCAAACGCCTCGATCTACCTCGCGTCGCCCGCCTCCTGCGCCGCCGCCGCGGCGCGGGGAGTCATCGCATGATCCACGGCCGCGCCCGCATCTTCGGCGATGACGTCAATACGGACTACATCATTTCCTCGCGCCGCAAGCGCGAGAGCCTCGACCCGGCCGTGCTCCGCCAGTATCTCTTCGAAGACCTCGACCCGCAGTTCGCCGCGACCCTCGCTCCGGGCGACCTCATCGTCGCCGGCCGGAATTTCGGCTGCGGCTCGGCCATGGAGGTTGCCGTCACCGTCCCGCTTGGGGCCGGCATGAAGGCCGTGCTGGCTCGCAGTTTCGCCCGCACCTATTTCCGCAATGCCGTCAATAACGGCCTGCTGCCGGTCGCTTGCGACACAACCCTGATCCGCGAAGGCGACAGCCTCTCGATCGAGCATCCTATGAATGCAGTCGCTGACTTGCCCGTCGAATGTCCGATCACGGTTCACAACCTGACCACCGGCGCCGATATTCCCGCCGAGTCGCTTTCGAAACTCCTGATTGTTATCATTCAAGCCGGCGGCCTTGCGCCATTCTTCCGGCAACACGGCAGTTTCAGTCTCGATCTATGAACGGCAGAAGCGGATTTCGGGTTCATCCCCAGTGGCGCCGCCCCGGCGCGAGCCTGCTCGCCGCTTTCGGCGAAGCTTCTGCCGCGCAGGTGGCGGACTCGATGTCGCGGCTCGGCGCGATGGACGCAGGGATTCGCCCGATCTGGCCGTCGCCACGGGTCGTCGGCGCCGCACTCACCGTGTGGTGTCACTCCGGAGATAACCTGATGCTGCACAAAGCGCTTTCGCTGGCCGTCCCCGGCGATATTGTCGTGATGAACACGCAGGGGAATCTGGTGAACGCGGGGTTCGGTGAACTGCTGGCGACCAGCGCCATGCGGATCGGCGTGCTCGGCGTGATCGTGGACGGCGTGGTGCGCGACGCGGAGGCGCTCGCCGCCATGCGTCTCCCGGTTTACGCGCGCGGTCTTTCGCCCAACGGGTGTAATAAGGACGGCCCCGGTGAGGTCGGCGCCATCATTGCGTGCGGCGGCGTTGCGGTGCGACCCGGCGATGTGATCGTCGCCGATCGTGACGGCGTGACCGTGGCGCCGCTCGACGACGCCGCCGAAATCGCCCGCCTCGCTTCCGGGCAGATGGCGCGCGAACGCAAACGGCTCGCCGAGATCGAGCGCGGCATTCTCGTTCGCCCGGAAATAGACGAAGCGCTCCGCAAGGCGCAGGTAATCGAATAGCCTGTGCTTATGGCCAAGGCGAAACAGCTTTGGATACCCGTCATTCTCTTTCTCGCGACGCTGGCCCTCTACGCCCCTGTCCGCAATTTCGCCTTCGTGAACTATGACGATCCCGATTACACTACGGCCAATCTCCACGTCCGCGGCGGTCTGACCGCGGATGGCATCGCATGGGCCTTTCGCTCCACGGAGGCCGCCAATTGGTTTCCGCTGACATGGATGTCGCATATGCTCGACGTCCAACTGTTCGGACTCGATAGCGGCTGGCATCACCTCACCAATGCCATGCTGCACGCGCTCACGACGGCCCTGCTGTTCCTGCTTCTATTCCGAACGACCGGGGCGCCGGGCCGCTCCGCCTTCGTCGCCGCGGTCTTCGCGGCGCACCCCCTGCATGTCGAATCGGTGGCCTGGGTCGCCGAGCGCAAGGATGTGCTGAGCGCCTTGTTCTGGGTGCTCACGCTGTTGGCGTACGTCCGCTTCGTCGAGCGCCGGACGGCGGGCCGATACGCGGTTGTGCTGGTGGCTTTCGCGTGCGGTCTGATGTTGAAACCGATGATCGTCACGCTCCCGCTGACGGCGCTTCTGATCGACTTCTGGCCGTTGCGGCGCGCTCTGACGAGAGCCGTCTTCGTAGAGAAGGCGCCGCTGTTCGCCCTCGCCGCCGCGGTTTCGGTGATTGTTTTTCTGGCACAGCGGGGCGGGGGAGCCGTCCTCTCCATCGACCAGCTCCCCCTGCTGGAGCGCGTCTCTAATGCAGTGGTTTCCTGCGCCGTTTATGCCTTGAAGCTGTTCTGGCCCTCGCGGCTGGCCGTGTTTTACCCGTTCCCCGCTGCCGTGAGCACATGGCAGGCGATCGCGGCGGGCCTGCTGCTCGCCGGCGTCTCCGCCTTCGCCATCCACGCGAGGGAGAGACGGCCCTTCTGGTTTGTGGGCTGGTTCTGGTATCTGGTGACGCTGATGCCTGTCATCGGCATCGTGCAGGTGGGGTTGCAGGCCCGCGCGGATCGCTACACCTACATACCCCTGATCGGATTGGCAATCGTTCTAGGGTGGGGAGTGGCTGAATGGATTTCGCCGCGGATTGCCATGGGCGCGGCAGTCGTCGCCTGCCTGTGTTGGGCCGTCGCGGCCCGATCGTACATCGCCGCCTGGCGCGACAGCGAGACGCTGTTCGAATATGCGCTGGCTTCGACCAGCGGAAACTACGTCGCTTATAACAACCTCGGGGTTGCGCTGCGCGACAAGGGAGACTCTTCGGGCGCCATCCGCAATTTCGAAGCGGCGATTGCGATTCGGCCCGGAGCGGCAGACGCGCAGAGCAATCTCGGGGAATCCCTCCTCCGGCTGGGCCGTCTCGACGATGCCACCCCGCACGTCGAAGAGGCGCTCCGTCTGCGGCCTTCGTCGCCCGAGGCGCATGTCAATCTCGCGGCGATCCTGTCGAAGCGCGGCAAGACCGAGGATGCAGCCGCGCAATACCGGGCGGCCTTGCAACTCGATCCGGCCAACGCTGAAGCGCACGCCGGACTAGGGGCGATTCTGACGGATCTCGACCGTCCCGCCGAGGCTCTGCGGGATTTGACCGAAGCGGTGCGGCTCAAGCCCGACGATGCCGACGCGCATTACAACCTCGGCCGCTTATTTGGCCTTACCGGGCGCACTGCGGACGCGATCGGCGAATTTACGCAGGCGATCCGCCTCCGCCCGAACGATCCGCAGGCTCGCTACAACCTGGGTGTGGCTCTGGCGGTAACCGAACAATTCGACCGCGCCGCCGACGAGTTCCGGGCAGCCATCCGGCTCGATCCGCTGTATACCAATGCGCACTTCAATTTGGGAAATGTGCTGGCCCAAACCGGCCGCTGCGCGGAAGCGATTGTCGAATATGACGCGACTCTCCGCCTCCAACCTGACTTTGTTCCCGCACGCCGGAATCGGGAGGCCTGCAGATAGCGCCGGCCCCAAAAGAAAAGCCCGGTCCGTGAGGGACCGGGCTTGGCGCCACCGATAGAACGCGCTCAGTCAATCGTCGCGTCTGCTGCTGGGCTGTCATCGGCCCTGCTGTCTCAAGAGCCAAAGGGGAACGAAACCTAAGGTTTCTTTCCCCTTTGGAATCCCCATTCTTCCCTCAACGCGGCTCTGAGCTCACCAGCGGGAACGTGTTCCCGCCAAGCCGCCCGTCGAAGCTGTGGTCAATGCCGGAACGGTGCTCGACGTCAAGGGTACGCTGCGCCGCGCCAAACACCGGCGCGCGCCCTTGACGTCTCCGCGCCGTTCCGGCCAAACCGTGCTTGCGACGGGCGGCTCCGGCGGGAACACTTCACGGACGCCCGCGAAACAGAAAAGGCCGGCTTCCCTCCTGCGGAGGAAAGCCGGCCTGAAAACCAAACCCCTCAAATTACGAGGGACTTGACAGGTCGCTCCATATCAGAACTGGTAGCGGAGCGCGAACTGCATCTGCCGCGCGCTGCCGAGCACTCCCGTCAATTGACCGAACTTCCCGGTGGAGGTCAGATTGAGATTGGCGGAATTCGGATCGAACCGGACCGTGTTGGTGACGTTGAATGACTCCCAGCGGAACTGGAGCCTCTGTTTTTCGCTCCAGGGCATGCTGAAGCTCTTGGACAACCCGGTGTCGATGTCGAAGAAGCCGTTGCCGCGGATCGTGTTGCGGCTGCCGGTCTGCCCCGCCATGGTCTCCGAGTAGCCGGCCAGCGCCGCCTTGGGGTCCGCCCACAGGTTCGGAGCGCCGGGACCGGTGACGGCCGGAGCCAAGTGCTGGCTGGTGGTCGCCGGGATGGGGTTTCCGTTCGGCGTCCCATACCCGCTCAACTCCCAGTTGGTGGGCCAACGGTTGCCATCGCTCACGGAGGTTGGCAGGCCCGAGGTCTGTCGCCACGTGCCGGTGATCTCCCAGCCGCCGACGAAGGCGTCGAGGATCCGGTTCATATGCCCCCCGATCGAACGGCCGCGGCCGAACGGAAGCTGGTACACCATGAACGCATTCACCTGATGCAGCGCGTCAAACCGCGACGGAGCGCGAAGCTGTTGCGCGTTCCAGGAGTTGATCATGAAATCGCCGGAGAACCCGCCGACGCTTTCCGCGCGCGAACCGATGTCGAGCGATTTCGACAGGGTGTAATTGAGGGTCATCGTCAGGCCCGAGCTCATGCGCTTCGACACGGTCCACTGCATCGAGTGGTATGCGCCGGAGCCGAGCGAGGACCAGGCGTTGAGGGCCGAGTACTGCGAGCTCCACATCGAGTATGGTCCGAGGCTGTTGCAGCCCACGGTGTCGACGTGGCCGTTGGAGAGGAACGTCGAGAGGCCGTTGGCGTTGCAGCTCTGGCCGTTGTCGATATCGCTCAGTACGCTGCTGAAGTCGCCCTGGTTGGCGTTATACAGATAGTCCTGCGCGATCACCTGCGTGGCGGTCAGGCCATTGCCCGCGGCCTTCGCCCAGAAATTCTCGAAGAACGGGATCTTCGGCAGGTTGGCGATCGTCACGCCCTGGAAATCCATCAGCGTCGCCAGTTGCGTCATCGCCTGGAAATACGTTTGGCCGGACTTCGGATCCTTCAGGTTGGTCGGCATGGCGAGGTCGCGCTGCACCAGGTTGTGGCGCGAAAGCCGCCCGACATAAGCGCCCTGAACAAACCAGCCGCGTCCGAATTCGCGGGCGATGCTGAGGTTCAGGTTCATCGTATACGGCGCCTTCAGCCGGTCATCCAGGGAACTGGTGATGGCGAAGGCGTTCGGGTACGCCACCGGGAAGCTCGGCTTCGGCGCCGGTTGGAAAAACAGAGGCGCGTTCGGAGCGGAGGGAATCTGCGTAAATCCGACATACCGCGGCAACTGCGCTGAAGTGTAGACGTTCGGCGGGGTGGAAAGCGACGTCGAGAGACCATACGAATTCCCGGCGATAAACCCGGCCAGTGGCTGGCCGATCAGGTCGTAATACATGCCGGCGCCGGCGCGGATGGAGGTCTTTCCCTGGCCGAAGAGGAACTTGGAAAGTCCGCTCTCGCCCTTGGGAGAGTAAGCGATGCCGAGACGAGGCTGCCAGTTGTTGTGCTGCGGATAATACGGGCGGCCGTTAGGAGCGTACGAGATGATTCCGGCGCCCTGATTTGACAGACCCTGGTCTCCCAGGGAGCCGCGGGTGTCCATCCACGCGCCGATCGGAATGCTGCTCGAGAGCTGCTGCCCGTTTGCTTCGTGCACCGGAGGCATGATGGAGAAACGGAGCCCGTAGGTTACCGTGAAGTTGCTCTTAATCCGCCAGGAGTCCTGCGCAAAGAGCTCCGCTTCCCGGCTGACGAAGTTGCGCGCTACCGGAGAGCCCGCCGGGATGATCGTCCCATCCGTGGTGTTGTTGTAATTGGCGGTCGCGGAGGTCACGACGCCCATGACTGCCACCATCCCGTATTCATAACTGGTGGTGTCGCCCTTCAGGAGGCTGAGGGTTGAGGGCACCAAGTCGTTGCCGCTGCCTTTGATCACGGAGGCGTTGGTTGTGGCGCTACTGAATGCCTTGGCATAGTTCACAGACCGGTTCGAGATCAAACGCCCTGTGCCGCCGAACTTGAGGTCGTGCGCGCCATGGCTCCAGGACAGATCGTCGGTGAAGGAGTGCACCGGGACGATTCGGGCCAAAGCCGTGTTGGTGCCGATGATGGGATCGATGTTGCGGAACGTCACGTAATTGGTAGACAGGATGCCGGTCGTTTCGCCGCCCTGTCGGGTGAAGCCGTAGCGGAAGGTGTTGACGAGGTTCGATTTCAGCACGGAAGTCAGACCCGTCCCCAAGCCCTTGTTGTTCGACAGCGTCGTGGTGTTCGGGGGCTGTCCGGGGAACTGCGGAGTGCCCGCTGCGTGGTCGTTCTGAAGGTTGCCGCGGAGGAAGACCGAGTGCGCGTCGGTGAGCTTGTAATCCAGTTTCGATGTGTAGGTGTCCTGCTTGCTGTGGATCGGCGCGTTAAAGGTGTAGCCGGTGAAATTCAGGCCGTCGCCAATCGACGGGTTGTTGCTGACGGGGTATTTTTGCAGCACTGCGAGGGCCGCCGGATTTACGCCGATGCCCAGCGGATCGACCGTGGCCTTGATCTCCGCCGGGCCGATGGTCGTCTGCACGCCGGCGGCATTCCGGAACGTGACGATCCCCTGCTTGAGGTTCTCGGTGGGAACCGTGCGGTTGACGCTGGTCGCGCTTGCATCCCGCCGTCCCTCGTAGTTGGCGAAGAAGAATGCCTTGTTCCGCTTGATAGGCCCGCCGACCGAAGTCCCGAAGAGGTTGATCAGGAGCGACGGACGCTTGACGCCGTTGCGGTTGTTGAAGAAGTCATTGGCGGCCGTCTCACTGCCGCGGCGGTATTCGTAAAGCGAGCCGTGAACGTCGTTGGTGCCCGAGCGGGTGACGAGCGTAATGTCCGCGCCCGATCCGCGTCCGGTGTCGGCGCCGCCATTGGTTGTCGTGGTGCGGAATTCCTCGACCGAGTCCGGTGTCACGCGGAGGACGGAGGCGAATGCCGCGCGATCGCTCTGCTGGTTGACGTCCGCGCCGTCCAGCGTAATATTCGACTGGTCCGACCGTCCGCCGTTCACCGCTCCGTTGCGGTCGTCGGTGCCGCCGAAGAAGGCTACACCGGGTTGGAAGGTGAGCAGGTTCGCGACGTTACGCGCGAACGACGGGAGCTCGACGATTGCCTGCGATGTGATGACATTCCCCAGGGACGCATCGACCGTGTTGATCATGGTCGATGCGGCCTCGACCTGGACCGTGGTAGCGGTCGAGCCGACTTTCTCGAACTTGATCATCTGCATCGCTGTCTGGTTCACCAGGAGTTCGATCGAATTGATCGTAACCTCGTTGAAACCGCTCGCCTTTGCCGTTAATTTGTAAGTTCCCGGCGGCAACTGTGGAATGGTAAACCGGCCCTGCGAATCGGACACGTCCGACCGCTCCGCGCCGGTTTGAGTGTTGACGATCGTGATCGAGGCGTTCGGAATCACAGCGCCCGTCGGATCCGTTACGACGCCGTTAAGGGCGGTTGTCTGGCCGAAGAGCGATACGGCCAGAAGTAAACCGAGAAACAGCGACCCAAGAAGCTTGTTCATATATCCCCTTTCGAATGCGGAAAAAAACACAGCACCTCGCGTTATTTTCGGCAGAGAAAAATCTTGCGTGTCATCTTGGTTACCACGAGAATCCCTTCCAAGTCAATGGTTTTGGGATGAGTTTGCAACTACGCGGCGACAGTCTGGTACACTGTTTTGCCATGTCGTGCCCTCCCAAAATCCATATTTGTCTCTGTTTACTTTCTTTACCTCTGCTGTTAGCCCAGTCGTCGCAAAGGGTTATCAAAATCGACGACCTGCATGCTTTTCGCGATGTGCGCGATTTGCAGATTTCACCTGATGGAAAATGGGTCGCTTACACGGTCAGCACAACCGACACAGCCGGGGACAAAAGCGATACCGATGTGTGGATGGCGAGTTGGGACGGCGCACAGCAACTGCGCATGACGTCCAGTCCGGACGCCGAGAATGCCCCGCGCTGGAGCCCGGATGGGCGCTTTCTGGCCTTCCTCTCCGGCCGAACCGGCGGCAAGGCGCGCGGCACGCAGGTCTGGTTGCTCGATCGCAACGGCGGGGAGGCGCAGCAGTTTACAGACGTGAAGGGCCGGCTCTCCTCCTACGACTGGTCGCCCGATGGCAAGAAACTCCTGCTCACGGTCGCCGACCGCGAACCGGGCGAGCCGGACGACCCCGCCACGCCGGGGGGCGGCGGCCGAGGGGCGGGGGCCGGTCCGAATGCGCCAGCGCCGAAGCCCATCGTCATCGACCGGTACAAGTTCAAGCAGGACGTCGTCGGCTACCTGACGCAGAAGCCGAGCCGTCTCCAGCTCTACGACATCGACACGAAGAAAGCCGAGACCCTGACGCCGGAGACGCTGGAAATCGGGCCGCCCTCGTGGTCGCCGGACGGCAAATCGATCGCGTTCATGGGCCGGGAAGGGAAGGACGCGGAACGCTACAACACCTGGAACGTGTACGTCATGGAAGCCCGCGCCGGCGCCACGCCGCGCCTGCTGACCAAGTATGACGGCATCAAGTCCTCGGCCGGCCGGGGCCGTCCCGATTGGAGTCCCGACGGCGCCCGCCTCACCTATACGCAAAGCTCCGGCGCCAAGCAGAATGCCTACAACATGAACCGCCTGGCGGTGGTCGCGGTGTCCGGAGGAGATCCCAAGATCTACGCGGAGAAGCTCGACCGCAGCGTCGCCGCGCCGCGCTTCAGCAGAGACGGCAAATCGATCCTGTTTTTGGTGTCGGACGATCGCTGGGAGTATCCCGCCATCGTCCCCGCTAACGGAGGGGACGTCGAGCGTCTGATGAAGGGACCGGGCGTGATCAGCACACTGGAGCAGAGCAAAGACGGCAAGTTCGCGGTGCTGGCGGGTAGCGACACGACCCACCCGGAAATCCACGCCGTCGAAAACGGCAAGCTCCGCGCGCTCACCCATCACAACGACGAGTTGATGGCGCAGTTGAAGCTCGGCGCCACCGAGGAGTTCAGCTGCAAGGCGAAGGACGGCAACGAGGTCCATGGCCTGATCACCAAACCGCCGGATTATCAGCCGGGCAAGAAGTACCCGACCCTGCTGCGCATCCACGGCGGCCCCAACGGGCAGGACGCGCATTCCTTCAACCTCGAGCGGCAGATCTTCGCGGCCAATGGCTACGTGGTGGTGAACGTGAATTACCGCGGGAGTTCGGGGCGGGGGGAGAAGTATCAGACAGCGATCTCGGCGGACTGGGGCAATTTAGAGGTGGTGGACCTCCAGGCGGCCGTCGATCACGTCATCGCGATCGGACTGGCCGATCCCGACAAGCTCGGTGTCGGCGGCTGGAGCTATGGCGGCATCCTCACCGACGCTATCATCGCCAAGGACCAGCGCTTCAAAGCGGCCACCAGCGGCGCGGGCACGGCCTTCCCGCTCGGGTTGTACGGAGTGGATCAGTACGTCATCCAATACGACGAGGAGATCGGGCCGCCGTGGAAGGTCGGACTCGAGCCATGGGCGAAAATCTCCTACGCCTTCCTGCACGCCGATAAGATCAAGACGCCGACGCTCTTCCTCGGCGGCGAGAAGGATTTCAACGTCCCGCTGGTCGGCGGCGAGAACATGTACCAGGCGCTGGCGAGTCTCGGTGTGCCGACGCAGTTAATCGTCTACCCTAACTCGTTCCACGGAATTACACGGCCGAGCTACCAGAAGGACCGGATGGAGCGCTACCTGGCCTGGTACGCGAAATATTTGAAGTAGCTACTTCCGGCTGAGCCAGCGGTGGAAGCGGTGGAGCCAGCCGGCGTTCTCGAGGAACATCATGGGGCACTCGCCGGCGATCACCGCCATGCCGTTGGCTGCGCAGAACGCCTCGGCGGCGGGGGAGTGGCGGCACATCCAGACGCGGCGGATGCCGGCCGCGGCGCAATCTTTGACGATCTCATCGGTGACCGCCGGCGCGGTCATCAGCAAAACCGCCTCGACGGGCGGCTGAATATCCTGCACCCGGGAGTAGCAGGGAGTGTCCTCGATTTGGGCGACGGTGGGATTCACCGGCACGACGTCGAAAGCCCGTTCGCGGAACGCGCGGAACAGCATCCGCGAGAAGTCGTTGGGCTGGCGCGATATGCCTACGATCGCGAGCCGCCGTTGGGCAAGGAAGTCGCTAATGTTCCCGATCATCGGAGCCTCTACTCTGAATATACCTCCGGCAGTAGACTGGATACTGATGCGGCTCCTCTTTTTCTTGATCCCCTGTCTCGCCGCGGCGGCGGATTATGACGTTCTCATCCGCAACGCGCGGGTGATCGATGGCAGCGGCAACGCCGGGTTTCGAGCCGACGTGGCGGTGAAGGACGGCCGGATTGCCGCCGTCGGACAACTCGCGGGGGCGAGCGCCGCGCGATCGATCGACGCGGCCGGGCGCGTGATCGCGCCGGGATTCATCGACGTCCATACGCACGTCGAGGGCAACATCGAGCGCAATCCGCGCGCGGACAATTTCCTGTTGGACGGCGTCACCACCGTGATTACCGGCAACTGCGGGAGCTCGGAGCTGAATCTGGCGGCGTGGTTCGACAAGCTGACGAAACTGGGGCTCGGCATCAACGTGGGGTCGCTCGTGGGGCACAACAGCGTGCGCCGCGAAGTGATGGGCGCGGCGAACCGGCAGGCGACGGCGGCGGAGATCCAGAAGATGCAGTCGATTATCGACCGCGCCATGCGGGACGGCGCGGCCGGCTTCTCCACCGGGCTGGAATATGTCCCGGGAACCTACTCGAACACGGCGGAGGTGGTGGCGCTGGCGAAGGCCGCGGCGGCGCACGGCGGCGTCTATACCAGCCACATGCGCGATGAAGGCATCCACGAGATCGAGGCCATCACGGAGGCGGTGAACGTCGGCAAAGAGGCGGGCATGCGAGTCGAAATCTCGCACCTGAAGATTGACCGGCGGCGCGTGTGGGGCGCGAGCGATCAGTCGCTGGCGCTGATCGAGAAGTTCCGGCGGGAGGGCGTGGACGTGGGGGCGGATCAGTATCCGTACGACCGCGCCGCGACCAACCTCGGCATCCGGCTGCCGTCGTGGGCGCTGGCGGACGGCAAGGTAAAGGAGCGCCTGGCGGAGCCGGCCACGCGCCAGAAGATCGCCGCGGAGATGAAGGCGAACCTGGCGGACATGGGCGAGCCCGATTATGCGTTCGCGACGGTGGCGCGCTTTGCGGCGTCCCCGGCGTACGAGGGGAAGACGATCCCGGAGATCGCTGCGATGAAAGGGCGCGCGGCGGGCGTCGACGGGCAGATCGAGACGATCTTCGACCTGATGAACGCCGGCGGCGCGAGCATGATCTATAAGCTGATGGGCGACGTCGATATCGAGCGCATCATGCGTTACCCGTTCACGGCGATTGCAAGCGATGGCGGCGTGACGCAGATGGGCGTGGGCAACCCGCACCCGAGGTCGTATGGGACGAACGCCCGGGTGCTGGCGGAATACGTCCGCACGCGCGGCGTGCTGACACTGGAGGACGCCGTGCGGCGCATGACTTCACTGCCGGCGCGGACGTTCAACCTGCAGGACCGCGGCCTGGTCAAGGCGGGAATGGCGGCGGATCTTGTTGTATTCGATCCGGCGCGTGTGCAGGACAAGGCGACATTCGCCAAACCGCACCAATATACGGAGGGATTCGATTTCGTGCTGGTGAACGGGAAGATTGCGGTGGATGGTGGGAAGCTCACGGCCGCGCGCGGCGGCGAGGCGGTGCGGCATCGTTAGCCTGAGGGAAGCGGCGGCGGGCGACGCCGCGGCGATCGCCGAGATCTACGCGCATCACGTGCGGACAGGCGCGGCGACGTTCGAGATCGAGCCTCCGGACGCGGCGGAAATGGAGCGCCGTTGGCGGGAGATCGTGGCGCGCGGGCTGCCCTATTTCGTCGCGGAGACCGACGGCGTTGTGGCGGGGTACGCGTACGCGGGGACGTATCGCCCGCGCATCGGGTACCGCTTCACGGTGGAGGATTCGATCTATCTGCATCCGGAGTTTCAGGGGCGCGGGCTGGGGCAAATGCTGTTGGCGCGTCTGATCGCGGAGTGCGAAGCGCGCGGGGCGCGGCAGATGATCGCGGTGATCGGCGATTCGCGCAACGCAGCTTCGATCCGCCTGCACGCGAAACTCGGGTTCCGTATGGTGGGCGCGTTCGAGAACGTCGGCTGGAAATTCGACCGCTGGTTCGACACGGTGCTGATGCAGCGCCCTCTCGGCGGCGACGGACCGCCTGAAGGTTAGAGTTGGCCGCGGCCGCCGGCGCCTTGGGGCGGGCGAGGAGGCTGCGCCAGATAGGCTGCGATATCTTTCGCGGCTTTGGTTTCGACGCCGGGCTTTTGCAGGAAGCCGAGGTCGCGGAACCAGTCGATGAAGCGGAATTGCCACGTGCCGAAGGGGATGGCGTTGCGGTCGGTGAGGCCTCCGGACATGCGGCTGCCGTCGGGGAGGGCGTCGCCGGGATGCCGGCCGTTGCCGTAGATGTGCATCTCGATGTTGGGGACGCTCTGGGCGAGCATCGCGGAGAAATACTCGATGGCCCACACGGCATGTCCGCGGTCGCCGGAGCCGCCGCAGACGACGAAGGCCGGCGGGACGTTGCGCGGGATTGGCGGCGCGGTGCGGTTGCGCGCGAAGGGCGACGGGCCGGGATAAATAACGCCGATGAAATCGGGGCGGGAGCTGACGCCTGCCAGCGGGTCGGAGGGGTCGGAGTTCTTCTTGTCGAAGTCCTCGAAGAGAACCGCGGACGGGGTCGCGAGCTCGGCGCCGGCGGAGAATCCCATGATGCCGATCTTGTTGGGATCGAGATTCCACTCCTTGGCGTAGGCGCGCACCATGCGAATGGCTTGCAGCGCATCGTAGACCTCGTCGGTCTGCGGGTTGTAGCCGTCGCGGCGGAGGCGGTTGCGCAAGATGACGGTGTTGACGCCGTAGTTGTAGAAGAACGGCACGAAATCCGCGGCCTCACCGCCGACATTGAGGGTGTTGTGGCCACCGCCCGCGGCGAGGATGACGACGGCGCCGGTGTTGATGCCGCGCTCGACCGCATGGAACTCGATGGACGGGTTGTGGATGCCGACGACGCTGGAGATGCGGCCCGGCACGGCCTGACTCATGTTGTACTGCTCGGGCTCGCGGATCTTGTCGGCCTTGAGGTACGGCGAGTTGGGCGGGAAGAGCGGGATGACCACGCCGCCGGGCAGAATGGGCTGCGGGGCGTAAGGCGCGTCCGTCGCGGGCGCAGGCTTGGGAACCGCCATCGGCGGTGGAAGCGGCGGCAGCTTCGTCTGCGCCTCTACGGCGAGGGCGGTGAGAAAGAGGACGGAGAGTCTCATAGGCATCGGTACAAAGTGAATGCGAACAGTGTATCGCCGGCGGCGGCCCGAATGTGCTGGTGGCCGTCGAGCATGCTACTTCTTCAGGTACTTGGTCAGATACGCGATTACGGTGTTGTACTCGGGCTCGGAGATTTCGAGCCCCTCTTCGTCCACCATCTTGTTGACGATTTCGTCCCACTCGGCTTTGGTCTTCTTCTCCGAGGCGAACCGTTCGACGGTGTGGCACTTGCCGCAGACGCGGGCAGTTACGGCCTTGCCCTCGCCCTCCGGCAGAGTCGCACCGCCCTCCTGAGACCATACTACGAATGCCGCCACCGCCAGGAGCCCGAGAACTTTCATGGATATACCCTCTCTCAAATGTGCTGCTTTAAGAATCGACGGTGGGAGGAAGCTCGATGTTACAGGAGCGGCGCCTGCACTACCGGACCGCGACCCCTGCGATGTGCGGGGCAATCGGACCGAGCGGCAGGCGGAACCGTTCCAGGTCCACGTGTTCGAAGCCGGCGCGTTCGATCTCCGCCGCCGTGTCGCGGCCGGGGTGGCAGCCGCCGGCGCATCTGCTCCAGATCGGCTGTAGCGCCCGCTGCGCGAGTCTCAACCCTGTTCCGGGATGAGCCGCGACGTGTTCGATGAACACCAGGCGTCCACCCGGTTTCAGCACGCGCAACGCCTCATTAAGACAGGCGGCGATGTCGCGCACCGAGCACAACACCAGGGTCGATACGACCGCATCGGCCATCCCGCTCGGAAGGTCGAGGCTCTCGGCGCTTCCTTCGCGCAAGTCGAGCGCCTGCGGATAGTAAGGCCGCATGCACGGATTGGGCTCGAAGCCAATCCAGCTTACGCCGGTCCGGTAGTATTTCAGGTTCGCGCCCACTCCGGGGCCGATTTCCACGATCGTGCCGTCGAGGCCTGACAGCAGCCGGCGCTTCCGGCCGGCCAGGAGCCGGTCGTACGGACCGCTGATGCGGCTCATCAGCCAGGCGAACCAGCGGTCGGCGGCGGTCGGCATTCTCCGAGTATCCCGCACACGGCTAAGATGGAGTGCATGAACCGCCGCGCGTTTCTCTCCGCTTCCGCAGGCGCCGCCCTGCTGCTTCGCGCCGCCGATGACAAAGACTCGGCCATCCCCGATTATCAGAAGCCGGTCTTCAACCTGCGGAAGTTCTTCCCCAATCCGGTGAAGATCGCTTCCATCGATTTGCTGCAATCCGCGAAGACCTACTTCGTGCGCACGCGCTCCACGGACGGCGTCGAAGGGATCATCCAGACGAAGGACATGGAGGATTTCGTCGCGATCCTGCTGCGCCGCGTCGCGCCGCATTTCATCGGGAAGGATGCGCGCGATCTGGAGAGCTTGGTCGACGACGTCTATATCGCCAACTACAAGCTCTCCGGCCAGGCGCTCTGGTGCCCCGTCGCATACGTGGAGCAGAGCCTGTTCGACCTGCTCGGGAAGACGGCGCGCAAGCCGGCGGCCGAGCTGATGGGCGGGATTCTGCGGAAGGAAATCCCGGTGTATCTTTCCGGGTCGGGGCGCGACACGACGGCGGAGGAAGAGGTGGACGTGTACGTGCGCGGGGTCGCGGCGACCGGCGCGAAGGCGGTGAAATTCAAGATCGGCGGGCGCATGAGCGGAAATCGCGACACCTATCCGGGACGCACGGACAAGATCCTCGAACTGGCGCAGAAGCAACTCGCCGGCAAGGTGACGCTGATGGCCGACGCCAATGGGTCGTACAGCGCGGCGAAGGCGATCGAGATCGGCAAGCGGTTGCAAGAGATGAAATATCTCTGGTTCGAAGAGCCGTGCCCGTGGGAGGAACTGAGCGAAACGAAAAAGGTCGCCGACGCGCTGGAGATGAAAGTCGCCTACGGCGAGCAGAACTCGAGCCTGTGGCAGTTCCAATGGATCATCGAGAACAAGGTGATCGATGTCGTGCAGCCGGACCTCAACTACAACGGTGGATTTACCCGCGCCGCGCGCGTGGCCCGGATGGCGCGGAAAGCCAACATGTGGATCTGTCCGCACAACACGCAAACGGGCGCGGCGTCGGTGAATATCCTGCATTTCGCGGCGTCGACTCCGAACATCGGGCCATACATGGAGTACGTGTCGCGCGCGGATGCCAGGAAGGAATCGTGGTACACGCCCAACTTCGCCATCCGCAACGGTGTCATCCCGTTGCCCTTGGGTCCGGGGCTGGGACTGGAGTTCGATCCGGAGTTTCTGAAAAAGGCGGCATTGGTGAAAGGATAATGGGGAAATGTTTCTGAGATGGCTGACCTTCGCGATGGTGTGCGCCACGTCCGCGCGCGCTCTCGATCTCAAGGACGCCGTGGTGGTCGCCGCGCCGAATCAGAAGAAGGCGGCCTCGATGCTGGTCGAGGAAATCGAGAAGCGAACGCGCCTCCGGCTGGCAATTAGCGACCGCGCTCCCGCTTCCGGGCCTGCGATCGTGCTCGGCGGACGGCCCACCATGGCCGCGGTCCCGGGCGCCGACGGGTATCGCGTGCAGGTGCTCAACGGGTCGGTGCAGTTGGCCGGCAACGACGCCCGTGGTGCGCTCTTCGCGGCGGGGGCGCTGTTGCGGAACCTGCAGATGGACCGCGACTCGCTCTCCATCGCCGACGACTTCCGGACGGCCACGGCGCCGAAGTACCCGCTCCGCGGGCACCAACTCGGGTACCGGCCGAAGACGAATTCGTACGACGGCTGGAACGTCGCGCAGTGGGAGCAGTACATCCGCGACCTCGCGATCTTCGGCACGAATGCGATCGAGCTGATCCCGCCGCGGTCGGACGACGACGCCGACAGCCCGCATTTTCCGCTGCCTCCAATGCGGATGATGGTCGAGATGTCGCGCCTGGCGGACGAGTACGGACTCGACGTGTGGATCTGGTATCCGGCCATGGACCGCGACTATTCCGACCCGAAGACAGTGGAGTTTGCCCTCAAGGAATGGGGCGAGGTTTTCCGGCAACTGCCGCGCATCGACGCGGTCTTTGTGCCGGGCGGCGATCCCGGCCACACCGAGCCGAAACACCTGGTGGCGCTCCTGGAAAAGCAAACGGAGCTGCTGCATCGCACCCATCCCAAGGCGCAGATGTGGGTCTCGCCGCAGAGTTTTAGCGGCGCATGGATGGACCAGTTTCTCGGCATCCTCAAGACCGAGCCGGCGTGGCTCAGCGGTGTCGTGTTCGGCCCGCAGGTTCGCATGAGCCTGCCCGCGCTGCGCGCCGCCGTCCCGAAAAAGTACCCGATCCGCCATTACCCCGACATCACGCACAGCCGTCAGGCGCAATATCCCGTGCCCGATTGGGATGTCGCCTATGCCGCCACCGAGGCGCGCGAGGTGATCAATCCGCGGCCGGTTGACGAGGCCAATATTTTTCGACTGCTTTCGCCGTACACAAACGGATTTCTGACGTATTCCGAAGGCTGCAACGACGATGTCAACAAATTCGTGTGGAGCGCGCTGGGGTGGGATCCCGATCGGAAGGTCGACGACATCCTGCGCGAATACAGCCGCTACTTTATCGGCGCCAGATTCGCCGGCGTCTTCGCGCAGGGGTTGCTGGACCTGGAGCGCAACTGGCGCGGCCCGCTGTCCGCGAACGACGGGGTATACGCGACGTTGCGGCATTTCGAGGAGATGGATCGCGCGGCCTCGCCGCAGGTGCTCGCCAATTGGCGGTTTCAGCAGGCGCAGTATCGAGCGCATTACGACGCCTACACGCGCGCCCGCCTGCTCTACGAGACGGAGTTGGAGAATCGTGCGATGACGCAATTGCGCGCCGCGCGCGCGACGGGGTCGCTGGCGGCCATGACGCGCGCCGAGGAGATCCTCGACCGGGCCGCCGCCGAGCGCGCGATGCCAGAGTGGCGGGCCCGCGTGTTCGAGCTGGCGGAAGCGCTGTTTCAAAGCATCCGGATGCAGTTAAGCGTGCCCTGGTACAAGGCGATCTCGGTGGATCGGGGCGCGAACCTGGACACCATCGACGTTCCGCTGAACAATCGCATGTGGCTCAAGGCGCGCTTCGCCGAACTGCGGCAAACCGCCGACGAAGCGGAGCGGCTGAAGACGCTCGACGCGATCGTCAACTGGACCGATGCCGGCCCCGGCGGATTCTATGACGATCTCGGCAACCCGTCGCAGCAGCCGCATCTCGTGCGCGGGGCCGGCTACCAGAAGGACCCGGCGTTTCTGGAATCGTCACTGGCCGGATTCGCCTATCGGCCCGCGCTCCGCAGCTCCTGGTGGACCCACGCGGAGTCGCTCGTGGACGCGCCGCTGCAGATGCGCTACGTCGATCTCGATCGAAATGCGCAGTATAAGGTTCGCGTGGTGTACGGCGGCGACAGCGCCGGGACAAAGATCCGCCTCACGGCGAACGGTTTGGAGGTGCATCCGCTGATCGCCAAGCCGGCTCCATTGCGGCCGGTCGAGTTCGATATTCCCAAACAGGCGACCGAGAAAGGAGAGCTGGACCTGACCTGGAATCGCGAGGCCGGATTGGGCGGAAACGGACGCGGCTGCCAGGTGTCGGAAGTCTGGCTGATCAGAAAATGAACACGCAGAGGTGGGCCAGCCCCATCAAACAGAAACTCCGCGACGGCCTTCCGGTCTTCGCGGCCACGGTGACGGTGAGCAGCACGGACGTGGCGGCGCACCTCGCCACCGCGGGCTTCGACTTCCTGTGGGTGGAGATGGAGCACTCGCCGGTGACGCTCGAATCGCTTCGCAACATGGTGCTGGCGACGCGCGGCCTCCCGGCGCAGACGTTCGCGCGCGTGCCGGTGAACGAGATGTGGACCGCGAAACGGGTGCTGGACGCCGGTGTCAGCGGCGTCATTTTTCCCTTCACGAGCACGCCCGAGTTGGCGCAGCAGGCGGCGTCGGCATGCAGGTATCCGCCGGCCGGCCGGCGCGGTTCCGGCGCGAACCTGGCGAAGTTCGCCTGGCCCGACGCGGATCGCTATCACGATTCGGCAGACGCAAACGTGACCGTGATCATCATTATCGAAGAAGCCCGCGCGGTCGAGCGGATCGACGAAATCGCCGCGACGCCGGGGATCGACGTGATGTTCATCGGGACCAGCGACCTCTCCTTCTCGCTGGGCCTGCGGGGCGACCAGCAGGATCCGCGTCTCCAGGAGGCGATCGCGAAGGTGTTGGACGCGGGGCAGCGCCACGGGAAGTTCGTGGGACGTCCCGCGGCGAACGCGGAGCAGGTGAAGCAGTACTTCGCGGAGGGCTTCCGCTTATTCCAGGCGCCTACGGATATCGGCCTGATGATGGCGGGGGCGAAGGCGTATTTACAGTCGGGCCGCGGCGCCGATCTGCCGCCGGCGATCTATTGAAGAGCGGCCACGCCGCCAGGAACGCCGGCGCTACATCGACGTCTCCAGCACCAGCACGGATGCGGTCTTATCGGGCGCGGAGGCCGGTAGCGCGACGCTGACCTTGTCCGATTGCTGTGTCACTTTCAACGCCTTCTTGTCGGCGAGCAGGTAGGCCTTGGTCACCTTGCCCTTCACCTTCGAAACCTCGAATGCCGCGGGCCACTTGAAGAGCGTGATATACAGCTTGCCCGGCTTGGTGGAGCAGCGCCAGTCGGTGGCGGCCACGAAGACGGGCCGGCCGTTTTTGTCCTGCCGCGAATTGTCCGGAGCCCCCAGCTCATCGCCAAACGGAGTTGGGCCCGCGCCATAGATCGCCTCGCCATTCGCCTTCAGCCAGCGGCCGACCGCGCGCAGATTGTCCTGCGGCGCCTGCGGGACCACGCCTTCTTTGGTCGGTCCCACGTTGAGCAGGTAGTTGCCGCCCTTGCTCACGATATCGACGAGTTTGAAGGTCAGATCCTCGGGTGATTTCCAATCTGTGTCGTCCTTCTTGAATCCCCAGGTGTGGTTGGTGGTCGCCGGCACTTCCCAATCGGTGGTGACCACCTGGTTCGGAATCGCGTTGTCGCCCATCGAGCGGTAATCGCCGGGGGAGTCCGGTCCCAGGCGCCCGTCCACCAGTGTCGCCGGCTGGAGTTCGTGCACGATCGCCGCGAACCGCTCGCCGCGCTCCTTCGTCATCATGCGCGGCGTGTCGAACCAGATGAGGCAGACCGGGCCGTAATTGGTGAGGATCTCCTTCACTTGCGGCTCGGCCTTTTCGCGCAAATACTGGTCGTAATCCTTCTGATCGTCGGGGCCGAAATCCCACGTGTTGCCCGCGCCGTTGCGTTCGTGCCAGTCCTGCGCTTGCGAGTAGTAGAAACCGAACTTCATATTGTGCCGCGCGCAGGCGGCGGCGAGCTCCTTGAGCGGATCGCGATGGAACGGCGTGGCGTCGTACACGTTGTACTTGCTGACCAGGGACCGGTACATGGCAAAGCCGTCATGGTGCTTGCTGGTGATGACGATGTACTTCATGCCGGCGTCTTCCGCCATCTTGACCCAGGCTTCGGCGTCGAACTTCACGGGGTTGAACTCCTTCGCCAGCAGCTCGTATTCGGCGACCGGTATCTTGGCGCGGTTCATGATCCATTCGCCGAGACCCGCGATCGGTTTTCCCTTCCACTCACCCTCCGGAATCGCGTACAGGCCCCAGTGAATGAAGAGGCCGAACTTGGCCTCGCGAAACCATTTCATCTTAGCGTCCTGCGTCGGCGGCGCGGGCAGCGGCTTGGGCAGAGTCTGCGCCTGGGCGGCGGCGGCGAGTGCAATCGTTATCGATAAAATCCGAGTGTTTCGACGTGACATGTGCGATGCTCCTGGTGAAATCCCATTGGAGCGTAAAACGGTCGCGAGGTCAAACCGGTATACAGGGCCCCTACGTACTGGTTCAGATCCCGTCACAGTACAACCGGTACAAAGGGGAGCGTTGCCTATTACTGCCGGTGGGCGAATGCCCGGCGCTTTTTTTTTCGAAAAGCTTTACTCTTGGAATCGTTGGGCGTGGGATACGCAGCCCCGACGGAACGCAGGTTTCGAGCGGATCGGGCTAGCTGCCCACGCCTACGCCCTCATTCGCGGATCCACCGCGTATACAACCCCAAATAATAAGGCAGCAGATAAGCCGCGCCATCGCCGAGCGCGCGTCCATCGCCAGGTTGATCGAGCCGCCACGGATCGTGATTCCAATGGCCGACATACCGCTCGTCGATCGGCAGCACCTTGCCATTGACCCGATATCCCAGCGGGGCGCCCTGCGATTCCCGCACGAACGCCGGGAGCGGCAGCACGTCCTTGCGCTGGCTGTTGCGATAGCCCCACGCGATGCGGTCCTCCGGGAAACGCTGGAGGGTATCCACCGCATCCTCGAGCCAATCGCCGCGCGGGGTAAGGTCGACGCGGTCGAACGCGTCGGCATAGGTCTCGCCGGCCGCCGAGGCGGCGTACAGAAAGTTGAATAGCGGGTTGATCTCGGGCGCCTCCATCTTCCAGTGGTTGTGAAAGGCGAGCAGGTATTTGCGGCGCAGTTGGGGGTCTTTCTCGTACCGCAGCAGGCCGTAGTAGTTCATGAAGATCATCTCGTCGTCGGACTGGTTCCCCGCTCCCGGCCCCGCGTTCGATTTCGGGATGAGCACGTTTTCCTCATATGCGTGCTCGTCGATCAGCTTGCGGTACTCCCGCTCGTATTTCGCGTCGCCCGTGATATGCGCGGCAATCTTCAGGTAGGCGAGGATGCTTAACGAATTCATGCCTCTTTCGTTCCAGAAGTCCACGTTGTGATTGAGATTCGCCGGGTCGAAGATTCCCCATCGCGTCGGCTTGCCGTCATGGTCCACGAGTTGGAAGTTGTGGTCCACCAGATGATCCGTCAGCGCCGAAACGTGCTCCCGCACCGCCCGCTTCTCGTCGTCCGACCGCGCCGCCAGGTCGTAATACACCCCATAGAAAAAAGTAGTGCCCATCGAGCTCATCGGAGCTCGTGTCCGCTTTCCAGTACCATTGGCCGTCGGCGCTCAGCGGCCAACGCGGTGTCAGGCTCTTCCACAGCCGGTCGCGCGTCTCGCGCATCTGGCGGTCCCGCTCGGCGCTGTCCTCGCGGTTGGGGTTCGGGCCGGCGGCCGGCAGAACGGAGCGCGCGACGAAGCCGCGCGGCGCTGGATTTGGCCCGCCTTGCGTCACGGCGCCCAGAAACCGCAGCGCCTCGAAGGCCGAGACTGCCCGCCGCCGCGCCTCCTCGCTGCCGGTGGCCGCCGCCGCGAAGCATTCGCCGGCGCCGTACATGGAGGTCCACAGCCCATCGTTATCGCTGTCGCGCTGGACCCACTCGGAGACGTCGCCGGGCCGCTTGAGCGCCACGTCGAGCACATACCCATACGGAGTCCGCCGGTGGCGGCGGTCGATCTCGGCTTCGAAGAACCGCGCCTTGCCGGCCAACGTCGTGACCCGGCGCTCGATGCGCGCGATGCCCTTGGCGGTCGCGATCCAGACCTCGCCGGCCGCTCCGGCGCCGATCGCCCGCACATCGTCGTCCGGTAGCCAGCGGCGTCCCTGGCGATACTCCCACGTCTTGCCGTCATAGCGGATCGCGCCGATGCGCGTGCCGAACCAGACCGCGCCGTCGTCTCCCGCCGCGACCGTCGTGAAATCGTCGTACGGCAGACCGTCGGCGCCGGTGTAGAGTGCCCAGACATTGCCGTCCAGACGGCCTGCGCCCTGCGGAGAGGCGAACCAGAGGCGGTCCTTCGCATCGAACGCCACTCCCCGCACATCGTCGGGCGCCCAACTGCGGTTGCCGCTCTTCGGCAGCACTCTTTGCCACGACCCGCCTCGCGCTTTCAGAAACAGGCCGGAGGACAAGGCCGCCGCAACCCGGCCGTCGCGTGCGAGGGCCGCCTGCCGCGCGTCGCCGCCGGGCAGTCCAGGCTCGCGCTCCAGCCGGCTGCCAGCGAGGCGGAAAAGTCCGGCGGCCGTCGAGACGAAAACCTGCGATCCCGCGGCGATGTGCCGGGCCGGCGCCGGCAAGGCCGCGACCCTCTGTGCGAGGGAGTCCGCCGCGATCCGCCACAGCGCATCCCGCGAAGCAAACCACATGCCGTCGCCCGCGGCCACCACGGACGCCTCGTCCGCGACCCGTCTCCACGTCGCGCCGACCCGCCGCGCAAGGCCCGAGCGCGTCGCCGCCCACGCGCCGCCGGCCGCATCGACGGCTACGGACACCACGTCGTCGGACGGCAGACCGGCAGCGGCATCGTGGATTGTCCGGATTTCCGCAGCGAATGGCTCGACGCGTAATCCTTGCGCGGCGAGCAGCGCCGGCGCCAATAACAGGAGAGACCGCATCCACCGATGATACGGCTTCACTTCACTACCGGGGGTCTGCCTTCACCACGAGCTTTTGGGCGTATGTCCGCCCGCCGGCCGTCAGCTTCACCGTGTACACGCCGGGCGCGGCCCACTCGCCAAGGCCGACCGGCGTGTCGTGGACGATTGCCGAGATCGGGGGTTCCTCGGGCTTAGCGTCCGGCTTGGGCGCCGCGTGCAAGTCCCAAACGAATCGATGCATCCCGGCAGCCGCAGGCGGGCGCTCGAAAGGGCGCAGCCAGTACAGCGGCACGTTCAGCTCCGGATCGGGCGGCCGCGGCCGGTCGGTGCTCTCGAATCGCGCCAGGATCCTGCCTGTCGTATCCTCGATATCGATCCGGGCCGAGGCAACCGCCGACGGCAGATAGTAATAGAGGATGGCGCCGTCCGGCGGATTCTTCCCCGCGGGCTCTTCGGGCGGCAGCGGCGTATCGGTGTTCGCATTCCGCGGCAGCCGGTAGGTCACGCGCGGCGCAAACAGATGCGCGCCGCCATTCGCAATCTCCGCCGACAGCTCCCGCAGCGGCGAGATGTCGTCGAGGATCCAGAAGCTTCGGCCGTGCGTCCCCACCACGATGTCCTCGCCATGCACCACGAGGTCGCGGATCGAGGTTGCCGGCATGTTGAGCCGCAGCGGCCGCCAGTCGTCCCCGTCGTTGAAAGACACATACACCGCGAGTTCCGTTCCCGCAAATAGCAGGCCCTTGCGTACAGGATCCTCGCGCACGGTATTCACCGGCCCGTCGGGCAAGCCGCGCACAATCTCCTTCCAGGAGGCGCCGCCATCGTGGGTGCGGTAGATGTGCGGCTTCAGATCGTCCAGCCGAAGGCGATTCACCGCGGCATAGACCGTACGATCGTCGAAATGCGATGCGTCGAGTTGCGCGACCTTGCTCCACGCCGTCATTCCCGGAGGCGTGATGTCCTGCCAGTTCTTTCCGCCGTCATGGGTTAAGTAGATCAGGCCGTCATCTGTGCCGGCCCAAATCGTGTCCAGACTCAGCCGCGAGGGAGCGAGCGAGTACACGACCCCGCGCCGTGTGGCCTGCTGCCTGGCGGCCTCGCCGTAGGCCGACGCGCTCGCCGGGACCGCGTACGATTCGCGCGACAGATCGCCGCTGATTTCGATCCACGTGTCACCGCCGTCGGTGGTCTTCAGGACCTTTTCCGCGCCCAGGAACAGAACGTGCGGGTCGACCTCGGAAAAAGAGGAGCGGCGCGGTCCGCAGATAGCGGTACTTGCCCTTCGGCGCGACATCCGTCACCTCACCGGTTCTCTTGTCGTAGCGGCTGACGCGCCCGCCATAAATCAGGTCGGGGTGCAGTGGATCGGGCGCAATGTAGGCGTATTCTTCGGCGCCCACCGGATGCCAGTCGCGGAACGTGACGGCGCCGTCGTTGCCCCGGCTCGCAATGCCAACCGAGCCGCTCTCCTGCTGGCCGCCATAGACCCAGTATGGGAACTGATTGTCGGTAATCACGTGGTAGAACTGCGCCGTCGGCTGGTTGTACCACGAACTCCAGGTGGCGCCGCCGTTGACCGTGATCGTCGCGCCCTGATCGCTCGCGAGCAGAATGATCGCGGGATTTGTGGGGTTGATCCAAATGGTGTGATAGTCGTCGCCGCCCGGCGCGCCCTTGATCGCCGTGAACGTCTGACCGCCATCGACGGAGCGGTACGTCGATGTGTTCGCCACATACACCACGTCCTTGTTCTTCGGATCGGCGCGGACGCACGCGAAATCGTTGCCGCGGCCGGAAATCCGCTGCTCTCGATTCACCAGCTTCCACGACGCACCCGCGTCATCGCTGCGATAGAGCCCGCCATTCTCGCGCGATTCCACCAGCGCGTACATGCGGCTGGGATCGCCCGGCGCGATGCCGATCCCGATCCGCCCAAGCCCTTGCGCGAAGGACGGCAGCCCGGCGGTGAGTTGAGTCCAGGTGGCGCCGCCGTCGGTGGAGCGGAACAGGCCGCTATTCGGTCCGGAAAAGGCGCCGTTCTCCCACGGACCTTGCCGCGCCTGCCAGAGAACGGCGTAGACCGTTTGCGGATTGCCCGGGTCGAAGGCCAGGTCGACCGCGCCGGTGTGCTCGTCCTTGTAAAGCGCCTTCTGCCAGGTTTGGCCTCCGTCGGTGGAGCGGAAGACGCCGCGCTCGGCGTTCGGTCCATACGGGTGTCCCAGGACCGCGACGAAGACCCGGTTGGGGTCGCGCGGGTCCACCAGGATCGCCGGGATCTGCTGTCCATCGCGAAGTCCGAGATGCCGCCACGTCTTGCCGCCATCGCTCGACCGGTACATGCCATCCCCGACCGAGAGGTCCGGCCGCTGCAGACCCTCCCCGCTGCCGGCGTAGATGATGTTCGGATCGGACGGCGCAAGCGCAATCGCGCCGATGGATCCGGTCGGCTGTTCGTCGAAGATCGGACGCCACGTGCGTCCATAATCGTCTGTCTTCCAGACGCCGCCATTATTGACGCCGATGTAGAAGACGCCGGGCTGGTCCGCGATGCCCGCCGCGCCGACGGTTCGACCGCCGCGGAACGGCCCGATCATCCGCCATTCCAGCGCGGAGTAGAGTTTGGGGTCGAAGTTCTGAGCCGAGAGAATACTAGCGAAGAGCAGGAGGAGCCGGCGCATGGGTAGAGTGTAGCGCGTGCGCCACAATGGAAGAATGCGCGCCCAAATCGAATCCGCGTACGACCGCGTCCGGCCGCTGGTCCGTGAGACGCCGCTCGAATATTCGCGCAGTGTCGGCGCATGGCTCAAGCTCGAGCATGTCCAGACCACCGGGTCGTTCAAATTCCGCGGCGCCTGCAACAAGATCTCGCTGCTTACCCCCGAGGAGGCCGCGGCGGGGGTGGTCACCGCTTCCAATGGCAATCATGGGCTTGGCGTGGCTGCCGCGGCGCAGGCTCGGGGAATCGCGGCGGAGGTCTTCGTGTCCGCGCACGTCTCGCCTGCCAAAGCCGCCCGCATCGAGGCCCACGGGGCGCACCTGCATCGAGCCGGCGAGGATCCGCTGTCCGCCGAACTGGCGGCTCGCCGCGCCGCCGCCGGCTCGGGACGCATCTTCATCTCACCGTATAACGATGCCGACGTGATGGCGGGGCAGGGAACCATCGGCGTCGAACTGTTGCGGCAGGCGCCGAACCTCGATGCGGTTTTCGTCGCCGTGGGCGGCGGCGGACTGATCGGCGGCATCGGAGCCTACCTGAAGGCGGTACAGCCCAACGTGGAGGTGGTGGGATGCTGGCCGGAGAATTCGCCGGTCATGTACGAGTGCATGCGCGCCGGCCAGGTAGTCGACGTGGCGGAGCGGCCCACACTCTCGGAGAGCACCGCCGGCGGGCTGGAGCCGGGGTCGATCACGCTCGAGGTGTGCCGCGCCGTCATTGACCGCGCCGTATTTGTGTCCGAGGAGGAGATTCGCGACGCGATGCGGCTGGTGCTGGCGACGGAACATTGGCTGATCGAAGGCGCCGCCGCCGTCGCGGTGGCGGCATTCCGCCGGGAAGCGGCAAGATACGCCGGCCGGACGGCCGCCGTTGTCCTGTGCGGCCGGAATCTCTCCCCGGAGGCGTTTAACCTCGTTTTTAACATTTGAACCAAACCAACGGCCGGTTCCGACGTATATATTCCACGAAGGAGCATTCGATGAAGCTGCTGATTGCGGCGGCGCTGCTGGTAGCGCCCGCCTTTGCCGACTGTCGCTCGGATGTGCGGGAAGCGGCCAGAATGGCCCGCCAGGAGGCCCTGCGCGCCCGCGCCGAGATGATGCGCGAGACCAGGCGGTTTCGCGAACAGAGCGCAATCGCGGCGCGCCGTTCCGCGACGCAGGCGGTGCGCGAATCGCAGAGGATCCGGACGGAGGCGATGCGCGAGGTCCGGCAGGCTCGCGACGCGGCGCGTCGAGCGATGCGCGAAGCATATCGCAACAGCTATCGCGACCGCCGCTGGTATTTCTAGGCCGATCCCTCCCGCACCGCGATAAGCTATTGACTTGCTGCGCACGGTTTGTCTGACGCTGTTGCTTCTGGCGCTGTTCATCGACCCCGGTTCGACCTCCGGCGCGGCAGTTCACGCTGCGGTGGTTCCAGGAGGCACGCCGGCGGCCGGACTCGCGCCGGGCGATTACCCGGCGTTGGCGACGGTGGGGCGGTGAAGCTGGCGGCGTTTCTGCTTCTTGCGTCTTGCGCCGGCGCGGTGGACCTGCATATTCCCTTCGGCGTCCTCGAGCGCATCCTGGGTGAGCAAGTCTTCACTCAAGAAGGGCGGCGCTACCTGAAGGGGGACCCCAACACGCGATGCAATTTCGCGTATCTCGAATCGCCGCGCATCGAGGGCGATGGCGGACGCCTGCGCATTCACGCCCGATTCACCGGGCGGTCTGCGCTGAACGTGTTCGGGCAGTGCGTCGGCTTAGGCGACGCATTTCCCGTCGTGATCACCGCCCGCCCGATCTATGGCGATGGGCAGTTGCGCCTCCGGGACGTGGTCGCGGCGAGCGACGGCAGGACCGGGATCTACATCCGGCGAGTCTGCGCCGCGTTATCGAACAGCCTGGCGCGTGACTTTCGCTATCCCTTGGAAGCCGAGGCGCGCAAACTGCTTGAAGACGGAGGCAAGCGCGAAGTCCACCGCTTCGACGCCCCCGAAGTGCGGGTCGGACAGGACGCGCTGGTGCTGGTGCTCGATTTCGATTTGTGGGTGAAATAGCCGGATCACCAGAAGCTGCTCTGTGCGATCGGCTTGCGGCACGACCCGCAGAACCCGGCGCCCTTTACGTCCAGCAACTCGACGCTGTGGCTCGAGGCCATGACGCAGTTCCAATCCGCGCAATGGCGCAGGCCGAACGTGTGTCCGAGTTCGTGCGCGGCCTCCTTGAGCAGGCGATCGCGCAGCACGTCCGGGTTCGGGGGCATGCCATAAAACTCCTCGCGCAGGCGCGCGGTGGAAACGACGGCGCAGTTTCCTTCGAGCTGGGCCTCCCCGAAGACGAAGGTCAGCACCGGCACGTACAGGTCGCACGACGTCACCGCCAGCACGCGCGCCGTCGAATCCGAGATCTGCTCCAACCGCTGCAAAATGGCCGTCGAGTAGTGCTGGCCGCGGCGCTCGTCGAGCGCGAAGGCGATATCCAGCGTTTCCGGCCGAATGCGGCAGGGCGTATGAAACGCGCGCGCCAGCGCGGCGGCGAGTTGCTCGACCATGTCCAACCCGACGCCCAGCGGGATGAGATAAATCGGCTTCACCGCAGACCGTAACGGCGTAATTTGTTGTAGAGGGTGGTGCGATCGATATCCAGGATCCGCGCCGCCCGGGAGAGATTGTGCTGGGTCTCGCGCAAAATGCGCTCGATATGGACCCGCTCCACGTCTTCCAGCGTTTTGCCGCCCCGGGGCTCGTCGCCCTGGAACTGAAATGAAAAATCGGCCGGCCGGATATCCGAACCGCGCCCTACGACCAGCGCGCGTTCGACGGCGTTTTCGAGCTCCCGCACGTTGCCAGGCCAATCGTGGCGCATCAGGACGTCGATAGCTTCAGTCGAAATGGCCGGAACCGGGCGGCTCGTCGCCAGGCAGAATTTGTTGAGGAAATGGTTGACGAGCAACGGAATGTCCTCGCGGCGATCGCGCAGGGGCGGCAACTCGATACAGAACACATGCAGCCGGTAGTACAGGTCGGGACGGAAACTGCCGGCCTTGACGAGCGTCTCGAGGTTCTTGTTGGTGGCCGCAATGGCGCGGAAGTCCACCTTGATCTGCTGGTTGCCGCCGACGCGCACGATCTCTTTTTCCTGCAGGACGCGCAGCAGGTCGGTCTGCGTCTTGAGGCTGATATCGCTGATCTCGTCGAGGAAAACGCTGCCCCCGTCGGCGACCTCGAACTTGCCCTTCTTGCGATACTGCGCGCCCGTGAAGGCGCCCTTCTCGTGGCCGAAGAGCTCGCTTTCGAGGAGGGTCTCGGTGAGCGCGCCGCAATGGATCGTGACCATCGGCATGTAGCGGCGCGGGCCGGCGGCATGGATCGCGCGCGCCACCACTTCCTTCCCGGTGCCGCTCTCGCCGGTGATGAGCACGGTGGCTTCAGTGGGCGCCACCATCTCGATCAGCTCCATCACCTTCTTCATGGCGGGGCTCTTCCCGATGAGCTCCATGCTGGGGAAGACCTCCTGCAGGTTCTCCCGCAGCCGGACGACTTCGCGGCGCGCGCGCTTATGTTCCAGCGCGTTGGCGATGAGGTGCGAGAGCTCGTCCGGATCGACCGGCTTCGTGATGTAGTCGTAGGCGCCGTGCTTGAGCGCCTGCACGGCGGTGTCGACGGAAGCGTAGCCGGTCATGATCACCACCGCCAGGTCCGGATCCGCCTCGCGCAGCCGCGATTGCAGCTCCATGCCGTCCATACCGGGCATCTTGATATCGATCAACGCGATATCGAACTCGGTCTGCTGGATGATTTCGAGCGCTTCGCGAGCGCCGGATGCCGGCCGCGCCGTGTAGCCTTCGCTGGTAAACCACTTCCCGAGCGAGTCGCGCACCACGAGCTCATCGTCGACGATGAGTATCCTTCCCTTCGTCTTCGTCGATGCCGGTGTTTCTACCGCAGTTGCCATAAGTTCTCCTGTTGGGCCGTCATCGGGCGCTCCCGGCGACCGGCCTGAATAACGCTTCCGCCGCCGCCGCCATCGGCAGCCTGACCGTGAATTCCGTGCCTTCTCCCGGGGTCGAGCGGACGGAGATATCGCCCGCGTGCTGCTCCACAATGCTGTGCGCCACCGCCAGCCCGAGGCCGGTCCGATTTTGGTCTTCCTTGGTGGTGAAGAACGGGTCGAAGATGCGCGGCAGGACGTCGGCCGGGATCCCGCATCCCGTGTCTTTGATCCGCACGACGCACTGGTCGGTGGCTTCGTCGATGCCCGTCGAAATGGCCAGCGTGCCGCCCTTCGGCATGGCCTCCGAGGCGTTCACCATCAGCACGAGGACGACCTGCTGGATCTGGTTGGCGTCGCATTCGACCGGCGGCAGCTCGGGCGCGAAGTTGTCCCGCAGCTCGATATTCTGCATGTCGAGCTTGTGTTTGACGAGAAGCGCGGCTCGCCGCACCACCGTGTTGAGGTCGTTCGGTTCGCGGTGGCTGGGCGCCTGTCTCGAAAATGTGAGGAGGTTCTTGACGAGTTCGCCACAGCGCTTGCTCTCGCGCTCGATGGTCTGGAGTTGCTCTGCCAACTCGTCGCGCCCGGGAATCTCGTGCTTCAGCAGTTCACGGAGCACCAGGCGCGCATAGGTCAGGATGCCGAAGAGGGGATTGTTGATCTCGTGCGCGACGGTGGCGGCGAGTTTGCCGATCGACGCCATCTTCTCGGAGCTGAGCAGCGTCTTGTGCACGCGCTCGAGCTCGGCCGTCTTGCGGCGCACCTGTTCCTCGATATGCGCCTGCACGTCCGCGACTTCGGCCGTCATCTTGTTGAACGATGCCGCCAGGTCGCCCAGTTCGTCGTCGGAGCGGACCGGGAGACGGTACGCGAGGTCGCCGTCGGCCACACGATGCGTGCCGCGGATCAATTCCTTGACCGGGCGGTATACGAACACCCACATGAACGTCACGGCGGCGAGACAGCCGAACACGATCGCGCCGGCCAGGAACCAGCGCAGAGCCGCCTGATGTTCCGCCATCTGCGCGTCCACCTGGGCCAGCGAGAGCTCTGCATCAATGGTGCCGAGCGTCCTTTGCCCGGCCGGGTGGCACGCGCTGCTGGAACAGGCAGGCGCATTGGGAATTGGACGGATCACGGCGAGCACCCGCTGATCCTTCTGGTCGCGAAAGATGCGCACGGGCTCGGAGCCGCGTGGCGGTTCAATCGCGCTATTCACCTCGCGCGGGTCCGTGGCGAGCGTGACGCGGCCGTCCTGGTTGAAAATGCGGATTCGCTGAATGCCAGGCTCGCTGCCCAACTCCTGGATGATATTGCCGAGCGCCTTGCGGTCGTTTTGGAGCATGGCGTAGCGGGTGCTGCGCAGCATCAGGTTGGCGAGGCGGTCGGCCGATTGCCGGACGAGCGCCTCCGAGTTGTTACGCGCCATGCGCAGGTTGAGATAGCCGAACAGGGCGAAAAACGCCGTCGTGCTCGCGATCACGCAGACCGCGAGCTTGGCGGCCAAACCGACGCGGAATTTTGCCGCTGCCTTCATTTCACCGCGACGGCTTCCTCCTCCTCCGCTTCCGGCGCCGGGACCGGCGCTTTATCCGTGTGCGGCTCGAAAATCGGGAAGTAGCCCGCGACTCCACGGAAAGTTGCGAAGCCGACGCCGATGATGGAGAGCGTGATCGAGATCTCGCTCCACTTGGGAATGTAATGTGTTCCCGACCCGGCTTCCAGACCCGTGGTCGCCACGTTCAAGCGGTTGGCGACGAAACCGAACACCACCATGACCGCGCAAGCATACAGGGCTCCCGGGCTCAGCCGCACCTTGCGCTGGTAAAGCAGGACGGTCGGCACGATCATGAGCGCCATCTCCAGCAGAAAGAGCCATGTTTCAACCCGATTCTGCGACAAGAGCCGCAGCGCGTCCCGGTGAACGAGGTCGAGAATGCGGATCCACAGCACCACGCTCATCGTTACGGCGAGCACCCGCCCGAGGCTGGCGAGCAGTGGCAATTCCAGAGCGCGCCCGAACGCGCGGCTGCTGTGCCACGACTCGAAGATCGTCATCGCCATGCCCACCGCGATCGCCGACACGTAGAACTGCAGGGGCAGCAGGGGACTGTACCAGAGCGGGTAGAGCTTCGACGGCACGATCAGGAAGAGCGACCCTAGCGAGCTCTGGTGCAGGGTCGATAGCAGGATCCCCATGATCATCAGCGGCACCGAGATCCGATGGATCCAGAGCATCGGCCGGGTCCAGCCAAAGCGCTCCAAGACCACCGGGATGAACTCGAGGAACAAGACCGTCGAATACAGCGTGACGCACCAGGCAACTTCGAACATCACGGAGTGGGGGTTCCACATCACGAGCGGATGCCACAAACGGTCCGGGCGGCCGAGATCGAACAGGAGCCCGACGACGACGAGCAGGTACCCGAGAAACGCCGTCAGAATGGCCGGACGCAGCACCGCGTGGTACTTCTCGATATTAAAGATGTGGACGATCGCGACCAGGGTGAAACCTCCGGCGGCCAGACCGACGCCGCACATGACGTCGAAGCCGATCCAAATGCCCCACGGGAACTGGTCGTTGAGATTGGTCGAGCCCCCCAAACCATAGAAAATGCGGAGATATGTGGCGTACACTCCGCTCAGCAGGATGGCGGCGAAGATGGCCCGCCAGACGGTGATTTTGGGCAGTTTCATTGTCGGCGGCCCTCCGCTTTGGCCACGTCCTCACGACGGTTAGAGATCCACCAGATGCCCCCCAGCAGGACTGCGCCGGTCGAAACCACATCGGGCAGCATTTCGAGCACCCGCCAGGTGGTGTCCGGCAGCGGCTCGGACGGAACATTGGTCCGCAGCCCGATCTGATCGAACGGAACCGCGGAGAGGTAGAGCACCGACGTGCCTCCGACCTCCTGGATGCCGTAGATCTTGCCGTAATACTGATCGGGCTTCTCCGCGATGCGCTGCCGCGCTTCGGCGACGAGAGCGTCGCGGTCGCCGGTCTTGGTGGCCCCGACCGGGCAGGCTTCCGAGCAGGCGGTGACTTTGCCCTGGGTCTGCCGCTCGTAACACATATCGCACTTCCGCATTCGCGGCAGCCGGGCCGACCATTCGTAGGATGGCACCTGGAAAGGGCACGCCTGCATGCAATAGCGGCATCCCATGCATTTGTCCGCGTCGTAGACCACCGGACCGAGCGTGGTCTTCTGCAGCGCGCCGACCGGGCAGACCGAGGCGCACGCCGGCTGCGCGCAGTTCATGCACAACCGGCGGCTGAAGCGCTCGCCGTGCGTCTCGACCGCTGTGAGCTTGTGCGCGGAGATTTTTTCCTCTGCCGCTATTTTGTCGTCGTATGGGAGGCCCCAACGCTCGGCACAAGCCCCTTCGCATGCCTTACAACCGATACAGAGGGTGCTGTCGTACAAGATCGCTTTCGACATATATAAGACCCTCAACTCCTTTTTTAGCAGAATTTCACTCGCATGTGTAGCAGAACTTTACAGGGCGCTACGCGGTGAGGAAGAACTCGCTGGTCATTCCCTTCCAGTCGGCGTCCGGTAAGCTGGCAAAGACGTCGTCCGCCGGACGGCCGCCATCGGCCGCAACCGCCCCGGCCAGAGCGGGTTGGGCGGCATAGAGACGCTCGACGGCGTCGCGCATCCAGTTGCCGACCAGGCCCTTGGGGACCAGGTTACGGCCCGTGTTCTCTTCATCGGGGACATGCACGGAGAGAAGCCATCCCTTGCCATAAGGGTCCTGCCTCAAGGCGGAGGGGTTATTCAGCAGTTCGGTGTTGGCTTCCATGACCTCGCCTTCGGTGGGAGAGACCATCTCGGTCTTGACGCCATCGCGGTAGAAGGAAAGGACCTTCTGTCCCTGACGCACCCATGCGCCGGGTTTGGGAAGCTCGATCTTTTCGATCTTTCCCAGCAGGGCGGCGGCGAATTCATCGACGCCGACACGGACGACGTTCTTCCGCTCGCGCAAAAGCCAACTATGGCCGGAGTGATATCCGACGGTTTGGGGAACGTGGAAGCCGTCGACGAAATCCCGGCCATCGGGGAAAGCAGACGCTTGCGGTCTGTCCATCGCCGGAACCAAGGCAATGGCCTTGTTGCGATTCATCGCATAATCCAGAACGACGAAAACGAGGAATGTGGCGAGAACCAGTAGGACTGTCATAATTCATATCTCCTGGTCCTCATAAAGGCACGGCGGGCGCCAAATAACGGTGTTTTATGCCTCTTTATCTGTTGTGAAATCAAGCGGATAAGAACAGGCCGGTCGCCGCTGCCGGGGCGGCTGTGGAGAAATACAACGTGGAAATGCTGGAATTCGAAGCGAACGGCCCTTGAATCACGGAATTGCAGCCACTGTAGGGAAAATGGACGGGGGTGATGGGAAACGCAGCGCTTTCGGCCGCGGAAGCAGGCGCCGCTCTAACGCCAATACTCCGGCAGGCCGCGCTTCGTCTCCTGTAAAATCTCGCGGATCGCTGTCCGATCGGCGGGACTGAGCCGCGCATAGACCGGCGACTGATCCACGCCGGTTAACACGTCCCAAAGCCGCCGGTAAATCCGGTCGCGGGCAATCGCCGGCAACCCGTCGAACGCGTCGGAGTAAATCAGCCAACTGCACGGATGCCGAAGCATTCGAGTTGTCAGGTCCAGATCCCGCAGCGATCGCCCCCGACGATCCCGGGGCCCGCGCCTGACGAACTCCGCCGCGAACCCGGACGTGCCCCGAATGCTCCCGTCCAGGGGCGCCTCGTCGGTGAACAGGAGGTAGCTCAGTAGAGCTTCCGCCGCGTTGTCGATCCGCCGCCGCGCGCTGTCGCTGACCTGGTCCGCGGGCGCCCCGAGCGACTGGTTAATCGCCCTTTGCTCGTAAAGCGCCATGCGGGTTTCCCAATTCACACGCGTGATCAGGTTCGCCATACGGGTCTCGTGTTCCAGCGCCATCAGCGCCACGATGTCGCTGTGCGGACTCAGGTAGTTGCCGGTGTCGATGCGGCCCTTGAGGTCCGTGACATTCGCGCCCGCCTCCCGATCGATCTGCTCCGGATGGTCACGATCCTCGGAGAAGACGTTGCCCATGTGACGCTGCTTGCCGTGTATGCCGGTCACGTACCAGCCACCCCAGCGCTGCGACAGAGGGCTCCGGTGGTCGGTGACGAAACCGCCGGCCTGGAAGAGCGGCATGCCCGATCGTTCGACGAAAACCGACCGCACGACGAGCCCCGGCACGCCCACCGTCCCGCCGGAAGCGTGGCATTGCAGGCATTCGTCCCGGCGGTCGATGCGCGCCTTCGGTCCCGGATCCTGGTCCATCGTGTAGAAGACAGCGCCCCGCTGCGGATCGATGGCAGCGAACTCCAACACGTCGCCGCCCGGGACCCAACCCACAAAGACGTCGTCGGCGAAGTAGAGCGACCGCGCCATCCGGGGCGAGATCCGAGGCGCCTGGAAACTGGTCTTGGAAAATACCAGCACCTGCGACGAGACCGGCACGTCCAGCGCCTGCAATACCGCTTCGAGATAGCCGTGATGTTCGTCGAATTTCAGCCGGACTTTGCCCTCCCGCAGTCTCTCCTGCAGCGCCGCGACGCGGTCTTTGCCTTCCGCCGTTCCATATTGAATCGCCGCATGGTCGCGCGGCAGGATATACGAACCGTCGAGATCGGCGTATGCGGATACGGCGAGCAGCGTCGCCAGCAGAATGAGGGCCCTACCCATGGAGTGGAATAGATCTATCATACCGCGGGATCTCCTCGATCGGCCTTCGCATGGCATTGGAGGCGACGCGGACCAGTGTGGCGGTCGCGGTGGCTGTCTTTGCGTCAGTCGCGTTGCTGGCTTGTTACTTGCCGGCCGGCTGGGCGACCCGTGTTGACCCGCTGGCGGTCTTTCGCGAGCCTGACCCAGAACCTGCGCGCCACCCACACCACGGCCGCGCCGATCGCCAGCAGGAGCAGCCATCGCAACGCGCCCGCCGCCATCGCCGGTGTCACCTCGACGTGGTACTGCCGCAGTCGGTCCCACCGGTCAGTCATCCAGTGCCACCCGGTGTGCGCCACCAGAGCCGAGAGGATGATTGTCCCGATCCTTTCGGAGACAACGAACCGGAACAGCAGATCGAGCGCCGGGACCAGCGCCAGAAGCACAAGCAACTGTCCCAGTTCGACGCCCACGTTGAACGACAGCAGGGACGCCAGCAAGTGCGAGCCCGCAAACTGCAACGTCTCGCGGAGCGCGAACGAGAAGCCGAACCCATGGACCAGCCCGAAGCCGAACGCCACCGCCCAGCGGCGTCCCAGGCTCGCGCCGGCGATGTTCTCCAGCGCCATGTACACGATCGAGACCGCGATCAGCGTCTCGATCAGCGGCGGAAACCACAGCGCGGCTGGGCCCAGATCGTACGCCGAGGCGATGAGCGTGATCGAGTGCGCCACCGTAAACGCCGTCACTACGGGAATGAGCGCCCGGAAGCGGCGCAGCGGAATCACCAGGCAGAACAGGAAGAGCAGATGGTCGGTTCCGTCCAGGATGTGATAAAAACCCATCTCCACGAACCGGAGCGCCGCCTGATGCCAACGCGGGTCGAGCCGCACGAGACCGGGATCGCCCATAAACTCGAAGGCGCGCGGCGCCGACCCGGCAGGAAGGAATCGAAGAGCGGTGACGACGCTGTGCCCGAGCCGCGCCCATTCGGGGCGGATCGAAAACCCCGACCGGTCCGACTGGATCGGGTACGCGAACCAGACGTCCAGCATCGTCTGGCCCCAGGGGACGTTCACCTCTGGCGCGAGTTTCGGCCCCGTGATATGGGCCGAGGCTTGATCATAGGATTCGAACGAGCGGTCCGAGGTGAGCGAGATGCGCGCGGCCACCACCCGTGGCCTCGGCAGCCGCGTATCGTTCTCATCCAATTCGACAAAGTCCGCGATCCATAGCAGCGACGCGTCGGCGAGCAGCGGGCCGGCGCGCTCCAGGTCGAGATATCCGGCCTCGCGTTCCGGGAACACGACGTCGCGAATCGCCCGCAAGGGGACGCGCACCAGAAGATTCAACTGCCGGCCCTGGGGCTTGAGGAAAACCTGCAGGGTGACATCGTTTGGAATATCGTGAGCCGCGGCGCACGACGCCAGCGCGAGAATCACGTATAATCGCTTGCACGATCCGGGCAATGAAGGTAGCTTACCGCAACAACCGAGAGGGGCAGACACATGAAACGTGAATTCCGCGCCGCCGCGCTGTTCGCCGCCGGCATTACCGCACTCGGAATCAGCTCAGCGATTCTCGACCGGGCTTCCCGCGCCAGCGCCGCCGCCGTGATGGCGCCGCGCTTCGAGGTCGATCCGATGTGGCCGAAACCGCTGCCGAATCACTGGGTGGTCGGCAATGTCATTGGCGTTACCGCCGATGCGAATGACCACATCTGGATTGTCCACCGCGGGGCCGCGCTCGAGCGCATGGAGACCTATGCCGCCGCCAAACCTCCCGCCGCCGAATGCTGTGCGCCGGCGCCGCCGGTGCTGGAGTTCGACGAGGCCGGCAACCTGATCGGCCATTGGGGCGGTCCCGGCGAGGGCTACGATTGGCCCGACACCAATCACGGCATCGCGGTGGACTATAAGGGCAACGTTTGGATCGGGGGTAACGGCCGCGGGGCGGGGGGCGGCGCGCCGTACCACGACAACATGATCCTCAAGTTCACACAGCAGGGCAAGTTCCTCATGCAGATCGGCAAGCCGGAGAAGAGTAAGGGCAGCAACGACACGGAGAACGTCAAGGGCGCGGCGAAGATGCTGGTCGACCCCAAGACCAATGAACTCTACGTAGCCGACGGGTATGGCAACCACCGCGTGATCGTCTTCGACGCCGACACCGGCAAATACAAGCGCCACTGGGGCGCTTACGGCCACAAGCCCGACGACGCGTCCCTCGGCCGCTACAATCCGGCCGACCCGCCCGCGCAGCAGTTCCGTAACCCGGTCCACTGCGCCGAGCTTTCGAACGACGGGCTCCTCTACGTCTGCGACCGCCCCAACGACCGAATCCAGGTCTTCAAACCGGACGGGACGTTCGTAAAGGAGGTCTTCGTCGCCAAGAACACGCTCGGCGACGGCTCGGTCTGGGATATCGCATTTTCCAAGGACCCGCAGCAGAAGTACATGTTCCTCGCCGACGGGGCCAATGAGAAGATCTACATTATCCAGCGCGAAACGATGGAGATCCTCACGACGTTCGGAGACGGCGGCCGGCAGCCGGGCCAGTTCTATGCCGTCCACAGCATTGCGACGGATTCCAAGGGCAACATCTTCACGACGGAGACGTACCGGGGCCAGCGCGTCCAAAAGTTTCTCTACAAAGGACTGGCCGCTGTCACGAAAAAGGACCAGGGTGTAGTCTGGCCTAGCGCGTCACATAAATGAGGAGCGGCGGCGAGACGTACCGGCCCACCGTCAGCACAAGGGGTCCACTTTCGGGCGCGACGAAGTTGATCTGCGCGATCCCCGCGACGAGGCCCGGGGCCGCCCCCCCATAGAGTATCTTCACCGCCACACCGTTTGCGAATAGCTGGCCGACGAAATACGCCTGCGCGTCCGTCGCAACCGTTCCGTCGCCGGCAGCCGGAAACGGAGCCGCCGCGCCGGTCACCCAGATCGACATCGCTGAGCCGGCCCGAGCCGGCTTGTTTGGCCCGTTGAGCGTCCCGTCCTCATTGAGCGCCGGCGCGAAGATCTGCGGGACCGCCGCCAGGACAGCCGAATCGTAATCCAGCCCCGAGCCGACGCGGATCTTCGCGCGCGTCTGCCCGGCGATCTCGAACGGCACGACGGCGTTGATCTGCTGATCGGAACTGTAAAGAACCGGTGCGGCGACGCCGTTGATGGAAACCGGCCCGGCCAGGTGGGGTCCATAAATCGAGATCACCTCGCCGGGCGCGATGTGCCCGTTCACCGGCCCAATGGTCCATGGCCGCATTGCCGGCCGGGGCGATGGCGCAATCGCCGAGACCACACCGTCCGGTGTAGCGGTGCGCAGCAAACCGGCGGCATCGACGGCCAGTGCCGTCACCGTGCCCGCCGGATACCGCGCCGAGTAAGACAGGCCGCCAGTGGCATCGAACGCCACGATGAAATCGTCGTCCGTCGACCAGCCGTCGCGATTCGGGAACTCCGTGGATCGCGTCGATCCGGCTACCCAGAAGTTGCCCGCCGGGTCGAGCGCGGCCGCTCTTGCGGTATCGACGGAATTGCCGCCCAGATAACTTCCCCACACGACAGCGGTTCCGCTCGGGTTCAACTTCAGCGCAAAAGCGTCCGGTGGCGCCTGCGGCGCGCGACTGTCGATCTCCTTCCAGCCGTGAAACTCCGTCTGGTATCCGCCCGTCGTCACCGGTAGATGCGGGTCGAAGGTCGTTCCCGCGAGGTAGGCGTTGCCGGCCGCGTCGACGGCCAGTGCGCTCGCCGTTGTCGCCGGAGTGAAAAATGGGTTGAAGGTGATGCCGCCCGTTCCGATGTAGGTCAAGTACGCCAGGGCCGTGCCGGCGGCGTTCACTTTCGCGACGAACGCGCCCGCGCCGGTTGGAGTCAAGGCGCCCGGCGTCGTGGGCAAGTCCGTCACATCGGCGCTGCCGGCGATGTAGGCATTCCCCGCCGCGTCCAGCGCTACGCCGATGCTTCGCGCGCCACGCGAACTCGTAAAGCAGGTGCTCCCGGCGCCGCAGTTCTTTTGTTGGCCGGAGAGCACGGTGGAATACACGATGCGATCGCCGGCGGGCGCGATTTTGGTCAGAAAGGCGCCATAAATCAACGGCGCGATACCGCCGATCCGGCCGCCGGGCAGGCCGGGCGTCACCGGGAAGCTCGTCAGGAACGCCGTCCCGGTGACATAGACCGCACCGGCAGCGTCGACCGTCAGATCGTCGATCGCGGCGGGAAAGTACGTCGAGAAGAGGATCTGGCTCCCGTCGGGGCTGAACTTCGTGAGAAAGCCCATCGAACCCATGGGAACGGCGATGGGATTCGGGTACAACGCATTGCGCACCGGAAAATTCGGCGACGACGTCGAGCCAGCGATAAAGATGTTCCCAGAGCTGTCTACAGCGACGGCATTCGCGCCATCGTTTGCCTTCCCACCGGCCGCGGCAAACAGAACGGTCTTGCCGTTGGCGTCGAGTTTGGTGACAGTGGCCTCACTCACCAGGTTGGGCCTCAGCGGATCGAACGACAGGTCGAAAGTGCGGCTTCCCGCCACATAGGTGTTTCCGGAAGCGTCAACCATCAGCCGCGAGATGCGCCATGAGTTGTCATCGCCGATATACGTGGAATACTCGCCCGCCGTCAGTGTCGAGACGGCGAGAAACAAGGCGGTCAAGGCGATATACTGCATGGCGTCATGCTCTCTCGCACGTTCGCTACCATGCTTCTGCTCGCTGCTTCGGCGTCCGCCGCTCTGCGCGCCGGGGCTGCGCGCTTCGAGATTACGCCCGCGCCGGATGCGGCGCTGCCGATGAGCGGGTATGCGAATCGTACGCAGGGATTCAAGGGCATTCACGACCCCATCTACGTGCGCGCGATCGTGCTCGACGACGGCGCCACGCAGGCCGCCGTCGTCGCCTGGGAGCTGATCTCCGTGCCCGATGCCGTGTGGGCCGAGGCATCGCCCCGCATTGCCGCGGAAGTGGGCATCCGGCCGGAGAACCTCATCCTGGCCGCCGTGCACGACCACGGCGCACCGTCGGTTACGGGCGACTACGCGCATAAGGTCGAGGACGCCGCCGTCGAGGCCATCCGGGTGGCGAAGTCCCGGCTTCGTCCGGCGCGGTTCGGATACGGGTCGGGGACGGCGCACGTCAACGTGAATCGCCGCGAACTGACGCCGGCGCAGGGGTGGTGGCTCGGGTACAACGAAAACGGCGCCTCCGACAAGGTCGTCCATGTGCTGCGCTTCGAGGACATGGCGGGCAAGCCGATCGCGTTCCTGATCAATTATGCCGTGCATGTCGTCGTCATGGGCCCCGATAACTACCAGATTACGGGCGACTTGGCGGGCGCAACGTCACGCTTCGTGGAGCAGCACTACGCGGGGAAAGATAAAGTGCGCAGCGACGGCGGTCCCCGATTGCGTCTGCGGCCCGAAGAGAAGGCCGACGACGTGGTCGCGGTGTGGACCAGCGGCGCGGCGGGCGATCAGAATCCCGTCTCCATGTCCAGCGGCGACGATTTTACGATGGTGGATGCGCTCGGCAAGATACTCGGCGAGGAGGTGACGCGGGTGTCCGCAGCGATCAAGACTTCGCCCGAAGCGCGCCTCCGCGGCGCCCAGCAGGTGGCGACGTGTCCCGGCCGCCGCGTCGAAGCCGGTCCGCGGCCGCGCGCCGATTACAAGTTTACCGACGCCGAGCCCGTGAGCCTCCGCCTGGGCGTGCTGACGATCGGCGATGTCGCGCTCACGGCTGTCTCGGGCGAGGTGCTCAATCCGATCTACCAGCATCTGCGCAAGCAGTCCCCGATTCCGCGCACGATTATGATCACTCACGCCAACGGATCGAGCGGTTATATCCCGGACGACGCGGGCTTCGAGCAGATCGGCTACGAAGTGACAACGTCGCACCTGAAGCCCGCCTGCGCCGAGAACGCGATCGTGGACGGCGTGGTCAAGCTGATGCCCCGTTAGGAGTGGTATATTCCGGGTGTGCGGGGGGCTGTCCAATCTTTAGCGCTTCTGGGAGCGCTCGGTATCGTGTGGGCGCAGGCGTTCAATCCCGACACATTCGTCGGGGCGCGTGGGCGCTATTGGGCGTTCCAGCAGGTCGCGCGGCCGGCGGTTCCCGCGCCCGGAAATCCGATCGACGCGTTCATTCTCGACGGGCTCCAGAAGAAACAACTCAACCCGTCGAAGCCTCTCGATCGGGCGTCGCTGATCCGCCGCGTCACCTACGATCTCACCGGTCTGCCGCCTGCGCCCGCTGAAGTCGAAGCCTTCCTCAAGGACAAGTCGGCGGACGCCTACGAACGGGTCGTCGAACGTCTGCTCGCCTCGCCGCACTACGGCGAGCGTTGGGCCTCGAAGTGGCTCGACATTGTGCGCTACGCCGACACCAACGGCTTCGAACTGGACGTCGAGCGGCCGCACGCGTGGCGATATCGCGATTACGTCGTCCGTTCGTTCAATGCCGACAAGCCGTACGATCGCTTCATCCGCGAGCAACTCGCGGGCGACGAGATGTTTCCCGGCGACAAAGAGGCTCTGGTTGCGACGGGCTATCTGCGCGCCGGCTCCGAACACATTGTGGGCGGCAATGTCGATCCCGAGGAGAGCCGGCAGGAAGTGTTGACGGAGATCGCCACCAACGCCGGACAGACGTTCCTGGCGATGACGGTCAATTGCGCGCGCTGCCACAATCACAAGTTCGACCCCATTCTGCAGGCCGATTTCTACGCGCTGCAGGCGGTCTTCGCGGGGGCCAAGGGCAAGGACGTGGAGATTGCCGAGCCGGACGAGAAGGCGGCATGGGAGACTGCCAGGAAGGCATATGACGAGCGTCTCAAGCCGGTTCAAACCGCCCTTAAGGCGCTGGCAAAGCCATTCGAAGAGCGTCTCGTCGAGGAGCACAAGCGCGCTCTCGACCCGAAGTTGCTGGAAGCGCTCAATATCCCGAAGGACAAGCGAACGCCCGAACAGAAGCGGCTGGCTTCCGACGCCGAGACGCAGATCAAACCGGCGTGGGACGAGGTGGTCGCGACTATGCCTCCCGGCGTCCTGGCCGAGCGCGCCCGGCTGCGGGAAAAACTACACGAAGTAGAGGCGACCGCGCCCGATCCGCTGCCGCACGCCTATTCGTACGTGAACACCGGCGAAGCGGCCCCGGAGAGTTTTGTGCTGCGGATGGGCGATCCGCACAATCGCCTCGATCCGGTCGAACCTGCCGTTCCCTACGTGCTGCGCGCCGGATTGCGGATTCCGAAGGAGTCGCCTGGACGGCGCTCGGCCTTCGCGAACTGGTTGGCGTCGCGCGACAATCCGCTGACCGCGCGCGTGATGGCGAACCGGATCTGGCAGTTCCGCATGGGCGAAGGCCTGGTGCGCACGCCCAACGATTTCGGCACGATGGGAGACAAGCCGGAGAGCCATGCGCTTCTCGACTGGCTGGCGGCGGAGTTCATGGACCGCGGCTGGAGCGTCAAGGCGATCGACCGGCTCCTGGTCACGTCGAACACATACCGGCAATCGTCGGCGCCGGATCCCGTCCGGTCGCAAGCCGACCCGCAGAATCGGCTCTTCTGGCGCATGAACCGCAAGCGGTTGGAAGGCGAGTCGATCCGCGACGCGGCATTGGCGGTCGCGGGCACGCTGAATCCCGCCATTGGCGGGCGGCCGGTGCGGATCCCGATCGAGCCCGAGGTTTACGACCTGATCTTCACCGAGTCGGAGCGCGATGGATTGTGGCCGGTCAATCCCGACCGAAGTGTGCAGAACCGGCGCGGGCTCTACCTCATCAATAAGCGCAGCGTCCGGTTGCCGATGCTGTCGGCGTTCGATCAGCCGGATGCGATCACATCGTGCCCCGTGCGGCCGGTGTCGACGCACGCGCTGCAGTCTCTGTCGTTGTTCAATTCCGGATTCATGCAGGAGGTCGCGCACGATTTCGCGGCGCGGCTGGAAAAGTCGTGCGGACAGGAGCGGAACTGCCAGATCGACACGGCTTGGCGCCTGGCGCTGGCGCGTCCGCCGCGGCCGGCCGAAACCCGGCTGGCGCGGGAGTTCTTCAAGACTGGCGGCTCGCTGCCGGATTTCTGCCTGGCGATGTTCAATCGGAATGAGTTTGTCTATGTCCCATGAGTCCCACTTCCGTCCGGCTGTAACGCGCCGCGATGTCCTGGTGCGGGCGGCGCACGGCTTCGGGTCGCTGGCGCTGGCGTCGCTGCTGCCCGCGCAGCGCGTCAACCCGCTGGCAGCGAAGGCGCCGCACTTCCCCGGCAAGGCGAAGTCGGTGATCTTCCTGTTCATGGTCGGCGGGCCTAGCCAGATCGACACGTTCGACCCCAAACCGGCGCTCGAAAAGTACAATGGACAGCCGCTGCCGCCGAGCTACGGGACAGTGGTCAGCCAGTTCACCAAGGGAGACACTCCGCTCCTGCGGAGTCCGTGGAAGTTTCAAAAGTACGGCCAGTGCGGACGCGACGTCTCGACGCTGTTTCCGAACATCGCGCAACATGTCGACGACCTTTGCTTCGTGCGCAGTTTCTACACCGATAGCACGGTGCATGCGCCCGCGATGTACCAAGTCAACACAGGCCGCATTCTGATGGGCTATCCGAGCATGGGATCCTGGATCACATACGGGTTAGGCAGCGAGAGCGACAACCTGCCGGCGTATGTCGTGATGCCGCAGCCCGAGGGCACGCCGGAAGGCGGGACGCCCTGTTGGGGCGCGGGATTCCTGCCCGCGGTGTACCAGGGCACGGTGTTTCGCGGAGGACCGGCGCCGATCCTGAATCTGAAACCGCCCGAGGGCATGACTCCGCAGCGGCAGCGGCACACGCTCGACTTCCTGCAGAAGATGAACGCTATGGACACGCTCGACGGCGACACGGAGATGGCGGCCCGGATCAGCGCGTACGAGTTGGCGTTCCGGATGCAATCGGCGGCGCCGGAGGCGGTGGATCTCACGAAGGAGCCGGCGTCGACGCGCAAGTTGTACGGCATCGACCAGAAACGCACCGCGGAGTTCGGCACACGCTGCCTGCTGGCGCGCCGCCTGGTGGAGCGCGGCGTGCGTTTTATCCAACTCTATTCCGGCGGCGGCCCGGTTTCGGTGCAATGGGACGCGCACAAAGACCTGGTCGGGAACCACGAGAAGATGTGCGGCATGACCGATCTTCCGGTGGCGGGGCTGCTGGCGGACTTGAAGCAGCGAGGTCTGCTCGAATCGACGCTGGTGATCTGGGGAGCGGAGTTCGGCCGCCTGCCGATGTCGCAGGGTGGCGACGGGCGGGACCATAATCCGCACGGCTTCACGATGTGGTTCGCCGGGGGTGGCGTCAAGCCGGGGACGATCGTCGGAGAGACGGATGAGATGGGGCTGCGCGGCGCGGGCGCGCGTTACTCGATGCGCGATTTCCACGCCACGGTTCTCCACCTGCTGGGGCTGGACCAGAACCGCCTCTGGTTCCTGCACAACGGCCGCAACGAGAAGCTGACCGACTTCGGCGGCTCGATCATCCGCGAAATGCTGGCATAGGCGGCGCAAGTCCGGAAACGTGCGCTACCGGGCCGGCGCCAGCACGGCGAGATAGCCGCGGAAGACCAAATTCCAGACGGGCTGGACCGGCGGGGCAGCGACCGTCACTTCCGTGTTCAGGTACGCGACATACCTCTCGTGCGTCAACGAAATCGGGATCTCGAACGGCGCGGCGCGGACGACACGGAAGCCCGTGTCCATTTGCGCGAGGATCGCGGGACTCAACGGGATGGCGCCGCCCGCCGGGCGCTCGTAGGGAAAGTCGACTTGCGCGAAATCGTAAACCACGAGGGCGCCGTTGTCCGTGACGACACGGCGAAGCTCGGGGAAGGCACGCGCAGGCTCCGCGTAATTGAGTGAGCCGGCGGCGGTGACGAGGTCGAAGGCGGCGGCGCGGAAGGGAAGCGATTCGGCGCGGGCCGCGAGGAATTGGGCGCTCGGACAAGTCTGGCGCGCCCAACGAAGCATCTCGGGAACCGGATCGACACCCACCACGCGGCAGCCTCCGCCGGGAAGCGGAGCCGTCGAGAGACCGGCGCCGCAGCCGACGTCGAGAATGGATGTGCGAGGCAGGTCCCGCACCCGCCCCACGATGGCAGCATGGAGAGGCGGGCGCGACCGGGCATAACCTTCGGCGATCGCCTCTCCCTGAAAAGGACTGGACACTAGAACAGTATCGTCAAACCAGCCTGGAAGGAGCGTGGGGGCTCTTGTGCGGTGATCGTGCCGAACGATCCCGAAGTCGCGGTGGTGTTGGGACCGCGCAGGACGGGTTCATTGAGGGCGTTGAACGTGTCGATACGGAACTTCATCTTCGCCTTCTCGGTCATGCGGAACGTCTTGTTCAGCGAGAAATCCCACCGGCGCTGGGAATCGAGCCGCACGTTGGAAAACCGCAGCGGGAACGTGCGAACGTTCGACGCGAGTTGCACGGCGCTGCTCTTGGCGAAGATGTCGGTGTTGAACCAGTGGTCGGTGTTGCGCTGATCGCTGGGCAGCGCGAGCTTGGTGGAATCACCGACGATGATCATCTGCCCCCACCCAATGGGCTGTCCGCTCTGCCGCTGCATGACGCCGCTCAATTGCCAGCCTCCGGCGAAGAACTCGAGCGCCTTGGGCATGCCCGATCCGAACTTGCGGCCCTTGCCGAACGGCAACTCCCAAATGCCGCTGCCCACCACGCGGTGGCCGCGGTCGATATCGCCCAACGACTTGTATGGCATTGGATCGGAGGCATTGAGGAACGTGGTGGCTTCCATCGCCTTCGACCATGTATACGACACCTGCAGGGTGAAGCCGTGCCCCATGCGCTTCTCGATCCGCGACTGCATGGAGTGATACCACGAGTAGCCGACGGGATCGCTGAACTGAACGGAGCCGAAGTGCGGATAAGGCCGCAGCATCTGCTCGCGCGAGATGGTGGTGCTGGTGTACTGCGGATCGAGCCCGTAGAGAGGATTCGGGAACGAAGCGCCGAGATACGTGATGGTCGCCTGGTCGCGGAATGGCGCCGTGCTGAGGTACTGCAGCGGCGTGGCGTTCAGGTTCCGGGTGACACCGAGGCGCGTGCCCCTATTGCCGACGTAGCTCGCCTCGAACACGAAGCCGCCGCGAACCTCCTGCTGGATGCCGAACGACCAGCGCTGCGCGTAGGGCTGCACGCGATCGGCGGCGAAGTAGTTAATGGTCTGGTTGAGCCCGGTGCTCATGCCGCCCGCCGCGCCGAGCGGCGCGAGCAGGCCGCTGGGCAGGGGGTTGGCCAGCGTCGCCTTGAAGCTCAACCCGTTGTCGTTGCTTGCCTCGATCGGCGTGGACTGGCTGAATCCCGTGAGGATCGCGCCTGTCTTGAACGAGCCGATCGAACCGTAGAAGATTCCATATCCAGCGCGCACCACGGTCTTCGGGGCGAGCTGATAGGCCAACCCGACGCGCGGCAGCCAGGTGACGCCCATACCGCTCCAAAGGTCGCGGTTGTTGTTGCCGGCGAAGGTCAGGCCTCCATTCACCTTGAATGCGGACAGTGGAACCTCGGTCACTTGCACGCTCTTGGCGTAATTGGCGATGGCGGCGGCGGAGATCGGACTGGGAACGCCGCCGAGGAAACCCGTGACGGACCGATTGAATCGCTCGGTAACGGGCGATTCGTGCTCCGCACGCAGGCCGAGGTTCACCGTAAGCTTCTTCGACACTTTCCAATCGTCCTGAAGATAGAGGCCGTAATACTTGTCCTGGATCGCGAAACTGCCGCTGCGCGTCATGTTGCCGCCCGGGATGCCGAGCAGCGCCGACACGAGCTCTCCGCCGATGGGCGGCGCAGGCGACGTGTTGTTCGGACCCTTGCCCCACAAGTTGCTGAACGAAAGAATCGGGGCGTCGTCGCCGGAATGACGGTCGCTGAAGACGCGGTAGAGGCGGAATTCGGGGCCGAAGCGCAGCGAGTGATTGCCGCGCATCGAGGTGAAATTGCCGACGAAGGTATGAACGATGGAAGACGCCACACCGTCGCCCGATTCGGACCCGCTGAGCGATGTGAGCGATCCGATGGAGATGTTGGGCAGCGCGGATTTGCCCGCCGGGATCAGGTTGATCAGCGCCGGCGAAAAGCCGAGCTTGCTCAGATCGTAGCCCGCGCTCACGCGGTGCTCCGGAAACTCCTGCTGCGTCACGCCGTAGCGGAAATTGAAGAGGAAGGTCGGACTGAAGACGTGGACGTCGTCGAACGCGATGGCGCGATTGATGCGGTTGAGGATGATGCCGTTGACGTCGTTGCCGAAGGAACGATTCTTGTCCTCCTGCCAGAAATCGCGGTGGACGCGGACGAACATGCGGTTCTTGTCGTTGATGACATGATCGACGCGGCCGATGGTGGACCAGTAGTCCTCGATGGCCTTGCCGGCCAGGAAAAAGTTGTTGCCGCCATCCGGATTGCCGGGCTGATTGGGCAGCGGATAGAGATTGAGGATCGCCTTGCCCACCGGGTCGAGGCGGCTGGCGGGGATGATGTTGCCCGGGAAGGGGTCGCGGGTAAAGGTGCCGTTGGAGGCCGCCTTAATAGTGGCGGGGTCGTATACCTGGTACGTGGCGCCGAGTTTCAGCAGGTCCGAGAGATCGCCGGTGCGCCATGCCGCCCGCGGAACCGTGGAAGTGGAGGCGCCGACATTCGGATCGCCGAATTTGTTGGCTTCCCAGGTGAACTGCCAGAACGTGCGATTCTTGCCGTTATAGACCTTGGGGATGACGATCGGCGCCCCGCCGGAGAGGCCGTAGCGATTGTCCTGGTACACGGCGATCTTGCGCTGGCCGGGCTGTGCGCTGCGGTTCTGGAAGATCGTGGGCGCGTCGAGATCCGAGTGTCGCAGCCACCACCAGGCAGAGCCATGGAAGCCGCTCACGCCCCCTTTGCTGTTGATGTTGACGACGGAGCCCATGGTGTGGCCATTGGAGGCGTCGAAGGACGACGTCTGCACCTTGAATTCCTGGATGGAGGCCTGCGGCGGCGAGAACGCGACGCGCACATTGGCGCTGTCGGAGAACGTGTTGGTGATGCCGTCGATGTTGAACTCGTTATTGAAGAGACCGCTGCCGTCGGTGGAGAACTGCGAAGGGGCGTTATTGAACGGCGCCTTGCGGAGGCGCATATCGGTGCCGTTGACCGTGCCCGGGGCCAGCAGGGTGAACTCCATGGCGTTACCGGAGAAGATCGGGAGTTCCATGACGCGCCGTTCGTCGACGACCTGCCCGAGAGACGCTTCGGCAGTGGAGAGCAGGGGCGTCTCGGCGGTGACCTCGACGGACTCCGTGACGTCGCCGACGGTGAGGCTCATGTTGACCTCGACCGAGTCATTGACGCGCACCTGCACGTTTTCACGGACGACCTTCTTGAACCCGGCGAGCTCGGCGGTAACTGTGTAGAAGCCCGGCGTCAGGTAGGGCAGGTTGAAATTGCCGGAGTCGTTGGTTTTCGCGTTGACGGCCACCCCGGTAGCGAGGTTGCTGGCGCGGACGTCGGCGCCGGCGACATTCGCGCCGCTGGCGTCGGTGATACGCCCGAGGATGGCGCCACGGGTGTCCTGGCCAAAGACTGTGAGCGAGAGAGTGAGAAAGAGAGCGAGACCACGCAACATCAGTTATTTACCTCCTAAAAACGGCTTAATTCTAGCATGCGTCGATATCCAGTGGCAGGACCTGCGCGCCGGTTACGGTCCGCTTCGCCCCACCGAGAAGCGACGCAGCCGCGGGTCCGTATATAATGGTTCCCGGACCCGCATGCGCCCCGTCTGCATTTGCGTTCTCCTGGCTGTCGCCGCCGCCTCGGCGGGCGGTCCGACGCTCACCATCGTGCTCGACTTCCAGGGGCCGCACTCAGACCGCTCCGTCGATGCCATGAAGCGCGAGTTCGAAGCGGCCATGAAGCCGTCGGGCCTCGCATTCGACTGGCGGCTGCGCGGCGACTTTCACGGCTCGGCGGTCGACAACCTGGTTGTGGTCCGCTTCAAGGGCAAGTGCATACTCGAGCCCGTCGGATATCTCTACGACGAGCGCGGCCCATTGGCGTTCACGTACTCGACGGCGGGAGACGTCCAGCCATATAGTGAGGTCGCATGCGACAAGGTGGCCGCCTCCGTGCGATCCGCGATGACGGGCGGCGACTATGCCCAGGCGGACCTGCTCATGGGGCGGGCTCTGGGGAGGGTCGTGGCGCATGAGATGTCGCACATGCTCGCCAGGTCGGGGGCCCATACGCGCGGCGGCGTCACTCGACCCGCTCTGTCGGGCAAGAGCTTGATCGCGCCGCAGCGGCCGTAATCGATCCCGTCCATAAATTTTTTTGATTCGACACCCTGGCCGGTAGCTGGTAGTCTGCTTCTGTCGATCCTTTTCCCACGCCTCTGCGGGCGTGAGGCGCTCCCGGTCGAGAGCAACGCGCCAATGTACGGCGCTGTCGCTTGGCTACGTCCAGCCTGACCGCTTCCACCACCATCCGAACTTCGAGAGGGGAACTATGTCTGCCTGTCTGAATATCGAACAAGAACGCGATCTCGCGCGCCGCGGCTTCTCGCGGCGGAGCTTCGGGCGCATTGCCGCATTCATTGGCGCCGGCGCCGCGCTGCCGTTCTATAACGAACCGGCTTTGGCGCAGCTTTCCGCGATCCGCGGCCCGATGCCGCCCGATGCGGTGAAAATCAACGCCAATGAGAATCCGCTCGGGCCATGTCCCGAGGCGGCGGAGGCGATTCACAAGATCGTGCAGGGCGGCGGCCGATACCTCTACGAGGAAACCTTCGGCTTCCAGGAGACCATGGCGGAACTCGAGGGGCTCAAGGCGAATTACGTCCAGCCCTACGCCGGATCCAGCGCTCCGCTGCATCAGGCGGTGCTTGCGTTCACCTCGCCGTCGAAGCCGTTTGTCACGGCCGATCCCGGATACGAAGCCGGCGAACGCGCCGCGCGCTTCATTGGCGCCAAAGTGATCTCGGTTCCGCTGACGAAATCGTACGCTCACGACGTGAAGGCTATGGCGGAGGCCAGTCCCAATGCGGGTCTGATCTACGTCTGTAACCCGAATAATCCGACGGGAACGCTCACGCCTCGCGCCGACATCGAATGGCTGCTCGAAAACAAGCCGAAGGGCGCCATTCTGCTGCTCGACGAGGCCTATATCCACATCGCGGGCGCGCAGACCGGGGCGGATCTGGTCGCCAAGGATAAGGACATTGTGATCCTGCGCACCTTCTCCAAGATCTACGGAATGGCCGGTCTGCGCGCCGGAGCGGCGCTGGGGCGGCCCGATCTGCTGCAGAAGATCTCCCCCTACAGCAGCGGCGCCCTCCCGGTGACCGGGATGGTGGCGGCGACGGCCAGCCTGAAGTCGAAGAAGCTGATTCCGGAGCGCCAGAAGATCATCGGCGATGTGCGCGCCGACGTGCTCGGCTTCCTGGAGAAGAACAAATTCAAGTTCGTGCCTTCGGTGTCGAACAAGTTCATGGTGGATGTCGGCCGGCCCGGCGGGCAGATCATCGACGCTCTCCGGAAAGAGAAAATCTACATCGGCCGCGTCTGGCCGAGTTGGCCCACCTATGTCCGTGTTTCCATCGGCACTCAAGAGGAAATGAACAAGTTTAAGACAGCTTTCCTGAAGGTCATGGCCTGAGGCGCCCGTGGTCTGGGGATCGATTCTACGGAGGGCCGCCCGCGGGGGGCGGTATGGTTGGCCGCAGTTATTGGGTGACTGCTCGGGCGGCGTGATCGCGGCGTTGATCGCGCTGCCCTACGGTTTGGCGATGGCCTCCTTAATGGGGCTGCCGCCGGTGTTGGGGGTCTTCACCTCCATCCTCACGGCGCCGGTGATCGCGCTGCTGGGCCGCAATCCCGTCCTCATCGGCGGCACGGCCAGCGCTACCGTCCCTTTCCTTGCGCTCGCGGTTCGGAACCAGGGGGTCGGCGGCGCCGCCAAAGTTTCCATGGTGGCTTCGGTCATCATGATGGGGTTCTGCGTCATGCGGCTGGGGCGGCACATTACCCGTGTGCCGCACGTTGTCGTCTCGGGGTTCTCATGCGGCATCGGCGCGATGATGCTGGTCTCGCAATTGGACATCGTTCTCGGCATCGCCTCACCCTTGACGCGCACGGCAGGATCGACGGTGGCGCAACTCGCCGCCGTGATCGACTCTGCCGGATCGGCGCGCATCGGGCCGCTGATCCTGGGGCTAACTGTGATTGCGGTGGCGACCGTCGCGGCTCGGTTTTCTCCCCGCGCGCCGGCTCCTCTCATCGGCGTCGGGCTGGCCGTTGTATTGGCGCGCCTGTTCGGATTGCACGAAAAAGAAGTGGGCGCGCTGCAGGCGTCCCTGCCTCCGTTCGCGGGATTCTCCTGGACCCAGCGGGACGTCTTTACCGTCCTTCCTTCGGCGTTCGTCCTGGCGTTTGTTTCCTCGATCAATATTCTGATTACGTCGCGCGTGGTCGAGCATTTCCGGGGTCGCCATCAACGCATGAAGACCTCGGATGCGGATGCCGAACTGGGCGCTTACGGCATCGCGAATCTCTGTGCCGCCATGTTTGGCGCGCCCCTCAGCGTCGGGATCCCGGCGCGCAGCCTGGCCGTCGTGCGCTGTGGCGGCACGACCCGGTTGGCGAATCTGCTGCACGCCGGGATTCTGGTGGGCATTCTTGCCTTGGGTTCGCGCGCCGTCGCTCATATTCCGTTGCCCGCGCTGGCCGGCGTGACCGCTTGGATGGGGTTATGTCTGCTCGACTGGAGCGCCTGGCGGCGGCTGCCCAAGATGAACCGGATCGACGTGGCCGCTTTCCTGGCCACCGCGATCGGCGTGCTGACGGTGAACGCCGTGCTGGCGGTCGCGATCGGCTGCGGTGTGTGTCTGCTTCGGGGCCATCGAGCCCTGACGGTCGAGCGGCAGGTGGCCGCTCCCTTCGAAGCCGAGGTTTAAGACCGACGCGAATTGTGTGGCGCGCGTGAATTTTGAGGAGATCTATGAGAACGAAGTCGACAGTCTTGTTTTTCCTGGCAGCAGTGGGGCTATGGGGCCAGTCTTATCAGGGCGGAGTCCGGGGCGTCATCCACGACCCTGGCGGATCCGTCATTGCTGACGCCAAAGTCGCGCTGATCAACCAGGCGACGAACGTCTCCCGCGCGACCCTCAGCAATCCGCAGGGGGAATACGCGTTCACCGCCATCGACCCTGCGACCTACGCAATCGTGGTGGAGGCCCCCGGTTTCAAGAAGTTCGAGCAGAAGGGAGTTGCGGTCGGCACACAGCAGTTCCTCACGCTCGACGCCAAAATGGAGGTCGGCGCCGTCAGCGAGAGTATTCAGGTCAGCGAGGAGGTTCCGCTCATCGAAACTTCCAACGCTTCGCAGGGTCAGGTCCTCGACCGGCAGCAACTGATCGATCTGCCCAATCTGGGGCGAAATCCCTTCATGATGTCCAAACTCGCCCAAAACGTGACCCCGGTGGGCGACCCGCACTATAACCGCATGGAGGATCAGAGCGGGTCGTCGCAGATCTCGATCGCGGGCGGTCCGGTGCGCGGCAATAACTATCTGGTCGACGGCATTCCGATAACCGACGCCGCCAACCGCGCGATCATTATCCCGACGCTCGAGGCCGTACAGGAAGTCAAGGTCCAGTCCAACACGTATGACGCGGAGATGGCGCGGACCGGCGGCGGCATGTTCAATACGTACCTGAAATCCGGCGCGAACGAATGGCACGGCAGCCTCTTCGGCAGCTTGCGCCAGACCAGTTGGGCGGCCAATAACTTTTTTAACAACGCGGCCGGCATTCCTCTTCCCGAACAGCCCAACCGCACTTTCGGAGCGAGCTTCGGCGGCCGTGTGGTGGTCCCCAAAGTCTATGAAGGAAAGAATCGCACGTTCTTCTGGCTGGCCTGGGAGGGCTACTCGGACACGCAGTCGAATTCGTCGCAGTTCACCGCGCCGACCGCGCTGGAGCGCGCCGGCGATTTCTCACAAAGCAGGACCGCGAGCGGCGGCCTCAACCTGATCTACGACCCGGCGACGACCGTTTGCGCCGGCAGCACGTGCACCCGTCAGGTCTTTCCCGGCAACGTGATTCCGGCCATTCGTCTTAACCCCGTCGGGCTCGCCATTGCGGCGACGTACGTGAAGCCGCAGACGGCCTCGGCGTTCTATGGCGCGCCGGATCTGACGCAGGCGGCGCTTCTGCCGGCGCGGGCGTCGCAGAAGACCGCCAAGCTCGATCACGAGATGACCCACTGGTGGCGCGCCAGCCTGAGCTACATGCGGTACTTCTCGCTGGAGCCGGGCAACACGTGGTTCGCGACGGTTTCGTCTCCCGATCAATGGCGCCTGTTGCGCAAGGTCGACGCCACGCAGTTCAACAATGTGATCACCGCCTCGCCGACGACAGTGTTGACGGTCCGCTACGGCTTCAATCGATTCCCGAATACTGGCTACCAGGTCAGCCAAGGCTACAATCTGGCGAGCCTCGGGTTCAGCCCGGCGTACGTTGCGGCCGTTCCCTCACCGACCTTCCCCAACATCTCGATGACGTCGCAGTACAGCCTCGGCACGAACAACAACTACTACTACGTGCATCATTCGAAGAACTTCTCTGCGTCGGTGGCCAAGTACAAAGGTGTTCACAACCTGAAAGCGGGTTTCGATTACCGCCGCATCCACGATGACGGCAACGATTTCGCGAACAGCGCCGGCCAGTTCAGTTTCAACGGCGTCTTTACGCGATCGACGCCCCTCACCGCCGTCAGCGGAACCGGCGCCGATCTCGCCGATATGCTGCTCGGCACGCCCGCCAGCGGCAGCGGCTACATCCCGACCAAGCTCTACGAGTATGCCGACTACTTCGGAGCCTATTTCCAGGACGATCTCCGCATCACCAAGAACCTGACGGTCAACTTCGGTCTGCGCTGGGAGCGGGAGTACGGTCTGCAGGAGAAGAATAATGCGATGGTCGTCGGCTTTAACCCGGACGTGGTGAATCCGCTGGCAGCGAACGTGAGCGGGATCCTTCCCAAGGGCGTCATCCAGTTCGCGGGCCTTCGGGGCAACAAAGTGAACGTCGGGAATCCGAATCTGAACAAGTTGGGGCCGCGCTTCGGCGTCGCCTGGCAGGTGACTCCGAGGACGACGGTCCGCGGTGGGTACGGCCTCTACTGGGCGCCTCAGTTCGCCATCGGATCGCCCTACAACCCGCCGGGGTTCACCGCGAGCACGACTTACGTTGCGTCCAATGACGGTAACGCGACGCCCGCAAACAGCCTCACCAACCCGTTCCCCAACGGCCTGGCGCAACCGACCGGCAACTCGCTCGGCGATCTCTCGGGCATCGGGCAGAGCCTGTCCATTATCGATCCCAACGCCCGCTCGCCGCGCGTCCAACAGTACTCGATTGACGTGCAGCGGCAGTTGCCGTTCGGCGTCGCCTTCGAAGTCGGCTATGTCGGGTCGCATTCCAGCCACCTGACCCAAGCCACGGCGAACATCAACATCAACGCGCTGAACCCGGCTCTCCTTTCGCAGGGATCGGCTCTCACGCAGACGGTGGCAAACCCGTTCGCCGGCAAAGGCGGCGCGGGTGTGATCGCCGGCTCGACGGTCAGCCAGGTGCAACTCCTGCTGCCTTATCCGACCTTCAGCACGATCAACTACCAGTTCAGCGACCAGAGCTATGCCCGCTACGATTCGCTGATCGCGAAGGCGCAGAAGCGGATGAGCCTCGGACTGACATTCCTTTCCACGCTGACATGGTCGCGCAATCACGACGCCAGCTCCGGCGGCGCCGGCAATTTTCTGAATGCCGGGTCCAGCGGTCCCCAGAACCCGTACGACATGCGGGCGGAGTACAGCCTGGCCAACGTCGACACGCCCCTGCGCTGGTCTACCGGTTTCACCTACGAACTGCCGTTCGGCAAGAACGGGAAGCTCATGAAGATGGTGGCGGGTGGCTGGTCGATCAACGCGATCGGCGTTTACCAGTCGGGCTTCCCGCTGCAAATCACGCAGAGCACCAACAACAACTCGGTGTTTGGGTATGCCAGCCAACGGCCGAACGCGACGGGCGTATCGCCGGTCACCACCGGGAGCCTCGAGGACCGGCTCGGCGGTTACATCAACCCCGCCGCGTTCTCCACGTCCCCGCGAGGCTCCTTCGGAAACTTGTCGCGCACGCTCGAAATGCGCGGCCCCGGACAAGCCAACTGGGACATGTCGATCTTCAAGGCGTTCTCGGTAAAAGAGAGATTCAAGGGCCAGTTCCGCGCCGAAGCGCTGAACGCCTTCAACACGCCGATGTTCGCCGCCCCCAATGTGTCCTTCGGCAGCGGCTCCTTCGGCCGCATCGCGTCGCAAGTAAACTTCTCGCGGATGATTCAGTTGGGCGTGCGGATCTTCTTTTAGCCGCCTATGCCAGGTTCCACTCCAGCCAGTCCAGCATTTCTTTCTGGCGGCTGGAGTGGCCGTGCGCGACCTCGAGATTGACGTACCGGACCCCTCGCCGCGCCGCCAGCCGGGACAGTGAACCATCGTCCTGGGGCGGCGCCTTCTTTTGCAGCACGACGTTGTAGGGAGAGGTCGAAAGCGTCCGGAAATCCTCTTCGTCCGTGCACAGGAAGAAGGCGTGTGGGTTGGCCGGCTCCCGCATCGACGCCGCGTCGCTGATCGGCTGCTCGTCCAGCACGGAGTAGCCTTCCGAGTTGTTGTGCAGCGCTATGGTCAATCCACCCGGCGGCGGGAACAGGTCCTTCACCAGATGCTCGCGGCCGCGGTCCAGGATGTTGAGCGCTGTCTGGATGCGCTCGGGCGGCCAATCGGGATTGAGCCGTTTCAGATTCGCTTCCGCTCCCACGCGCGAGAACATGCGGTTCGGGTCGATCTGTCCCGACGCCACCGGCACATTTCGCGTGTGGTTCTCCACGATAAATGCGATCCCCTGGTGCGCCCGCATGTGCGCGGCCAGCACCTCGCGCGCCGTCTCCTCGTTGCCGTGGATCACCAGGTAACGCCGCTTGGACCGGCCATACCGGATGATGCGAAAGCGCGCGCCCGCCAGCTCGACGTGCTTCGGGCGGAGGAAGGGAATCCATCCGAGGATCGAGGCGTATGCCAGAAACTCGCGCCGCGAGCAAGCCGCTTGCGGTCGCGCCACGCTGGGCCGGTTCACAGCAATTCATCCTCCGGGCGTTTCTTGTGCTTGGGTCTCTTGCGGGACGACTTCGGTTCGATCAGCTTGGCGGAAGGCACCGTGCCGACGCGCTCGCGGGCGATGGCTTTTACTTCCTTCCCGATCTCAAACGTCTTCTTCTTGCGCGGCAATCATCCTCCGCAACGTGCCGGCCAGCATCTCCGCCGAGAACGGCTTCTGTACGAATTCGACCCGCCCCGGACCGGCCGCTTCCAGGAGAGCCATGTCCACAGGATAACCGCTCGCCACCACGACGCACAGCGATGGATTCGCCGCCAGGAGCATGCAAGCGAGATCTTGCGCACTGAGTCCGCCCATGCTTGCGTCAAGAACGGCGGCGGCGAACTCGCCGGCGCTCGTTTCGACCTCGGTCCACGCGCGATCGGTGCTGTCCACCGCGGTGACGGCGTAGCCCATGCGGGTCAGGTACACTCTCATCATCTTGAGCAGCGCTGGCTCGTCGTCGACAATCAGGATCCTTCTAACGGCCGCGGGCATGTGTCGGCGGTATGATCGCGCTATGCGATTTTACACGGAATATCTGACATTCAACACCAGCAAGCATCGCGAATACATCAATATCACCCCGGAGGTCGAAAAAGCCCTGCGAAAGGCGTCTATCCAGGAGGGAATGATCCTCGTATCGGCCATGCACATCACCGCCGGAGTCTGGGTGAATGACGCAGAAGACGGCTTGATCGCCGATATCGACGAGTGGCTGGAGAAACTTGCGCCCTTCCGGGAGACTTACCGCCGTCACCGCACCGGCGAAACCAATGGCGATTCTCACCTGAAGAGCCTGCTGGTGCACCACGAGGCGATCGTGCCGGTGACCAAGGGCAAGCTGGATTTCGGGCCCTGGCAGCAGGTTTACTACGCCGAGTTCGACGGCCAGAGGGCGAAACGCGTCATTATTAAGGTGATGGGCGAGTGAGTCTGTCCTCAATCCCGTGAAAGGGAAACGCCCCGAGCGGCATTTCCCAGATGGAGATCTGACATGCGCATCCTCGTTTCGTTCCTTCTTTCCGCCATTCTGGCCATGCCCGCGGAGCTTCCCGTCCGGGAGGTCGTCCTGTACAAGCACGGCGTGGGATTCTTCGAACGCTCCGGCAGCCTCGGCTCGGGTGAATCGGCGCGGCTCGACTTCAACGCGGCGGAGATGAACGACGTCCTGAAGTCGCTCACCGTGGAAGAGAAGGGCGGCGGGAAGATCTCGGGCCTGCGGTACGACTCCATGGACCCGCTCGGCCACAAGCTCGCGGAGTTCCCGTTCGAAATCGGGAACGACGGACTGCCGGGGATGTTGGACCGCCTGCGCGGCGCCCGCGTGGAATTGAAGGTCGGCAATGAGACGCTTGCGGGCACGATCGTCAATGCCCGCACGATTCCCGGCGGCGACAAGCAGGCCGAACGCGATCAGCTCAACCTGCTGCTCGATTCCGGCGAAATGCGAACCGTAGATCTGAACGCCGTCTCCGGTCTTCGTTTCAGCGATCCGCGGATGCAGCAGCAATTCAAGGATTACCTGGCGGCCATCGCCGCAGCGAGATCGAAGGACAAGCGGAGCGTCTACATCGATTCGACGGACGCCAAGGCTCGCGAGGTTGTCGCCAGCTACATGATTCCCGCCCCGGTCTGGAAGTCCAGCTACCGTCTGATTTTCGGCGCGTCCGGGCATCCCATGCTGGAAGGGTGGGCAATCGTCGACAACACCACGGGCGAGGATTGGACCAAGGTGCAGTTGTCGCTGGTGTCGGGCCGGCCGATTTCGTTCGTCAGCCAGCTCTACGCCCCGAAATATGTGACACGGCCCGAAGCGGAGCTCGCGGACGATCGTGCCGCGCGCCCCGTCGTCCATGAGGGAGCGTTCGAAGACGCCAAGAGCGTCGCAATGGGCGGCGTGGTGGGAGGAGTGCCTCGGGCGATGGCGTTGATGGCCGGCTCCCCGCCGTCTGCGGCGGCGGCGCCGCCGCCGGCGCGCTTCCAGGTCGCTCCCAGCTCCATCGTCGCCGACGCGACCGCTCGCGAACTCGGCGAACTCTTCGAATATCGCATCGCGCAGCCCGTCACGATTCGCAAGAACGAATCGGCCATGCTGCCGTTTCTGCAGGAACAGATCGGCGCGCGCAAGCTGCTGATCTACTCCGACCACAACTCACAACACCCGACCAATGCAGCTGAACTGACCAATGGGACCGGCAAGACACTCGACGGCGGGCCGATCACCGTCTATGACGGCGGCGCCTATGGCGGTGAGGCGCTGATGGAGACCCTCAAGAACGGCGACAAGCGGCTCATCAGCTACGCGGTCGATCTCGGGACACGCATCACGGAAGCGTTCGGCAGCAAGCAGGCGGTCGTGCGCGAGATCCACGCCAGCCGCGGCATGCTGACTACCCGCCTCGCCGCGGAGGAAACCCGCACCTACACCGCCCGCAACGTCGACCAGAAGCCCAAGACGCTGCTGATCGAACACCCGTTGCGTCAGGGATATACCCTCCTCAATCAGAAGCCCGCCGAGAAGACGCCGGCGGCCTATCGCTTCGAGATTCCGCTGGCTGCGGGCGCGACGCAGGAATTCGCCGTCTCCGAAGAGCGCGTCTACGACCAAAGCTATGCCGTCAGCAACATGTCGCCGGATACGATCCTGAATTACGTGCAGAACCGCAGCCTGAGCGACGCCGCGCGGCGGCAGTTGCAGCGCATCGCCGACCAGAAATCGAAGATCGCCGCGAATGACCGTGAACTCCAGCAGGCGGAGGCGCAAATGCGGGAAGCGACGTCGGACGAAGACCGCATCCGGCGCAATATCCAAAGCCTGAACTCCGTCAGCGGCCAGCAGCAGCAGGTGCAGACCTATGCCCGCCAGTTGGACCAGCGCGAGCAGCAGATGGCGACTCTCCGCGACCGGCAAAGCGAGTTGCAGAAGCAGAAGGCGGCGTTGCAGGGCGAGCTGGACCGCCTGATCGAAGCGTTGACCTTTTAGCTGACCCAGCCCCAAAAACCGGGCGGCAGGCGAATCTGGCTGGACTGTAGGCCCGGGAACAGGAAAGGCCGGCGGGGCGAAAACTCCGCCCGGCCGGCCCTCGGCAGCGGTTCCTCGCGTTACCCAGGCGCCGTGCGCGCTTTCCGGGTGGCGATGGAGACGGCACAACGCCGCTGCCGGCGACGTTCTTCCTCCATCTAGCTGACGGCCTTAGTATACGCCCATATCGGAGAAATGCGTCTGATTTAATGTTCCGCTTGTGAAGCCGCGCACGGAAAATTCCCGCACAGGCATAAAAAAATTTATCCCATCCATCAAAAGTTCTGAGTTGGCGTCTCTTAGCACACATTGGACAATGGCTTAACTGCCAAGTCGCAGGAGATTGCCACGTATGCGATATCGAAACCCCGTCTGTGTAGTTCTATGTTTGTTCGCCCCGGCGTTGCTGGCACAATCGCCACCCGACCCACAAGCCAGACTCGCCGCCCTCGAAAACGCCGTGAAGAATGCCCAAAGCGCCGGAGACAATGCCTGGATGCTCGTCAGCGCCGCCCTGGTTCTGATGATGACCGGACCGGGGCTTGCTCTGTTTTACGGCGGGCTGGTCCGGCGCAAGAACGTCCTCGGCACGATGATGCAGAGCTTCATCCTCATGGCGGTCGTCACCGTCATCTGGGCTCTCGTGGGATACAGCTTGGCCTTTGGTGGGTCTTCGCCGTTCCTCGGCAACTTCGACTTCGCCTTCCTGAACCATGTCGGCAGCGCGCCCAATAGCGATTACGCCGGCACGATTCCGCAGCAGACGTTCATGGTCTACCAGTTGATGTTCGCGATCATCACCCCGGCTCTCATTTCCGGGGCGTTCGCCGAACGCATGAAATTCAGCGCCATGCTGCTCTTCACCGTGTTGTGGAGCCTGCTCGTGTACTTCCCGATGGCCCACATGGTATGGGGCAAGGGCGGCCTCCTCAATGCGTTCCTGGGAGGGTCCATTCCCTCGCTCGATTTTGCCGGCGGGACCGTGGTCCACGTGACCTCCGGGGTGTCGGCGTTGGTCTGCGCGCTCTACCTGGGACCGCGGATCGGGTACCCATCGCCGGCCGTCAAGCCGCACAACCTGGTGCTGAGTTTCATCGGCGCGTGCCTGCTATGGGTGGGCTGGTTCGGATTCAATGCCGGCAGCGCGCTGGCGGCGTCCGGGCTCGCCACCAGCGCCTTCGTGGCGACCCACTTTGGCGCCGCCGCGGCGACCCTCGGTTGGCTGGCCGCCGAGTGGCTGGAAAACGGCAAGCCCTCCGTGCTCGGCGGGATTTCCGGCGCGGTCGCCGGTCTGGTCGCGATTACGCCCGCTTCGGGCTTCGTCAAGCCGCTCCCGGCCATGCTCATCGGCTTCACGGCCGGCATCGTCTGCTTCTTCATGGTCACCAAGGTGAAAGCCAGGTTCGGCTATGACGACGCGCTGGATGCCTTCGGCGTCCACGGCGCCGGCGGGACCTTGGGCGCGATCCTCACCGGCGTCTTCGCCACCAGCGCCGTCAACGACGCTCTGAAAGACGCCTCCGGCCGCGTGCAGCCGTTGGGGATGGTGGACGGTCACGGCGCGCAGGTCGTCAATCAGATGATCGGGGCTGGCATCGCATGGGGAATCGCCATCGTCGGATCTCTGGTCATTCTCAAGATCTGCGACATGGCCGTCGGGCTGCGCGTCACCAAAGACCAGGAAACGGACGGCCTGGATCTGAGCATGCATGGCGAGGAAGGGTATATATTCGAGGGCTGACCATGAAAAAAATCGAAGCCATCATCCAGCCGTTCAAACTCGACGATGTGAAGGACGGTCTCAAAGCCATCGGCATTGACGGTATGACCATCAACGAAGTGCGCGGCCACGGCCGCCAGAAAGGACACAAGGAGGTTTACCGCGGCCAGGAATACAACGTCGACCTGCTGCCGAAGGTGAAAGTCGAATTGGTGGTGGCCGACGACCGGAGCGAGGAAGTCATCCGCGCCATCGTGGCCGCCGCGCGCACGGGAAAGATCGGCGACGGCAAGATCTTCATCTTCGACGTGAGCGAGGCCATTCGAATCCGTAACAATGATCGTGGAGACTCCGCCCTCTAATTTTCTCGCGACCGGTGACGCCGCCACGGCGCTGGCGGAGCGCACCGCCTGTGTGGACCAGCTCGCCGGTCAGGTTCAAGACCTGCCCGCGCAAGGCTTTTCGCTGCTGGCGGTGGGCGGTTACGGTCGCCGCCATCTGTTCCCCCACTCCGATATCGACCTGCTCCTGCTGTTCGAATCGGAGCGGTTGGCCCAGGCCAACAAAGAGGCCATTTCGGTTTACCTGCGGCGGTTGTGGGACGCCAACCTGCGCGTCAGCCACTCCGTCCGGACGCCCTCCGAGTGCCTGGAGGTGCACGATAGCAACACCGAGCTCAATATCAGCCTGCTGGACCAGCGGTACCTGGCGGGAGACCGCGCCTTGTACGCCGAGCTGGCGCGCCGGCTGCCGCGCTTCCTGCAATCCAGCCGCGAGCCCCTCGTCCGCAATCTGGCCCACCTGGCGAGGGAGCGCCACAAGAAATACGCCGGCACCTTCTACCATCTGGAGCCCGACGTCAAAGAGACGCCCGGCGGACTGCGCGACTACCAACTCGTCTGCTGGCTGGAACAGCTCCGCGACGGCAGCCCCGCCGAGATCGCGCCGGAGCTGCGCGACGCCTTCCGCTACCTCGCGCGCGTCCGCTGCCACTTGCACCTGGCGGCGAAGCGCGATCAGAACGTGCTCACCTTCGATGCCCAGGATGCGATTGCCGAGCACTCGCAGGAGGGCGACGCCGCCCTGTGGATGCGCGGTTACTATCGGCACGCCCGCGACGTTTTCCGCGCCGCCATCCGGCAATTGGAGTCCACCGAAGCCCAGTCGAGCTCGCTGTTCGCGCAGTTCCGCGACCGCCGTTCGCGGCTGTCCAACGCCGACTTCAGCGTTCTGCGCGACCGCGCCCACTTTCGCTCGCCGCAACAGATCGAGCATCGCCCGGAGCTCGTGCTCAACCTGTTCGAGTTCGTGGCCCGCCACGGCGTGCGTCCCTCCTTCGAAGCGGAACAGCAGATCGAAGCGCGGCTGCCGCTGATTCGCGAGCGCGGCGTCCAATGGCAGGAGCTGGCGCCGATCCTCTCCCTGCCGCATGCGCCGCTGGCGGTTCGCTGGATGCACGAGGCGGGCGTTCTCTCCGCCCTCTTCCCCGAGCTGGCAGGCATCGAATGTCTCGTGGTCCGCGACTTTTACCACCGTTACACGGTGGATGAGCACACCATCGTCGCGATGGAAAACCTGTGGGCTGCCACCGGATCCTACCGCGATCTCTTGAGCGAGATTCAGCAGCCCGCCGTGCTCATGTTCGCCCTGTTGTTCCACGACTCCGGCAAGGGCTCACCGGAGGAGTCGCACGTCGAGGCCGGACTGGAACTGGCCGGCAAGGCGATGGTTCGCATCCGCATGCCGCAAGCCGAGCGTGAGCGGGTCGAATTCCTCATCCTGCGTCACCTCGACCTGTCCACGGCGATGCAATCGCGCGACTTGTTCGACCCGCAAACCGTGCGCGAGCTCGCGCACCAGATCGCCACCGTGGAGCGGCTGAAGGCGCTCACCCTGTTGACCTACGCGGACGTGAGCGCGGTCAACCCGAACGTGATGACCGCCTGGCGCGCCGAGCAGCTTTGGCAGCTCTATCTGATCGTCCATGCCGAATTGACGCGAGAACTGGAAACGGAGCGCGTCGAAGCCTCGACCGAGGAGTTCCTGCAGGGCTTCCCGACGCGCTATCTGCGCACCCATTCGCAGGAGGAGATCGGCGGACACCTCGCGCTCGAGGCGGAGAGCCGCAAACGCGATGGCGTGGCCATCGACCTGAAGCGGATCGAGACCGCGTGGCAGCTCACCCTGGTGGCGCCCGACCGTCCCGGGTTGTTCGCCGCCGCGGCGGGATCGCTCTCCAGCTTCGGCATGAACATCCTGCGCGCCGAGGCCTTCGCCAACCGCCACGGCCAGGTGCTCGACACCTTCACCTTCGAGGACCCGCACCGCACGCTCGAATTGAATCCGCCCGAGATCGACCGGCTGCGCGCCATTGCCGAGCGCGCGATCGCGGGCAAGCTGGATGTGCGCGAGCTGCTGCGCAACCGTCCCAAACCGCAGCCCCCGAGCCGCAAGGCGCGCATCTCGAGCCGGGTGGCGTTCGACGCCGAGGCCAGCCAGTCGGCGACCCTGGTGGAGATTGTCGCGGAAGACCGCCCGGGCCTGCTGTACGATGTCGCCTCGGCGATTTCCGAGTCGGGCGCGAATATCGAGGTCGTCCTGATCGATACGCAGGCGCACAAGGCCATCGACGTGTTCTACGTAACCGCCGCCGGCCGCAAGCTGACGCCCGAAAAGCAGGAGAAGCTGGCGGAAGCGCTGCGCGCCGTATTATAGGCCGGCCGCCGCCATTCGCGGCTCAATTTGCTGTGGGCCGCTCCGCTTGATCGACTACCATGATGTCCATCGGCGCTTTCTTCGGTTCGAGGCGAAGACCCAATTGGTCGCGCAGCACAGCAAAAAGTGAATCGAGTTGCGAAGCGTTGCCGCCGTTCACAAGCTCGTCGGTCGCCCATTGTAGCCCGAAGCTGTAAAGGCCCTGAATCGCTGTCTGGTCGGAGACGGGCTGGCGTAGCACTCGCGATAGGAAGTTAGCGAAGCGTTTCATGTCGATGCAAGTGGCTGTGAGCTTACGGCCGTTTCCGTCACCGTTCGAACTGGTTCCGCAAGCGCCATTGTCGGCAACCGGCTGCAACTTGAACTTGCCCTTCGCCACCGTCAGCGCATATGCGGGCATTTCCTTCGATTCGTGATGAAATTTCAACTGAAAACGATCGGCCAACAACGACTGCAACGCGATATGGAGTTGCTTCTCCCCAAGACCGTCTATGCCGCGCTTAGTAGCAATGCCGCTTGTTGCCGCGTCCGTCTTCAGTTCGAGCTTGGCCAGGATTTCATAGGTCGTGTCATCTAGCCAGCTCGGACCGCCGATCACTTGGAAATCCTTAACGCTGTACGCGGCCATGATGAAGCTCTTCAGTGTCATCGAGCCGCGAAACAGGCCCGGCGTGTCGTTTTCATGCGAATGTCCGCCTCCGCCCTTCGCCTCCATCATTTTGATGGACGCCGTTTCGAAGACCGGACGACGTTCCGATGGTTGTGCCCAGGAGTACGGCGACATCAAGAACAGGCATGTGAGCAGTGAACGCATTGCACCCTCTGCGATTTTGACGCCGGACGCGCCCTCCCGTTAGGCCGGATTCTTCCGGTTGTAGAAGGGGAATGATCATGGAGGCGGTGGAACCGCCCGCACAGTCTCAATTCTCTCATACCCAGCCGCTCGACATTTCACGTTTCGGTTATACTGGCTCGTTGAAAACACTGACCTGTGAACTCCCTTCGCAGGTGGAATCGCGTTCCGCGCGGTCGACGGCACGAGTCGGCTGTTCGCGAATCGGGAGCTGTTCCCAGTGTTCACGTAGAAGTTTGAAGCTCTTCGGAACGATACATGTCTGACGACCTCAAGCCCCATCATCCGTACGGCGCAGCCTCCCAACTGGCCGCCATTGTTGCATCCTGCGAAGACGCGATCATTAGCAAGGACCTGGACGGTCGGGTCATGACGTGGAATGCAAGCGCCGAACGCATCTACGGATATCGGGCCGCTGAGGCCATCGGACAGCCAATGACAATGCTGCTGCCTCCAGACCGGCCCGATGAAGAGGCCGACATCCTGAGCCACATCCGGCGCGGCATGAGCTTCACGCACTTCGAGACCGTCCGCAGGCGCAAGGATACCCAGGACATCAACGTCTCCCTGACGATCTCTCCGGTGCGCGACGAAACCGGCGCTATCATCGGCGCATCCCACATCGCGCGCGACATCACCGCGCGCAAACGCGCCGAAGAGGAAACTCGCGCTGCCAAAGAGCAGCTGCAGGTGGTAACCGACAACATGGCGGCCGCGGTGACCCGCTGTAGCAGGGATCTTAGGTACGTATGGGTCAGCGGAGGCTACGCAAGCTGGTTTGGGCGGCCGGCGGACCACATCATCGGCCATACCATCCGTGAGGTCGTGGGAGATCTGGGCTTTGAGGAGATCCGTCCATATATTGAGCAGGTGCTCTCGGGGAAAAGAGTCGAATATACGACCGAGGTGCACTTCACAGGTCCCGGCAACCGCTGGATTCAAGCCGTCTACATGCCGACCTATTCACGCGACCATCAGGTAGACGGCTGGATCGCCGTGGTGACCGACATCACCGACCGGCGGCAACTTGAACTTGCCAACGCCCGTCTGGCCTCGATTGTCGCGTCGTCGGAGGATGCCATCATCAGCAAGGACCTGACCGGCACGATTCTCACCTGGAACGAGGGAGCCGAACGCATTTACGGCTACCGGCCGGACGAAGCCATCGGCGAAAAAATGCTATTGATGTTTACTCCTGACCGCGTCCAGGAAGAGATTGAGATCCTTTCCAAGATTCGCAGCGGCGAGAGTGTCTCGCATTTCGAGACAAAACGGATAAAGAAGGGCGGCGCCAGCATCGACGTATCGCTGACGATTTCGCCGATTCGGGACGATGGTGGCAAGATTATCGGTGTCTCTCACATCGCGCGGGACATCACAGACCGCAAGCACGTTGAAAAGCAATTGCGGCAGACGCAGCGGCTGGAAAGCCTTGGGGTGCTGGCGGGAGGCATCGCCCATGACTTTAACAACCTCCTCGTCGGTATCCTCGGCAATATTTCGCTTGCACAGGAAGGCCTATCAACGAACCACCCCTCACGCCTTGCGCTGCAAAATGCGCTTGGCGCCAGCGAGCGGGCATCCGACCTGACCAGGCAATTGCTCGCGTATGCCGGCAAGGGGCGGTTCGTCATTGAGCCAGTCAATCTCTCCGAGCTCATCGCCGAGTTCGGAGAACTGGTTCAAACGTCCATTCCCAAGAACGTACAACTGCGCCTCGATCTCGCAGCCGGTTTGCCGCTGGTCGAGGCTGACACCAGCCAGCTTCAGCAACTGATTATGAATCTGGTTATAAACGGGGCGGAAGCAATCGGCGAGGATCGGAGCGGCGCCGTTCTGGTTACGACGGGCGTGCAGGACGTGGACGAAGGGTATTTGAGAACCGCGATGATCGGCGACATCGACCCAGGGCGGTATGTCACGCTCGAAGTCCACGACACCGGGGCGGGAATGGACGCAGCCACCATTGCGCGGATCTTTGACCCGTTCTTTACGACGAAGTTCACCGGGCGCGGCCTCGGTCTGGCAGCGGTCCAAGGCATCGTTCGCGGCCACAAAGGGACGCTGAAAGTGTACAGCCAACTGGGGCAAGGCAGCACCTTCAAGGTGCTGCTGCCGGTTACGGAGAAGCAAGCCGGCGTGCAGCCGAAGCGCCCCAGCGCCGAGGCGCTTGCCGGGGAGGCAACCGTGCTCGTGATCGATGACGAACAGGTTGTCCGGCAGACCGCCAAAGCAATGCTGGAACGGTATGGCTATACCGTCCTCGTGGCCGAGAACGGCAAAGAAGGCATTGACCTCTTCCGGATCGTGCTCGACAAGGTCGAGGTCGTTATCCTTGATATGACCATGCCAGTGATGAGCGGCGAGGAGACGCTCCGCAATCTCAGGGTGATCAAACCCGACGTCAAAGTGCTGCTCTCCAGCGGTTACAACGAGTCAGAGGCGATCCGCCGCTTCACCGGGAAAGGGCTGGTCGGCTTTATTCAAAAACCCTACTCGGCGCTACATCTGGCGGAGACGGTGCGAGCTGCACTCCATGCTCCGCAGACTGCGAAATGAGCTGGTTTGCGGCAGCTGTGGAGTGCCCAACTGTACGGGCCGATTTGAGCTTGCCGCCCGTCGCCGCATTTTATGAGTTCGCCGGGTGGGAAACTCCGTGACGTGATCGCCGAGGGAGAACGGCTTTAGACTGAGTGTGAAGGATTGCGGCTGGTTTTCGATCGACGATCGCGCCGGAAGGCTCGCTCCAGACTCAGCAGCGCACCCAATCCGCGCGGGGCGGCATAAAAAAGCAGCAGCACCGCCGCCAGGAATATGAAAAATGGCGTGGTGTTAAAGAGCACCCGTTTCCCTTAGCAGTCGGCCGACTTCCCGGGCCAGCAGCACGAACAACCGTTCGCATCCGGCGTCGTTCAAGTGGAAGGCATCTTTGAACAGTTCCGGCGTTTCCAGCGCATCGAACAGGTGCTCATTGGCCAGCAGGGTACGCGGCCTGGATGCGAACTCGCGGATCGAGCTGCCTTTCTTTTCCACCATTCCCTCCGGCCGCGGAATCGGGCCACGCGGCAGGCGCACAAACACGATCCGGGTCGGCGAATCGCGATAACAGTCGAGGAGGCGTCCGAACCACCTCCGGCGAAATGCCGCCCGCTTTCCGGTTTGCGGCCGGGGCTTGTACAAGACGAACTGGTCGAGTTGTTCGCGCAGTGCCTCGTTTCCGGGTGGGACGATGGCGGTGAGATTGTTCCAGTCAATCTGAAGCCCGGCCACATTCTTCCGAGATTCGACGAAATCGTGGGCCCATCGTTCATAGTTCTGCCTGACGAATCGAGCCCATCGGATCCGTTTTCGGGGATTGTTGAGAAACTCGGTAAAATCGCGTTGAAACACGGTGCCCTTGAACAAGCTGCCCCGAAAGGCCTTCCAGCGTGCCGTGGGATCGTCGAATAGCCGGGGGAAATCCAGCACGTCGATCCATCGCAGCCGCGCCGCCACGTAGTGGAGAGTCGCCAGATCATCGCCGATATCGTAGACGCCGTCCTCATCGTCATAGTCGTCCACCCCCAGCACGATCGCGCGGTAGCGGCGCCGTGTGGGGTCGAGATCGCGCAGCATGTAATACCAGGCGCGCACGTCCGTGCCCGCCACGCCAGCCTGGCGGAAGACCAGACCGGTGGGCTGGCGGCTGGCCACCCGCGGATAGTAAGCAAATCGCGAGTCTCCCAGCGTCAGAACCAGGTTGTCGCCATTTGCGGTCTGCGCCTGCTGCTCTGTGTAAAGAATCCGCTCAAAGATACCGGTGGTGGATTCGGGCTCGATCACCGATACGTACCACCTCGTGCGAAAGAGCAGCGCGTCCAGCCCCAGGACGCCGCCTAGCGCAAGGACGAGGGAGATCGCGATCCGCAGACCCTTCGGGTGCGTCCGGTATGTCTGGGGGTTCTCGCAATCACCGGCTCTCCAGGATCGGCCCGTCACAATTAGAACCAACTATACACGAGACTTCCGGGGTCTGAGATTAGGCTTGAAATGGGTTCTGAAGGAGGGTGTTTGGTGGACGACGGGGGGATCGAACCCCCGACCTCTGCATTGCGAACGCAGCGCTCTCCCAGCTGAGCTAGTCGCCCACTTTCGAAGGGTCACTCACAATATACCGCAAAACACGGGTCGGGGAAAGCTCTTCTCGTCCTGCTCGCCGAAGCCCGGCCCGGTCCTACAATAGAAAGGAAATGCCGAAAGACCCGACCACGCGGGAGCTTGACCGGATGCGCAAGGACTGGGACCAGCGCGCTCGCGAGAACGCCCGATACTACGTCGCCAACGGGCGCGAACAATGGACCGATGAAGAGTACTTCCGCTCGGGAGAGAGCAACGTCGAGCAGCAGATCCTCAATGACATAAGCAACGTGTGCCAGGGCAAAGACCCCAGGCAGATGCGCGTCCTCGAAATTGGCTGCGGCACGGGCCGCATGACCCGGACGCTTGCCAAGGTCTTCGGCGAGGTCTACGCCGTCGATATCAGCGGCGAGATGGTGCGCCAGGCGCGAATTGCCCTCCGCGACTTTCCCAATGCCCACGTCTTCCAGAACAGCGGCAACGACCTCTCCGCCGTGCGAGAGGCTTTGGGTGGGGCTCCGCTCGATTTTGCGTTCTCCTTTATCGTCTTCCAGCACATTCCGAGCCGGGAGGTCATTGAGAACTATGTGCGGGAAGTCCACGCGCTGCTCCGTCCCGGGGCTCTCTTCAAGTTCCAGGTGCAGGGCGAGCCCGGCGACGGCGACGTCATGAATAGCTGGTTCGGCGTTCCCTACACCGAGAAGCAGGCGCGCGATCTGGCCGAGCGCAACGGCTTCGAAATGCGTTATCAGGATGGCGTGGACGGTCAGTACTACTGGTTATGGTTCTTCAAGAGCGGCGGCGAAGAGTATTTCCGATCCGGCGAGGCCGATGTCGAACGCGAGATTCTGAGCGACCGCCAAAATGTGTGTCAGGGGAAAGACCCCAAACAGATGCGAGTTCTCGAGATCGGGTGCGGGATGGGACGCATCACACGAGCCTTGGCGCAAGTTTTCGGGGAAGTCTATGCAATCGATAGCAGTCCCGAAGCCGCGCGGCAGGCGCGGGCGGCTCTGCGCGATTTCCCCAATGCCCATGTCCTCCAGGATAATGGCCGCGACCTGTCCGTCGTGCGCGAGGCGGCTGCGGGCGTGCCCATCGACTTCGCATTTTCATATGAGGCTTTTCAGAGCATCCCCAGCCGCGAGGCGATCGAGAATTATGTCCGCGAGACCGTGAGCCTGCTCCGCGACGGCGCATTGTTCAAGTTCCAGGTGCGTGGAGAACGGGAGGAAAGCGGTCCGCGCGGCCAGAGGGGCGCGGAGTTCCCGGAGGTGGAGGCGCGTCGCATGGCGGAGCGCTGCGGCTTCGAGATGAGATACCACCACTTCGGAGCCGACCGGCAGCACTACTGGCTGTGGTTTTTTAAGAACGGGGAGCGGGGAACCGCGCGCTAAAGCGAGTCCGCCGAGGGCTCGCCGCCGGTGTCGCCGTCTCCCTGCTGGCGCCGGCTCTCCCAATACTTCTTCATGCGCTCGGAGACTTCCTGCCGCTCCTTCGAGCTCATCGATTTCCGGCCGCGGCGCTTCGCCGCCTTCGGCAGTTCGGGAAGAGAGCCGGCGCTGCGTTGCAATTCCTCGAGCGAGGCAATGACGCGCTCCAGCTTTTCCTTCTCTGTATACAGGTCCTGAATTGCTTTGAAAAGATCCATTGACGTTTTGGACGAAAATCAGGCGACCGCGCGGCGGGGCGCAGTCACCTGATCTTACATCGACAGCCGTCGATTAATGCAGCAAAAACGGCCACTTTGGTACCAAGTGGTAGCCGTATTTCGTAATGGCCATGTAAACGATTCCGGCCAGTAGAAGTAGTACGGCCAATACGATCAGGAGGAATATCCTCCAGGGGAATCGCCGGCCTTCGCGGTTCAACACCAGCAGGTACGACGCGAAGATGCCGAAATAAAACAGCAGGCACATCGGCGTTGCGAACAGCATCAGATTGAACACGTCGGGAGTGGGCGTGATGATCGCCGCCAGAATGAAGATTCCGAGAATCGCGTACCGGCTGTGCCGCAGCAGAAACATCGGACTCAGAATCCGCAGCAGCGTCAGGAAAAAAATCAGCACGGGCAGTTCGAAAACCAGTCCGACTCCGAGAATCACGTTGACGAACAGGTCGAAATAATCGGAGATCGTCACCATCGGCCGGACGCCGTAGCCCTGCCCGATGCTGAGCAGGAACGTCAGGCCGAAGCGAAACACCACGAAATAGGCGAATATGCCGCCGACAATGAACAGACCGGCGGAGATGAGGATGAACGGCGCCGCCCAACGCCGCTCCCGGCGGTACAAACCGGGCGCGATAAACCCCCAAATCTGGTACAGAATCCAGGGGGAAGCGATGAAGATCGCGCACACCAGCGGCAGTTTGAACCAGATGACGTTGAACCCCTCCATCGGGGTAGTCATCACCAGATCCGGGGGATCGTAGCCGAGCGTCTTCAGCGCATGCACGGCCGGCTGCCGCACGAAATTCCAGAGCTGATTGCTGAAGGAGAGGCTGCCGACGGCCGCCACCACGATACCGCCGACCATGCGCAAGAGCCGCGTGCGCAGCTCCGCCAGGTGGTCCATGAACGACATGCGCAGCATGCCGTCGTCATCGTCGTCCTCGCCCGGCGGAGGCGGCGGGGCGGGTGGAACGTTGGAGCCGCCCAGTGTGCGGCGGACTTTATCGAGCGCTCCCGACAGGGCGGAGGGCGTACCCCCGCTGCCGGGAGCGCCTGCTCCCTGTTCTGCGTCGAATGAGCTCATTCGTCAGGCTTTGTGTTCAGTCGGCGCGGGAGCCGGTTCGGCGTGGCCGTTCTGCTCGGGATGCGTCCCAAATCCGCCGCGGGCGACGGTTCCTTCGGGGACATGCCCGTTCGGTTCGGAGACGGCGGCCGTTTCGTGATGCGGCGCGACGACTGACGGTGATTCAGCGCCCTGAGGTGCGGATGCGCTTGTGGTGGAGGGGGTGGAAGCGGCGGACTCGTAATGTTCCGATCCGTAGGAGCCTTCGTAGTTGCTGCCTTCGTACGACGAGTAATCGTAATTGTAGGTGTCGTACTGATACTGATTCGTGACTTCCTTGAGCTCCTTCAGATCCGTTTCCTGTTCGAGGGTTCTCATTTCGCGGTCGAACGTCGCTTTCATCTCGTTCGAGGCGCGGCGGAATTCGGTCATCGCCTTCCCGATCGTCCGCCCCAGCTCCGGCAACTTCTTAGGGCCGAAGAGGAGCAGCGCCAGGAAGAAGATAAAAACCGTCTCCTGTAAGCCCAGCGGACCCATCGTTAGATTTCCTCCCGTGTGGTAGTTCTACCCCATCATAACAGGCGCGGGCCGGGGACCGGGAGGCGCCTCAGCGCCGGCAACGCTCCGTGGCGCCGGTCCACTCTTATGATAGTCCTATGGACGATTGCCTCTTCTGCCGAATCGCCTCCGGTGCGGTCGCGGCACCCATCGTCTACGAAGACGAGCTGTCCCTCGCTTTTCTCGACCATCGGCCGCTCTTCCCCGGTCACACCCTGCTGATTCCGAAAAACCACGTCGAAACACTCGCCGACCTCCCGGGCAGCGATGTCCCCCATCTCTTTGCCGCGGCCCAATCCCTATGCCGAGCGGTCGAAGAGGCGCTGGGCGCCGAGGGGACGTTCGTCGCCATTAACAACCGCGTCAGCCAGAGTGTGCCCCACCTGCACATCCACGTCGTGCCGCGCCGCCGGAAGGATGGTCTGCGCGGATTCTTCTGGCCGCGCTCGAAATATTGTGACGCCGCCCACGCTGAATCCGTTCGCATTTCGATCCACGACACCCTGATCCGTCTCAAATCGCCCGCTTCCCCGTAGGTTATGGTGCATCATCGGACGTACCATTTGCCTGCGGGTGCGGAGTGTCACCGAAGTAGTGTCGTTCTTTTTCTTATACTGCACTCGCAGACCGGAATATCCGGCTTAAAAAAAGGTCCTGATTCGGCAAAGGGGAGAAGCGATCCGATGACACAACTTCAGAAGAGATTTCTCACGGGCGGCCTACTGCTCGCAGGCGCAGGCTTGTGCCTGCCGCGCGTTTCGTATGCCTTACCCGCATGCAACAACTCGAACCTGACGGGAACCTACAACGCTGAGATCAGCAGTCTCAGTTTCATGAGTGTGCTTTCGAACATTAACGGAAGCGCAGGAGCGGGTTCCGGATCTACCGGAAGCGCATCGAGCGGTTCCACCACAACCATGACGGGAACCATTGGCAACGGCGCAAGTTCCAGCGGAGGGGCCAGCGGCAGCGCCGGAATTCCGGCGGACGCCGGCAGCAGTGCTCCAAGCGATAGCGGTTCCACCGGCGCCGTCGGCAACCCGGGCGGGTTCGGCAACAACAAATTCAGCCTTTCCAACCCCGTTCAGGGATCGGGCCGGTTTTACTTCGATGGCTCCGGCAACATCTGGGGCCGGGTGCCTGGAACCAGCGCGTCGGCCGCGCAGACCATGATCATCGGGTCATACAGCGTCGGCGTCGATTGCCGGGCGACCATGACCTTGAACAGCGGCGAGCACTTCTTTGCCGCGGTGGCCGATGGCGGCGCGCAGGCGGTCTTCATGCAGAACGACGCCAACGCTGGCGGCGCGGTCGGCCGCCTGACCCGTTCGGTCGAGTCCTGCATCAACCCCAACGCCTTCCCGCAGAACTTTGCCTTCAGCCTCTTTGGCGCGCAACAGCCGCCCGCCGCCACCGGCACAACCGGCGCCGCGACCGCGGTCAACTTCACGCCGTATAGCGCCGTCGGCGAAGTGCAGCTCTCCGACAATGGCTCCTTCATCCTCAGCGAATGGGTCTACAGCAATGGCGCCGCGACGGCAATGACCGCTACCGGCACTTACACGGTCAGCCAGGATTGCAGCCTGCAACTGGCCTTCGCCAACACCGTCGGCGCGGGTGGAACCACCGGCGCATTCACCGCGCCCGTGACCTTCCAGGGTTCGCTCAACCGGACCTCCAGCGGCCGCGGCGCAGCCACCGGCGCTCTCGTCGTGCAGCCGCAAAACGTGACCACGGTCGTCGGCACGTTCATCGCGCAGTAAAAGAGCAAGCAGTAAGCGCTCGACGGGGCGGGGCAGGTAAACACCTGTCCCTGCCCCGGTAAGCGTCCTTCCTTCGCGCGTCCGCGCGGCTACCCCAGGGTCTCCTTCAAAATCTTCTGCTTCTGCTCCAAGCGGAATTGCCGCAGTTTGTCGCGTAGCTCCGGACGGCTTACCGCCAGGATCGCGACCGCCAGCAGCGCCGCGTTGCGCGCGCCCACCGGTCCGATAGCCAGCGTGCCCACCGGAATTCCCGCGGGCATCTGCGCCGTCGATAGCAGCGAGTCGAGTCCCTTCAGCGACGCGCTCTCCATCGGCACTCCCAGCACCGGGAGGATCGTATGGGCGGCGCAGACGCCGGCGAGATGCGCCGCGCCCCCCGCCGCCGCGATCACCACCTCCACGCCGCGCCCTTCCGCCTGCGAAACATACTCGGCGGTCTCGGCCGGCGTGCGATGCGCCGAGAGCACACGGCATTCGTGCGCCACTCCGAACTGGGTCAATGTTTCGTCCGTCTGGCGCATCACGTCCCAGTCGGACTTGCTCCCCATCAGTACGACGACCAGCGGGTTAGCCATATGATTTACTGCCCCTGAGCCAGAGTGAATCCCGGCTGCCCATCGAAGGTTCGTAGCGCCTGGGTCGCCGCGATCTCCACTCCCGCGCCCGCGATGCGGCCTTGCAGGTCGACCAGCCGCGCCATGTCCACGCCGCCCTCCGATATGAACCGGCAGCGGAAACTGTCGGTGCAGAATGTCTCGGCGCGCCCTGCCGGCCACACTTTGACGCCGCGGTTGTCGATCATCTGCAGGCTCAGACCCTCGCCGGCCAGTTTCCCGACCGCCTCCGCCAGCGCGTTGGCGTTGCGCGACGGCCAGTAGACGAAGACATCGATGCCCTGCAGCGCCATTTTCTGGGAACTGACGGTCAGCGCCGCCGGCGCTCCGCCTTCCACCCGCTTCCCATAGGTCACCGGCTTCAACGTATTCGGCTTCTGGCCCATCCGCGCCATCACCGCGCACGCGAATTCCTTCGTCCCGACCTTCTGCGCGCTCACCCCGTCGGCAAAAATATCGTACGTGTGGATCCCGTCCTCGATGGTCCGCAGCCACGCATTGTGGACCCGTTCGGCGGCTTCTGGCTGGTCGATGTGCACCAGCATGAGCACCGCGCCCAGCAGCAGCCCGGACGGATTCGCCAGGTTCTGCCCGGCGCGCCGCGGAGCGGAGCCGTGAATTGCCTCGAACATCGCGCACTTTTCGCCCACGTTCGCCGATCCGGCCAGCCCCACCGAGCCCGCGATCTGCGCCGCCACGTCGGAGAGGATATCGCCGTAAAGGTTCGGCATTACGATCACGTCGAAAGCCTCCGGCGTGTCCGCCATCTTGGCGGCGCCGATATCCACGATCCATGCTTCCTTCTCGATATCGGGATACTGCGCCGCGATCTCGTCGAAGATCTTGTGGAACAGGCCGTCCGTCATCTTCATGATGTTGTCCTTCATGAAGCACGTGACTTTCTTCCGGTTGTGGCGCCGCGCGTAATCGAACGCGTACCGGATGATCTTCTCGCTGCCCGGGCGGGAAATCAGCTTAATGCAAGACGTCACCTCCGGCGACATCTGGTACTCGATGCCGGCGTAGAGATCTTCCTCGTTCTCGCGCACGATCACCACGTCCATGCCGGGGTGCTTGGTGTCCACGAACGGGTGGTAGGAAACGCACGGCCGGACGTTGGCGTACTGGCCGAGCGTCTTGCGCGTGGTGACGTTGAGACTCTTGAAGCCGCCCCCCTGCGGGGTGGTAATCGGCGCCTTCAAGAAGACTTTGGTTCGCAGGAGGGAATCCCAGGAACTCGGTTCGATTCCGGCGCTGTTGCCGCGCAGATAAACCTTCTCGCCTATCTCGATGGTCTCGATCTCGAGAGCCGCGCCGGCCGCTTCCAGAATCTGGAGCGTGGCGTTCATGATCTCCGGGCCTATGCCGTCGCCATGGGCGACGGTGATCGGTGTTTTGTTGGGCATATCGGAATAAACAGGATATTGGAATGCCCAACACTCCGCAAGTCGCTCCTCTACTGATCCAGTTGGAACCGGACGTCGATGCTCGTCAACGTCTCGACCGGCATCCCGTTGAGCAAGGTCGGCTCATATTCCCATTGCGCCACCGCCTCCAGCGCCGCCTTGGCGAGCCGCGGATCGACGCTGTTGACGACTTGCGGCTGCAGCACCGCGCCGGTCTTCGAGATGATCGCCCGGATCATGACGACGCCTTCCACACCGGCCTGCTGCAATTCCGGCGGATACACCGGCCGCGTCTGGCGGAGCAGTCTCGTGGGCGTCACATTTCCGCCCACCCGGATTCGCTCCGCCGGCCGGGCCGCCTGCGGCGCGACGATGGGCGCCGCTCGCCGTCCGCTGACCGTCACCACTTCCATCGTCTTTCCGAGCGCCAGACGCACGTCCACCCGAGCCACCGCGCCAGTCACCACGTCCGCGCTCGCCTTCGCTACGGCGAATCCCCGTGAAGAAGCCTCGATCTCATAATGTCCCGTCGGGATGCCTGCGAATCGGTACTCGCCCGCGGCATTGGCCTGCGTCGTCTCCTCGTTGGACCCGTTGACATTCTTCGCCGTCACGCGGCAATTCGGAACGCGCGCGCCGCTGGGATCCTGCACCACGCCCGTGATTTCGCCGCCCCCGCTCTGCGCGCGCAGGCTCACGGTCGACGCGATCCCCACCGCCAACAGCGCGCCCACGCCGATGAGGCACGCCGTCGCGCGCCCCACCGGCCGCCGGTCGACCGTGCGGTCAAGAACCGCCCGCACGCGCGCTTCGAGGCTCGACGTGTCCGCCATGGCGGGCGCGTCCGACCAACCCTTCCGCCCCGCGGCCACCGCGCGCACCACGTCGATCAGGTGCGTCGCGTAGTCGTGCGCCGCCATGCCATTCCGCAGCACCGCGTCGTCGCAGGCGTGCTCGCGCTCCCGCCGCTGCCGCGCCAGCGCCAGCCACGCCAGCGGATGAAACCAATAGAGGCAGCATGCCGCCTGCGCCATCGCCTGCGTCAGAAGATCGCGGCGCCGATGGTGCATCCCCTCATGCAGCACGACGGCGCGCAGACGGCCGGCCGGCCACCCCAGCGCCGAGGCCGGCAGGACGATCACCGGCCGCGCGATCCCCCATGCCAGCGGCATCGACACGTCCGCCGAAGCCACCACTCGCGCGCCCGCTTCGGCTTCGAGTTCGCAGGCCGCCGCGCGCCGCACGATCCACGACGTCCGCATCGCGCCCGCCAGGAACCGCGACGCCGAAAGCAGAGCGCCCGCCACATACAGAATCGGCAGCCATGGAATCGAGGGGGACGGCGCCTGTCCCGCCCGGACCACCGTGGCGGCCACCGGGATGCTGACCGTCGGCCCGGGCAGGGAATGCCCTTCGCCGATCAACAGCGACAGCGGCAACACCAGCAGCGCCGCAAATGCCGCCGTCCAGATGAAGTGCCGCAATGCCGCCGGCCGGCGTCCTGCCAGTCCCGCGGCGCAGAAGGCCGCAACCAGAATCGCGGTCGCTTTCCAGGCAATGATCGTCATGACTTCGACTCCTTTTTCGCTTCTTCCACCAGAGCGCCGATACGGTCCAGTTCGCGCTCGTCGAGCTGCGCCGCCGAGAGATCCAGCAAGGCGGCCACCGCTTGCTCCACCGAACCCTCGAAGAACGTCGACACCAGATGCCGCAGCGCCGACCGCCGCGCCGTGTCCCGCGCCACCGTCGGCAGGTACACGTACCGCAGCGATTCCTCTTCGTGCCGCACGTGCCCCTTTTCCTCCAGCACCCGCAGCTTGGCGCGCACCGCCGAGTAAGTCGGCGCGTCCGGCAGCGCCTCGTGGATCTCCGCCGCCGTAGCCCGGCCGCGCGCGTACAGGATGTCCATCATCTGACGCTCGCGCCGGCTGAGATTTCGATGTCCGTCTTTCCGCATTTCGCTCATATGCTGCAAAAACAGCAATATGTTGCAAAAATAGCATCATCGTGCCCCCCAGTCAAGAGCTTTTTCGCGCCCGGAATACAATGAAGAGATCGATGAATAAACTCGGGAACGCCCGCTTCGCCCGCTACGCGTGGGGTGTGCTGGCCTATAACGTGGCGGTTGTTCTCTGGGGCGCTTACGTGCGCGCCACGGGGTCCGGCGCCGGCTGCGGCGCTCACTGGCCGCTGTGCAACGGGACCATCACGCCGCGCTCGACGGCGATGGACACGATCATCGAATTCACCCATCGCGTCACCAGCGGGATCGACCTCGTGCTGGTGGCCCTCCTCGCAATCGCCGCATTCCGCATCTTTCCCCGCCGCCATCCGGCGCGCCTGGGAGCGGTCTTGGCGTCGATCTTCCTCGTCAGCGAGGCCTTGATCGGCGCGGCGCTCGTGCTCCTCGAGCATGTTGCCAGGAATCCGTCGACCAAGCGCGGGTACTCGTTGACGGCGCACCTCATCAACACCCTGACCCTGCTCGCCTGCCTGACCCTGACCGCCTGGTGGGGAACAGGCCGTCCGCGCGTGCGCGTCGCCGGGCGTCCTGGCTGGATGGCGGGAATCTCGCTGGCGGTGGTCGTCCTCATGGGCGTCACCGGCGCCATCGCGGCGCTCGGCGACACATTATTCCCCGCGTCGTCCCTGGCGGCCGGTTTCGCGCAGGATCTCGACCCCGGAGCGCACATCTTCCTCCGTTTGCGCGCCATTCATCCCATGCTCGCGTCCCTCGCCGCCGCATGGCTGATCTTCTACGCGGCCGTCGTGGCCGCCAGCGGACCGCGCGCCCGCCGCCGCGCCTGGATCTTGGCCGGCCTTCTGGCCGCGCAACTGACAGCCGGCATAATGAACCTGCTGCTCCTCGCGCCGATTTGGCTGCAAATGACGCACCTGCTGCTGGCCGATCTCTTGTGGATCACCCTCGTCCTGTTATGCGCCACCGTGCTCGCGGAGAGCGCGACGCCACAGGTCGCTGACCGCTAGATAGGAAGCGGGGCGCCGCCGCCGCCTTCCAGCCTGCACGATCGCCCAGGCCGCCTACATAATCGCCGCCGGCGGCGCCGGCTCGTTCGGATCCCCCGCGTTGCGCAGCGGGATCTGAATCAGCAGCAGCGCCAGCACGGCCATGACCACCACGCCCGCCAGGTACGACGGGTGCGCGAACACCTCGTCCAGCTTGCCGTATTTGTAGTTGTACCAGCCCGTCACCAGCCCCGCCAGCGCCTCCCCGGCGATCAGACCCGACGCCACCAGCACGCCCACATTTTCCACGCGCGCGATCTGCGCCTCGTTGTATCCCCGCCGCTTGCGAATCGTGTCGCCCACCCAGCGCAGGATGCCGCCCAGAAAGATCGCCGAAGTGATCTGAATCGGCAGGTACATCCCGATCGCCACCAGCATCGGGCTGCGCACCTTGAACAGGATCATCGCGAAACCCATGAAGATGCCTGTCACCACCAGTGGCCACGCCATGTCGCCTCCCACGATGCCCTGCGCCAGAGACGCCATCAACCCGGCCTGCGGCGCCGAGAGCGTCGGGTCGCCGAATCCGATGCCGCCTTTGTTGATGTTGCCCTGGTGCAGCCACAGCAGCGGGAAGTACATCGTGCAGCTCGCCACCACCACCGCGATCAGCTCCGTGATCTGGATCGTGCGCGGCGTCCCGCCCAGGATGTAGCCGACTTTGAAGTCCTGCAGCAGTTCGCCCGCCACCGCCGACGAAACGCAGACCACCGCGGCAACCGCCAGCACCGCCAGCACGCCGCTCATCCCCTTAACCCCCATCGATACCATCAGCAGCGCCGCGATCACCAGCGTCGAGAGCGTCAGCCCCGAAATCGGGTTGTTCGACGACCCGATCACCCCCACCAGGTAGCCCGACACCGTCGCGAAAAAGAAGCCGACAATCAGCATCACCAGCGCCGCCGCGACTCCGCCCGACACCAGCCCCGTCATGTAGACATACAGCACGCACATCAACAGGAAGGTCACCCCGATCAGCGAGAACACTGTTTTCGAGCTCATATACCGCTCGGTGCGCCCGATCGTTTCGTCCGGCGGAGCGCCGGCGCGCAGCTCGGCCACGGCCTTCCCCAATCCGGCGATCAGGTTCTTGCGCATGCGGAACAACGTGTAGCACGTGCCCACCATCATGCTGCCCACCGCGATGGGGCGCACGATGAAACGCCAGACCGCGTTGCCCAGCCCCAGCCAGTCCGAGGAGTGCGATCCCGGCGGCAGAAACGCGTTCAACTGCGGCCCCAGAAAGAAAATCAGCAGCGGAATCAGCAGGCCCCACGCCACCACGCTGCCCGAAAAATTCAGCGACCCCAGCTCCGGTCCGATGATATAGCCGACCCCCAGGAACGCCGGGCTCACCGTCGGACCGGCCACCACCGTAACGCCGCCCGCGCCCAGAATCTGCGTCGATCCGAGCGGGCCGAGCCGCAGCGTGCTCCGCCCCATCTGCCCGACGTTGAAGAAGAAGTTCTCGTCCGGCGCGTATACCCCGAAGGCCCCGCCCAGGTAAACCACCGCGCCGATGGCGATGTTGTAGAAGAGATATTTCGCCGCCTTTGCGCCCGCCTGTCCCGCCTTGTGGACCTCCGACGCCGCCACCGATTCGGGGAACGGCAGTTCCGGATCCTCCACCATCACGCGCCGGATCAGCGACACAAACAACACCCCGAGCACCGAACCCACCAGCATCAACGCCGTGGACTTCCAGTACACATCGGGTGAATCGAACTGCGGCCACGCTTTGACCAGGTAAAAGGCCGGGATCGTGAAAATCGCCCCCGCCGCTACCGACTCGCCGATCGACCCGGCCGTTCGCGCGATATTCTCTTCCAGGATCGACCCCTTGAACACGCGCAGCACAGCCATGCCGATGACCGCCGCCGGATAGGTCGCCGCGATCGTCTGGCCCGCCTTCAGGCCGAGATAGGCGTTCGCGGCGCCGAGCACCACGCACATGATCAGCCCCAGCAGCAGGGCTCGCCACGTGAACTCCTCCATCTTCATCGTCTCCGGCACGAAGGGCTGGTGCCGGCGGTTGGGGGGAGGCGTCATGAGAGTTTGGACCTCACTTTTTCGCTCAATGCTTTTCCGTCCACGGTCTTTCCTTTCAATTTGGCCTGCGTGGCCTTCATGACGGCGCCCATTTGCTTGAGCGAGACGACCCCCGTCTCCGCCAGGGCTTCGGCGATGGCCGCGTCGATCTCGGCGTCGCTGGCCCCGGCGGGCAGGTAGCCTTCGATCAGCGCGCGCTCCGCGTCCTCCTTGGCGGCCTGCTCCTCGCGGCCCGCCTTGCGAAACATCTCCGCGGCGTCCTGCCGCTGTTTGATCAGCGACTTCAGGATTTGCATCTCGGCCGCTTCGTCGAGCGGTTTCGGCGAGTCGACCTTCGCCTTCATGAGGGCGGCCTTGATCATGCGGACGGCGCTCAGTCGCGCCTCCTGCCTGCTCTTCATCGCCGCCACCATGTCCTGCTGCACCTGATCGATAAGGGGCATGATGTCTGTTATTCTAAAAGACTACCCTCACGATGTACATCCGAAAACAGCGCTTACTCACTCCCGGCCCGACGCCCCTCTATCCGCCTGCCCTGCACGCGATGATGGCCTCGGACATTCACCATCGCACCGAGGATTTCCGCAAGGTCTATCGTTCCTGCCTCGCGGATCTCAAGGAGGTCATGGGCACGTCCAACGACATTCTCATGTTTGCCGCCTCCGGCACCGGGGCCATGGACGCCACCGTCACCAACCTCTTTTCGAAGGGCGACAAGGTTATCGTGTGTGTCGCCGGAAAGTTCGGCGAGCGGTGGGCCGACATTGCCAAGGCCTACGGGCTCGACGCCACCGTGGTCTCGATGCCGTATGGCCAGGCCGTGCGCCCCGAGCAGGTGCAGGCCGCCCTGGCCGCCGAGCCAGCCGCCAAGGCCGTTTTCCTGCAGGCCTCCGAAACCTCCACCGGCGCCGCGCATAACGTTCGCGCCATCGCCGATGCCGTCCGCCAAACCGGCGCGATTCTCGTCGTGGATGCCATCACCGGCCTCGGCACCATGCCGCTCGATATCGATGGCTGGGGACTCGACGTCGTGATCGGCGGTTCGCAGAAAGCGTTCATGATCCCGCCGGGCCTCGCCTTCCTGTCGATCAGTCCCAAGGCGTGGAAGCTCGCGGAAACCGCGACCCTCCCCCACTACTACTTCAATTTCAAGAAGGAAAAGAAGAGCGGCGACGCCGGCGAATCGAGCTGGACACCTTCCACCGCCCTCATCCTGGCGCTCGCCGAAGCGCTGAAATACGTGAAGTCGATCGGCATGGCGCACCTGGTCGCGAACGCGGAACTGCTGGCGAAGGCCACTCGCGCGGCCGCCGCCGCCCTCGGCCTCGAACTGTTCTCGGCCGCCGCGCCGGGATCTTCGGTGACGGCCATTAAGCCCCCCGCGGGGATGGATTCCGGCGTCATCGTCAAGGAATTCCGCTCGCGCTTCGGCGCCGTGATCGCCAACGGCCAGGGCACCATGAAGGGCCAGATCTTCCGCATCGCGCACCTGGGCTACTTCGATTTCGCCGACCTCTTCGCCGTTGTCGCCGGTCTCGAAATCATCCTGAACGCCAACGGCCATTCCGTGAAATACGGGACGGGTGTAGCCGCCGTGCAGGAAGTGTACGAAGCGGCGGTCTTGCAGCCCGAGGCCGCCAAGGCGTAGAACCGCTCATGAACATCCTTATCGCGGAGCCTCTTGCTGCGGCTGGGATCGAGTTGTTTAAAGCCCAGCCCGGCTGGAATGTCATCGTCTCGAATCCCAAGGAATACGCCCAGCACCTGGCCACTGCCGACGCCCTCCTCGTGCGCAGCGCGGTGCAGGTGACCAAGGCGGTTCTGGAAAAAGCCCCCGCCTTGCGGGTCATCGGGCGCGCCGGCGTCGGCGTCGACAACGTCGATCTCGACGCCGCCACAGAAGCGGGCGTGCTCGTCATGAATACGCCAGGCGGCAATGCCATCTCAGTCGCCGAGCACACCCTCGCGCTCATGCTGGCTATGGCGCGCCACATTCCGCAAGCCAACGCGTCGACCCGCGCCGGCAAATGGGAGAAGAAGAAGTTCCTCGGCAACGAGCTCCGCGGCAAGACGCTCGGCGTCGTCGGACTCGGCAGCATCGGCCGCGAGGTGGTGAAGCGCGCCCGCGCCTTCGAGATGCGGATCGTCGCCCACGATCCCTACGTGACGTCGAAGATCGCGCACGATTTCGGCGTCGAGCTCGTCAGCCTCCCCGCCTTGTATGCGGCCAGCGACTACATCACGCTGCACGTAGCCGCCACCCCCGAAACCGAGCGCATGCTGTCGAGCGCCGCGTTTTCGCAGATGAAAGACGGCGTCCGCATCGTCAATTGCGCCCGCGGCGAGCTCGTCGACGAAGCGGCGCTGCGGGCGGCGCTGGCCTCCGGCAAGGTCGGCGATGCCGCCCTCGACGTCTTCGCCACCGAACCCGTGCCCCCGGATTATCCTCTATTCGACTCCGCCTCCGTCCTCGCCACGCCGCATATCGGCGGCTCCACCGAAGAGGCGCAGGAGATCGTCGGCGTGCGCATCGCCGAGCAGGTGGTCGAGTACCTGACACATGGCGTGGCGATCCATGCCGTCAACATGCCGGCGCTCTCGCCGGAGCAGTATCGCGCCCTGGGACCCTACGCGAGCCTCGCCGAACGCCTCGGGAACCTCGCCTCCCACATCGCCATCGGAAACCCCCGCACGATGCGTCTGGTCTACCGGGGCAAGATCGCCGATAGCGACACGAACCTGTTGCGCAGCGCTGCCCTGTCCGGCGCCCTTTGCCGCTCCACCGACCGCAAGGTGAACCTCGTGAACGCCCTGCAGATCGCCGAGCAGCGCGGCTGGAATATCGCCGAAGTCCACGAGAAACGCTCCGTCCACACGGATTCGATCCGCCTGGAACTGGAGACCGACACCGGCGTCACGACCGTCGTCGGGGCGGTCTTCCTCGACAAGCCGCGGCTGACGCAGGTCGATGGCATCTACTGCGAAGCGCCGCTGGCGGGGTTCCTGATCTTTATGAAGAACCAGGACGTGCCTGGCGTCATCGGTCACGTCGGAACGGTGCTCGGCCGCAACGGCGTCAATATCGCCAACTTCTCGCTCGGCCGCCGCGAGGCGCCCCTCGCCCCCGGCGAGCCTCTGGAGGCTGTCGCGGTGGTCGCTATCGATGGCGCCGTGCCGGAATCGGTGCTCTCCCAACTGAAGGAAAACCCCGCCGTTCGCCTGGCACGGGGCGTAGAGCTGTAGCGAGGGTCGCCTGCCGCCCCGGGTCGTGTGGCTGAAGCGGTGTGTAGCGGCTGGATTGGCCGCCGGCCTGCTCCTTTCGCGCCCTCTCTGGACCGGTCCACGGCTCTATCCGCTCACTCCGGTAGTCGGTTTCCTGCACCCGGTGGGCCTCCTGTACGGCCTGCTGCTCGCGCTGCTCGTCTGGATCGCCGTCACGCCCCGCCCTGAACCGTGGATTGCCGCCGCCCTGGCGATTGCCGCGTATATGGCTCTGTGCGATCAGTCTCGCTGGCAGCCCTGGTTCTATCAATATTGCTTTATGCTCGCCGCGCTGGCGTGGCGCGGCTCGTCCCTCAATGTTTGCCGTCTGATCGTCGCCGCGATCTACTTCTGGAGCGGCATTCAAAAATTCAATCCGGGTTTTCGCGGCGATACCCTGCCTTGGTTGCTGGAGCCGTTTACCCGCTGGCTGCCCGTCACCGCGATCGGCTACATCGCCCCGGCCTTCGAGTCGCTCCTCGCGCCGGCGCTCCTCGCCAGAAGGTCCCGCAACGGGGCCGTCGCCGCAGCCATCGCGATGCACGTCTGGATCCTCGGGAGCATCGGGCCGTGGGGCCACGATTCGAACCGCGTCGTCTGGCCCTGGAACCTCGCCATGATGGCGTTTGTTCTCCTCCTGTTCTGGCATAGCGCCGATTTCACCCCGGGCGATGTGCTGCGGGCGAATCGATTCGTGCTGGTGTTATTCGGCATCGCGCCGGTCTTGAGCCTGGCCGGAATCTGGGACCATTACCTCTCCTTCGCGCTCTACTCCGGCAACCCCCACGTGGCGACCGTCTATATGGCCGATTCGATAGCCGGCCGCTTGCCCGTCGAATTGCAGGAGTACATCAACCAAAACGATTCCGGCATTGACGATCTGCCCGTCGCGGACTGGTCCTATGGGGAATTGCACGTCCCGGCCTATCCCGAAATGCGCGTTTTCAGGAGCGTCGGACGGCGCGTCTGCGACCTCGCGGGAAACCCCGCCGGGCTCCTCCTGATCGTCCAGGAAAAGGTCACCCTCTTCCGCCGCCGCCGGCAGTTGGTGTACGATTGCGCCGGATTATCCGGCGTCGCGTCCGGATTTCCGGCGCCGCCGCGCCCGTAACTCCCGCCGTTTCCGCACGGCCCGTTTCGTGCAAAAGGGGAAGCCGTGTTCGAACACGAAATCAGAATTCGCATCGCAGGCGAAGCCTTCATCTACTCGCTTTGGCGATCTGGAGAATTGATCGAGACGGTCGAAATAGCCCTGGAGCCTGAGGTCGTCCCAGGTTACTACGGAGGCTCCGAGGTGATGGACTAGCGCATCCCTTGCAGATACGCGACCACTCCCTCCGTCAAATCCTTCTCCGCCTGTGCCGTGAACACCGATGTCTTCGGCTCGTACCCGCCCTCGCCGAAGGCCTGCGCCGTCGGCAAATAGCCGAACCAGCCGTTGGTGTACCCGAAATAGAAGGTGTGCGGAAACGGCGACTGGCCGCGCACCGCGATCGCGATCTCGCAGAATAGCTCCACCGGCGCCGCCCAAATCACCGTATCGTTGATCCGCAGGAAGCGGACCGGCAGCCGCGCGCGGTACTGCGCCAATTCCACGGGCCAGTCGAGACCCTCCTTCTGCGGTGTCGCCACCGCCAGTTCGGAAGTCGACAGAGTCACGTCGGCGGCCGCCGGGCCCATCGCGCGCGCGGCGGCCAGAATGCGGTCGCCGAGGAGCACGTTGAATTGCGAAAGATGCCCGCTGCGGGCATCGGCGTACACGCTGTAAATCGGCGCGAGATTGCCGGCCGCGCCGTTCACGAACAACACCGGCGCGCCCATCTTCTGTTCCAGGTATGCCGTCACCGTGCCTGGAGCGTCGCCGCTGATCTGCAGATTCTGGCCGCTCATGACCGTGCCGTGGATCGCGTAATTCGCCACCAGCGCGATCAGGCCGCCGTCCGGCCGCTCCAGGCGAATCAGGCCGATCTGCCGGTCCGCGGGGCCGTCCGGGTTGAGCCCCAACGACACTTGCCCATCGACATCCTTCGCGCGCCGGTTGATATTCGCCATCGAGACACCCTGTCCGAACCCGATGCGCGCCGGCGCCAGCTTCGACCGCGCCTCTTTTACGGCTGCGATCAGCGTGTTCCTCACCAGGTCGGCATAGTCGCGATTGTATTCGTGGTCGGAGCGGCCAAGCAGCGCCTTGTAGATGCCGGGTGGACCCACCTCGGGGGCCGCGTGCGTGTGTGTGACGCTCCACCAGAACTGTGCGCGCGTGATGCCGGTTTCGCGCTCCAGCTCCCGCGCGACGTCGTCGTAGACGCCCGGCGAGAACAGACATAGATCGCTCGCCACCAGATAGAATGCCTGTCCGCCCGCTTCCATGGCCACCACGCGATGAAAGATGCGGTCGTGCACTCCCGTGGATTGGCGCGCGTTATAACCCATCAGCCATTGCGGCGTTTCCGGCGTGATGTCCGCCTTCGCTGCGGCCGCCCGAAAAGGCGCCGCTGACGCGGTCAGACAGGCCAGCAGAGCGAGAATTGTGGAACCTCGTGTCGGCGTCATAAGAAATTGATCTTCCGATGATATGCTGTCCACACGCTTATGGGATTCTGCGCTCGTCTGCTCCTGATGGCCGGATTTGCGGCCGCCTGCTGTTTTGCTCAATTCGACGCCGCCACGGTGTTGGGAACGGTCCGCGACCCTTCCGGTTCCGTGGTCGCCAATGCGAAGATCACCCTCCGCAACGTAAATACCGGCGTGGTGGCCTCGACCGTGACGAACTCGGCCGGGGAATACGAATTCCTGACCGTCAGAATCGGCGATTATAAGGTCGCCGCCGAGGCCGCCGGTTTCTCTTCGACCACTACGGACACCTTTAATGTGGCGGTGAGCGCGCGGCAGCGCGTCGACCTGAAACTGCAGGTCGGAGCCAACACCGAATCGATTACCGTCACGGGCGCGGCGGCGGTGGTGGAGAGCGATTCCACCGACAAAGGCCAGGTCGTCAACAGCGAGGTCATCGACAACATGCCGCTCAACGGCCGCGCCTACTCGGACCTTGCCCTGCTCGCGCCGGGCGTGCAACGCTCCTCGCTCTCGAGCGCCAGCGACCCGCGCGAGGGTTCGTTCAACGTCAACGGGCTGCCCAGCTCGCAAAACAATTTCATCATGGACGGCGTTGACAACAATTCCTACGGCACCAGCAACCAGGGCTTCTCCAACCAGGTGGTGCAGCTTTCCCCGGACGCCGTGCAGGAGTTCAAGGTCCAAACCAACAACTACAGCGCCGAGTACGGACGGGCCGGCGGCGCGGTCATCAACGCCTCGATGCGCAGCGGCGTGAACCGGGTCCACGGCTCGCTCTACGAGTATCTGCGGAACACCAATCTCAACGCGATCGGGTTCTTCAAGCCGGTGAACAACGTGAAACCGGTCTATCTGCAGAATCAGTTCGGCGGCACGATCGGCGGCCCCATCAAGCGCGACAAACTGTTCTTCTTCGCGGATTACGAGGGCTACCGGCGCATTCGCAAGACCCTCCAGTTTGCCACCCTGCCGACCGTGAATCAGCGGCTGGGGATTCTCGGAATTCCGGTCGTGAACCCCATCACCGGCGCAACCTACGCGAACGGGGTCATCCCGCAAAGCGACATCACGCCGTTCGCCCGCAAGGTGCTCGGCGACCTGCCCGATCTCAATCAGGCAGGCGCCAACAATTTCCAGTCCCTGCCGCGCCGCAAGGACTTCAACGACAAAGGAGATGTCAAGCTCGACGACACCATCAACCAGCGCACAAGCGTCTTCCTTCGCCTCAGCCAGCGGAAGGAGAACGACTACGTGCCGGGCGTCATTCCCGGGCCCTCGGGCGGCGCAGCCAATGGGCATGTCCGCATCCTCAACCAGCAGTTGACCGCCGCCGCTACGTACATTCCCGCCGTTTCCCAACTGTTGGAGGTGCGGCTCGGCATCTCGCGAACCAAGGCCGGCAAGACGCCCCTCGATTTCGGCGCGCCCGGAATGTTGGCCGCCTATGGCATCCCGGGGATTCCGGAAGATCCCGCGGTGAGCGGCGGCCTCAATACCCAACAGGTCAGCGGCTACACGGACTTCGGCCGGCAGAACAGCAACCCGCAGCATCAGGATCCATTCGTCGTCAACCCGCGCGCCAACTACTCCCGCATCTTCAACCACCACACCTTGAAGATCGGTTACGAGCACCAGGCCGTGAATACCGACGTCGAGGACTTCCATCCGAAATACGGCCAGGATGGATACAGCGGCCAGTTCAGCCGCCCCGCCACCGGCGCCAGTTCGAACAATCTCTACAATCTCGCGGATTTCCTGTTCGGCGCCCGCGCCTCGTACAGCATCACCAACACCACGCTGATCCACTATCGCCAGCGGATGCACTTCGGCTACATCCAGGACGACTGGAAGATCAGCCGCCGCCTGACCGCCAATCTCGGCCTTCGCTACGAGTACTCGACCCCGCAGTACGAGGCCGACGACCGCCTGGTCGATTACGACCCGGCCACCAACAGCCTCATCAAAGCCAAGGCCGGCTCCATGGCCGACCGCTCCCTGATCAACCCCGACCGCAATAACTTCGCCCCGCGCATCGGCCTGGCTTATGCGATCGATCCGAAGACCGTGATCCGTTCCGCATACGGCATCAGCTATATCCACTTCAATCGCATGGGCGGCGAAAATCTATTGGCTTACAACGGCCCGACCATCGTCACGGTCACCATCAATCAGAAGCCGTCGCAGGGCCTGTGCACGGCTAACCAGGACCCCGTCACGTGCTTCCGCACCATGCAGCAGGGGTACCCGGCGAACCTCGCGACCCCGCAGAATTTCGACCCGAAGACCGCGCGCGTCAACTATATCCCGCGCGATTTCCGCACCCCGTATGTCCAGAGCTGGCACTTCACCGTGCAGCGGCAGCTCGGCCACAATACCCTGCTCGATGTGGCGTATGTGGGAACGCACGGCACCAAGCTCATGATCCTCGGCGACTACAACCAGGCGCGGCCGAGCGCGATCGGCGAGAATCTCACCGTGGACCAGCGCCGCCCGATCCCTGGTTTTGCCTACATCGAAATCGCGTATAACGGCAACTCCTCGATGTATAACGCCCTGCAAACCAAGATCGAGAAACGTTACGGCAACCGCCTGTATCTCCTGAATTCGTTCACTTGGTCGAAGGCGATCGATTTTGGTTCGGGCCATCTGGAGACCGCCAACGGAGACAACTCCCGCCTCAATCTCCGCGACGTGCGCGACGAACGCGGCCTCGCCGGCTACGACCGCAAATTCAACGACACCACCACCATCACGTACAAATTGAAGGATCGCAAGGGCCTCGCCGGATACGCAATCGGCGGCTGGCGGACGAGCCTGATCAACTCGATGTACAGCGGCCAGCCCGTAAACCTGACCTGGAGCCCCGCCGCCAACGCCCAACTCAGCGGTGTCCTGAATTACCGCCCGAACCTGATCGGCGACCCGATGATTCCCGGTGGAGATCCCAATAACTACCTCAACAAGTCAACCGTTGTGGTGCCGGATGTCGCCCATCCCTTCGGCACCGCCGGACGAAACGTCGCCAAGTCTCCCCCGACGTATCAGGCCGACGTGCGCGTGCAGAAAGACTTCCCGATCCACGGCGAGCGGACCAAGCTGATGTTTCAGACGGAGGTCTTCAATCTGCTGAACAAGACCAACTTCGGAGCCCCGAATGCAAACCGTTCCAATAGCAATTTCGGAACGATCACAAGCGTCTACTCCCCGCGCGTGATGCAGTTCGCCTTGCGTCTCGGCTTCTGACGTCGTGCTTCGCTATTCGCTGCGCAGCGTCCGCGCCGGGTCGATCCGTAGGATGCGCAGCGATGGCGCCAGCGCCGCCATTACGGCGACGGCCAGCAGGACCCCGGCCATTCCTGCGAAGGTGAGCGGGTCCGTCGGCTGGACGCCCCACAAAAGGTGCGCCAGGAACCGCGCCGCAATGCGCGAGAGCACGTAACCCGCGGCGGCGCCGATCGTCGCCAGCACGAGCGCCGGCTTCATGGCAGTGAGCACCGCCTGCCGCGCGCTCGCTCCCAGCGCCAGACGCACCCCGAGCTCGTGAGTCCGCTGCGTCACGGATTGGCCGATGAGGCCCGACAGCCCGAGTGCCGCGAGCAGCAGCGCGAGGCTCGCGATGATCGAAAACAGAGTCGCGTTGTAGCGCTGGTCCAACGTGATCCGCCCGCGCAGATCGTCGATCGTCCGGAATTGTCCGATCGGGAGTTGCGGATCGGACCCGGCCACCGCCGCCTGCACCTGCCCTTCGATGGCGGCGCCGCGGGGCGCGCGGATCACCCATTTTGGCGTGAACCACGTGTGGACCAGTTGCAGGAACCCGTCCGCCGTCTGCGCGGCGGGAATATACACGGTGGGATCGATCGACACCGGGCCGAAATTGCCGAGGCCGCTGTGCTGTTGCACGTCGCCCACTACGCCGGTGATCTCGCGCTCCACCTGTCCCATGCGAATGTGGCCGCCCACCGCGTCGCGCGACGCAAAATACTTGCGCGCGAAGGATTCGCTGACCACCGCCACGGGCGCGGAGCCCGCGGTGTCCGCGTCTCGAAAGACCCGGCCGCGCCTCACCGGCACGCGGAGCGTCTCGAAGTACCCCGGCGTCACGTAGACCGTCTCGATCGAACGCCCCTCCCGGTCGTCGCCGTCGAGAGTGCGGACGCCGAGGTTCAGAGGCCGCTCAAAGGGCAGCGTCAGGGCGACACCCGCGCCCTGGACGCCCGGAATCGAGCGGATGCGGTCGAGGCTCTGGCGGAACAGCCGATTCACCGCGGCGCTGGTTTTGTACCGCGCGTCCTGCAGGGAGGCTTGGGCTGTGATGACGTCGCGCTTGTCGAATCCGGGGTTCAGGCCGTTGAGATAACCGAGCGTCCGCGCCAGCAGCCCGGCGCTGACCAGCAACACGAGAGTCAAGGCCACTTCGCAAGCCACCAGCGCCTGGCGCGGCCAGCGCCGCCGCCCGCCGGCGGCGCCGCGTCCTCCCTCCACCAGCACGGAACGTAAATCCACACGGCTCGTCTGGATCGCCGGCGCCAGGCCGAAGGCGATGCTGGTGAGGGCGGCCAGCCCGAACATCGCCAGCATCACCTTGGCATCGACCGCGATCGGGTGCCACAGCTGGAGGTTTTCCGCGCCCAGATCCTTCAGCCAGCCCAACGTCAGCGCGCCGGCGCCGATCCCAAGGACACAGCCGCCCAGCGCGAGCAGCAGGCTTTCGAGGAGCAGTTGCCGCACGATGATGGCGCGGCTGGCGCCGAGCGCGACCCGTGTCGCGATCTCCCTCCGCCGGCCGCTCGAACGCGCCAGCATCAGGCCGGCGATGTTCACGCAGCCGATCGCCAGCAGGATCAGCACGGCGCCCCAGGTGAGCAGCAGTTGATTCCGGTTGCCCGCGGTCAGCCCCGTTTGCAAGGGGACGATGCGCTCTTCGAAATCGTCGCCGTACTCGCGCGGGAAACTGGGCGTCGCCATCAGGGCGCGGCTGAGCGCTCTCAATTGCTCCGCGGCCGCGCCCCACGAGACGCCGGGCTGAATCCGCGCCACCACGCCGTAATTCGACCCCCCGCCTTCGCCCGTGCGCGACGGCCGCAGCGGCGTCCAGACATCCACCGGCGAGGCCGCGCGGAACTCGCGCGCCATGATTCCGGCAATGGTGTACGGCTCGCCGCGGAGCCGGATCGTGCGGCCGGCCGCTGAAGGGTCGCCGTGAAAGATGCGCTGCCAGAAGGCATAGCTCAGGATCGCCAGCGGAGGTCCGCCGGCCGTGTCCTCGGCCCGCGTGAATTCCCTGCCGAATTGCGGCGCGACGCCGAGGACGTGGAAGTACCCGGCGGAAACGCGCTGTTGTTTCACGAACTCCAGGCGGCCTTCGCCCGCGAAATTGACTCCCGAGGAGCCGGACCACGCAGCCACCTCGAGCGCGCGGACGTTGTCGCGCATCGCCTCGAACATCGCGCCGTTTTGCGAATCGTTCACGAATTCATGGCCGTTCTTCCGTGCGACCGTCGTCATGAGCCCGAGCCGCCCGGCGTCCGGGTACGGCGCCGGCCGCAACAGCACGGCGTCGAGCACGCTATAGATCGCGGTGTTCACGCCGATACACAAGCCCAGAGTGGCGAGCACGATCAGGGTGAAACCCGGACTCTTGCGGAGCTGGCGCAACGCGAATTGAATATCGTTCCAAATCGGCATGTCGGAAATACGACGAGGAGCCGATAGAAGGGTTAGCTCGATTGCTTTTGTTCTGGCGTGAACACTGCCCGCGTTTCCGGTGTCTTTCCGCACTCCGGTTCATGAGGGTAGTACGAATGTCCGTTGTGGAATCGATGCACTATCGTTAAGCTGGCAAGTGCAGGCCATTAGGCGTTTGGCTGTTTCCTGAACAAAGCACCGGTGTCGTAGTGTGCGCGTAAAGGAGTCATGGGTCATGACGGAAAAATCCGAATATCCAGTCTCGGTTTTGGCGGTTGGCGAGTTTCAGAATGATCGGATGCTCCTCCATGATGTCTTTCGGCAGTCCGGTTGGCGCCTCCTGGAAGCGGCCGACCGCCGCCGCGCCCTGCCGCTCCTCGAACGCATGCCCGTGCACGTGGTGATTGCGGAGAGCGATCTGCCGAACTGGAATTGGAAGATGGTCCTGAAGGACCTCCGCCATCTCGAGCAGCCGCCGGAATTGATCGTCACATCCCGCACCGCCGACGATTATTTGTGGGCCGAAGCGTTGAACGTCGGCGCCTTCGATGTGCTCCCGCAACCGCTGCAACGCGACGAAGTCGAGCGGGTCGTGGCTTCCGCCCGGCGCCACTATGATCGCCCCGCCGCGCGCCCTGTCCACCGCTCAGTCCCCGCACCGGCCTCCGCCATCGTCGCCTAGAAATAACAAGCCAACCGGGTCCCCTTCCCCCGCCCGCCCACACCACCCCCAGGATTAACGTTCGATATCACTCATCTTTCTCCCCCGTTCCGTGCGAAACAGGACATGGATACCGTAACATGAAGACACAGCATATAGATAAAGATCTTGACCGGCCCCTAGATGTTGGGGCACTATTACGAAGTCGGCCAGGGTGTTAACGAAAGAAGGAGTGACCGAATCATGGGGCAAATCTCCGTTGATCTGAGTGCGAAAATGGAAGCGTTGACGATTAAAACTACAGTGAAAAGCAGGGCCGGGATCGCGTTCCCGCGTTACTTTACTTCTCGCCTGGAGCCTGGAAAGACTCCTTATGACGACGTCCAGTGGGAGACCCGCACAGCCTCCATTGGCAACGACAAGGGCTCGGTGATCTTCGAGCAGAGAGACATTGAAGTGCCCGTGGACTGGTCTCAAACCGCCACCAACATCGTGGCCAGCAAGTACTTCTACGGCAAAATGGGCTCCCCGGAACGGGAAACCAGCGTCGCCCAGTTGGTCGAGCGCGTCGTGAACACCATCGCCGAGTGGGGTAAGAAAGACGGCTACTTCCGTTCGGACGCCGACGGCGAAAATTTCCGCTTCGAATTAGCCCACCTGATGCTGACCCAGAAGGCGTGCTTCAACTCGCCGGTCTGGTTCAATGTCGGCGTCAAGGAAACGCGCGGCTACGGCTGGATCTACGACCGGGAAGCGGACCGCGTCGCCAAGCTCGAATCCGGCGTGATGCGGCCGCAGTGTTCCGCCTGCTTCATCGTTTCCGTCAAGGACTCCCTGGAATCGATCCTCGACTTGGCCAAGACCGAGGGAATGCTCTTCAAGTGGGGCTCCGGCACCGGCTCCAACCTCTCGGCGCTGCGCGAAGAGGATGCCGTGCTGTCCGGCGGCGGCCGCGCCTCCGGGCCCCTCTCCTTCATGAAAGGCTTCGACGCCTTCGCGGGCGTCATCAAATCCGGCGGCAAGACGCGTCGCGCCGCTAAGATGGTGATTCTAAATGTGGATCACCCCGATGTCGAGAAGTTCATCTGGTGCAAGGCCAAGGAAGAGAAGAAGGCCTACACCCTCGTCGAGGCCGGTTACGACTCGTCGCTTGACGGCGAGGCGTACAGCTCGATCTTCTTCCAGAACGCCAACAACTCCGTGCGGGCCACCGACGACTTCATGGAAGCCGTGGTGCGCGACGGTGACTGGTGGACCAGGGCGGTCGCGACCGGCCAGCCGGTGAAGCGCCTGAAGGCCCGCGACGTCATGCGCCAGATCTCCGAGGCGACGCACCAGTGCGGCGACCCGGGCATGCAGTTCGACACGACGGTCAATCGCTGGCACCCCTGCAAGAACACGTCCCGGATCAACGCGTCGAATCCGTGCTCCGAGTACATGTTCCTGGACGATTCGGCGTGCAACCTCTCGTCGCTGAACCTGATGAAGTTCGTCGGGCCGGACGGTCAGTTCGATGTCGAGGCGTTCCGTCACGCCGTGGACACGATGATCCTGGCGCAGGAGATTATCGTCGACAATGCGAGCTATCCGACCGAGAAAATTGGCCAAAATTCGCATAACTTTCGTCCATTAGGGCTCGGATTTGCCAATTTAGGGGCACTTTTGATGTCAATTGGCCTCCCTTATGACAGCGATCAGGGCCGCGACTTCGCCGGCGCCATCACCGCCGTCATGTGCGGGCAGGCCTACCTGACCAGCTCCCGCATCGCGGAATCGGTAGGGACTTTCCCGGGGTACGCTGCCAACGAGCAGCCGTTCCTCGAAGTCATCCGCATGCACCGCGATTCGGTGAGCCGCATCAATCGACACAACGTGCCCACCGCGCTCTATCACGGCGCGCAGCAGTGCTGGGACGATGCCTATGAATCCGGCCGGCGCTCGGGCTACCGCAACGGACAGGTCACCGTCATCGCGCCCACCGGAACCATCGGGTTCATGATGGATTGCGACACCACCGGCATCGAGCCCGACCTGGCGCTGATCAAGTACAAAAAGCTGGTCGGCGGCGGGGTGATCAAAATCGTCAACAACACCGTGCCCGCCGCGCTGATCAAGCTCGGGTATTCACCGGAGCAGGTAGAGGTCATCGTCGCCCACATCGATTCCACGGGCACGATTGAAGGCGCGCCGCATCTGAAGCCGGAACATCTTCCGGTGTTCGACTGCAGCTTCCGTCCGCAAAACGGGATGCGGTCGATCCACTATATGGGACATGTGCGGATGATGGCGGCGGTGCAGCCGTTCATCTCCGGCGCGATTTCGAAGACCATCAACATGCCCGAGGAATGCACGGTCGACGAGATCGTTGAAGCTTACACCGAGAGCTGGAAGCTCGGCCTGAAGGCGGTCGCGATCTACCGCGACAATTCGAAGAAGGTGCAGCCCCTGAGCTCGGGGTCGGGCAAGGGCGGGGAGAAGAAATCTTCGTCGGTGGCGCCGTCGGGCGCAACCGGACAGGCGGCGGCGACGGTGGAGAAGGTCGTGTACCGGCCGGTGCGGCGGAAGCTGCCGGACGAGCGGCGCGCGATCACCCACAAGTTCTCGATCGGCGGGCACGAGGGCTACATCACGGCAGGCATGTACGAAGACGGCGCTCCCGGCGAGATCTTCATCACGATGGCGAAGGAAGGCTCGACCATTTCGGGCCTGATGGACGCCTTCGCGACGGCCGTGAGCTTCAACTTGCAGTATGGCGTGCCGTTGAAGTTCCTGGTCGACAAGTTCGCGCACGTTCGGTTCGAGCCGAGCGGCTGGACGGGGAATCAGCAGATCCCGTACGCCAAGTCCATCATGGATTACATTTTCCGGTGGCTGGGCGCGCGCTTCCTGGGGCCCGAATACGCGATCACCGAAGCCGGCGAGACGCCGACGCTGCGGGCGACGGAGACCGATCCGCAGCAGCAGCTTCCCTTCGTGCAGGCGGGAGCGGCAGACGCTCCGATGTGCGCCGAGTGCGGGTCGATCATGACCCGGAATGGAAGCTGCTACAAGTGCGGCAACTGCGGCGGCACGTCCGGCTGCTCGTAGACCTTCGCGGCGCCGGGCGGCTCATCACGAGCCGCCCGCGCCAACTAATCCGCCCGCAGGGCTTGAATCACATCCACGCGGGCGGCCCGGATCGCGGGCCACGCGGACGCGACCACGGCGGCGGCCATTAAGACTCCCGCCGACCCGGCGACGACCCACACGCTTGGCATCCGTACGCTCTCGAAGTAACTGCCGGCCAGCCGCTGCAGGGCGAACCCACAGGCCAGTCCGGCCGCAATCCCGAAAGCCGTGAGCACCGTGCCCTCCGCGATCACCCGCGTCAGCAGATGCCGGGGCTGCGATCCGATGGCCAGCCGGATGCCGAATTCGCGCGTCCGGGCGCTCACCGAAAAGGCCAGCACTCCCGCCACGCCGACCACCGCGATGGTCAGGGCCACCAGGGCGAAGCCGCCGAAGACCATGGCGTTCAACCGGTCCGGCGTCAGCACCTCCGCGCGGACATCTTCGAGCGTCGCGGCGCGCTCCACCGGCTGGTCCACCGACAGGCCGCGAATGGTGCGTGAAATCGGGCTGATCAGAGCGTACGGATCGGTTCTCACGTGGACGAAGATCCGTCCGCCAAAAAGCGGCCCCTGGCCGAACGGTTGATACACGGTCAGCGTCGGGCCTGGAACCAGGTGCGCGTCGTCGAGATCCGCGACGACTCCGATAATCCGCATCGGCGCCGCCTTCATGCCGATGAACTTGATCAGCGGATCGGACCAGGTGATGCGGTGGTTAATCGCATCCTGATTCGGGAACATCCGCTGCGCCACGCTTTGACTGACAATCGTGACCGGATCGCTTTCTTTGCGGTCTAAATCGTTGAAATCGCGTCCGGCGATCATCGGCACGCCGAGCGCGGCAAAGAATCCTGGCGACACCACGCGGAACTGGCCGCGCGGATCGTCTTCCGCCGTGCCGCGGGCGTAACCTTCGGCCGTGAATTGCAGGCCCGGGCCGAACGACCCTCCCTCGCGCCACGGCGTGAGAATGCCCAGCGCTACGCCGTCCACCCCGGGCAATCCATGCACGCGCCGCATCGCTTCCTTGTAAAAGTCCAGGACTTGGCCGTCCGTCTTCCCATACGACATGACCGGCACATTGATGGCGAGCACGCGCCTGGTGTCGACGCCCGGATTGACCGCCTGCAGCGCGAGCAGCGTTTTGAGCAGCATCGCCGCGCCTGCCAGCAGGACAAAAGACGCCGCGATCTGCGTGATGGCGAAGGCGCGCAGACGGCGCGTCGCTCCGCCGGTGATCCGCACGGTCGCGTTGGAGAGGCTGAGTCCGGCCGGTCCGTCGCCAGACGGCAGCCGGGGGACAAACGCCAGCAGAGCGGCGGCGGCCAGCGCCAATCCCGCGCCCACCCATAGCATGCTGGAATCGACCGTGAGGTCCTGCGCGCGGATGGAGAAGCGCGCCGCGTAGCGGGAGAGAATAGCCACCATGGGACGCGCGCTCAGCACGCCTAGCGCCGCGCCCGCTCCGCAGAGCAGCAGGCTTTCCGCCAGCAGGACGCGCCGCAGGGCGGCGGTGCTGGCGCCCAAAGCCGTCCGAATCACCAACTCGCCCTCGCGCCGGATCGTGCGCGCCAGAATCAGGTTGGCCACATTCGAACAGGCGATGATGAAAACCAGCCCCGAGGCCGCCAGCAGCACCCAAAGCACGGTGCTGGCTTTGGCCGTAATCTGGTCGCGAAGGCGCACCGCGTCGATGCGGAAATCCGCCTTCGCGGGATACGCCTCCGGATGCTCCTTCATAATCGCTCCGTGAGCGACCTTCAACTCGGCGCGCGCCTGTTCCAGGGTCGCGCCGGGCGCCAGCCGGCCAAACAGCTCCGTCATACGATGGACGCGCCCCGTCGCCATCGTCGCCGACAGGTGGTGGGAACTCGTCACGATATTGGCGATGATCTCGGTTTCGGAGGGATAGGGGACCGAGGGCTCCAGGACGCCTACGATGGTCGCGCTGCGCGAACCGAATGATCCAAGCCTGACGACCTTTCCGATGACTCCCGGGTCGCTCTTCAGCGCGGTAGTCCAGAAGCGATAGGTCAGCACGACGGCGCCCTCGGCCGCCGGTCCATCGTCCCGCATGTCGAGCAGACGTCCCAGCACCGGATGCAGACCCATCACGTCGAAGTATGTGCCGCCGACCACCCCTGCCCGCACCTCGCGCGGCTCCCCCAACCCGATCAAGGTGAATCCAATCGTCGAGAAATCGCCGATCGTGCTGAGCGATTTGACGCGCTGCCGCAGGTCCTGGATCTCCGGGACGGAAAACACGGCGTTCTCCGTGCCTAAGCCCGGGGCGCTTTGCCGGATGTAAATCAGGTTGTTTTCGTCGCGATTCACCAGGGGCCGCAGCAGGACTCCGCGGACCAGGGTGAAGATCGCCGCATTCGCGCCGATTCCGAGCGCCAGCGTGAGAACCACGGTAATCGTCAGCCCCTTCGCCCCCGCCAGCGAACGCACCGCGTACTTCACGTCACGCCAAAAGACCCCGGCAGCTTCACGAATTCCGAGTTGTTCCGCGCCCATTCCAGACATGATCTTGCCTCCCTATGGTGAATATCGTTCGGCCCCCGCCATTTTCGACAGCCGGGCCAAAAATCTTTTATCTATCCCTGTCGGAGATCATACGCGATGGCGGCTCGGGATGTTCCGTCTTTGGCGCCGCGCCGCGGAAGTGATACAGGTCTCTCGTGCCGATTGCCGCGCCGGCCCGCTTCAAACGGAGGAACAGATCGTGCTTGTGATTGATCAGGTGCTCGAGGTTGCCGAGCAGGAGAGTGAGCACGGTCTCGCCCTCGGGCACGAATACCGTCGGAATGCGCTGCGCGAGGCCGGCGTCCGCCAGGGCGCCGAAGCCTTCGGCGATGTGCGCCCGATAGACTTCGATGCGGTCAAGCGCCTCCGCGGTTCCACAGGCGTGATTCACGGGCAAATCGCGCAGCCGGCTGAAGTGATCGAGCCGCCGCGGCGCCGCCGCCGCCAGGACGGCGCAGAAGCCCGCCAGACACTCCAGCAGGTGGCCTAGAAGCAGCGCCGTTGGGCCGTCGAAGCGCTCCGGGGAAAGGAGCCCGATGAGGTGGCGCAACCGTTCGATTTGCTCCTCGATCTTCTCCAGCAGGTTCGCGCACAACGGCTCCGGCATCGCTCTTGTATGGTATCGAATCGACCTGTGAAGGAAAGGACGCCGGCGCTATCATGATCGCGAGGGGGGATTGTCTCCGTGGCGGATGAGATGGTTTACGCACACTATGCGAGCGAGTTGCGCGCCGAGGCCGAAAAATCGCGCGAATCGGCGGCCCGGCTGTTGGAGACGTTCGCCGAAAAGATCGGAGCCAACCGCGCCGTCCGCAATGCCGCATCGGGAGTGCAGCGTGCGGCACATTACGTGCAAGCCCATTCCGTGAGAGACGTTGCCGCCGGACTCGAGAGAGCCGTCCGCAGAAACCCGGCCGTGTCGATCGCCATCGCCGTGGCGGCGGGCTTCCTGGCCGGACGCGCCCTCCGGTCGCGGTGACGGGAGAGCAATCATCATGGCGAATACAACAATGGGAGAACGCTCGGCGGGAGAGATCGTGCAGGATGTGTTGCGCGACGTCGGGGACGTGGTGCGGGGCGAGGTGCGTCTGGCGCGCGCCGAGGTCGCTGAGAAGGCCGGCAAGGCGGGAAAAGCCGCCGGGTTCTTCGGGGGCGCGGCGGTTTGCGCCCTGATGGCCGTGGCTGCATTGGTGGCTGGCGGTATCGCGGGGCTGGCATTGTTCATGCCCTTGTGGGCGGCGGCGGCGGCGATGGGCGTCGTGTTGGCGGGCGCCGGCGGCGCGCTATATATGGTTGGCAAGGCCAGACTGAGCGCCATCGACCCGATTCCGGAGCAGACCGTGCAGACTATTAAGGATGACGTGCAATGGGTGAAACACCGGACGACATAAAGAGGGAGATCGAGCGGGCGCGCGGGCGGCTGGGCGCGGACCTGAATCAACTCGAATACCGGGTGAGGAGCGCTCTGGACTGGCGGTCGCAATTCGATCGCAATCCGTGGGCTTTCGTCGGGGGCGCGTTCGGGGCGGCGCTCCTGCTGGGCTGGATGACGGGGACGCCACGGCAGAACTGAAACGTGAAATGGAACCGGCCGAATGGCGCCGGAAGACGCTAGAGACCCTCGAGTGGCGGGAACTCTGCCGCACGCTCGGGTTTCTTTGAACCGCGGATCTCCTGTTCCGCCTGGAGCCAATCATCAAGCTCCGACCCGGCCTGACCGCCGCGCTGCCGGTAGATTTCATTGGCGCGACAGCGAATCCGCTCTTCTAGGTCCGTTTCCGTCTCCTCGCGGATTTGTTGTTCCTTTGGCTTGGCTTCGGCTTTGTTCCTGCCGTGTAGGGCTGCAGCGCGTCCTGCCATCTGAAGTTCACCTCTGCCCGCAAAGGTAACCGAAATCGTTGGCGCTGCCAAGGGCTTCATGCCCATCGAGTGTTCAAGAACACGCAATCGCGTTTTGACTTCGCGAGCCAATGGATGCAAGCCATTTGCTTCCGCTACTAAGTACCCCGCCCACCGGCACGCCGGCCCACCCTGCGAGTACACACAGAACAGCCGGGGAGCCTGCTGGTGACGGCCAGCGGTTTGCACGGTACCGCCTACATGAAGGAGACAACTCTGACAATCCCTGAGATCGCCTTGATCGGTGGCACTCGGGCCGCTCTCGGCGCTGGCCTTGGTTTGCTGCTGGCGGAAAGGCTGACGAGCGACCAGCGCCGCGGCGCAGGATGGGCACTGTTGGCGGTTGGGGCGCTCACGACGATCCCGATCGTCATCGGGGTTCTGTCGAAAACGCGGAGGAGCCCACTGGCTTTGGTGGCTTAAAACGAGCGAGCGCCCTGCCCTGTCAAGACCATGCATCCAGACATCCACCCTTAATGGCAAAACCGTTTTAAAAAACGGTTTTTGACGTGTAAGTCATTTGTTTCCGTCAAAAAACCGTTGCGGCGCAACGGTTTTCTCCAGCTGCCGGCTTCACGGCAGCGCTGCAATGGATACCACCAGACGGCCCGTCAGGCGGAGGACGTTCCACCTCGCCTTTTCCGCCGCATATTGCGCTTCGTAGAACGCGATCCATTTGCGGTTCTCGGCGACCCGCGCCTGCTCGACCTCGCGCAGGGTCAGGCGGCCTTCCTGCATCAGCGCGAGGTTCACAGAGAGCTGTTCGCGCGCGACTTCGAGATCGAGCCGCGCCAGGTCGGCTGCGCCCGCTGCCTTCTTCTCCTCGCGGACGGATTGCTGTAAATCGCCGGCGATCCGGTTGCGCGTATTCGAGAGCTCCAGATTGAGGCGGGACACGTCGGCCTGCGCTTGCGCCGCTTGCGCGCTGACGGCCGAGCCGGCCAGCACCGGCACCTGGAAGGAGACGCCGATCTCGCCATTATTGCGCTGAAACTTCTGGAAGAACTGCTCGTAATTGTTGAAACGCGCGAGCATGCCGTATTGCGCGACCAGATCGACCCGCGGCCATCGCGCGGCCTTCTGGCTGCGCATCTCCAGTTGCTTCGCGACGATCTGCGATTGGATGCGCCGCAACTCCTGGTTCGATTCCATGGCGGCCGCCAGAGCCTGTTCGCCGGACTGCGGCACGGCGGGCGCGGGACGGTCGGACTCGACGGCTCGCACGCGGTCCTCGGCGGGGAACCCGAGCGCCAGGGCAAGGTCCGTCTCGGCGGCCGCCTGGTCGGTCTCGAGATTCAGGGACGCCTGTCGCGCATAGGCGAGCTCATAGGCTGCGGTCTTTTCGGCGAGCGGCAGGGCGCGCCCTTCGCGGACCTGCGCCTGCACCGTTTCGAGCACCTTCTCCTGGCTGGCGGCGTCCTTGCCCGCCAGCGCGCCGATGCGGGCCGCGCGCTCCGCGTCGAGGAACAGGGCTGCGACGCGGTAGGCGATCTCATCGCGTTTGCCGGTGACGGCGATGGAAGCGCCGTGCGCGTTTTCTTTAGCCTCCGCCACGGCCAGGCTCTGCTGGCGGTTGAAGAGGAACTCGCTGGCCCGCGCCTGCACAACGCTGGGCGCCGAGCCTTCGATGCTCATCGGAAATCCGTGGCTGTACGCCAGGCCGCTGCCGACGGTGAGCCGCGGCGTGAACGGGTCGCGCGCCACCCGGATGCCCTGTCGCGCCTTCTCCTCGTCCAGCCGCGCCAGGGCGATGTCCGGATTCTGCTTGAGGGCGGTCTCGACCGCCTGCCGCAGAGTCATGAGACGAACTTCGGCGAAGAGGGGCGAGGCGAGAAGGAGGAGGCACGCGCACTTGCACATACCTTCATTTTAGGGTCCGCGCCGGGCGTTCTATTTTTCGCCGGTCCCCAGCAACGTCTCGAAATACGGCGCTTCCGTCTCGCGGTAGACAATCGCCGTTTCGACGTTGCGGAAGCCGGCGCCTTTGAGGTACTTCTCGATCTCGAGCTCGGTAAAGCCCAGCCACAGGTCGGCGTACATTTCGCGGGCTTCTTCGAAGTGGTGGCGGTTCAAATCGAGGACTTCGATGCGCCCGCCGGGTTTGAGAATTCGCCAGGCTTCGCCGATGGCCTTCTCGGGGTGCGTGGCATGGTGCAGCGCCTGGCTGAAGAAAGCGAGATCCACCGTGCCGGTGCGGATCGGCACGTCCTCCAGGTCTCCCAGGCGGTATTCCAGGTTGCCGATGCCGTGTTTTTTCGCCAGGTCGGCGCCGAACTCCACCATCTTCTCGGAATTGTCGATGGCGATGACTTTCCGGGCCCGCTGGGCCATCAGTTGCGACAGGGTGCCCTCGCCCGCTCCGAGGTCCGCGATCACCAGCGGGGGAAGGAGCTTGAGCAAGGCCTCGGCGACCCCCTTCCACGACCGGCCGGGCACGTACTGGCGGCCGAATTTCCCGGCGAGCTCATCGAAATAGCGCCGCATGTGGTCCTGGCGCTTCCGCAAAACCAGGCGAAGCGCTTCCGCGTCATGGTCGACTTCCGGAATCTCATGGGCCGCCTGGCGCAGCACCTCCATCAGCTCCGGCGGGGCCGTCAGGCGGTAAAAGCTGTTCTTGCCGGTGCGCCGGTCGTCCACCAGACCCGCGTGCTTGAGCTGGGACAGGTGCGTCGAAATGTGGCTTTGCCCTTTGGAAAGAACCTCTTGCAGTTCGGCCACGGAAAGCTCCTCCTTTTCCAGCAGGAGCAATACCCGCAAGCGGTTGGGATCCGCGGCCAAACGCATCGATTTTAGGATTGACGCCATGCTTGCGAACTCGGTAATATCAATCTATCAAGATTTGTTGATACGAGGGTAACCAAAAGATGGGCACCGCAACGATTAATCAAACCGATTTTAAGGTCGCCGACCTGGCGCTTGCCGACTGGGGCCGCAAAGAGATCTCCATCGCCGAGCACGAAATGCCGGGCCTTATGGCCATTCGCCGGAAGTATGCGCAGGAAAAGCCGCTCGCCGGCGTCCGCGTCACCGGCTCGCTGCACATGACGATTCAGACCGCGGTGCTCATCGAGACCCTGGCGGATCTCGGCGCTTCGGTGCGTTGGGCGAGCTGCAACATCTTCTCGACGCAGGACCATGCCGCCGCCGCCATCGCCGCCGCCGGCGTGCCCGTCTTCGCCTGGAAGGGCGAGTCGCTCGAAGACTACTGGTGGTGCACGTACCAGGCGTTGTGCCATCCGGGCGGGCAGGGACCGCAGCTCATCGTGGACGATGGCGGCGACGCGACCCTCCTCATCCACAAGGGCTACGAGCTGGAAAATGGCAGCGACTGGGTGAACAGCCCGTCGGGGAGCCATGAAGAGAAGGTCATCAAGGACCTGTTGAAGCAGGTTCACGCGGCGTCTCCGAACCACTGGCACGAGGTCGTCAAGGACTGGCGCGGCGTCTCCGAGGAGACCACCACCGGCGTGCATCGCCTGTACAAGATGCAGGAGCTCGGCCAACTGCTGATCCCCGCCATCAACGTGAACGATTCCGTCACGAAATCCAAGTTCGACAATCTGTACGGCTGCCGCGAATCGCTGGCGGACGGCATCAAGCGCGCGACCGACGTGATGGTCGCGGGCAAGGTGGCGGTCATTTGCGGATACGGCGACGTGGGCAAGGGCTCGGCGCATTCGTTGCGCGGCATGGGCGCGCGCGTCATCGTCACCGAGATCGACCCGATCAACGCGCTGCAGGCGGCCATGGAAGGCTTCGAAGTGACGACGATCGAGGACACGCTCGGCCGCGGCGATATCTACGTCACCTGCACGGGCAACTGCGACATCATCACGCTGGATCACATGCGGAAGATGAAGGACCAGGCGATCGTCTGCAACATCGGGCACTTCGACAACGAGATTCAGATGGATCCGCTCAACCAGTCGGAGGCCGTGAAGCTCAACATCAAGCCGCAGGTGGACAAGTACACGTTCCCGACAGGCAACAGCATTTTCGTGCTGGCGGAGGGCCGGCTGGTGAACCTGGGCTGCGCCACCGGCCACCCCAGCTTCGTCATGAGCAACAGCTTCGCCAACCAGACGCTGGCGCAGCTCGATCTGTGGAAGAACCGCGACAGCTACAAGCCCGGCGTGTACACGCTTCCCAAGAAACTGGACGAGGAAGTGGCGCGGCTGCACCTGGAAAAGATCGGCGTCAAACTGACCACTCTTTCGGACAAGCAGGCCGACTACCTCGGCGTGTCGAAGGAAGGGCCGTACAAGCCCGATCATTATCGTTACTAAATACCCCGTGTTACATTTGATGAAACCGCAGGAGGACTATTTTGGCAGATAATCAGCGACACCTATTCACCTCGGAATCCGTCACGGAAGGCCACCCGGACAAGATTGCCGACCAGATTTCAGACGCCGTGCTGGACGCGGTGCTGACAGACGACCCCACCGGACGCGTGGCCTGTGAAGTTCTGGTCACCACCGGCACTTGCATCGTCGCGGGCGAGATCACCACGACGACCTACGTGGACGTTCCGCGGATCGCGCGGGGCACCATCGACTATGTTGGCTACAACGACGCCACGTACGGGTTCGATTCCAACACCTGCGGCGTGCACAACCTGATCCAGTCCCAGTCGCCCGACATTTCGATGGGTGTAGACACGGGTGGGGCGGGGGACCAGGGTCTGATGTTCGGCTACGCGTGCGATGAGACGCCGGAGCTGATGCCCCTGCCGATCATGATGGCGCACAAGCTGGTGCAGCGGCTTTCCACCGCGCGGCGCGAGGGCGTGTTGAACTTCCTCCGTCCCGATGGGAAGAGCCAGGTCAGCGTCGAGTACGTCGGCAACACGCCGAAGCGCATCGAGGCGGTGGTGATCTCGACGCAGCACAGCCCCGAGGTTTCGACCGAAGAACTGCGGCGGGAAGTGAAGAAGCAGATCATCGATCCGATCGTTCCGTCCGACATGGTCGATTCGCAGACCAAGTACCACATCAATCCGACGGGCCGCTTCGTGGTCGGCGGACCGCACGGCGACACGGGGCTGACGGGGCGCAAGATCATCGTCGACACCTATGGCGGCATGGGCCGTCACGGCGGCGGCGCGTTCTCGGGCAAGGATCCGACGAAGGTCGACCGCTCGGCGTGCTATATGGCGCGCTATATCGCCAAGAACCTGGTGGCGGCGAAACTCGCGACGCGCGTCGAAGTGCAGCTCGCCTATGCGATTGGCGTGGCGGAGCCGGTTTCGGTCACGGTGAACACCTTCGGCACGGGCATCATCGCCGACGACCGCTTCACGGCGCTGGTGCGGGAGAACTTCTCGCTGACCCCGCGCGGCATCATCGACACGCTGCGTCTGCGCCGTCCGATTTACCGCAAGACGGCCGCGTTCGGGCATTTCGGCCGGAGCGAAGACACCTTCTCGTGGGAAGCGACGGACAAAGCCGAAGCACTGAAGGATTCCGCCGCCGCGTTCGCCCAAGCCGCGGCCCGCTAGAGCTTAATCCATCAGCTTCGCTGCGGATTCATCGAGGAACCAACTGACCCCGCGTCCATGATGGCTCGCCATCTGCGCGGGGTATTTCTTTGGGTCGTACTCTTCGTGAAAGACGGCGCGGACCGCGTCGGCTTTATCCTCTCCGGCCACCAGAAAGACCGTATGGCGGGCCGAGAGCAGCACCCCCGGCAGCAGCGTCACGCGCCACATATTGAACTTGGCGACGAACACGGCGGCGGCGATATTCTCGCGGTCCTCAATCAGCGGATCGCCGGGAAAAAGGCTGGCGGTGTGCGCGTCCGGGCCCATCCCCCGATGCACGAGGTCAAAGTGCGGCAGCTCGCCGTCTTCCAGACCGAAGTGCTCGCGAATGTCGTCTACGTAACGGCTGGCGGCCGTCTTGGGCAGGAGTTCTCCAGCGATGCGATGCACGTGACGAAGCGGGATGTGCGCGGGGCGGATCAGGTTCTCCTCGGCGAGCTTGAAATTGCTCGCGGGATCGGTGGGCGGCACGCAACGCTCGTCGACGAAGAAGAGATGCACACGGTCCCAGGCAAAGCGTGTGGCGGCGAGCTTTTGGAAGAGCTGCCGCGGGCTCGTCCCGCCGGAAACGGCAAGGGTCGCAAACTCCTGTCCGGCCAGCGTCTCATCGAGCACGCTGATGACATGATGCGCGCAGGCTTCGGCAGCCCCGGCGGCATCGGCGGCGGTAAACCGGCGGACGCTCATTTGTCCGTAGGATACGCGAGGCGGGCGGCCGACGCCAGGGTCCTGTCGAATACCGTGTCGCGCCGCACAATTCCGAGCTCTTCGCGCATCAACAGGTAGCTGGTGGGAGTCGGCAGGCTGGTATGGTGCGACAGCTCGTTCACCGTCACCACGAGCGTATCGTCGCGGCGCGTCAATGCCACGCGGAGGCCCGCGCCTTCGATTTCGAGACGCAGCGTCGACACATCGTCCGCCGCCGCCAGGTCGATCTGCGGCTGCGCGGCCTCGCGTAGCGCGTCGCCGATCCAGGCGGCCAGGTAGCGCGCTCCCGTCTCGTAGCCGGCGCCGTACGACACGCGCACCGTCCGGATCGCCGCGATTTGCGCCAGCAGGCCGCGATTCTCGAACACCTGCGCCAGCATTTCGCGCCACCGCGTCAGCCGCGTCCAGGCGAGGTCGCCGAAGAGCACGGCGCCGCCGTTCGCGGCGGCCAGTTGCCGCAGCACCTCCGGGGCGCCGGGGAGCCCGGCTGTATCGATCACGACCTTGCGCGCCATGGAGGCGATCTGGCGGAACTCGGGCATACCCAACAGCCGCGCCGCGCGGCACCAGAGGATCACGGGCAGGTCGGCGACCGCCAGAGGCAGGACCACCGACGGCAGATCGGCGAGCGCGGCGTCCGCCGCCGTAATCTCCACCTGCTCGCAACAGATCTGGCGGCGCTGCCCGAACGGCATCCAACATTGCGCATAGACGCGCTCGGAGAGCGCGCGTTCGCCGGCGCCGCAGAGGCGGATGTGGATGGTGCGCGCGGGATGCTCGGGCATGAGCGCGGCGAGCGTCTCCCCGAGACTGGCCGGGTCGTCCGATTCTTCGGCGAGGACGACCAGGGTCATCGAGCAGGCGCGCAGGACGCTGGCGCCGCTTTCGGACTGACCCTGCTTGCCCATGGTGACCCACAGGTCGGAGAGCTCCTTGAGGATGCGGTCGGGCGAAACCGTGGCGCTCACGGAGTCCTCCAAACGTGGCCGCGGCGCGCCAGCATCTCGTCCGCCGCCTTTGGCCCCCACGTCCCCGCCGGGTAGTTGGGGAAGTCGAATTTGGTGGAGCGCCAGACCTTCTGAATGGGCTCCACCACCATCCAGCTCGCTTCGACCATGTCCTGGCGCGTGTAGAGCGTGGCGTCTCCGATAATAGCGTCGAGCAGGAGCGTCTCGTAGGCCGAGGGCGAACGCTCCCCGAAGCTCGACCCGTAACTGAAGTCCATCGACACCGGGCGCAGTTTCATGCCGGCGCCGGGGCGCTTGGAGAGGAACTTGAGCGAAATGCCCTCTTCCGGCTGGATGCGCACGATGAGGAGGTTCGGCGCGCTGCCATCGCCCTCTTCGTCCTCGAACATGGCGAGCGGCGCCCGGTTGAACTGAATGGCGATCTCGGTGACGCGCTTGGGCAGGCGCTTGCCGGTGCGCACGTAAAACGGCACGCCGGCCCAGCGCCAGTTCTCGATAAAGAACGCGCAGGCGGCGAAGGTGTCGATCTGCGCGTCCGGCTTGACGCCGGGCTCCTCGCGGAAGCCGGGAACGTCCTGGCCGCCGATGCGCGCGGGGCCATACTGGCCGGGGACGGTGTTCAGGCGAATCTCGTCGGGCGTCATCGGCTTGATGGAGCGCAGCAGCTTGGATCGCTCGTCGCGCACCGAGTTGGCGCGGAAGCTCGCGCTCGGCTCCATGGCGATGGTCGCCATCACCTGCAGGAGGTGATTCTGGATCATGTCGGCGAGCGCGCCGACCTCCTGGTAGTAGGCGCCGCGGCCCTCCACCCCGATCGACTCGGCCGCGGTGATCTGCACGTGGTTTACGTAGCGGCGGTTCCACAGCGGCTCAAAAATCCCGTTGCCGAAGCGGAAAGCCAGGATGTTCTGCACGGTCTCTTTGCCCAGGTAGTGATCGATGCGGTAGACCTCGGACTCGTCGAAGACTTCGTGGAGCCGGTCGCTGAGTTCACGGGCGCTCGCGAGGTCGTGTCCGAACGGCTTCTCGACGATCAACCGCCGCCAGCCGCTGCCCTTGCCGAGCCCGGCCTTGCCGAGACCGAGTGCGGCAGTCGCGTATTGGCTGGGCTGGATGGAGAGATAGAAGAGCACGTTGCCGCCGGTGTGGCGGGCGGCTTCGATCTCGCCGAGTTTCTGGGACAGCTTGCCATAGATGGCGTCGTCGCCGAGATCGCCCGCCACGTAGAACAGGCCTTCGGCGAAGCCGCGCCAGACGTCCTCGTCGAACTTGGTGTCCTCCGAGAATTCCTTGACGGCTTCGAGCATCTTGTCGCGGAAGGCGTCGTCGGAGAGAGGCGTGCGGGAAATGCCGACCACGGCGAATCCGGCGGATAGGCGGCGGTCGTATGCCAGCCGGTAGAGAGCCGGCATCAGCTTCCGTTTGGTGAGATCTCCGTTCGCGCCGAAGATAACGATTACGCATTCGGGCACGCGGCGCTCGAAGCGCAGCGGGTCCTGGAACGGATTTTCGACAGCCATCGAGTCCAACATAGCATGAGCCCCCAACCGGGCCCGTCTATAATCGATGTATCCCCGGAGGGTCTTGGATGAATCGACGAACTCTGCGCGCGATTGCGCCGGTGCTGCTGGTGTGCGCGCGGCTTTATGCGGCCGACACCTGGAAAGTGGCGGGTCCGCCGCCCGCCTCGTGGCAACGGGACCGTGTGGCCGACCTCACCGCGCATCGCCAGGCGTTCCTGGAGTTCGCCGGCAAACAGAGTATGGCCCTCCTCTATGCGGCCGAGCCGCGCAATTATGCGGGCGACGTCGATTGGCCCTACCGGCAGGAGAACAATTTCTATTACCTGACGGGCATCGCGCAAGAGGGCAGCGCCCTGGTGTTGATTCCCGGCGCGAGCGTCCGCGAGATTCTGTTCCTGCCGCCTTCCAACCCGGCGCAGGAGACGTGGACGGGGCACATCCTCACGCCGGACGAGGCGCGCAAGATCTCGGGTATTCAGGAAGTATGGGATGCGCGGCAGTTAAAGCCGTTCCTCTCCACCCTGTTGCCGCAGGCCGCCGCCGTGTTCGCCGAGAAGCCACCGGCCGGCGGCGGGCGGGGAGGACGCGGCGCGGCGCTGCCCGAGCCGAAGCCGATCCCGGTGGACGTGGCTTCGACATTCCGCAACGTCATCGACCTGGCGGCGAAGGGCGAAATGGTCGTCTTCATGACGACACGCGGCGCCGCGGAGCACCAGCGGGAGATCGATCTTGCCGCGAAACTGCAGGCGGCCACCCCTCCCGTCAAGGTTACGGATGCCACCGCCGGCTTTGCGCAATTGCGCCGCGTCAAATCGCAGCGGGAGATCGAGATGTTGCAGCATGCAGTGGATATCACGGGCGAGGCGTTCCAACGGGCATACGCCCTGGCGCTCCCCGGGACGCCGGAGTACGAGATTCAGGCGCAGTTCGAATTCACGTTTCTGCGCCGCAATGCCCACTGGGGCTACCCCTGCATCGTGGCCTCCGGGGTCAACGCGACGACGCTGCATTACGAGACCAACAGGGACAGCATGAAGGCCGGCGACCTGCTCCTCATGGACGACGCCGCGGAGTTCGATGGCTACAGCGTGGATGTCACGCGAACCATTCCCGTCAACGGCAAATTCAACAAGGAGCAGGCCGAGATTTACCGCCTGGTGTGGGAAGCGCAGCAGGCCGGGTTCAAGATGGCGCGCCCGGGACACCAATCGGGACGGGGCGGTCCGGAGACCGTGCAAGGCGCGGCCACCGAGGTCTTCAAGCAGGGACTGTTCAAGCTCGGCCTGATCACCGATGTCAACAGCGCGCAACAGGTCGGAATCTGGTTCAATCACGGGATCAGTCACGGCATCGGACTCAATGTCCACGATCCCGGCGGTCCGGAGCTGCAGCCCGGCATGGTGATCACGGTGGAGCCGGGGATCTATATCCGGCCCGACGCGCTCGACCGGCTGCCGAAGACGCCCGAGAACGAAGCGTTCATCGCGGCGGTGCGTCCCGCGTTCGAGAAGTATAAGGGCATCGGGGTGCGCATCGAGGATGACGTGCTCATCACCACGGGCGATCCGAAAATCATCTCGGCGAGCATTCCATCGAAGCTCGAGGACGTGGAAGCCTCGGTGGCGCGGCTGCGGAAGGCAGTGAAGTCGAACCCGCTGCCCTAATGACGGCGGTCGATCTTTCCAGCTTCGCGGGGCTGACGGCGATGGTCCTGCTGACGGTAAACCTGCTGCTCGGGCTGTTGGTTTCGACGAACTACAACCCGGCGCGTCAGTGGCCGCGGCGCAAATTGCCGGTCCCGCTCTTCCGCATTCACAACTGGACGGCATACGTCGCGATTGCCGTGGTGTTGTTGCACCCCACGATCCTGCTGTTTTCGACGCTCAAGACGCCGCATTTCGGCGTGGGGGACGTTCTGTTCCCGGTCTATTCCGAGGGGCAGCGGCTGTACAACTGTCTGGGAGCGGCGGCGTTCTACGGCTTTCTGCTGGTGGTTGTCACGTCTTACTTTCGGCCCCGCCTTGGTTACCGGCCATGGAAGAAGCTGCATTATACGGCGTATGGCGCGGCGGTTCTCATGTACGCGCACGGCGCGCTGATCGACCAGAACCTGAAGAACGGCGCGCCGGATTTCTTCGACGGGGAGAAGGTGCTCGTGGAAGGATGTTTTCTGCTGGTATTGGCCGGCGCCATCTGGCGCGCGCGGCGAGGGACGGAGAAGCAGCGGCATCGGGCGCGCACGGCGTCGATGTAAGATGTCGCTTATGCGGAAACTGATGCTGGCGGCGTTTCTGATGGCGCGGGCCTTCGCGGCGGACGACTACACGCTGGGGCCCGATTCGCAGCCCCACGAAGGCGTTCCCAAAGGCAAGGTGACGCAGTTCACCTGGGCCAATTCCAAAGTCTACCCGGGCACCACGCGCAACTACTGGGTCTACGCGCCGGCGCAGTACGATGGCTCGAAGCCCGCGGCCGTGATGATCTTTCAGGACGGCGCCGGTTTCCAGGGCGAACGCGGCGCCTGGCGCGCCCCGGTAGTGCTCGATAACCTGATCCACCAACATGCGATGCCGGTGACGATCGCGATCTTTATCGACCCGGGCGTCCTCCCGGCCGCGTCGGAGCAGCAGCAGGCGCGGTTCAACCGCAGCTATGAATACGACGCGCTGGGGCCGCGCTACGCGCAGTTCCTGATCGACGAGATTCTGCCCGAGGTCGGCAGGCAGTACAAGCTCTCGGCGGATCCCAACGACCGCGCCATCGCCGGATCGAGCTCCGGCGGCATCGCGGCGTTCACCGCCGCGTGGGAGCGTCCCGACGCCTTCCGCCGCGTGCTCAGCTTCGTCGGCAGCTACACGAACCTGCGCGGCGGAGACTCGTATATCGATATGATCCGCAAAGTCGAGCCGAAGCCCCTGCGCGTCTTCCTGCAGGACGGCACGAACGACCAGAACATTTACTCCGGCTCGTGGTACTTGGCGAACCAGGGAATGGCGAAGTCGCTCGAATACGCCGGCTATGACGTGAAGTTCGTGGTGGGAACGGAGGGGCACAATGCGAAGCACGGCTCGGCCATCCTGCCCGACGCGCTGCGCTGGCTTTGGCGCGACTATCCGCAGCCGGTGACCAATGTGGCGGTCAATGCGCAGCGCCATTACATCCGCGAGTTCCTCGACCCGGCGCACGATTGGGAGCAGGCCGGGGCCGGTTATCGGAGGGCGGAGGGCCCGGCGGTGGATCGCGACGGCAACGTCTTCTTCTGCGACGCGGACGCCTCGAAGATCTACAAGATCGGCGCGGATGGCACGCCCGTGGTGTTCAAAGAAAACACCGGCGGCGCCAGGAGCCTCATGTTCGGCGCGGACGGGCGGTTGTATGCGGTGGAACGCGCGCGTAAGCGGGTAGTGGCCTATCGGCCGGACGGCAAGGTGGATGTTCTCGCCACCGCCGGCGATCCGATCGACGTGGCGGTGACCAGCAAAGGGACGGTGTACTTTACCGAAGGCGACAAATCGCAGGTCTGGGCGATTGCGCCGGGAGGCGCGCCGCGGATGGTCGCGGAGGAGAGCGCGCGAAACCCGGTCGGCGTTCGGGTCAATCCCGATGAATCGCTGCTGGTGGTGGCGGACCATTCCGGCCGCCCGGTCTGGTCGTTCCGCATCGAGCCGAATGGTAATTTGTCCAATGGCCAGCCGTTCTATCACCTCGAATTGCCCGACGAGGCGGCCGGGCCGCCAGTCCGTCCCGGCTCCGACGGCATGACCTTCGACACGACCGGGCACTTGTACGTCGCGACGAATCTCGGGATTCAGATTTGCGATCAGCCCGGGCGCGTCGTCGGCATCATCCGCGCGCCCGGCACGGAGCGGGTCACCAATGTCGTGTTCGGCGGTCCGCAATTGGACACGCTGTATGCGACGGCCGGCGACAAGGTCTGGCGCCGGGTCCTGCGCCGCAAGGGGTATTATCCGTGGCAGCCCGTGAAGCTGCCTCGCCCGCAGTTGTAGACCGCAGGACGGGCCGCCGCCCGTGAGGCTGACTCGATTTACTTGCCCTCCGGGAGCGCGAAGGCTACGTACACCACTGCCGTGCCACCCTGCGGCGACTTGCCGCCCGCGGCTGGAATTACGACGTACTGCCGGCCGTTCACTTCATAGGTCGCCGGTGTCGTGTTGGCCGATGATGGCAGGACGGTCTCCCAGAGCAATTTTCCGGTGTCCTTATCGAACGCGCGGAATTTGCGGTCGTGGTTGGTCGCCGCGATGAAAACCAGGCCGCCGGCGGTCACGACCGGGCCGCCGTAGTTCTCGCTGCCGGTGTCCTTCAGCCCTTTCGCCGCCAACTCGGGATACTCGCCCAGCGGAATCTTCCACGCGAATTCGCCCGTGTTCAAGTTGATCGCATTGAGCGTGCCCCACGGCGGCGCCACCGCGGGATAGCCATCGGGGTCGAGAAACTTTTTGTAACCGGTGAAGCGGTACTTCATGTCGAACGGGGACGGCGGCGGGGCCGCGCTGGTGGTGGATTCGCCGAGCGTCACGAATTCCACGAGCGCGCGCAGGGCATTCGCGCGCAGATTCGGAAAGCCCGGCATGCGGCCGGAGCCTTTCTGAATCACCTCGGCGATCTGCGCCGCCGTCAGCTTGCCCTCGAGATGGGAAAGGGCCGGCGCCTGGCCGGAATTGCCGCCGCGGTCCGCTCCGTGGCATGCCGCGCACTGCGCCGTGTAAAGCTCGCGGCCGGTGGCGGCCGGCGTGTTCAAGGCCAGGCTGGAGGTCCACGCGATATCGTTGGCGTTCACGAAGAGCACGCCCGATTGCGGGTCGAAGGCCGAACCGCCCCACTCGGCGCCGCCGTCGAAGCCGGGAAAGACCACGGTTTCCTTGCCGACGCTCAACGGCACGAACTGTCCTTCGCTACGGAACGTGCGGAACTGTTCGAGCGCCCACCGATGCGCTTCCGGGGTGCGGTTCGTCAGCAAGTCTTCCGTCAGCAACTGGCGGGCGAAGGGCGCCGGTTTTACCGGCAGCGGCTGCGTTTCGGCCGCTGCTTCACCATCCACCGTGCTCGCCGGGTACTTGCGATATTCGATGGGGAAGAGCGGTTTTCCGCTCACGCGATCGAACAGATAGACGAACCCCTGCTTGGAAGCCTGCGCAACGGCTTCGACGGTGCGGCCCTCGCGCCGCACCGTGACCAGCACGGGTGGCGACGGAAAATCGCGGTCCCAGATGTCATGCTTCACCGCCTGGAAATGCCAGAGGCGCTTGCCGGTGGCTGCGTCGAGAGCCAGCAGGCAGTTGGCGAACAGATTGTCGCCGGCGCGGTTCGCGCCGTAGAAATCGGAAGCCGCCGACCCGGTGGGCGCGAATACGATGCCGCGCTTGACGTCCACCACCATTCCGGCCCAGTTATTGGCCGCGCCGGTGTAGGTCCATGCGTCTTTGGGCCAGGTGTCGTAGCCGAATTCACCGGGGCGGGGAATCGTGTGGAACGACCAACGCAGGCTGCCCGTGCGCGTGTCGTATGCGCGAATATCGCCGTACGACGCGGGCAGGCTTTCGCTTTCGCGGCCGCCGACAATCAGCAGGTCCTTGTAGATCACGCCGGGCGTCGTCAGGCTCACGGACTGCGTTTCCGGATCGCGCTCCAGGTCGCGGTGCAGGTCGATGCGTCCGTCTTTGCCGAAATCGGCGATCGGCTCGCCGGTGGTCGCATTGAGGGCGTAGACATACCGTCCCGCGCCGGCGAAGATCCGCTGATCCCGTCCCGCCGACCAGTAGGTCATGCCGCGCACCCGCTGCCCTCTGATCTTGGAGTCCCAGGACCATGCCAGCCTGCCCGTCGCGCCGTCGAGGGCGATCACCTGTCCGCCCGGCGTGTTCCCGTACACCAGACCGTTGACCACGATCGGCGCCGTTTGCAGTGCGCCTCTACCGCCGCCCGAAGCGTCATAGGTCCACGCCACCCGGAGGCGGCCGACGTTCGAACGGTTGATCTGCTTCAGCGGTGAGTAGCGCGTGCCTTCGGGACTGCCGCCGTAGACTGGCCATTCCAAGGGCGCCCCCTTCTTCTGCGAAAGCGCGGCGGTAGCGGCCAGCAGGAGCAGCGCGGCTCCGGCCAGTCGGGTTCGATTGGTTATCACGATGTCCTCTAGGGTGCCTGGAACGGAACCGGAGCGCAACCCGGGATGGCGGCGGCAATTCCGGCCGCCTGCTGTGGTTCCCCGCTCGCTGCGAGAGGTCCACCCGCGCATTTAGGGTCTTCGTAAATCGAGAATCCAGAATCGATTTCTAACCATCTTCAGCGGGACCTCTACGCACACGAGACTTGCCTGGATCGTCGGTCCTAGCGGCGGGAGAGTCAGCGTCAACTGAATACTGCTGTGCACAACAGGGAGTCGTGTGGGCGCGACGCGGAGCCAATCTACAGCGCAGTCTTTCTATAGAACTACCAAGGGCTGCGGCAATTCGTCCCATGTGCGTCCGTCCAAGGTCCTGCCTGCCCTCTTTTTGTTTACGCCACCCCACTGCTTAAAGAAAAACTGGACGCCGGCGTGGCGGCACTGGTCGCGAATGTTGCGGACCCACTCAGAGTCCATAGGCCTAGCGCCCGGTCCGGATTCGCCGCCGACGATCACCCAGTCGATGCCGCGAAGATCGAGTTTGCGAAGCGGCCCAAGAAGTGGCTCGAGGGACAGGAATTTCACGTCGGCATCGGTCCGGCGCAGATGATCAATGCGAACGGCGTAATCTTCGTTTTCGACGCTGACGCCCATCCAGATCTGAGGCTCCCATTTGACCTTCCTGCTCAGCTCCATCAGACGCTCGGACCGTTTCGTGAGCACCTGGTATTGATGCCAGTGCGCCCTACGCATAATATCGAACACATCGCGGATATACGGAAGCGGAACCTCCGAATGGAACAGATCGCTCATGGAATTTACGAAGATGCGCTTCGGCGACTTCCACTTCAGCGGTAGTTCAAGCATTTGCGGTTGCAGCGTTACTTCGAAGCCGTTACGGTAGTTCGGCTGACCCATAGCCTGCAGTCGGTTGGCGAGCCGCTCGGCATAGCAATGTTTGCAGCCGGGACTGATCTTCGTGCAACCCGTCACCGGGTTCCACGTTGCGTCCGTCCACTCGATATGTGAATTCGTCGCCATCTCTTCACAGTCTATCGTTGCCGGTACTTGTTGAAGATGTCGTCAACGATGTTCGCTGCCACCGGCTTTTGGGAGGCGAAATACAGGTAGTAGATGACAGATTTGGTTTTCGTCGTCATCGGCATGGGCCTGGATACGAACTTGAAGCCCGCTTTGGTTTTCAACCGCTTGCGCCATGCCGCTTCGAACTGCTCGTTCGAGACCTTTTCAGGGTCGCCGAACAGGTTGCCGGAACTGTCGAAGGCTGCAGCTTCCCATGTGTCGTCGCCCCATAGGCGGGTTAGCTGGTCGATTTTGCTCTGCACGGCCTTGTCGCGGTTCCTGCGGAGAGCGTTCCGGTTGATATCCATGATCATGAAGTTCAGGAAAACCTCAATTGATCCGGACTTACCGGCGGCCTCAATGACCTCCCATTTCAGGTTAATGTTGTACGGATCCAGCAGGCAGAGGGCTCGGCGGTAATCGCTGTGCTTTGCGCGCGGAAATACCTGTTGGATCAGAACGTCATTGCAGTCGGCGCTTTCGATGAACACATTGTCCCGCTCACCGATCAGGCGCCTTAGCTGTTCTGCCCGTCGCGGGTTGGCATCGATGAAGTGGTACTCCGAAAATGGTGGATTCGTGTTGACTGCGATGAGGGGACTTCCCTCCACGATCTCGCCAGTGGCTTTAGACAGATGAAGGCCAGGCCCCGCATACGCGTCGATATACAGCCATTTCAGGCTGGGAATGTTCTGACGCCGCTGGGCGTCGAGGATGGTGGAATAGGCGGAAGCGTATTCCCGGATGATGGCCAGTTTCACCTCCGACCATATGCCGATCTCGTCGTAATCGACCGCCACAACAGAACTCTAGCAGAATGTTTGGACTACGACCACCGGCTGGTCTCCGGAACGGACTACTCCCCATAAACGCGCTGGGGTCAGCGGATCGACGTAATGCCGAGTTGATCGCGGATCTTGCGAGCGAGGCGATTGTCAATTTCGGCCTGGCGCGGCACGGGAGCTTCTGCGCCGTCGCCGGATTCGAGAAGATCGAATTGCGCCCACCTTTGCGAGAGATGGTCCAGCAGTTCGTGCCGTTTCACCGCGGAGCGGCGCCGACGTGAACTGAGAGAGGCACCAGTTCCACCAGATCCGCGTCAGGACTGAGCACTTCCTCGGACGGAACCGGGGGCGCCTTGCCCTCTTCGAGGAGCGCCTGCGCGAGGTCCTCAAGGGCGCTGCCAATCATGAGCCGTGCATCCGGCAGATCAAATCCTTGCGTAACCGCACCCGGAAAATCGAGCGCCTCCGCCACTACCATTTCGCCCGCCGCATGCGGAAGATAGAACGCAACGTGGTACCGGAGCATAGGTCCATCATAATACGTGGGTTGCCGAATCGCGCGCCGATCACTCCCCATAACGCCCTTTGTCCCCCAACTCCGGGCGACCGATTCGTCATCACAAACTCCTGCAGCTCGATTACGCCCGCGTGGGCCGGCAGATCACCAGGGCCGCATCCTTCGCCGACGCGCTCCGCCCCTTGACCCTGACCAGGGCTTCGAAGTATGGGAAGGCGCTCCGCTTCTCTCCCGGCAGCCGCGATCGCAGGTTCGCCATGGCCGCTTCGTCCGAGAGGAATGTCGCCGCCGCATTGAGAGCGCTGCCGCCGGTGCCGGATACGATCAACACCGTTCCATTCCCTCCGAGGTTCGGCAGCAGAGCGATGCCGCAATAGCTCTCCCGCGTCTCGCCCGCGTCGCTGTCTCGAAACGTCTGCGCGCCGCCCGAGGCCCATGTGTCCGTGGGGTTGTAGGCGCCGGTCGCCTTGTCGAAATTCCACCGCACCCCCAGCCGCGGCAGGAATGGTTCGATCCAGGGATTCGATCGCGGATTCCCCAGCAGGATCACGTTGTCGCTCTTCAGCCCGCGAAACGCATAGTCGCGCGCGAAGACGAGCGTGACCTGCCGCGATTCCGGACCCGAGAACTGGAACAGCTTCCACAGGAAGTTCACGTTGCCGTAGCTCGACTGCCGGCGCAGCACGAGCGAATTCGCCGTCTCTTCGTCGATCTTCGCCGCGGCCGCCCCGGCGGGGACGGTGCGCAAGTAGCTGCGGTCGAAGTACTCGGACAGCGCCATCGAACGGCCCGTCAATTCCTGGTACAGGCCGAAGCCGGCATCGTCGAGCACCACATCGGTGGTTTGGCCGCGCTGAAACACCTCGGACCAGAAGGCCCGCACGGCCGGACCCTGCTCCGGCGGCGTCCTGCGCTCTCGCAGCAGCAGTCCGGTCGACAAGGCGAACAAGGCCGCGACCAAGGCCAGCGCCGGTAGCCGCCAGTCCCGCGGGCGCGATGCGGCAATCTCAGGCGGCGCGGCCAGGGCTGGCGGCGGCAGTTCGCGCCGTCGAAACACAGGAGCGTAATTCCCTTTGGGAATCTCCAAAATCAACGGTTCCTGCGCGCCCTCATCGGCGAAGTACTGTTCCAGCCGTTTGCGAAGCGTCGAAGCGTGAACACGGACGATGTTGTCGCCGCCGGTGTCGTAATTTGCCGGCCGGCCGAAGACCTTATGTCCGACTTCCTGCTCGTGGATTTCCGCAACGGAGTCGTCCAGCACCCGGTCGCACAGATACACCAGGAGGTCGCGCAGCCTTGCCGATTTGCTGATGTATCGGCTCGCCGCCACCCTCTCGATGAGTTGCCGACTCTCGGATCTCGACTCCATATCGCCGCCTCTATTGTAGATCTCCATCCCGCGGAGCGGTCTTAACTGTAAAGAGTTGGGCCCCAACCTACTGTAATGACGGGTGTTACCATGTGCGCGTCGCTTTACTGGGGCTAAACAGTGAATTGCCTTGCCCTCCCTTTGGGACGGGCCTTAAGATTAGCGGAGAATCACCACAGGGGTACGTCCGCGTCCCAATCATGGCGGCGCGAGGAGAACGAATGGTTACCAGGTCCGTAACGCTATTGCCAGTTGCCCTTTGCGTCTTCGCCGCACTGACGAGTGCGCAAACGCCCTCGGCGGTCCTCGTGGGACGGGTCGTCGACGCATCCAATGCCGTGGTCGGCGGCGCGTCCGTCCGGATTCGCAATCTCGAAACCAACGAGGTGCGCGGCGTTCAGTCGCAGCCGGACGGCGAGTACACCATTGCCGCTCTGCACCCCGGCAATTACGAGGTCGTCTTCGAGAAAGAGGGCTTCCGGCAGTTGCGCCAGGAGAACCTCGTCCTGCAAGTCGGCCAGACCGCGCGCCTGGACGCCCAACTGCAGGTTGGCGCCACTTCCCTGAGCGTGGAGGTGCAGGCCACCGTGCCTCTGGTCAACACCGAGACCTCTGCCCGCGGCGATGTCGTGACCCCGTCGGAAATCACCGAAATGCCGTTGAACGGCCGCGATTTCAACGACCTGGCGTTCACGGTCCCGGGCGTGCAGGCGGCGGAACAGGGAAGCAAGGGCTCGCCGTACGTGGTCAATGGGGCGCGCGCCGACGCCAGCAGCGTTGTGATCGACGGCTTCAACGACCAGAACCCGCGCGATGCCGGGGCGCAGGCGCGGCCGCCGCTCGATTCCCTGCAGGAATTCAAGCTGCAAACGTCCGGCTATTCGGCGGAGTATGGCCGTCTGGCCGGGGGTGTCGTCACCATGGCCCTGAAATCGGGCGGCAACCAGCTTCACGGCGCCATCTTCGAATACGTCCGCAATGACATCTTCGACGCGCGGAACTTCTTCGACGCCGCCAAGAGTAAGCTGCGACGAAACCAGTTCGGCGCTTCCTTCACCGGCCCGGTCGTGATCCCGAAACTCTACGACGGCCACGACAAGACATTCTTCCTGGGGAGTTGGGAGAGCTTCCGCGGCATTTCCGGATCGAGCCAACTCGGCGTCATCCCATCGGCGCTCGAGCGTCAAGGCGATTTCTCCGAGTCCTTCGGTTCCAACGGAAACCTGATCGCGCTGAGGGACCCGCTCCTTTCCGGATCGTGCGCCATTGCCGGGGCGGCGGCCTGCTTCCCCGGAAACGTCATCCCGGCCTCGCGCATCAGCCCCATCGCGCGGCAGTTGGTGGATTACTACCCGCTGCCGAACGCCACCGGAGCGAACAACTACCGCGCCGCCGCCAACAGCGCCGACACGTGGGACAGCTTCCTGTTCAAGGTCGACCAGAAGATCTCGAACAAAGAGAACGTCGCCTTCCGCGTCCTGAAACGATGGGAATCGTCGACGAATCCGTTCTCGGGCAGCCCGCTGGGGAGCTTCGGCGCGACCACCGATAACGTTCAGGCCCTGTACGGCGTCAACGACACGCGGGTTTTTACCCCCAGCCTGATCAATGAGGCGCGCATGGGCCTGACCCGCACCACCAACAACGAAGTCGCCGCTCATGCCGGAACCAATTGGGCCGCTAAATACGGCATTCCAGGAACCACCTCCGACCTGACCCTCGCCGCGTTCCCCAAGGTCAGCATTACCGGCTTCGAGACGTTCGGCGACAGCACGACGAATCCGATCCGCTACGTGGTGAACAACTTCAACTGGAACGACGTGCTGACCTGGAGTAAGGGCCGGCACAACTTCCGCATCGGCGGCGACGTGCTGCGTGTGCAGTATTATCAGCCGACGAATTCCAACTTCAACGGCACGCTGACCTTCAACGGCAAGAACACCAACAACGGCTTCGCCGATTTCCTGCTCGGGACGCTCAGCAGCAGCTCGCGCAAGATCGGCACGGTCACGAACCACATCTACAGCACCAATTTCGGCGCCTTCGTGCAGGACGATTTCAAAGTGCTGCCGAACCTCACTCTCAACCTCGGTGTCCGCTACGAGATTCAGTTCATGCCGACCGAGAAGTACGGGCAGATGACGAACTTCGTCCCGGGGATCGGCAAGGTGATCCTCGCCGGCGCGAGCACGGTTCCCGATCTCGCCGGCATCATCGCCGCCAATGGCCTGACGGGCCAGACCGGCATGGCCTCCGATTACGGCTTGCCGGCATCGCTGGTGCACACCAACTACGTGAATTTCGCGCCGCGCGTCGGGTTCGCCTGGCGCCCCTTCGGCGACAACCGGACCGTGGTGCGCAGCGGCTATGGCGTCTTCTACACGGGCATGCGCCTGAGCGCCCTTCGCACCGACCTCACCGGCGGTTTCCCGTTCGCCATCTCGCAGTCCTTCACCGGCTCCACCAGCAATCCCGGCCTGTTGACGCTCGCCAATCCGTTCCCCGCCTCTTTGGCGAAGGTCTCCGGCATCAACACTTCGAACGGGTTCGAGACCAATCCGCCTTCGCCCTATCTGCAGAGCTGGAACTTCACGATCGAGCGCGATCTCGGCGGCGGCGTCGCTATCGAGACCGGCTACACCGCGTCCAAGGGCACGCACCTGGGACGCAAGTACGACATCAACCAGCAGTTGCGGACCCCGTCGTCGGTGGTTCGCCCCTACCCGTCGTGGAACGACATCGAGTATTACACCTTCGGCGGCAACTCGAGCTATCAAGCGGGAACCCTCACCTTGCGCAAGCGCTTCTCGCGCAGCCTCTTCTTCCGCGCGAACTACACCTTCGGCAAATCCATCGACACCAACTCGGGCCTCAACTATGCCGGCGATGGCGGCTACCAGGGCGCACAGGACTCGTATAACCTCAAATCGGAGCGCGGACGGTCCGACTTCGATATCCGCCACGTCTTCAGCATGAACTTCGCATGGGAGCTGCCTTTGCGGCAGAACGCGATCATCCGCGGCTGGCAGCTCGCGGGCAGTGGGACGGTCTACAGCGGCCAGCCCTTCACGCCGCAGCTTTCCGGTCCGTCCAACGATCTCGCGCAGGCCACGCGGCCGGACCGTCTCTACAACGGCGCCCTTCCCAATCCGACGGCCGACCTATGGTTTAATCCCGGGGCCTTCTCCATCGTGCCCGACAGCGCCTTCCGTTTTGGCAACTCCGGCCGCAACATTCTCGATGGTCCGGGTTCAACAGCTTTGAACCTCGCGGTCTCGCGCTCTTTCCGGATGGGGGAAAAGCGCCGCGCGCAAATTCGCTGGGAGACGTTCAATACGACCAATCATTCGAATCTCAGCCTTCCGGCGGTGAACCTCGATAAGTCGAACGCCGGCGCCGTGATCAAAGCGAAGGCGGCGCGCATCATGCAACTCGGGATCCGGTATCAATTCTAGGAGCAAACATGAGAACCCTTAAGCGTTGGTTGCCCGCGTTCATCCTGTCGCTCGGCCTCGCCGCGGCGCCCCAGGGCGCGCCGCGATCGCAGATCCAGAACATGGTGGACAAGCTGGATGTCACGGCCGACCAGAAGACGAAGCTGGACCCGATCCTGGACGCCGACGCCAAAGCCGTTCGCGCGCTCCGCAATGACAGCGCTTTGTCCGCCGAAGACCGGCAGAAGAAGACAGCGGCCATCCGCGCCGACACGGACGCCAAAATCAAGCCGATCCTCACCAGTGAACAGTGGACGAAACTCCAGCAGTTGCGCGCCGAGCGGCAGGCGCAGGGCAAGGGCAAGGGCAAGAGCAAGAAAAAGTAAAGGACAACGATCTTGAAACCGGAAATTCATCGCAGAGACTTTCTCCGCGGCGCCGCGCTGCTGCCGCTCGGGCTGGCCGCCGCCGCCCCGCAAAACCTCAAGGTGTCCCTGAACGCCTATTCCTTCAACAAGCTTCTCAACGACGCGATCCGCGGCCGCGGCGAGGGCGTCACCCTGATGCAACTCGTCGATTTCTCGGCCAAGAACGGGTTCGACGCACTCGACGCCACCGGCTATTACTTCCCCGGCTATCCCGCCGTCCCGCCCGATTCCTACATCGACGGTCTCAAGAAGAAAGCCGCCGATCTCGGCATCGGCATCAGCGGCACGGGCGTCCGCAACAACTTCACCACCGCCGACGCCGCCGTGCGGATGGAGGGCGTCAAGCACATCAAGCAGTACGTGGAAGTGGCCGCCCGGCTCGGCGCGCCGGTCGTTCGCGTCTTTGCCGACACGCAGATGCGCGACCAGACCTGGCAGACGGTCGCGCCCGGCCACACCCGCGCCGAAGTGCAGGATTGGATCGCCGGCCATCTCCGGGAATGCGCCGACCACGGCAAGAAGTTCAAGGTCCGCATCGGGGTGCAAAACCATGGCGACTTTCTCAAGAGCGGCCAGGAGCTGCTGGCCCTGGTGAAAGCCGTCGGCTCGGAGTGGTGCGGCCCGATTGTCGACACGGGCTATTTCAAGACTCCCGATCCGTACGCCGACATCGCTCTGGTTGCGCCCAAGGCCGTGAACTGGCAGATCAAACAGAGCCCGCTCGGCGAGGAGAGCGAAGTGCCGACCGATCTGGTAAAACTGATCCGCATCGTACGCCAGTCGAAATACAGCGGCTATCTCCCCATCGAGACGCTATCGCCGCGCGGCAAGCCCTACGATCCGTACGCGGTGGTCCCGGCGTTTCTCAAACAGGTCCGCGACGCGATCGCGCGCACGGCCTAACAAGGGAATTTTATCGATATGAAATATCTGGCATTCGTTTTCGGCGTCCTCACCATCGGTGTCCTGCTCAGCGCGCCGCAGGAGACCGCGAAGAAGAAAGGGGGCGCCAAGAAGGTCGAGGTCGCACATCCTTTCTATTGGGCCGCCCCCGATCCTCTGCGGGGCGACTGGCAAGGCGACGGCGGCTATGTCGCGCAGATTGTCCCTGCCGGGGATAAGGTCTTTTCGGTGTCCGATCTCATCCCGCAGGCCGAGGACGCCGGCAAGTACCACGCCCACATCTTCCGCAAATTCGATCAGCCGAACGATAAGCCGGCCGCCATCCTCGAAGGAGAGCAATCGGGCGCCACGGTCACCTTCAGCGGAGACGGCTGGACCGGAACCATCGCAGACGGACACTTCAAAGGCGCCAAGGGCAGTGAGCATTTCGATCTGCAGCACATCGTGCGCACCCCGCCATCGCTCGGCGCGAAGGCTCCGGCCGGCGCGGTGGTCCTCTTCGACGGGTCGAGCATGAACTCGTGGGCCAAGATGAAGGAGAAGGACTGGCTGACCGAAGACGGTCCGCCGTTGTGGCATCTGGTTCCCGTGAACGCGCTGGAAGTGGTCCCGCGCACCGGCTCGCTGATCAGCCGGAAGCAGTTCGGCGACGCCAAGATTCACGTGGAATTTCGCACTCTGGGCGGCCCGACCAACAGCGGCGTGTATATCCAGGACCGGTACGAAGCCAACATCAACGAGATGTATGGCCGTCTCGACGGCAATCCCTGCGCCGGCTTCGACAACTGCACTCCCGCCGACGCCAAGCCGGGCATTCGCTGCTCGCGCCCGCCGTTCGAATGGCAGACGCTCGATATCGATTTCCACGCGCCGCGTTTCGACGCCGCCGGCAACCGGACCGCCGCCCCACGGGTCACCATGCTCTTCAATGGAACGACGCTGTACGACAATCGCGAGCTCGGCCCCGTCACGCTGAACGCCGCGCGGTTGGGCGAGGCGCCCACCGGTCCGATTCAATTGCAGGAGCATGGCATGCCGGCGCAATTCCGCAATATCTGGGTGCTGGAGGGAAAGAAGTGAGATCCATTCTTCCGATTCTCGGCGCGGCCGCGCTCTGCCTGGCGGCCTATGCCGCGAAGAAACCGGGCGAGGACACCACCAACCCCGCCTATGCCAATGTCAACGTCCCCGTAACGCCGAACACGACGGGCAAGCCGGCGAAGCCCGCCGGCTTCGTCCATCCCGGCGCCTTGGTGAACCGCGCGCAGTTGGACGAGATCAAGCGCCGTGTGGCCGCGGGCATCGAGCCGCAGAAATCGGCGTTCGAGGCGCTCAAAGCGAGTAAATGGGGCGCGGCCGATTATACGCCGCATCCGCGGGCCACGGTCGAGTGCGGCTCCAACTCGAACCCCGATTTCGGGTGCAAGGACGAGCAGGCCGACAGCGAAGCCGCATACGCCCAGGCGCTTCTCTGGCAGATCACCGGCGACCCCGTTTACGCGCGGAATGCGGTGAAGATCATGAACGCCTGGTCGACCACGCTGACCGGCGGCCACACCAATTCCAATGGACCGGTGCAGGCTTCGTGGACCGGCGACGTCTTCCCGCGCGCCGCCGAAATCATCCGCTACACCTACAAGGAATGGCCCGACGCCGAGATCGTCCGCTTCCAGAACATGCTGACGACGCAGTTTCTGCCCTCGCTCATCCACGGCACGTGTGAGAACGGCAACAAGGAACTAACCATGAGCGAGGCGCTGATTCAGATCGGGGTCTTCAACGACGACCGGGCCGCGTTCGACCATGGCATCCGCATGTGGCGCGGGCGCGCGCCGGCTACCATTTATCTCCCGTCGGACGGCGCAAAGCCGATCGAGCCTCCCGGCTGCGGGCCGGCGATTTGGGGCAACAAAGGATACACGCCCGAATTCGTGGAAGGGCTACTGCAGGAGACCGCGCGCGATTCGCAGCACGCCAACATGGCGCTCGCCGGCATGGTCGATGCAGCCGAGACCGCTCGCCAGCAAGGGATCGACCTGTATGCGGAGCAGGGCAAGCGGATCGTTGCGGCTCTCGAATACCAGGCGCAATATCTGCCCCCGAACACAGCCAAGCCGCCGGAGAAGCTGGAATTCAACCTGCACCCGACGTGGGAGATCGCCTATAACCACTTTCACGACCGGCTCGGACTCAGCCTGCCGAAGATGGCTGCGGTGATCCCGACCAATCGGCCCACGGGCGTCAATCACCACATGAACTGGGAGACGCTGACCCACGGAGGCATGGGCGCGATCGGTCTGCCGCCGCTGAAGAAGGCCGCGCCGGCGCGGTGAGTGGAAGGGGGATGTTACCCTGAAGGGACTCCCCCACCATGAACACCGCTGGAGAGAAGTTCCAACGCCTCGTCGAAATCATGTCCCGCCTGCGCGGCCCCGGCGGCTGCCCCTGGGACCGCGAGCAGACCTTCGACACCATCAAACCGTACACGCTCGAGGAGACGTATGAAGTCCTCGACGCGATCGACCGCCGCGACTGGCAGGAGCTGGCGGAAGAGCTCGGCGACTTCATGCTGCAGGCGGTCTTTTACGCCCAGATGGCCGCCGAGCAGAATCTCTTCCGCATCGACGACGCGCTCGACGCGATCAACGAAAAGCTGATTCGCCGCCATCCGCACGTGTTCGGCTCCGAATCGGCGGAGACCGCCGGCGACGTCAAGCGCATCTGGGGAGAAGTCAAAGCCGCCGAGAAGAAAGACAAGAACAAGCAGGACCAGACGCTGCTCGGCGGGGTTCCCCGCAGCCTGCCCGCGCTGGTGGAGGCGCAGCAGATCGCCTCGCGAGCCGCGGCCGCCGGCTTCGATTGGGAGAATCCCGAACAGGTGATCGAGAAACTCCACGAGGAGCTGGCCGAGTTCGAAGAAGCCCGCCGCGAGGCCTCGGCGCCCGCCCTGGAAGACGAGCTCGGCGACCTGCTCTTCGTCCTGGTGAACCTCGCCCGTTTCGTCAAAGTCGATCCGGAGCAAGCTCTGCGCCGCACCAACGCCAAGTTCCGGCAGCGTTTCGGATATATTGAGCGAAAATTAGGGGAGCGCGGAAAATCCTTGCAGGACGCCGGAATTGCCGAGATGGAGGAGCTGTGGCAGGAAGCGAAACGCTAATCGACATTCGACAGTTGTTTGCGCTCGAGGAATTCGCCGACGTGCTGCGCCTGCAGCAATTCATCTGGGGCTTTGCGGATATCGAACTGCTGCCGCTGCGCTTTCTGGTAGTGGTCAGCAAGGTGGGCGGCCACGTCTTCGGGGCCTTCGACGGGACCGAGATGGTCGGATTCTGCTTCGCCATTCCCGGTGTCAAGACCGGCGGCCAGCCGTACCTTCACAGCCACATGCTCGGCGTCCTCCCGCAGTATCACAATGCCGGCATCGGCCGGCGGCTGAAGCTGCAACAGCGCGAAGAGGCGCTCTCGCGCGGCATCACGCTGATCGAATGGACCTTCGACCCGCTGGAGCTGAAGAACGCTTTTTTCAACGTCGAACGGCTGGGCGCGATTGTCCGCCGCTATTCGGAAAACCAATACGGCGTGACCGCCAGCCCCCTGCACGGAGGCCTGCCGACCGATCGCTGCATCGCGGAATGGGTTCTCGACTCGCCTCGCGTGCGCCGCGTGCTGGCGGGCGAGCCGCGCCTCGCGCCATCGCCTGTAGTGCGTATCGCCTACCCCGCCGACATGGCGCGGATCCGCGCCGCCGACCCCGCCGCCGCCCGGGAGATCCAGCGCGTCAACGGGCAGAGATTCCGCGACGCCTTCGCCGCCGGGCTCGCCGTGACCGGCTTCGACCGCACGGAGACTCACGGGACCTATCTACTGGAGCCATACGAATGAAACTGGAACGCGTCACGCTGCGCCAGATCCAGATGCCTCTCGTTCATTTCTTCGAGACCAGCTTCTCGCGCACCTACAAACGCGACATCATCCTGGTCGAGGCGGCGTCCGAAGGCCTCTCCGGATGGGGCGAGGTCACGGCCGGCGAGAATCCCTTTTATAACGAAGAATGGACGGACTCCGCCTGGCCCGTCCTGCGCGACTATGCCGTCCCGCGCGTCCTCGGCCGCGACCTCGAGAGCGCCGAGGACGTCGCCCCCCTGACGAAACATATCCGGGGCCACAAAATGGCGCGTGGGGGTCTCGAAACCGCCGTCTGGGACCTGGCAGCCCGCCGCGACGGCGCGCCGCTCTGGAAGAAGATCGGCGGCGGCGCCCGGCGCGAGATCCCCTGCGGCGTCTCGATCGGGATTCAGGATTCGGTGGAGCAGTTGATCGGCAAGATCGAAACCGAGCTCGCCGCCGGCTACCAGCGCATCAAGATGAAGATCAAGCCGGGCTGGGATGTCGATGTCGTCCGCCGCGTCCGGGAGCGGTTCCCTTCGATCAAGCTGATGGCCGACGCGAATTCCGCGTATACGCTCGCCGATATCGCCCATCTGCAGCGGCTCGACGAGTTCTACCTGATGATGATCGAGCAGCCGCTCGCCCACGACGACATCATCGACCACGCCGAGCTGCAATCGCGCCTGCAGACGCCGATCTGCCTCGATGAGTGCATCCGCACGGCGCACCACGCCGAGCAGGCCATCAAGCTGCGCGCCTGCGGCATCATCAATATCAAGCTGGGACGCGTCGGCGGTTTCGCCGAATCGAAAAAGCTGCACGATGTGGCGCAGGCCGCCGGCATCCCGGTCTGGTGCGGCGGCATGCTCGAAGCGGGCATTGGCCGCGCCCATAACATCGCGCTCGCCACCCTGCCGAACTTCGTCCTGCCCGGCGACGTTTCCGCGAGCAAACGCTATTGGAAACAGGACATCATCGCGCCGGCGGTCGAGACCACGCCGCGCGGCACGATCGAGATCCGCGACGACCCCGGGTTCGGATACGAGCTCGACCGCGATTTCATCAGGAGCATCACCGTCCGCGAGGAATCGATATCGTGAGCCGCCGGTGAAGGCCTTCGTCCAGTTACTCCGCCACAACCACAACTACCGCAACATGTGGATCGGGCAAGTGGTCAGCGAGGTCGGCGACCACTTCAATAACATTGCGGTCTTCAGCCTCGCGGTCGGGGCCACCAAATCGGGTCTTGTGGTCAGCGGCGTGATGTTGTCCCGCGCCATCCCCGCCATGCTCATCGGTCCCGCCGCCGGGGTGGCGCTCGATCGCTTCAACCGCAAGCACATCATGATCGCGAGCGACCTGATCCGCGCCGTGGTGGCATCGCTGTTTATCCTGACCGTGCAGCGCCACGACACCTGGCTGCTCTACGTTTTGAGCGGCCTGCTGATGGCCGCCTCGCCGTTTTTCACGAGTGGACGCTCCGCCATCCTCCCTTCGATCGCGACCCGCGAGGAGCTGCACACCGCCAATTCGCTTACCCAGACCACCGGATGGATGACGCTGACGATCGGCACGTTTCTGGGCGGCGCCAGCGTGGCGGGCTTAGGCTATCGATGGGCGTTCTTCGCCAACGCCATGTCCTTCGTGGTCTCGGCGTTCTGCATTTCGCGGCTGTTCCTGCCGGGGCGCGGCTTCCGTCCGGCGCGCGGCGCGCACACGGACGCCACCGCCGTGCGTCCCTGGCACGAGTACCAGGAGGGGCTGCGCTACATGCGCTCCGTGCCGCTGATTCTCGGCCTGCTGCTCATCAATATCGGATGGGCGAGCGGCGGCGGCGCGGCGCAGATCCTGTTCAGCGTCTTCGGCGAGATCGTGTTCAATCGCGGGCCGGCGGGCCTCGGCCTGGTCTGGGGCTGCGCGGGCGTCGGCCTGCTGTGCGGCGGCGCGCTCGCCTACACCATTGGACGCCGTCTGAGCTTTACGCAATACAAGCGCGCCATCGTGGTGTGCTACATCGTGCATGGGGGATCGTATATTCTGTTCAGCCAGGCGCGCCGCTTCGGCTGGGCGCTGGTGTTCATCGGCCTCTCCCGCGCCGGCGTCGGCGTCAGCTCGGTGCTCAACATGTCGCAATTGCTGCGCATCATCCCCGACGGCTTCCGCGGCAGGGTCTTTTCGACGATGGAATCGCTGCAATGGTCGGTGATGATGCTCTCGATGCTGGCGGCGGGGGTTGCCTCGCAATACTACGACCCGCGCACCATCGGCGCCATTGCCGGCGCGCTCAGTTCGTCGACAGCGTTATTTTGGGGATGGGCGCATTTCACCGGCCGCCTGCCGGAGCCGGCGCGGGCGGATGGAGTAGCGCTTGAGGAAGTGGAGGTGCACGATGAGCCGCGAGCTTGAAGGAAGAGTGGTCCTGGTGACCGGCGCCGCCAAGCGCATCGGCCGCGGAATCGCGCTGCGTCTCGCCGCGGAAGGCGCGCGTGTCGCCATCCATTACGGCGCCTCCGAGAAGGAAGCGCGCGCCACCGCCGCGGAGTGCGGCGACGCTCCGATCTTCCGCGCCAATCTGGAGAGCGTCGCCGAGATCGAGCGCCTCTTCGCCGACGTCGAGTCCCACTTCGGCCGCCTCGATGGTCTGGTGAACAATGCCGCGCGTTTCACCCTCTTCGACCCGCTCGCCATTACCGAGAAGGACTGGGACTTTATCCATTCCGTGAATTTGAAGGCCGTCTTCTTCTGCTGCCAGCAAGGCGCGCGGCTCATGCGAAAAACCGGCGGGGGCCGCATTGTGAATATCAGTTCTCTCGGCGGGATTCGTCCCTGGGCCGAGCACGCCCACTATTGCGCGTCCAAGGCCGGAGTGATCATGCTGACTCGCGCCTTGGCGAAGGCGTTCGCCCCGGCGATCACGGTGAACTCGGTCGCGCCGGGAGTGATTCCGTTCGACGACATCGACGAGCGCGGCAAGAAAATGATCGAGGCCACTCCGGCCCAGCGCGGCGGCACGCCGGCTGAAGTTGCCGACGCGGCCGCGTACTTCCTGAAGGCCTCGAACTTCGTCACCGGGCAGACTCTGGCGATCGACGGCGGGCTGAGTCAGCGGTAGCGGCAAAACGGTTCAAAAAGGGCTACTTCCCCATCCCGTAGAGAATCGTCCCGGGCCGCGTGCCCATGTGCTTGCCCCCATCCACGACGACCTTCCCATTCACGATTACGTACTCGATTCCCGTCGCATACTGATGCGGCTTCTCGTAGGTCGCATTGTCGATAATCGTCGCCGCGTTGAACACCGTCACATCGGCCGCCATCCCCGGACGCAGCAGGCCGCGGTCGAACTGCCGCACCTTGGCCGCGTTCGCCGACGTCATCTTGCGGATCGCCTCCTCCAGCGTGATCACCTTCTCCTCGCGGACGTACCGCCCCAGCACGCGCGGGAACGTTCCGAAGTACCGGGGATGCGGATTGCCGCGCGCCAGCTCGCCCTCCGCCGTCACCGCCGTCCCGTCCGACCCGATCGACACCCACGGCTGCCGCAGGGCGTACCGCATATCGTCCTCGGAGTGATGGAAATAAACCGCCGGCACGGAGCCGCCGTTGTGAATCAGCAGGTCGAACAGCGCGTCGATTCCCGGTTTGCCCATCGCCTGGATCACCTCGCTCATGCGCTTCCCCTCGTACTTCTTGTACGCGGGGTTCGAAAGCGAAACCAGCAGCATTCCCTCCCAGCCGCCCGTCGCCGTGTAGTGGTTGTACCAGTTCGTGCCCGCGATGCCGTGATTGATCTCGTTGTCGAGACGCGCCCGCAGCGACGGATCCTGCAGCCGCTCGATCAGCGCTTTCGAGCCGCCCTCATGCGCCCATGGCGGAATGATGCTCGACAGGTTGTTCTGCCCGGCGCGATACGGATAGACGTTCGCCTGCACATCCTGTCCGCGGGACCGCGCCGCCGCGATCGTCGCCGTCAGCTCCGCCATTTGACCCCACATCTCGTGTTCCGCGATCTTGAGATGGATGATGTCGACCGGCACATTGGCCCGCCGACCGATCTCGATCGCCTCCGCCACCGATTCGAACACGCCGCGCCCTTCCGTCCGCATATGCGTCGAGTAGATCCCGCCGTAGCGCGACGCGACTTCGCACATCGCCACCAGCGTGTCCGTGTCGATCCACGATCCGGGAGGTCCGCTCAGCGAGCTCGCGACGCCCAGCGCCCCCTGCTCCATCGCCTCCTTCACCAGCGCCCGCATGCGGTCGAGTTCCCCGGCGGCTGGCGGCCCCGCCTTCTGCCCGTGAACATAGGTCCAGATCTCGCTCGACCCCACGTAGCTCCCGATATTCGTCGAGATCCCCTGTTTCAGGAGTTGGGCGAAATACGCCTCGAAGGTCTTCCACCGCGCGCTCGGCGCCGCCGATCCGCCCTCGCCGAAGATCATCGACGTGACCCCTTGGCGGATCATGCTCTGCGCCGTCCCATCCTGAATCAGCGTGAAATCCGAGTGATTGTGGATGTCGATGAATCCCGGCGAAACCGTCAATCCCGCCGCATCGATGGTGCGCGCGGCCGTTTTTCCCGCGAGCCGGCCCATCGCGGCGATCTTCCCCTGCCGGATCCCGATATCCCCGGCATAAGCGGGATTTCCGGCGCCGTCGACGATGCTTCCGCCCCGGATCAACAGGTCGAAATCCTGCGCCGGCGCCGCCGCCGTCAGCAGGAACAAGAGGAGCCCGAATTTCATAGAGGCTATGTTATCCGATTCACCCGATATAATGGTCCACAGGTCCAACGTGAAGCTGCTGATCTGTGTGCTGGGAGCGGTCGCCGCCATCGCGGCCGACGCCCCTTTCTCGAAATCCCTCTATCCGGTGTTCGAAGAAGCCGGATGCCGCGGCTGTCACGTCCCCGACGGGGTTGCCTCCGCCACCCGGCTCCATTTTCCAGAGCCCGACGCTCCGGCGCCGCGCATCGAGGCCTTCGGCCAGTCTCTGGTCGTCCTTACCGATCAGAAGACTCCCGAGAACTCTCTTCTCCTCCGCAAACCCACCGCTCGCGTGGCGCATGCGGGTGGGCAGCGGATCAAACCGGGCAGTCCCGAGGAAGCCGCCCTGCGCGCGTGGATCGACCGTCTCGCCCAGCTCAAAGGCGACGATCTCGCCAGAGCGCGAGCCTATCGCGAGGACGAAGGCGCCGCGCTCCCCCACGTGGCTCTGCGCCGCCTCACGCACAGCCAATACAACAACACCGTCCGCGACCTCCTCGGGGACCGCAGTCTGCCCGCCAACCAGTTCCCGCCGGAAGATTTCGTCAACGGCTTCAAGAACCAGTACGCGGCGGAGAATCTCTCGCCGTTGCTCGAAGACGCCTACAGCGCCGCCGCCGAGAAGGTCGCCGCGCGGGCCCTGCGAAAAGAGTGGGGGCGTCCCTTCCGTGTGAGCGAGTTCGGGGCCAAGGCCTTCCGCCGCCCGCTCGACGACGCGGAGCTTCGACGCTACGAAGCGCTGCTCCAGAAGGGCGGCGCGCAGCTCGTCGTGGAGGCGATGCTGCAATCGCCCAATTTCCTCTTCCGCATCGAGGAGACGAACAATCCCAAGTGGCGTCCCTATGCCGCCGCCGGCCGCCTCTCCTACGCGCTTTGGGACAGCATGCCCGACGACGCCCTGTTCGCCGCCGCCGCCCGCGGCGACCTGAATACGCCTGCGGGAATCGAGACGGCCGCCCGCCGCATGCTCGACGATCCGAAGGCGCGCCAGGCGCTCGACGAGTTCGTCTCCCAGTGGCTCCGCTTCGACCGCGTCCTGACCGCCACCAAGGAGCGCCGCGCCTTCCCCAATTTCACTCCGGACACCGCCATCGCGATGGCGCAGGAGGCGCGCCGCTTTGTCTCCGACCTCGTCTGGAACGACCGCAATTTCACCCAGCTCTTCACCGCGCCCTACGGCTTCCCCAACGGTGACCTGGCCCGCATTTACAGCGTCGAGCCGCCCGCCAACGATTTCGAGCGCGTCGCCTTCCCGGCCAATTCCGACCGCGCCGGTCTGCTCGGACAGGCGCTCTTCCTGACCCTCACCGCCAAGCCCGACGACACTTCGCCCACCGCGCGCGGTCTCTTCGTCCGCGAGCAGTTTCTCTGCCAGCACGTGGCCGACCCGCCGCCCGGCGTCAATACCAACCTGCCGCCGGTCACCGAAGCCAAACCGATGACGAACCGCGACCGGCTCGCCAGCCATACGACCGAGAAGATGTGCGCGGGCTGCCACAATCTGGTGGACCCGATTGGCTTCGGGTTCGAGAAGTTCGACGCCATCGGACAGCGCCGGGAGAAGCTGAAACTCACCTTCGGCCAGACGTTCGGAGAGGCCAAGCGGGCGGATCAGAAGATCTCGACCGTCGACGTGGAGCTCGACACCACGGGCCAGGTCGCCGGCATTCCGAACTCGGCCTTCGCTTCGCCGAAGGAGCTTGGAGCGGTGCTGGCGGCCAGCCCGCAATGCCAGGAGTGCATGGTCAAACAGTACTTCCGCTATGTTTCCGGCCGCACCGAGACGCCCGCCGACCGGAGCTTGCTCCGCGGCGTGCTCGACGACTTCCGCAAGTCGGATTTCCGGTTCAAGGAAATGATAATCTCAATGATGCGGGCCCGCGAATTTGCCGGGCAAGGAGGGGGAAATGTCGCACGTAATCGCTAAACGCTCGCGCGTCTCGCGGCGGCACTTTCTACGGGGTCTGACGCTCGCCGGCGGCGCCGTGCAGGTCGGCCTGCCGCCGCTGGTCAGCATGTTCAACTCGCTGGGCACGGCCTATGGCGCCGAGGGAACCCTGCAGAAGCCGATCGAGAGCCGATTCGTCTTCTGGTTCAACGGCAACGGCATCCCCGAGCGCTATTGGATCCCCGCCGAGACCGGTTCCGATTTCCATCTCACTCCCTGCCTGACCCCGCTTGCGCCTTTCCGCAACGATATGCACGTGCTCAGCGGTCTCGATAACCAGGCCGCCACGGCTTCGGGTCCCGGCAACGGCCACCACAAAGCCATCAGCGGCGTCACCACGTGCACGCCGTTCACGGGCCACGGCGCGGGCGGCGCGTCGATCGATCAGGCTATCGCCGCGAAGATCGGCAAGGACTCCCGTTTCAGCTCCATCCAGATCGGCGTTTCGCAGGAATCGTTCGGCGAGAGCATCCAGCGCAATATGAGCTGGGCCGGCTACGACCGGCCGCTGCCTCCGCAGATGCTGCCCAACAAGCTGTTCGATTATCTCTTCGGCGCCCGTGAAGAGGGTTGGGTCAGCCGCAAACGCAGCATCCTCGACGCCGTCCGCGAAGACGCCGTCGCATTGCAGAAGCAGGTGCCGAAGGACGACGCCGTGCGCGTGGAAGAACACCTCTCCGCGATCCGCGATCTGGAGCGAGCCATTGCCGGCCTTCCGGCCGGGTACCGCCGCATCGATCCGCCCGACTATGATGGCGATATGAAGGACTGGCCGCGCATCGCCAAGCTGCAAAGCGATCTGCTCGCGCAAGCCCTGGTCACGCGTCAAACCCGCGTTGCCTCGTATATGCTCACCAAGGGGCAGGGGCTCGCGCGATTCCCGTGGCTCGGTTTGACCGCCGCCCGCCACCACGACTATACGCACGCCGACGGCAAGGCGCCCGGCGCCGATGGCGCGGACGGCCAGCGCGTCATGCGCGACATCACCCGCTGGCACGCCGAGGAGTTCGCCTACCTGCTCGCCAAGTTGAAATCGATCCCCGAAGGCGACGGAACGGTGCTCGACCATACCTGCCTGATCTACGCCCACGAGCACGCCGAGGCGAATCCGCACAAGTGCAGCGGCCTCGCCATGATTGTCGCGGGCCATGCCGGGAAACTCAAGACGGGCTCGCACAGCCGCGTCATGGGCACCATCGGAGACCTGTACCTGACGGTCGCAGACGACATCATCGGCGCCGGGTTGGGCAAGTTCCCGACAGCGTCGCGGAAGATGACAGAAGTGTTGGTGTAGCGCGTCGAGCCAATGGCCGCGCGCCATGTTTCCATGATGTCACCGGACCATTTGTCCGTGATATCCTTCCCGCATGTCGAAGAAACCCAGCCGCCGGTCTTTCATGGGAGTGGTCACGGCGATGCCTGCTGTTGCCGCGGCGACTCGCGTTCCGGTCGTCGTTCCGCCCGTCTTACTTGCCGACGTCCAGATGTCGCAGGAGCCGCTCAAGATCGTCTCGAATTATGGGTTCGAGCCGCAGGAGATCGCCAAGATCAAGGCCGTCAACCCGAAGGTTCCGATCGACGTCGTCGTGACAGGTTCGCCGGCCGAGTTTCGCGAGAAGGTCAAAGACGCTGAAGTGGTCTTCGGCGATCTCGACGCCGAGTCGCTGAAGGCCGCCTCCAAGGTGAAATGGTTCCAGTCGCGCGAAGCGGGCGTCGAGAAGCTCGATGCCGCGCTGCGCGATCACCCGGTCGTCATCACCAACTACCAGCGGACCTTCGCGCACGGCATCACCGAGACCGCCATGGGAATGCTGCTCTGCCTCACCCGCGGCATCGCGAAGAACTACATGCCCCAGTTCTACAAGCGGCAGATGCGCGCCGTCGGCACCGCGAAATCGGCCGACCATACCGAGCTGGCCGGACGCACCATGGGCATCGCCGGCATGGGCGGCATCGGCACGCTGCTCGCGAAGCGCGCGCACTATGGCTTCGACATGCGCGTCGTCGCCACCGATATCAAGCCGATCGCCAAGCCCGATGGCGTCGCCGAACTTCACGACCCGTCGTGGTTTCCCACCATGGCGTCACAGGTCGATGTGTTGGTCGCCGCCGCGCCGCACACGCCGGTCACCGAGCGCATGTTCAACGAGCCGATCTTCCGGAGCATGAAGAAGACCGCCTATTTCCTGGCGCTCTCGCGCGGCAAGCTCTACGACGATATTGCGCTCGTCACAGCGTTGAAGGAGGGTTGGATCGCCGGCGCCGGCCTCGACGTGTTCCCGGTCGAGCCGCCGCCGTCCACGCACCCGATCTTCGATTGCACGAACGTCGTGATGACCGCCCACACGTCCGGCTGGAGCCCCGACCGCCAGATCCGTTTCGTCGACGACTTCGCCGAGAACGTCCGCCGCTACACGCTGGGCCTGCCGCTCATGAAAGTGGTGGATAAGAAAGTCGGGTATTAGTCCAGCACCTGGCACTGCGGCAGCGCCGCCCGCAGCTTCGACACCGCCGCCGCGCTGAAGCCGCTGTCCTTCAGGTCCAGCGCGCGGAGCTGCGTCATCGCCGCCAGCACCCCGGCCGCGTCGTCGCGCAGACGCTTGCAACCCGACAGATCGAGCCGCTCCAGTTTCGCGAGCGGCCGGAGCGCCTCCAAACCGCGGGTCGTCACCGCGGTGCCGGCCATGCGCAGCTCGCGCAGCTCCGTGACCGACGCGATCGATTGCATCCCGGCCTCGGTCAGCATCAACGACCATAAGCCCGAGTCCGTCCGCTGCTGTCCGCCGATGTCGAGATACTCGAGCTGCGGCATCTGGCGCAGGAATTGGAGGGCGGTGTCGGTGAGTTTGTTGCCGCCCATCGTCAGCCACCGCAGGTTCGCCAGCGCCGCCAGGTGATCGAAACCCGTGTCGGTGGTCTGGGCCCAGCCGACGTCGAGCCACTCCAGCGTGGGCACACCGGCGAGGAATTCGAGCGTCGAGTCGGTGATTTTCGTGCCGCGCAGGTTCAAGCGCTTCAGCCGCTTCCAGTTCTTGACGACCGATGCGCCCTCGTCGGTAATCTGCTCGGCGAAATACAAATTGAGATCTTCGATCCCGGACGCGGATTTCAACGCGCGCAGGCCGCGGTCGGAGACGCGCGTGAGCGAGAGATCGAGCCGGCGCAGGTCGCGCATCTGCGCCAGCCGCGGCATATCGGAATCGGTGACCCAGCTCCCACGCAGATCGACCGTGTCCTCGGCGAAACACGCCGCACAGGCAAGCAGAACCGGCAGCCAGCGCATCTAGGTCTTCCTCCGGTTGGGGCGGGCGGAATCGCGGTCCCAAAGGACGCGGTATTTCTTCAGGCGTTCCGCGCCGTTCGTGGTGAGCAGCGTGTGATAGAGATTGACTTCCTGCAGCGCGGGCATCGACGTCAGAACCTCGACCGATTCGTCTCCCACATCGGTGGAATCGAGACTCAGCTTGCGTAGTTTCGGCATCGCTTGCAGCAGCGCGAAGCTCTTGGCGTCCACCGCGGTGTAATCGAGGTTCAGCTCTTCGAGGCCGCGCAGCGCGGCGATGGCGGCCATGCCGGCGGCCGCCGTGCGCGTGCGGATCAGGTCGAGCCGCTTGAGCCCGGCCAGCGTCTTGAGCGAGGCGAGAGCTTTATCGGAGAATCGGCCGTAGTTGAGCCCCAGCTCGCGCAGATTGGTCAGCGCGCCGAGTTGCCGCAAACCGGCGTCGCCGACGTCGGTGCTATTCAGATTGAGCGACTGCAAGGCCGGCAGCCTGGCGAGGTCCGCCAGCGCCGCGTCCGAGACGTCCGTCCCGCTCAGATTCAGACGCTCCAGCGCCGGCAGAACCGGCACGGACTTGATCGGGCATGCGCTCAGGTCCAGTTCCACGAGCGACTTCAGGTTGGCGAGCCCGGAACCGTCGATCTGCGTCCCGGCGAGGCGCAGCACCTCCAGGTTCGGAAGCGTCTCGAGGTTCGCCAGACCTGCGTCGGTCACCGCCGTGTAGCTCAGGTTGATCTCGCGCAGGTCTTTGCGGTTGCGGAGTTGCTGGAGCGTGCGGTCGTCGGTCTCGGTCGCTTCGAGATTCAGCTTCCGGGCAGTCGCGGCGATCGCCGGCCCCTTCGCGGCCTTCCCGGGCGGCGCGCCCACAAACTCGATTTCGCAAGACGGAACCGCCGCGCGCAGCGTTGCGACGCCGCTCGAGGTGACGCGGCTGTAGCGCAGGTCCACCGCGCTGAGGTCGTGCAGCGCCGCGAGTTTCGCGACACCCGCATTGGTGATCCGGCTGCGGTAGAGGTTCAGCTCGCGCAGACGCGTCATGCCCGCCAGGACGGGGATGCTTTCGTCGGTGACCGGCGCGCCCAGGAGGATCAGCTTGCGCATTTGCTTGAGATCTTTCAGATACCCGATGCCGCGATCGGTGATGCGGACGCCGTACAGATCGAGCTCTTCGAGGTTGGTGAGGCCGGCGATATTCTTCAGCGCGTCGTCGGTGACGCCGGTGTCGCGCAGCCACAGGCGGCGCAGATTGTGCATGCCCGCGAGGCTGGCCATCGCCTTATCGCCGAAGGTCGAGTAGCTCATGTCGAGCGATTCCAGATTCACGAACGGGTCCAGCCCCCGGTTGCTGATCCGGCATTGCGCGCAGCGGAGCTCTTTGAGGTTGGTGAGTCCGGCGATTGCGCCGATACCCGCGTCGGTGAAATTGAAATACGGCAGAAAATGCAGAGAGAACTGGAGCCGCTCCAGCTCCTTCATGCCGGCGATGACCTTCATCTCGGCGTTGCCTTCGAGCTTGCTGCCGGACGCCGGAGTGAACGCCGAGCCCGGCAGGAACAGCTCGCGAACATGCTCCAGCCCCGCCAGATGTTCGAGCTCCTTGGGATCGAGAACGGTGCCTGTGAGGTCGACGCCGGTGATCTGGAACTCGGCCTTCGGCAGCTCGGCAAGCGAGGCGATCGGGTCCCGGCCGCCGTTCAACATGACGCGGCCGTGCTTGCGAATCACCCACTCCGCCGCGTCGCGATCGGCGGCGCTCGCCGCCAGCGTCGCCAGGAGCAGAAGAATTACCGGGTTTCGTGGCATGTATTGCAACCTCTCGCAGCCTGCGTCTTGACGTGGCAGGGCTGGCAGAATGTCATCTTCGTCGGGTTATTGTCGGCTTCCGCGCCGTGGCAATCCTCGCACTTCACGTTGTTCATCAGGTGGAAGCGATGGTCGAAGTAGACGAAATCGGCGAGCGTGTAGAGGCGAGCCGCCGGAATTTTGGTGTCCTTCGCGATCTGTGTGTGGCACAGCGCGCACTTGGCGACGGCGGGATAGGCGACCTCCTCGCCGAACTTCGCCGGCGCGGTGTGGCAATCCGAGCATTTCAGCCTGGCGGTCGTGACGTGCGGCTTGTGACTGAAGGGCGCGAAGAGTGCGACGAACAGGAAAGGTGTCACCGCTTCGAGGGGATTTTGGGTTTCGCGCCGCTCTTTTCAATGAGGGCGGTGAGCAGTTCGACCGCCTTATCGATGGGGAGCACGTCGGCGACCGCGATCGGCGTGCGTCCGCGCGCGTCCTTTTCGTCCAGCGGCGCGCCTTTATCGGCAAGGAATTGGATGACCTCGCAGATCAGGGGCTGGGTCGATGTCTGCATGGTGCCGGTGACGGCCGCGTGCATCAACGTTGTGCCGATGTCCGTTGTGACCTTCACGTCCTGATCGTGTTCGAACGCGGCCTTCACTGCCTGGACGTGGCCGCTGCCGGTGGCCGCCATCAGAAGAGTCGAGCCGTCCTGCGCCTTGAGCTTGGGGTCGGCGCCGCCCGCGATCAGCGCGCGCATCGTCTCCGCCTGATTGGCCTTCGCCGCCAACATGAGCGGCGTCTGCTCGCCGGCGACGATGCGGAAGAACCCGCCGCCGCCACCGCCGCCCCGGCCCCCCGCCTGAGTCTTGGCGGTGCGGGCGTTCGGATTGGCGCCCTTGGCCAGCAGCTTTTTCACGAGTTCGAGATCGCCGGCCTGCGCCGCGATATGCAGCGGAGTGTTGCCGGCCCGGTCCGCCACGTTCGGATCGGCGCCGCCGTCTACCAGCGCGCTCGCCGCCTTGCCGGCTTTGAACGACGCGGCGACGCTCAGCGGCTTGATGCCGTCGGACAAAGCGGAATTGGGATCCGCTCCCGCCGCGAGCAGCGCCGCCACCGATTGGGCGTCATTCTTCGCGGCGGCGAAGAACAGCGCCGTGAAACCCGATTTCGCGGCCGCTTTTACATCGGCGCCGCGCGCGATCAACAATTGCACGACGTCCGCGTGGCCCTCGGCGGCGGCCCACATGAGAGCCGTCTGGCCTTTGCCCTGCTCGGCCCGGTTGATATCGGCTCCGCGATCGAGCAACAGCTTCACCGATTCGACGTTGCCCGAGTTCGCCGCGATCATCAAAGCGGTCTCGCCGTTCCATCTCGCCGCGTTCGGATTTCCACCAGATTTCAACAACTTATCCACAAGTGCGGGATCGTTATTTCCACAGGCCAGCGTGAGCGGAGTTTCGCCGTACTCGTCGGCCGTATCGACTTTCGCTCCGGCCTTGAGCAACGCGTCGGCGGCCTCGCGGTCGTCGAGGTAGGCCGCCCAGGAGAGCGCGGTCGCGCCGTCCGGTTGGGCCGCGTTGACGTCCACCTTCTGGCTCATCAGCGCCGTCACCGCCTTGTGGTCGCGGCGCTTGATGGCGTCGACCAGGCGCAGGTCGGACGCGAGAAGAGCAGAAGCCGAGGTCAGGACCAGCAGGAACCGCATCAGAGATCCGTCAGATATTGAATTTTGCCGGTGCTGTCGCCGAAGTGCTCCACGCCGGGCACGCCCGAGAGATCCAACATGCTGACCAGCAGGTTGTTCATCGGCGTTTCCTTGGTGTAGCGGATATGGCGGCCGCCCTTGATCTTGCCCCCCGCGCCGCCCGCCAGAACCAGCGGGAGGTCGTGGTGCGTGTGCGCGTTGCCGTCGCAGATGCTGCTGCCGTAGAGCACCATCGAATGATCGAGCAGCGTCCCATCGCCGTCCGGCGTCGCTTTCAGCTTGCCCAGGTAGTAGGCGAGCAACTGTGTGTGATACGTGTCGATCTTCGTCACCTTCTCGACCTTGTCCGGATCGTTCTGGTGGTGGGTCAGGGAATGATGACCGTCGGAGATCTCGATGTTGCGATAGCTGCGATTGCTGCCCTCGCGCCCGATCATGAAGGTGACGACGCGGGTCAGGTCCGCCTGGAAGGCAATGACCTGCATGTCGATCATCAGCTTGGCGTGTTCCTCGAACTCGGCTGGGACCCCGGCCGGGCGCTCGAGCACGGGAATCTTCATCGACGCGTTCTGCTCTTCGGCCTTCTGAATGCGGCGTTCGATATCGCGGATGGCGTCCAGATACTCGGTGAGTTTGCTGCGGTCGCTCTTGCCCAGGCCGGTTTCGAGGCGATCGATGTCGCCGGCGATGTAGTCGAGAATGCTCCGCTGTTCCTTGAGGGCGGCGAGGCGCGCGGCGGCGTCGGTGGAATCGCCGTCGCCGAACAGGCGCTCGAACAAAGAGCGCGGGTTGGGCTCCATGGGCAGCGGGGTGGTGTCTCCGCGCCATGCGATGGTGTTGGTGTATGCGCAGCTATAACCGGAATCGCAGCCGCCGGCGAGGCTCGGCGTGTCGAGCCCGATTTCGAGCGACCCGAGCTGCGTCTTCTTACCGAACTCGCGCGCGGCGATCTGGTCCACCGAGACGCCGGAGTGAATGCCGACGCCTTCGGTCTTCCTGGGATGGACGCCGGTCAGCCACGTAGCGCCGGCGCGCGCGTGATCGCCGGCGCCGTCGCCAAGCGCGCGGCCGTTGATCTGCGCCAGGCCGGAAAGAACGTTGAGGTGGTCGCGGAAGGGCTCGAGCGGCTTCATGGTGCGCATGAACTCGAAGCCGCGGCCTTCGGCCTTGGGCGTCCAGCCTGCGGGGATGATGCCGTTCGGAACGTAGACGAATGCCATGCGCACGGCGGGCGTGGCGCCGCCCGAGGTGGTCTCCGCCATGGCGGGAACCATCGAATCGAGCATGGGCAGGGCCAGGCTCGCGCCCAGGCCGCGCAGGAACGTGCGGCGATCCAAACGTTTCTTGGTCAGGAAGTTCATTGAGCCGAAGTCCTCCTCATTTGAAATGGCGTGCTTTTCACGACCGCGGCAATCAGCGCGGACATGCGGTAGTTGTCCCGGGCCGCGTCGCGCGCGATGGCGCGCACCGACGGCATATCGTAATATTCCAGGCCGCGGCCCAGAGCGTAAATCAGGAGCTTCTCGGCGGCGGTGTTGACGAAATCGTCCTTGCGGCGCGAGAGCAGAATCTTCTTCAGACCGGCGGGGCCTTCGAACACCGCGCCATCCGGCAGCTTGCCCGAGGGGTCGATCGGCGAGCCCGCGTCCTTGGCGCGCCACTTGCCCACGCCGTCGTAATTCTCCAGGGCGAAACCGAGCGGATCCATGCGCGCATGGCAGGACGCGCACACGGAGTTGGCGCGATGCTCCTCCATCTGTTCGCGCAGCGTCAGCTCGCGGCCATCCTTGCCGTGCGGCTTCAACTCGGGAATGTCCGGCGGCGGCGGGGGCGGAGGAGTACCCAGCAGCGTTTCCAGAATCCATTTGCCACGCTGCACCACCGACGTCCGGTTCGGGTACGACGTCACCGTGAGCACGCTGCCCTGTCCGAGAATGCCGCCGCGGTTGGGGTCGGTGAGCGCCACTTTGCGGAACTGCGAGCCGTACACATTGGCGATGCCGTAATGCTCGGCGAGCCGCTGGTTCAGGAATGTGTAGTTGGCGTCGAGCAGATCCAGCACGCTGCGGTCCTCGCGTAGAACGCTGGCGAAAAACAGTTCGGTTTCCTTGCGGAAAGCCTCGCGCAGGCTATCGTCGAATTCGGGGAAGGCGTCGGGGTCGGGCTTGGAGACTTCCAGGTTGCGCAGGTAGAGCCACTGGCCGGCGAAGTTCGAAACCAGCGCATCGGCGCGCGCATCGTCGAGCATGCGGCGCACCTGCTGCTGCAACACGGCTTCCTCGTGCAGGCGGCCTTTGCCCGCGAGATCGAGCAATTGGTCGTCGGGAATGCTGCTCCAGAGGAAGAAGGAGAGGCGCGAAGCCAGCTCGAAATCGCCGATGCGGTGAGCCGACCCGGGGGCGGCCTGCGCCGGATCGCGCTCCACGCGGAAGAGGAAGCTCGGTGAGACCAGCATCGCGCGCAGGGCTTTTTCGATGCCGCGGTCGAAATCGCCCTCGGCGCGCCCCGTCTTATAGAACGCCATCAGCGGCCGCAGGTCCGCGTCGGTGACCGGGCGGCGGAAGGCGCGGCGGGTCAGATTCGCCAGGATCGTATGGGCGCAGGATTCTTCTTCGCCCGGGTTCGCGGGATGGCAGGTGAAGATTTTCTCGCGACTGGGCGTGTCGCCCCTGCCCGTCGGCTTGTAGGGACCGCCGATAATGACTTTGTCCACGCGCGCCTGCGGCCCGAGCTTGACGAGCTTATACCGCGCTCCATCCAGCCGGATATCGAGCTGCAATGGCGGAGGAGGCGTCGTGAGACCGCGGCCGCCGGGAACGGCCCGCGCCAGCGGCGGCGCTTCCAGTTCGGGCTTGGTCGATTCCCGCAGGAAGGTGGCCCCGATGGTGTGGAGCCCGGCCTTCATCGGAAGGCGGAATTCCGCCGGCGGCGGACCATTGTCGCCTGCGCCGACCTTCACGCGAATCAGGTACTCGGCATCCAGCGGGAAGTAATGCTCCACGGCGATTCCACCCGTGGAATCGAACGGCAGCGAGTCGCTGACGCGGCCCCGCCCGCCGGTGCGGCGCGCTTCGTACTCTTCTTCGCCCGGCTTCGTCGTCAGATCGCCCACCGCGCGGCGGCTGACGAGCCGCGCCACAGACATATAGCGTTCGAGCAAGGCGGGGGAGACCGAGAGGACGTCCGCCACGTTGTCGAAGCCGTAGCCGGAGTCGTCGACCGGCAGCAGCGAAGAAGTATTGATATTCAGCCCGAAGAGGTCGCGAATGGCGTTGCCATACTCGGCTCGATTCAGCCGGTGGATGGCGGGACGGCCGGGGTCGGGATGGGCGGCGGCGACGCGGTCCAGCTCGCTTTCCAGCCAGTTCGCTACCGCGGTAGTCACCGCAGGCGCGGGCTTCGGCATTCCCGCCGGAGGCATCTCGCCGGTACGCACTTTGCGCAGAGCTTTTTCGAGCGCGCCCGCATTCGCGCCGATGTTCGTCCAATCGATTCCTTCGAGAACGATCCCGGCGGTTTTGGCTTTGACGCTATGACAGGCAATGCAATACTGCTGCACTAACGCGCGCGCGGCGGGGGCGCCGGAGGGCGCAGTCTGGGCAAAAAGCGACGGCGCTGCGATCGCGCACACTATCCACGCAGTCCGACGCATGCCGTTCCCCTCCATGTAACGTCTGTATCATTATATAGCGGTTTTATGGGTTTTGGGAGACAGTTCGCGGCTTTACGCCACTACCCGCGCGACCTCGGATCTGCCGGTTGCGCAGTTGGCGGCAGCGGTGTGCGTCCAGGCAGCCGAGACCCGCGCCATCCTACTTCCGCTCCACAATCGAGCTGACGAGCCCGGCCGTCTTCACGCGCACGCTCCACAGCGAGCCGCCGGCGGTGATGAACAGCGTTTTCAGATCCCGCCCCCCAAAGGCGCAGTTGGTGACCTCGTCGCGCGGGATCGGAATGAACTCCACCAAGTCTCCCGCGGGTGAGATGACATAGATCCCGCCCTTGAATTCATCGGCAGTCTCAAACGGCGGATTGGCTTTGTTGAGGCCGGCCGCGACGTAGAGCAAGCCCTTGCGGTCCATCTTGAGCCCATCGGGGCCGCGCGCATTGCGCCAATCGAAGATCAGCTTGCGGCTGCGCGGGTCGGCGGTCCCATCCGGCTTCAGATCGAAGCGCCAGAGCTTGCGCGCCGCTCCGGCAGTGTTGTTGTTGTTGTCGGCGATGTAGAGGTAACGGTCGTCGGGCGAAACCAGAATCCCATTGGGGCGGTCGACGTCGGGCGCCCCGAGGATGCGGGTCACCAACTGCGGCGCGTCGATCCGGTACACGCCTTCGACCTGCATCTCCATCGTGTCGCGCCTGCCGTAGCGCGGATCGGTGAAGTACACGCGGCCGCGGGAATCGAGCGCCAGATCGTTGGGCGAGTTGAAGCGCTTGCCTTCATAGCGCTCGGCCAGGACCGTGATGGCTCCATTGCGCTCGGTGCGGGTCACGCGGCGCGCGCCGGCCTCCGTGACGAGCAGCCGCCCCTCGGGGTCGACAAGCGAGCCATTGGGGCCGCCCACGTTGTCGCGATAGATTTCGACGGCGCCGTTCAAGGCGCGCCGCGAGATGCGATTTCCGCCGACGAAGTAGAGGTAGCCGGCGGGGTCCCACGAGGGGCCTTCATTGGCGGCCATGTCGCCTTCGAGTTTGGGAGGGCCGGCGGTGGCGCGGCGGCTAGCTGCAATGGCGGGTAGGAGCGCCATCGCCAGAAGGGCTGGGATCGTGATTCTCATTGACGCGTCGGCTCAATATTGATATATCAGTATTCGTGAAGCTATCCGATGGCAAGGTCCTTATTGTCGCAGGAACGCTGCTCTCCACGCTGGCGGGCCAGACGGAGGCGCCGCTTCCGGGGAAGGGAATGGCCCAGCATCCCTTCTTATACTGCGGCGAATGGCAGAACCGCAGCACGTCGAACCAGGCGATGCATATCGTGCGCGGCGGGCGAATCGTGTGGTCGTACACGAACCCCCTCAAAGGCGAATTGGGGGATTGCAGCATGCTCGCCAACGGCAACATCCTGTTCTCGCGGCAATTCGGCGCGAGCGAAATCACGCCCGCCCATGAGATTGTGTGGAACTACGACGGGCCGCCCGGCGTGGAGATTCACACCGCGTGGCCCGTGGACGAGCAGCGCGTGCTGATTATGCAGAACGGAAATCCGGCGAAAGCCCTGATTCTCGACAAGCGCACGAATCGCGTGGAACAGGAGTTGACGCTGGCGACGAAAAATCCGGCGAGCGTCCACGGACAGTTCCGCCACATCCGCATGACTCCCGGCGGCAACTTTCTGGTGGCGCATCTCGACCTCGGCAAGGTCGTGGAATATTCCCCCGGCGGGAAGGAGATTTGGTCGGTCCCGGCGCCATCGGCATGGGCGGCGGTGCGGCTGAAGAACGGAAATACGTTGATCAGCGGCAATCAGCACGGCTACGTCCGGGAGGTGAACGCGAAGGGCGAGACGGTCTGGGAGATTAACAAGGACGATTTGCCGGGAATGCCGCTCTACACCGTGCAGGAGGTCTCGCGGCTGGCGAACGGGAACACGCTGATCAACAACTGGGTGGGCAGCGTGCCGCAGGCGGACTGGCCGCGGGTCGTGCAGTTGATCGAGGTGACGCCGCAGAAGAAGGTGGTATGGGCGCTGCGCGACTGGACGGTGTTGGGCCCGGCGTCGTCTACGCAGTTGCTGGATGAAAAGGGAGCGGCCGAAAAAGGAGAATTGCAGCGTTAGCGGCCGCGTCTCCCGCGGAGAAGCTGTAAGCTATGCGTATGCGACTGGCTGCCACTTTACTTCTAGGGATCGTTCCCGCGTTCGCGCAGTACGCGGCGCATCGCGAAGGCGAGGTCATCCGGCTGGAGGATGCGAAGACGCAGACCTCCGTTTTCATCATGCCCTCGCGCGGCAACAGCGCGTTTCGCATGACCGTCAAGGGCAAGGACGCGCTTCGCTTTCCCTACGCGTCGCTCGAGGAGTATCTCAAGGGCGCGCGCGGCATGAGCGGCATCCCGTTTCTGGGCCCCTGGGCGAACCGCCTCGACGAAACGGCTTTCTACGCGAACGGCAAGAAGTATCCGTTCAACATGGAGCTCGGCAACGTGCGGCCTGGGCAGAACAACCATCCGATTCACGGCTTCCTCACAAACGCTTCGCAGTGGCAGGTGGTGGAGGCCAAGGCGGACGGTAGCGCAGCCTGGGTGACGAGCCGGCTGGAGTTCTACCGGCAGCCGCAGTGGATGGCGCAGTTCCCGTTCGCGCACACCATCGAGATGACCTATCGCCTGCAGGACGGGACGCTCGAAGTGCAGACCAAACTGAACAACCTGAGCACGGAGCCGATGCCCGTGGCGATTGGATTCCACCCGTATTTTCAGGTGAACGACGCCCCGCGCGACGACTGGACGTTCGGCATCGCGGCCAAATCGGAGTGGGTGCTGACGCCGGACAAAGTGCCCGCGGGCGAGAAGCGGCCGATCGAGCAGTTGATTCCGAAACCGCAGGGCGGGCCGTTGCGCGGCCTGAATCTCGATCATGTGTTCGGCGACCTGGTGCGCGACGGAGCGGGCCGCGCGACCATGTGGGTGCAGGGGAAATCGGAGCGGATCGACGTCGTCTTCGGCCCCAATTACAAGGCGGTGGTGGTGTACGCGCCGGGCAGCCAGAACAAGTACATCTGTTTCGAGCCAATGGCGGGCATCACGAACGCGATGAACATGGCGAATCGCGGCGCGTACGCGGAGTTGCAGTCGGTCCCGCCGGGGCAGACGTGGCAGGAGAGCTTCTGGGTGCGGCCGAGCGGCTGGTAGCGCGCCCGCGTCACCGGTGGAAGCGGCCGACGATCAGGCCTTTGCCGAGGATGTGTCCGTCGATGGCCTTGAGCACGTCGGCCCGTGTCGCGTCAGGGCCGAGGTCGAGCTTGGTGTCGAGCGCGATGAGCTCGAACGTGTAATGGTGATGCGGTCCGGCGGCGGGCGCGCCCGGCCCGCGATAACCGACCACGCCGCCCTGATTCTTCAACTGGATCGATCCGTCGGGCAGCTTGACGTCGGCGGGAACGTTCTCGGGCATTTCGCGAGCCGTGCCGGGGATGTTGAGGACGAGCCAGTGGAGGACATCGTCGACCTTGCGCTGCGGCGCGACGTCGGGGTCGTGCACGTAGAGCACGAAGCTGACGGTGTTGTCGGGCACGTTGCTCCATTGCAGCCGAGGCGAGATCGGTTTGGGGTCGGATTGCGTGAATTTGGCTGGGATCTCGGCGCCGTCGGCGAAGGCGGTCGTGGTGAGGGTAAGCCCCGGGCGGGCAGGCGCCTTTTTGGCGGCGTCCTGCGCCGACGCCGCGGCGACGCTAAGCAGAATGGTGGCAGTGAGTGCTTTCATATGACCTCTTCTACCACGCCGGGTACGGATCGTGCGGGCTCAGGGTAGAATGAAGTGTCCGCAGGGGCGCTTAGCTCAGTCGGTTAGAGCGTCTGCCTTACAAGCAGAAGGTCCCCAGTTCGAGCCTGGGAGCGCCCACCACCTCATAATAAAGCCTTTATTTTCAATCGTGATTTTCTACCCCTAAAGGGAAATCTGAAAGAATCTGATGCTCTTTTTGGTTCTTTGAGGCTCTTTCAGCTACAAAATCGACTACAGCGAGTTGGGGCCTAAGCCCCGGACGTGTTCATCTTGGCGCGATTCGCGAAGCCAACCGCGTCTCAGAACTGCTGCACGGTGGTGCAATCAGATTTTTCTGTTTACTTGGATCTGAGATCCCAGACCCAACTTCCCGGTTGGCGCGATGCAGGAGCAATCAGGAAAGAACGCGCCCCGGATTGGTAAGCGCTGGGCGACAAGGCGGAGCAATCTCCCAAAATCCGCGCTGCCGAGTGCGTCCTGAACCATGCGACCAAGGCAATCCAGCCTGAAGGCCTAGAAGCTTAGCGGTGCGCCGGTTCTAGTTCTGAGCGAGAAGGTCGTCCCGCGGGCAGACGTCAGCTACAACCCGGTCGCCGGAGGCAGAGCCGCGTATTCCTTGCGGGCTTGGATCAGGATGGGAATATCAGCGTCGGCGTGCTTCCATACCGCGAGGAAGTCCTGGTAGGCCCGCCTCGCTTTTGCTGTGTCGCCCGTAAGCGCCGACGCGCGGGCCAATCCCAGATATGCAAGTGAATAGAATACTCCCCAGTGCCGGCCCTTGTGGTCGAGGATCCTCTGGAACTCGGCGGCTGATTCGGCGCCCTTGAGAGTATGGAGATCGGACAATCCCCGCTGGTAAAGCAATGGCGTAGGGTCAGAGTTCACCGGTGGATTCCTGGCCGCCTGTTCTTCAGGCAGGCGCAATGCCGGTCCGTTCCCGCAGTACGCCAGAGCGGGATTTGACCGTGCCTTTTGCGCAGATGCGCAATCGCCCATTAGGGCATCGATCAGGGCCGGGGGCGGGCCCCCCATGGTCAGACCCTGCCGCCTCGCCATCTCGATCGCCTGTTGGTAAAGGAGAATCGCTTTGCGCCGCTCACCCCGCGCGGCGGCATCGTCGGCTTGAATGCGGAGGCTTCGATACTCGTCCGGTCTGCCCGAGAACCATTGAATTTCCCTCTCCCGAGCCACATCGTCATTCTGTATGCACGCGATGATCAGACGGTAATGGTGCGCGTAGGGCGCATCCGGATTCTGTGCCAACTCCCTCGCGATTACGCCCTTCGCCTCGTCGAGGCGATCGAGGTTGATATACGTGCTCATCAAAGCGGAAGAGTACGTTCGAATTCGGGGTCCTAGCCGGATCGCCTCCAGAAACTCTGGCAGCGCTCGCTCGTAATCACCCATGGCCGAGTAGACCTGAGCAAGCCGGCTGTGCGGTTTGGGGTTGCGGGGATCGATGCGGAAAAGGACCTCATAGGCGGCAATCGCTTTGTTCAACTCGTGGGTGACTTCCAAATAGTAGCGGCCGGAAATCAAAAGGCGTTCGCGCTCGCTGGCGTGGTCGATCAACGCGTAAGCCTTCGCTAGGTATTCGGAGCCGTGAGCCCGATCGCCGGCAGTCATATATGCTGCTGCCAACAGATCGTAAGCTGCGGAAAACGTGGGATCCAGTTGGATGGCGCGCTGCAGGTGCGGAATCGCCTCGCGCGATCTACCCTGGCCCTGGAAATCAATGCCGACGGTATAAGCCTTAAACGCTTCCAGCGAAGGAGTGCTCACCTGGACCTCGAACACCGAGGGCCGGTCCGGCTTCTGGATGGAACTCAGAGACTCGCCGAGCTTCGCCCGCATGCCGCTGGCGGCCGTCGCCACCGCCTTGAGCACGTGCTCTTTATCTTCGGCTTCGGCCTGATCGCGGGCAAGCGTCGCGCCCGTCTGGCAGTTGATCGCCTGAAGCGCAATCAAATAGGTCTTCCCCAGGCGGGCGATGGAGCCGCCGATTATTCCTCTCTCTCTTTCGCGCACGCACACACCGCGGGCGACCTCAATCGTGATGGGCTCACCCGGTGAGCGGCCCATGCGTTGCAGCGTCTCGTTCATTTCCTCGTCGTCCATGATCTTCAGGAAGGACGACTGCTCCAGCTCGAACGCCACAGCCTGGCGGAGGACCCCGTCAAACACATCTTCGCCAGTGGTGTTCGTGAAATTGGCAAGAACCAGCACCTCCGACTCGCCGGAGCGGCGTGCGCCCGTTACGAAAGTGGAGTAAGCCGCGCCGCTAGCGAGCGCAATCACGAGGACCCCCGCCATGGCGACCAGAACAAATCTCCGCGCGGGGCGCACGGCAGCGGAGGTGGGCTCCGGAGAAACTGATCGAGCTGTCTTTGGAACTGCCTCGTTCGACTCGAGTTCCTCCGGTTTATCTGATTCTATCGTGGCGATGAAGCGGTAGCCTCGGCGTGGGATGGTTTCGATGAAGCTCGGGGCCGAGGCCGAGTCGCCCAAAGTTTCGCGGAGTTTGTTAAGGGCTGTCCCAAGGCCGCGTTCGAAATCCACGACCGTGCCGCCGGGCCAGAGCTTGGCTTGGAGTTCCTCCCGATTGACCACCTCACCGGGGCGCGCTAGCAGAGCGGTCAACAGCCGGAAGGGTAGTTCCTGAAGTCTCAGTTTGCGGCCGTCTTTGCGTAGCTCTCCGGCTTTCAAATCGGCAACAAACGAACTGAAGCGGACTACCTCGCGACGGGGCTCCTCTCGCTGGGATGCCGGGATCGGCGGGGCTCCTCCACTTGGTAACGCCATGGGCAGGCAATCAGTCTACGCCGGACGACCCGGCGGAAGCAAGCTGACGTTGCGGTTGAAGACCAGCTAACGGATTTTATTTCAGTTAGTTGCCGGTTAACCAAAAGTTGAAGACGAATTGAACCCTGGTCCATCGACCGGGGTAAACCCAGCGATGTAAGAAGAGAGGGCTCTTGTAAGTAAAAGGTCACACTCGGGGCAAGGCAGGATCTTCCCGGCCCGATGCAAACCACTTATCCGCGCGACCGCGGCTTGAGGTCAGCTATGTCCCAACGTCTTGCAGCCATTCCGTGCAGGCTGGCATTCGCTCTGGCCCTGGGTTTGGCAGCGGCCCAGCCCTTGCCGGCGAAGCACGGTTTGGGGCCGGTGGCAGCGCGCGTGTTGGATGACTTTACAGGCGTGCAGCCATCCGGGTTTCGCGCGATCCTGGATGCGATCCGGAAGCCCGAACTTTCCCCGCAAGATTTGGCTCGAATCCGCGCCGCGCTTCCGGCGAAAGGTGAGCTGCAGCCGTCTGTCAAGGAGGCACAGAAGCTGTCGGCGATTCTGCCGATTCTCCAGTACCATCACCGCGACCGCGCCATCGAGGTGAAGCTCATCGATGTCGTTCAGGCGGCAGTAGGCCTTCATGCCCGATCGCTCCTCCTGGTCTCGGCGCCCGCACTTCGGCAGCTGGATGCTAACGAATTACAGGCCTTGGCCGCGCATGAATTGGGACACGACTATTTTTGGGACAAGTACCAACACGCACTCGACACCCACGATGCGCCGACCACGCAGGAATTGGAGCTGCGTTGCGATGCGATCGCGATATTCACTCTCGCCGATCTGGGACTGAATCCTCGAAAGCTGCTTTCCGGGTTCGCCAGACTGAATGATTTCAACGCGCGATTCGGAACTCCCTTGAACGAACGTATGTACGTTCCATCTCCGGAACGAGTCCGCTTCGTGGAAGCAGTTATCGCCTTGACCCGACGTCATGGCGATCGAGCCGAATAGTTTCAGTGTTGTGGCCGGGATACCCGGAGATGGCTCCGGCGCTGCAACCGCTTGGAACGATGCTGGACAATTCTTACGTTGGCGAGTGGCAGCGCTTGAATCCCATTCAGATTGACGCCTCTTTTGCGCGCGGCCCCTTTTGAGGTGAAGATAGCCGCAACGCGACGTTCTACAGTTGCATTTCTTTGCCCGTCGAGGCACGACGTGGTGATTAATCGCCCGGCAATAAAAATCGAAGACATCCACGTTCTGGACTGCTTCCTGCTTACGGCCTAGTGTTTACCTTCCGCGTGTCCAGTTTTCGGCAAACCCAAAGTTGGCGCGAAAATCTGTTTGGCATCGAGATCGGCACACATTTCTCGGCCATCTGCTTAAAGAGCAGAGGGTCGCCCGAAGAACGTCGTTGCGTTGTTTCAGATGCTACGAGCTCATGGGCGCTCGCCGCCCGGTATGCCGTAAAAATCTGTAGTGCAAAAGATCCTCACAGTTCAACACCGGAAGGGCCTCGGAACTTGCAAGTTGTTGAATCGACGGAGAGAGCTTTGAATGAAATCGCACAGGAGCTTGGACGTTACAAGCAGAAGGTCCGCGGTTCGAGCCCGCGAGCGCCCACCACTACAAAATAAAGCCTTTATTTTCAATTGCGCGATCCGATAAAGCAAATCTGAGGGAATCTGATGCTCCTTGTGGCTCTTTGAGGAACTCTCATCTACAAAATCAACTACAGCGAGTTCCGCCCTAAGGCGAGATGGCGGTTCAACTTGGCCAGAGGGGGAACTCATCAGAATCCTCTATTAGTTAAATCTGACATCCCAATACCAACTTGCTGTTAGCGCGTCGCTCGCCCGGAAAGTGATACCATTCCTGAAATCGCCTGATGAACCCGCAAGAGTCGATCGCCCATTACCGCATTGTTGCGAAACTCGGTGAAGGCGGCATGGGCCAGGTATACCGGGCCACCGACACCAGGCTCCATCGCGATGTTGCCCTGAAAGTTCTGTCCCCAGCGTTCGCGCAGGATGGCGCTCGCATGGCCCGTTTTGAACGGGAGGCCCAAGTCCTCGCATCGCTGAACCATCCCAATATCGCCGCGATCTACGGTATTGAGCAGGGCGCCATCGTGATGGAGTTGGTGGAGGGCGAGGAACTCCGCGGCCCCGTCGCGCTCGACACTACACTGGAGTACGCGCGGCAAATTGTCGCAGGACTGGAAGGCGCTCACGAAAAGGGCATCATTCACCGCGACCTGAAGCCCGCCAACATCAAGATCACTCCCGAGGGAATCGTCAAGATTCTGGACTTCGGTCTCGCCAAGGCCGGGACTGAAACGGCGGCGGCGGCTTCCTCCGGGCCCACCGTGTCGCCTACGATCTCTCTCGGGATGACCCAGGCGGGTATGATCCTGGGGACCGCGGCATACATGGCGCCCGAGCAGGCGCGCGGAAAACCCGTGGACAAGCGGGCGGATATTTGGGCATTCGGGGTCGTGCTTTTCGAACTGCTCACGGGCCAAAGCTTGTTCGGCGGAGGAGAAACAGTTAGCGACTCGTTGGCAGCGGTGATCACCAAGGACCCGGATTGGAGCGCGCTCCCGCAGGATACCCCGCCCCACATCCGGCGCTTGCTGGAACGCTGTCTGCGCAAAGATCCAAAGCTACGGCTGCGCGATATCGGCGAAGCGCGCATAATCCTGGAGGAACCGCCAACGGCCGCAGGGGACGCAGCCGCCGCGGCCCATTCCGGCCGCCGAGGCCGGCTGCCGTGGGCGATCGCCGCTCTGCTCTCGATTGTCCTCGCCGCCGTAGGCGTCGTGGAGTGGATCCGCCCCAAGACTGCCGATCACCCCACATCCCGTTTCGTGCTGGCTTGGCCTGACGGGAGCCGGGCGGCCAAACCGAACAATTGACCGCATCGCCGGACGGACGTAACCTCGCCCTGGTTGCGATTGGCTCTGACGGGAACAGCGCGCTTTGGATTCGCCCCATCGGGTCGCCTTCGGCCCATCGTCTGGACCAGACGGAAGGCGCGAATTCGCCATTCTGGTCCGCGGATGGCCAGTTCCTCGCGTTTTTCGCCGAAGAGAAGCTGAAGAAGATCCCGGCCGGCGGCGGTTCCCCGCTGACCCTCTGCGATGCGCCGAGGGCTGGCGGTCTGAAGGTGGCCGGCGAGGGCGGGACCTGGAATTCGGCAGGCGACATCCTCTTCTCCCTTGGCCCCGGTTCGCCCGTCATGCTTGTGCCCGCTGGCGGCGGGTTGGCTACCGCCGTGACGAAACTGGATGATTCCGGCGGTGAAAACCGTCATGCCTGGCCCCAATTTTTGCCCGATGGCCGCCACTCTCTTTACTTTGCAGGTAACCAGGATCAATCCAAAAACGCGATCTACGTCCAGGAGCTCGGTTCTGCGGCGCGCATCAAAGTCGTGCTCAGCCTCGGCCACGGAGCATGGTCGCCGCCTGACTACCTTTTCTTTCTTCGGGGCACGACACTTTTCGCCCAACGCATGAGCCTCGGAAGCTTTCAATTGACCGGCAACCCCGTTCCGGTGGCCGAAGGAATTTACCCGCACAGTCCCACTGGACGGGCCCCCTACTCGTTCTCAGGTGGAGTGTTGGCCTATCGCGCTGCTCCCGAACCCAGTTTGGGGCAGCTCGCCTGGTACGGCCGCGATGGGAAACGGCTGGCGGCTGTCGGCAAGCCGGCAGCGTACATGTCTGTGAGGCTGGCGCCCGATAACAAGAGCGCCGTGGTTCGCCTGGCGCCGCGAACGCGCGGCGATCTCTGGATGGTGGACTTGTCCACCGGCGGACTGAGACGCATCTCGAGCAGCAGCGGCGAGACCACGTTTGTGCTTGGCCCATGGCGGCACGATGCGCAAAGGGTCGCGGTCAATTTGGCGTTTTCCCAGGGGATTCTCGAGTTGGATCCCGCTTCCGCCGGCTCCAGGCGGCTCGGCCCCTCTCCGCTTTACGCCAATGACTGGTCGCCGGATGGCCGATTCCTGCTGTGCACCGATATCGGTGGAGAGCACTGGACGCTACTCCGGGCGGACGGAAGTCAGCAGGTGGAGCCACTATCGACTCCGGGATCCAAAGGATTCGATCTTCGTTTCGCGCCGGACGGAAAGCACGTGGTCTTTACCACTTCGGAAACGGGTGTGCCACAGGTCATCGTGAGTTTGTTCCCGTCGTTGAGCGAAAGTCATCAAGTCAGCATCGATGGGGGATCGTCCCCCGCTTGGGTGAAGGACGGAAGGGAGATCCTTTTCCAGAGGCCCGATGGAACAGTGATGAGCGTAGAAGTTCGATCGACCAGTGGCAGGATCGAGACGAGCGTTCCCAAACCGCTGCTCAAACTGCGGCGTTCTGGCGGCGCCGCCGGTCTTAGCGCATACACGTTTTGGCCCGCGTCGGATGGCGAGCGCTTCCTGGAGATCGAATCTGATCAGCCCGCTTCCCAGACGGTTGTCGTGTTCAACTGGGCGGCGGAGCTAAGACGCGAGGCTCAGTAGCCCGGCCCAGGCTGAGTAGCCGGCAAACAGGAACTCGAACTTTGCGAGCTACGGCTCTGGTTCAGTTTCCTGTTTGCGCGGCATACGGCCGAAAGTGATACCATGCCCTGACAATCGCGATGAGCCCCCAACAATCGATCGCCCATTACCGCATCACCTGCAAGCTGGGCGAAGGCGGCATGGGCGCCGTCTATCGCGCCACCGACACAAAACTCAATCGCGATGTCGCTATCAAAGTGCTGCCGCCGGCGTTCGCCGAAGATGGCGCTCGCATGGCGCGCTTCGAGCGCGAGGCGCAGTTGTTGGCAGCCCTGAACCATCCGAACATCGCGGCCATCTACGGCATCGAGCAGGGCGCAATCGTGATGGAATTGGTCGAGGGCCAGGAGTTGCAGGGGCCCCTCCCGTGTGAGATCGCCGTTGGCTATGCCGCTCAAATCGCCGCGGGCTTGGAGGCTGCGCATGAAAAAGGCGTGATCCACCGCGATCTCAAACCTGCCAACATCAAGGTCACTGCCGATGGCGTCATCAAGCTACTGGATTTCGGTCTGGCCAAAGTAGTCGAAGAGACCGCGCACTCCACCGCCGCCGGCCCCACCATCTCACCGACGCTCTCGATTCACATGACGCAGGCGGGTATGATTCTCGGCACCGCGGCTTACATGGCGCCCGAGCAGGCCCGCGGCGCCGCCGTGGATAAGCGCGCGGATATCTGGGCGTTCGGCGTGGTCCTGATGGAAATGCTCACCGGCCGCATGCCGTTCCGGGGTGAAACGGTTTCCGATACGCTCGCTGAAGTCCTGCGCGCGCCCATCGATTGGAGCGCTCTGCCGCCGGACGCGCCGCCGGCCGTGCGCCGGCTGTTAGAACGCTGCCTCGAACGGGACCCCAAGCGGCGGCTCCGTGATATCGGGGAAGCTCGGATCGCACTGAGCGGGTCCGAGGTTCTCGCGCCGGCTCCTCCGCCGCCGGCCGCCGTTGTCCCCAGGCGCCATCGGTTGCCGTGGGCCGCGGCAGGCCTCGGCGCAGCCGTTGCTTTGGCGTCCATCGGCCTTTGGGTGGTGCAGGGACGGCCTGCGGCATCCGGAGTCACGCGCTTCTCGATTTCCCTGCCGCCGGGACAAGTGCTCACGGGAGGAGCGCCAGCTGTGTCGCGGGATGGCCGCACCATCGTCTACACAGCGAATGGCGCCGATGGCATATCCCGCCTCTACGTGAGGCCGCTCGACAGCCTGGAATCGGCCGAGGTTCCCGGCAGCCAGGGCGCATGTTGCCCCTTCTTCTCGCCGGATGCAAGCCGGATTGGTTTCTTCGCCGGAGGCAAGCTGCTGACTGCGTCCCGGGGCGGCGGTCCGCCCACCGCCATCGCCGATGCCGGGCGCTACGAAGTGTACATCCGTTCCCTTGCCAAGCCGGAGGACGCCGTGGCCGTCTCCTCCGGCGGCGGCAGCGAGCCCCGATGGTCTCCGGATGGAAGGGAGCTTTTCTTTCGCCGGAACAATGCGTTTATGGCGGCCGGCATCAACTTGAATTCGTCCGGCGTGGTTTCGGTCGGAGAGCCGCGGAAACTGTTCGATGCGTCCGCCGCCTGGGGGCGCAATCCCAACCATGCCGGCTACGCGGTATCGCCGGATGGCAAACGGTTTCTGATCCTGCGCCCCGATCCGCGCGCCATCCCCACGCAGATCAACGTGGTGCTCAACTGGTTCGAAGAATTGCGAACGAAGGCGCCCACTCGCTGAAGGGACTGACGCCGTCTCAGATCTGGAGCAGCAACCGGTGAATCTCGGGGTCGTTGCGAACCTCTTCCGGGAAGAATTGGATCGCGACGCAGAGGAACAATACGGTAAGATCTTCGACTGCTTCTCCCAACGTCCGGCGCATGGCGGGAAGGTCATTGAGACCGATATGGATATAGATGCGGGCTATGGGGGTAACGTATTCGCCGCGGCTGGCTCGATCGTCCAGTTCACGCAGCAACCGTTGTGCATCCTCGCTCCGCCCGGCCCGTCCGTAGGCTATGCCCAGGAATCCGAGAAAAATCGGCGCTCGGGAGACCTCCAGCACTTGTTCGAGGAGATTGATCGCCTCCGCATTGCGCCCGAGCCTGCAGAGTGCCAGCCCCCGCATCCATGCCGGGAACAAAGAGCCCGGCTGGAGGTTGAGCGCGTGGCCCGCCGCACGCTCCGATGCCTCGAAATCTCCCAGGAAAAAGTGTGAGCAGGATTGAAAGACGTGAATAAATGTGGAGAGGGGATCCAGCCGGCTGGCAACTCTCAACTTCGCGAGAGCAACCTCCCTCCGCCCCGACATGGCCAGAAAGACGCCGTAATAGACCTGTGCCAGGGAAGATGCGGGATTGATTTCGATCGCCCTGGCGAGGTAAGGCTCCGCCTCACGCCAGTTGTGTTCGAAAAACAAAGTGTACAGCCCGCGAGAGAACTGGACCTCCCAAAGCGAAGCATTGAGATTCATCGCTTGTGTCACGGCTGCATGGGCCTTTGGCTGCGCCTCTTCCTTCCTGACCCAGCCATAAATTCGAAAGATGCCATGACAGTCCGCCAGGCCGGCGTAGGCTAACGCATATTCACGGTCCAGCCGGATGGCCTCTTCGAATGCCTCGATCGCCAGGCGCATAGTGCCGGGCGATCGTTGGTGCCAAAAATGGCGGCCTTTGAGGTAAAGATCATAGGCCTCCGTATTCTTCGTGGATTGCTTGACGGCGGCGCCGATGGTCACCTTGAGCTTATCCGCGATGGCCCGCGCGATCTCGTCCTGAACTTCGAAAATGTCCTCCATCTGCCGGTCATAGCGGTCCGACCATAGCTGATAACCGTTTGTGGTGTCCACAAGCTGTACGGTCACGCGAACGCGGTTACCGGAACGCCGGACGCTCCCATCCAGGACGTGAAGGACGCGGAGCTTGGCCCCGATTTCCGGCATCTCGGCGCCTTTGCCTTTGAAGGAAAAGGAGGAAGCCCGGGCCGCAACTTTGAGGCCTTCGATCTGGCTCAGCGCATTCAGAATATCTTCGGAAAGGCCATCGCTGAAGTACTCGTTTTCTTTGTCGCCGCTCAGATTCGCGAAGGGAAGTACGGCGATGGAGGGCTGGCTCTCCGGCGGGTTAGCAACGGCCGAGTGCTCCAGTGCGGCCGTCACTTCATGCATATTCTGAAAACGCTCGGCAGGATTCTTCCTGAGACAGCGCTCGACGATGCTCCGCAGTCCCGATGCGGATGTGAGAGGAGGCGGGTTGTCACGAATGACGGAGCTTAGGACGTCGATCATCGAATCCCCGGCGAATGCCCTTCTGCCGGACAGCATTTCGTACAGCACCGAGCCAAAACTGAACACTTCCGAGCGCTCGTCGGCAATTCTTCCCTGCGCTTGTTCCGGCGACATATAGGCTGCCGTGCCCACAATTGTGCCGTCGACCGTCTTTGTGGCTGCAGCCTCATCGCCTGAACCGGCCGTAGTTTTGGCCAGACCGAAATCGAGAAGCTTGGCCCCGCTCTCCGTAACCAGAATGTTCGCCGGTTTTAGATCGCGGTGCAGAATCCCGCGCTTATGCGCGGCCGCGAGTGCGTTCGCGATCTGGACGCCGATCCGCAGCGTATCCTCGAGCGGCATCGGGCCCTTCACCGGGGCGCCGTCGAGGAACTCCATCACGAGGTAATTGGGTCCCACGTCGTGCAACGTGCAAATGTGCGGATGGTTCAACGCAGCAATGGCGCGCGCCTCCTGCTGAAATCGTGAGTTGTGCCCGCCCTTCAGGATTTTGATAGCAACAAACCGATTCAGCCTTGGATCGAGCGCTTTCCATACTTCGCCCATGCCGCCCGCACCGATAGGCGCAAGGATTTCGTACGGGCCGAGTTTGTCGCCGGCGGCGAGGCGCATTGAAGGCAACAGACCAGTGTACTCGATCAAGGACTGGATCACGCGGCTCGAACACCGCGTTCGAGAACGGTGTGGAACTATTCCAAGGTGATACGATGCGTAGAAATCGAATCGGATGATTCCACAAGAATCGATCGCTCATTACCGGATTGTTTCGAAGCTTGGTGAAGGGGGCATGGGCGCGGTGTATCGTGCGACGGACACCAAGCTCAATCGGGATGTCGCGATCAAAGTGTTGCCGGAAGCGTTCGCTTCAGATCCCGATCGGTTGGCGCGATTTACCCGCGAGGCGCAAGTGCTGGCAGCGCTGAACCATCAAAATATTGCGCACGTCTACGGCGTCGAAGAACGGGCGCTCATCATGGAACTGGTGGAAGGAAACGCTCCTTCCGGTCCGCTCAGCTCTGAAGAGGCGCTGAGGCTCATTCAGCAGCTCATCGATGGACTCGAATATGCGCATGACCGCGGAATCGTCCATCGCGACCTCAAACCCGCGAATCTCACGATAACGCCGGATGGACAGCTCAAGATTCTCGATTTCGGGCTCGCCAAGGCGCTCTCCACGGAAACGACCCGTTCGCCGGACGCCGCCAATTCCCCAACGATGACCATGCGCGCGACGCAACTCGGCATGATTATCGGCACTGCGGCTTACATGTCTCCGGAGCAGGCTCGTGGGCAAGCCGTCGATAAGCGCGCCGATATCTGGAGCTTCGGCGTGGTCGCCTATGAATTGCTCACGGGCAAACAGCTTTTCAACGGGGAAACCGTGAGCGACACGATCGCGGCGGTGCTGACGCGCGATCCGGATCTAAACGATGTCCCCTCGCGCTTCCGGAAGCTTCTGCGACTGTGCTTGATGCGCGATCCCAAGCAGCGGCTGCGAGATATCAGCGGCGCCCGGCTGCTGCTCGAGGAGCCGGAAATTGCCGCGACGCCGGCAACGCCATCGCGCCCTTGGGGCTGGATTGCAGCGGTCGCTTTGGCGGGCGCCCTTGTAGCCGTACTGGCGATTCCCAAGGGCGTGTCGACGGTTGGGCTGCGTCCTCTGATGCGGTTCGAAGTGGAAGAGCCTCCAGGGCGAGGAGTGATATCTCCGGACGGGAGCAGAATCGTCTTTCTTCGTCAGGCCGGCCAGATTATGGTTCGCAGGCTGGATGAGAGCGACGCGCGACCCCTCGCCGGCGCCGAAGCCGCGAACGAGTTTGCAATCTCACCCGACGGCCAGTGGGTCGCTTTCGTCAGCAGCGGAGCCGGCCCGCGTAAAGTCCCGATTACGGGAGGCTCCCCGGTCAAGATCGCGGACGGAAACGGCGGCGGAATCGGGATGTCCTGGGCAGATGACGCCAATCTTTATTTGCCAACATCGGCGCGCTCCACCATAGCTCGCGTGCCGGTCTCCGGGGGCAAACCGGAACCCGTTACTAGTTTCGACTCCTCGCGCGGCGAGGTCACGCACCGCGCGCCGTTCGTGCTGCCGGGCTCGAAAATCCTGTTGTTCACGGCGGCAGCTCATGGCGGCAACTACGACGACGCCGATATCGTCGCGCAGAACCTGGAGACCAGGCAGCGCGCCGTGCTCTATCACGGCGGATTCGCGCCGAGATACGTGCTCGGACCTTCGGGCCAGGGTTATGTGTTGTTCGCGCGCGCCAATACGCTCCTGGCCCTCCCCTTCGATCCCGATAAGATGCAGGTCCGTGAACCGGCGGTCCCCGTTCTGGAAGATGTGGTAACCGGGCGCGGGGCCGGCGGATCGTCCTTCAGTCTTTCGAACACGGGGGTCGCCGCCTATCGTCCCGGCGCCAATTCAGATCTCTCTACGATCGGGTGGCTGGACGCTTCCGGCCGCATCGAGCCGCTTCCCTTTCCTCCAGCGTTGTATTCGCAGGTTCACCTCTCGCCCGAGGGCAAGCGAATTCTCTTTCGAGTGGCTGGCGCCGACGGCGCCGAATTCTGGATTTACGACCTGGAAACGCGCAACCGTTCGCGGCTCACCTCATCGAAGCAGGCGACCGAGGCGATCTGGGCTCGCGATGGCCGCCACATTCTTTACGAGGACGCCGATCAAACCCTCCATTGGATACGCGCTGACGGCTCCAGCCAGCAGCGCCCACTCAATCTGGTTGGATCGCCAAGCGGATTCACCCCGGACGGGCGAGGGCTGCTCACGGGCACGCAAGAGGGAATTACCCTCATTCCTTTTGACGATGCCGCGCCGGACGAGCCACATCTCGGATCTCCTCGGGTCCTTCTCCCCGATCGAGGACGATTGACCTCAGGCTCCGGCGCTGCGTTCTCCCCGGACGGCCGCTGGCTGGCCTATTCCTCGAGTGAGAGCGGGCGGCCTGAGATCTATGTGCGACCGTTTCCCAATCTCGACCGGAAGTGGCAAATCTCGCAGGATGGCGGGACCAACCCGCAATGGACGGCTCGGGGCGACTTATTTTTCAGGTCGGGCGGGGTGGTGATGGCCGTCTCGAACTCGGTCCAGGGTAACGAGTTCCGGCACGGCGCCCCGCGCAGATGGTATGAAGGCAGGCTCGGACCAGGTAATAATGGCCCGACATTTTCCGTATTGCCGGACGGCAGCCGTATCGTGGCGCAGCTCCCACTCGAAAACCCGGACAAAGACACGCGGCCGACGGTCGTGTTCCTGGTCAATTTTCCAGACGAAGTCGAGCGCAAGGTGAAGGCAGCGACTAAGTAAGCACGCGAATTCAGCTGAGAGGACCTCCAGGTTGGACAGAACCGCAATTCCTAAGTTGTCTGCTCAGTTCCGTCCGAATGGTCGGCTTAGCCGGCCAATCATGATGCCCGCGCGTCGTTGACTTCTGGGTGCGCCGCTGGATGGATTCACACGACCGTGGACCTTACAAGCAAAAGGTCCGCGGTTCGAGCCCGCGAGCGCCCACCACTTCCCTTAAGGTAAATCTGAGGGAATCTGATGCTCTTTTTGGTTCTTTGAGCGGACCGTGTTCGAAGTCAGAACAGCAGCTTCATCACGAGTTGAACCTGTCGCATTGGAGTATTAAACAGCAGGCTCGAAATCACGCCCGCGCTCCCTGTTCCGATCGTGCTGCCAGGCGCCCCGAACTGCGGACGGTTCAGCGCGTTGAACATCTCGAGCTTGATTTGATGCCGCAGATGTTCCGCGATTCGTGTGGTCTTCACAAGCGATAGGTCTACCTGCGCCTGACCCGGCTGACGCAGGATGTCCCGGCCGGCGCTGCCGAAGGTCGCGGTGTTATCCGCAGTGGGACGGAAGGCGGACAGGTCGAACCAGCGATTCGGTGTCGGGTTCGACAGGGCCCCCGACGCCAGGCGGTCCGGCCGGTTTTGCGTTCCCGTCGATAGCATGCTCTGCGACTGCATCACGGTAAAAGGCAGCCCGGTGCGCAGCAGCAAGATGCCGCTGATCTCCCATCCGCCTCGCAGCTTGCCTACGCCCGGGAGTTGCCACGTCCAGTTGCTGACCCAATTATGGGTCACGTCGAACCGGGCGACGCCCCGCTCCATCCTCAGATTCGTCGAACTGAGCGGCAGGTCCTCGGTGTCCGATACCGTGTCTATGACTTTGCCGAACGTGTATGCGCTGAGGAAGGTCAGGTTGTGCGAGAACCGCCGCGCCGCTTTGGCTTGCACGGAATGGTAGATGGATCCGTTCCGGCTCTGCGCTTGCGAGAGCTGCCGCAACTTCGGGGAGATTGCGATGAAAGGCCGGTTCACGTCGGCATTGGTCACGCCGAACACCGGCGGCGCCTGGTTGATGTCACTCTTCATCATCAGTCCCACGCCTTTTGATCCCACATAGCCAACCTCGATCATGGAATCCCTGCCGATTTGCCGCTGCAGGTTGAGATTCCACTGCTGCGCATACCCGTCGCGGAAATCGGGATCGAAGATGGAGCGCGTCGATCCTTCGGGTTCCCGCGCAGGATCGGGCTGCGGAGGCGACGGCAGTCCGTTCGACAACCGCAAGCTCGGCAGCAGGGTCGTGGTCAGGTTCGTCGAGAGCAGGAACGGCGGATTGGTCATCTTCATGCCCGATGTGGCGGTCAGCGGATTGTTCCAGAACACTCCGTAGCCTCCGCGCACCACCAGCCGGCTCACGCCCAGAGGATTCCAGGCGAAGCCGAAGCGGGGCCCGAAGTCGCGGTAGTGCGTCTCTTGCAGCTTTCTGCCGAGCCGGCGCCCGTCAGAGAACGTGGCTTCGGGGGACGCCACAACAAACTTCCCCGTTCCCATATCGAAGTTTGACTGGCGGTCGTGATCCTCCACGAACGGCGTCAGCAGATCCCACCGGAGGCCGAAGTTCAACGTCAGGTGGGAGGAGACGCGAAAATCATCCTGCAAATACGCGCCTAGTTCCGGTCGCTGCTCGCCAGTCATGCCCGATATGAGCTGCCGGCTGATTTGAGTGGGGTAGCCAAGCAGAAAGCTCGCCACCGAAAATCCGCTATTCGCATTCAGTGCGCAGCCGGCGGCGATTCCCGCGCAGTTGGAAGTGAGGTTGGGCTGAAAGATGAACTGTCCGACCGGATTGTCGACGTTCAGAATGTTCAGCCGCCGCCGGGTGTAGCTGAATCCGGCCTTCACGGTATGACGGCCACGGGCGCGCGTCACGTTATCCAGCACCTGGAATGTGGGCATGAAAGCGTAGAGTGGCTGATTCGCGCTCGGTCCGAGGCTGCGGATGTCGTCGGGTTGGAACTCGATTCGTGAGATCGTGCTGGCGAAACTCGTGATATTGATTCCCGGAATGCCGACCTTCGCCGAGAGATTGTTGGCGAAATCGATCGGGTTCACTTTGTTGGCAAAGCGGCTGAATCCCGCGCGAAATTCGTTGATCCAGTGCGCGCCAAAAGTATGGGTGTCGTTGAGCGCGACGCTTTGCGCACGGATCAGCCCCTCGCCCGCGCCGAAGGTGAACCCGTCGTCGCCATGCGGCAGTGTAGCCGGTAGAAAACGCTCCGTCCGCTCAAAGCTATACCGAACGAAGAAGTGATTGTTGGACGAGAACTGCTGGTCCAGCTTGGCGTCCATTTGGTCGTCCTGTCGCTTCAGGACCGGGTTATATAGGAAGTTATTGATGATTTGTCCGTTCGCGGCTCGGGCGCCCGAAACGTCCGGATCTGGATAAAGCTGGTCGAGGATGTTCTTGGCGGCCAGGTCGAATCGCGCGGCCGGTATGCGGTTGTTCACGAACGGCGCCTGTCCCAGCGGGTCGTAAATCGGCCGGTTCAGCTCCGAGAAATCGCCGCTCTTCATGGCTAAGGTGGGAACGTTGGATAAATACGTCTGGCCTTCGCGCCGCCGCCATCCCTGGTAATCGACAAACACAAAGCTTCGATCGCGCCGGATCGGGCCGCCCAAGGTTGCGCCAAACTGATTCTGGCGAAGAGGCGGTCTGCGGCGTCCGAATTGGTTATTGAACCAGTCGTTCGCATCCAGCCGGTCGTTACGGAAATATTCAAAGCCGCTGCCGTGAATCTGGTTGCTGCCTGATTTCACCTGAATATTCACAACACCGCCCGCCGCACGTCCGAACTCGGGAGCGTACGTGCTGGTCTGCACCTTGAATTCTTCGATTGCCTCCACGCTGGGAAACACGACCACTGAGTTGACGAACATCTCATTGTTGTCGACACCGTCGAGCAGAAAGCTGTTGTCGCGGACGCGCTGGCCGTTGGCGGCAAATGAAGCCGACATCCGCCAGGCGATGCTGCCCGAACCATCGATGTTGGCCCCGGGCAGACCGCGCAGAACGCCGGGTAGCAACCTTGTTAAGTGCACGAAATCGCGCCCGTTCAGCGGCAAGTTGCGGACCTGCGATTCGCCGATCGTCCCGCCCATCTCCGAGGTGTCCACTTCTACCAGCGGAGCCGCGCCACGAACTTCGACCGACTCGCTGACGTCGCCCACCGGCAGGACTACGTCGACGCGCAGTTTCTGATCGACCGTCAATCGCAGGCTGAGAATCGTGGTGCGCTTGAAACCGGGCTTCACCGCCGACAGGGAATACCCTCCGGGCGGCAGTAAGGGTGCGATGAAA